>JAYZDF010000104.1:0-99266 GCA_036337945.1 Myxococcota bacterium
GTCGCATCTAAAGCAAGTGAAGTGAGAAATTCACTGAGGGTGGAGTCTTGAACCTCTTCACCCTCAACGATATCGCGTCGCTTATCTCTTCTGACTCTTTCCTCAAATTTTTTCACCTGCCGCAAAATTGCGCGAACGTTATCTACTCGTCGATGAGCAGTTTCGGCATTGTCGCTTGACTCGAATAAATGATCTTCGATGCCAACTGCTGCAAACAGTCGCTCAACGACCGTACTTACCTTACAACGATTTAACATCTTGCGGTGTTCGGTGATCATCTGAGTGAAATCAGATAAAGCGCTTGCAGATTTTTCGGTAAGTTCTGGCACATCATAGGCGTTTTGCATGACTTCAAACATGCCAATTTTTTGATCGCCGGCCCATGCATCAACTTTACCTACGGTCGTCGTTCCGATGCCTCTAGGAGGATAATTAATAATGCGCCTGAGGGATTGCTCGTCGTCAAAGTTGTCTAAAAGACGCAAATACGCCACCGCATCCTTAACTTCTCTACGTTCAAGTAGATCCATCCCACCAGCAACCCGATACGGGATATGCATGGTGCGAAAAGCCATCTCTAAAGGTCTAGATTGCACATTCGAACGGAAGAGAACTGCGATATCCTTGGGAAGAACACCACTTGTTGTGAGATCAAAAACAACGCTCGCGATTTGCTCCGCTTCAGCTTCCTCGTCTTCGGTTGATATCACCCGTACTGGGTCACCTTCACCAGCAAAAGGAATCAGAGTTTTCTCATGACGCTGGGTATTCTTTTCGATGACCGAGTTCGCGACCGTGAGGATGTGGCCCGTTGAACGATAGTTCATTTCCAGCTTAATGGTTTGTGCCCCAGGAAACTGCTTATCAAACATGAGAATATTGGTGATATCTGCACCGCGCCAACCGTAAATCGATTGATCGTCATCGCCAACTACACAGAGGTTTTGATGCTCAGAGGCGAGAAGATTCATCAGTTCAAACTGTGCGCCATTCGTATCTTGATACTCATCAATCATGATGTAGCGCCATCGATTTCGCAAAGTCTGCAGCATGCTCGGATTCGACTTCAGCATCTTGACTGTCAGCAAAAGAAGGTCATCAAAATCAACGACGTTTTGAGCTCTTAATCCGGATTCATATTTCTCATAGGCCTCTATGGCCGCAACCACGTAGTCATCATCGAGTGCGCCCGCAGCTACACCTTCAAGCGGGCCTTCCTTGACGATCGTGAGATGTCCGCGTTGCTTACGATATGTTTCTGCATCGATGCCTGCATTCTTAGCCATCGAGATCATGTTGAGAACGACTTTGGCATCAAAATTTCGATCATCGATTCTTAGGTCACGCAAGATACGACGCACAAAACCAATTTGTTCTCCACTATCAGTAATCGTAAATCCTTTCTTGAGTCCGATTTCTTCTGGGAATTGCCTAAGAATCCTTACACCAAGCGCATGAAAGGTACTCATCGTGGTACCGCGCACTTGCTTTCCGACGAGTGTTCGTGCGCGAACCCGCATCTCGTGAGCCGCTTTGTTTGTAAACGTCACACAAAGAATATTCTTTGCGGGAACATCGTGGTGGATAAGATTTGCGAGTCGATAGGTAATGACACGTGTTTTCCCACTGCCTGCTCCAGCCAATACGAGCAAGGGTCCGTCTAGAGTTCGTACCGCACGCGATTGCTCGCTATTGAGTGTTGTTAGGTCAATCATGTTTAGAGCAGCTAAAAAGTCAGAGCGATGCTTAGACTTGGACGACTATCACTGACAAGCAATCCATCACCATAATTTATCTTCCTATAGAGGTACCCTAGTTTTAGCGCATATCCCGAAGTCAGTTTCCCAAGGAACACACCGAGTCCACCTCCATACAAAAAGGCATTGCCAATATTATCAAAACGGCCGCCCAATTCTAAATCGAGGTAAGGTACGACATAACTTTTCATGGGCGGCGTCAAAGTGAGTGTGGCCGCAGTTTCAGCGATAAAGGTCCCTCCAAAGAAGGTCAGTACGCGGACACCGGGGACGACACCATGAAATACCGCATAGCCGGCATTCGCACCGACACCCAAACTCGTTGAGCCGCCTGAGTCGACCAACACGCCTAAGCCAACGCCCAGCAGAACCGTACCTTCTTGATTCCGATATTTGTGACGGGTGCCCTGAGCGTACGTGGGCGCTGAAACGACAGAGGCACACACTGTAAGTAAGACCGCGTAAACAAAATGGCGCAGTCGTCGGTGATCGTGTAAAGTATGGGTTGTATGCGTCTTCATCGTTTCGTCTTCTTAGCTGCAGGTGCGATGATAATGTTCTTCGCGACCGGATCAATTAAACCCGCCCAAGCATCTAGGTGTACCTTGATGAAAGTATCAAGCGCCGACAAGGCTGAATTGCGTGTTTATTTCACCCGCTTTACGAAAGAGGATTCAACGGGCGGAAGATATAAGAAATGTCGTCTGGTCAAACGAAGTAATGCGGGTACCCAAACATTTTTCATAACGCCTTTCCGCAAAGATGCGGGCGTAATTGTTCATCCCAGCAATTGGCCCCGCTAATTGGACACTAAAGCCGCCGTTCCCTCTAAACGAGCAGGGGCTTCACGGCCGTCAGGGTCAACCAGAAGTGCAGCACCTGGACTCGCCGGAGCCAGACGGATTTCGAACGCTACAGGGCCTTCTAGTTCTGCCAAGGGTAGTGACAAAAGTTGACGGTAGTTTGCGAAAAAACGAGTGAATCCAGATTTACCAGCACCGTTACCCGGCTCTGGCTCATCGGAACTAAGCACAATCCCTGCCGGATAAGGTCGATTCGAACCAGGGCGTGGTAACTCCCCGCGAGAATCGCCAATCGTGCTCGTGCCATTCAGGTCTAACTCTAGAAACAATTGCGCACTAAAGCCCTGAATGTTTCCGTCGGCACGACCAATGGGTCGACTGAGACGAATCTCAAAGCGGTCACTACCATTGCCCCAACGACCATCATCGTTGACATCGACAAATTCGCCCTGAACTCGAATCGCTTGACTTGGGTCGCCTCGACCAAAAAATGGTGCGGCAACTTGCAAACTCGAGCCCGTCTCTCCGTCTGCAGTCCGTGCAAGAAGCCTTAAATTATATTCTTGGCCCGCTGCAAAGAGAGTATCGTGACCCAGCTGCACAATATTTCCGAGGGCTCCAATGGAAACAGTTGTTGCGATGGTGTTGTCCCCTGTTTCATCAACGAGTTCGACCAAAAGCGACTCCGCTCCTGCGACGGGCTGGTTAAATACAATGTAGATCGTTTCGTCTGGAGCAAGGACCGTAGGGTTTTGAGGATTCTTACCAGGAACCAGACGATCAACGTTGGAAGCTACAATTTGTAAAGGCTGCTCTTCCTCGGGAGCGGATAAAACAACGATTGAGGGCGCACGGCGTTGATACACTTCATTTGCGCTCATGGTCATCACCGTACCCGCAAGGTCATAAACACCATCCGCATCGAGATCGACGGGAGCGACCGTCACCACAAATGATGTTGAAGCTCTGCGACGAGGAGATAGATTGATAAGATTAGCCAGACCAGCAACCGTGGCAAGCCCGTTTTCGTCGGTCGTTCCAGTGCCCACTGTCGTTCCGCGCGAAGAGTTACCGACATAATGAGAAACGGAAGTTTCTGCCGTAACTTGAGCACCTGAAATGGGTTGGCCAGAATAACTAACGACCTGAACGCTCAGTGCGCCGTCGGTGGGGATGAGACTGATGGGACCCACAAAAGTTCCACCATTATCGAGAGGAAAATCGCCGGCGGATGTCGGGATGGAGTATCCTGCTAAATCTACCTTTGCATAGCCTGCTTTGCTTATATTGATCGAGTAACTTGCCCCCGAAGCAATCGGGCCGTGCTGAAAATAGCCGTCCTTATCAGTTTCGAGAGGGATATCGATTCCGCCTCCAAAAATCCGCACCTTGGCCGAATTCAGAGGTTGTTGGGTATTGCCATCGAGAATCTGACCCGCGATGTACCCTCGAGGTGTCGTAGGTGTAATCACTGATACATTATTAGGAGTAAGGATTCCGTCCGCGACACCATTTCCGTCCTCATCGCTTAGATCAGAGCCACAAGCGAGAGTGAGTAGTGATAATCCTAGGATGAACTGTCTCGTATATTTTTCCATCTGAGTTTGATAGTTCTCGGAGACTGACCCGCTGTCAATGCCACAAAGCTGAATGCGTGCTAGGAATGCCATTAAATGTCGAGCGAAGGCGTCTACGGAAAGTACCGACTCGTCCAAAAGGTAGCTTCGGGCGGAATGGCGGAAGTTTTCCTTGCTCGATCGTCGTCTATTGGTGGCTTTGAGAAATTACTCGCCATTAAGCGCATGCATCCGAAACTGAGCGCCCATAGCGGCTTTGTTTCATTATTCATCGAGGAAGCAAAACTTTGGGTTGCTCTCAACCACCCCAATATTGTGCATGTCTTCGATTTTGGTCGCGTCGACGAAAACTATTATATCGCAATGGAATTTGTCGATGGAGTTGACCTCGCTTACCTCAACTCCGCGGCAAGAAACCACAACAGACCTATCCCTGTTGAGGCTGCCGTATACATCATGAAAATGGTCTACGAAGGAATGGCTTACGCTCACGATAAAAAAGACCATACTGGAAAAGCCGCGGGCGTTGTCCATCGAGATATTAGTCCCCATAACGTTTTGCTCTCCTACGAAGGGCAAGTGAAAATCAGTGACTTTGGCATCGCCAAAGCCGTCGAGAAACTTGAAACCGAAACAGAAGGAGAAGTGGTAGGAAAGCTGGCGTATATTGCGCCAGAGCAATCCAGAGGTGAACCGTCTACACCTCAATCAGATATATGGAGTGGCGGTGTTATTCTTCATGAGCTGCTTGCCAACAAAAGACTCTTCTCTAGAGAAACGGACGAAGAGACCCTTGCCGCTCTTATCCAAGACCGAATCCCGCCGATCAGCGAATATAATTCAAAAGTACCCAAAGAACTCGAAGAACTTTTGGAGCAAATTCTTACTCGTGATTCGCAAGCACGAATCACGACCGCACGCGAAGTTGCTGATCGACTTTCAGATATTCTACGCGCGAAATACCCGAGGCAGAATGCTCTGTCTTTAGCTGAATTAGTAAGTACGATACTAGACAATCCAAACCCGAGTATTCTGAATGCTCTCGAAAAGCGAGAATCCTCCAAACCCCTACGGGCACAGCACTTCGAGAACACGGGTAAACTGACACCTACAGAAGGACTGGAAAGTGAAATCAGCTCTACGCTTCATGCCGTAAGACAAATAGACGAGCAGGTCATAGAAAAGATACGAATGCTCGAGATTACTTTTGCCGAATCTCCTAGCCTTTGGATTCTCGCAGATATCGCAGATTGTTATTTTGAGCTTCAGCGCCCACTTGAAGGTTTCGCGGGCTACGAATTGGCCGCGGCAAAATTTATGCAGTCCGGCTTAATTGTTCAAGCGCTTACCCTTCTGACACGGTTAACGACCAAAGTTTTCGATTCTGAGCGAGTCAAAGCCTGCGCGAAGAAACTTCCGAAACTGATTGGACTCTCAAATGAAGAACTATATGAGCTCATCTTGACAGGCCAAGCACATGAGCCATTCGAGGAATATCTTGTTCTACTCGAAGACGAAACACCCCTCTCCCAGACAAGCCCTGGCTCGCAACGTGCTGAGCTACTGGGAAAATTATCACCAGAGCAACTTGAGCTTATGTTTGAAAATTTCAAGTTTATTGATGCTCAACCCAACCAAACACTAATTCGCGCTGGTGATTCGGGTCACTCTTTTTATTGGGTTGGACGAGGTCGAGTCATCTTTTCGACGAAAAACTACGAGGACAAAAGAGTATATCTTACTTCTCTGTCTGATGGTGACTGTTTTGGCGAACAATCTTTTTTCAGTGGTCTACCACACGAGTCCACAATCGAAACCACGGAACAGAGTTGGATCCTTTCTCTCGAAAAAGATTACTTTAACCAGCTTCTCGACCAATCTCCTGCAATCAAATCTATTTTACGAAATTTCTACATTTCTCGAATTGCGGAATCACTGATTGCTAAAAGCGAGCTTCTCGGTTCAATGTCCGTCGTTTATCGCCGGCGACTTGCGCAAAAATTCCAATTCAGAGATTTTAAATCCGGTGACGTCATTATTCGAGAAGGCGAAATCAGTGATTCCATGTACGCGATAAAAGCGGGAACCGTTCGAGTAACATCCACGCGAGCGAATGAGTTGCTAAACCTGGCAGAATTGGGACCGGGCGAGATTTTTGGAGAAATCGCTGCGCTAAAAGGTATTGCAAGAACTGCAACGGTACATGCTCTGGAAGACTGTGAAGTGTTAAGCCTTCGTGCCAGCGACCTAAAAACGTTTCTGAATAAACACAGCGAAATTAAGCAGAAAGTTGAAGAGCAGATCGAATCGAGAGCTGATGAAACAGCGCGTTTGTTGGTAAGCGATATCCTCGCTCAAATAGAATAGAGTGCCAACGCTCGTTGTGTATCTTAAAGCTGCTGCGCTTCACTCTTATTCTTGATATCCCTCAAAACTAGTTTTGCCGCGGCTTTGAGGGTGTCAAAAACGCCGGACCCATTTGTGGCCACAGCTTCAAACTCTGGTCGCCCCATAGGATTCAAGACACGGCTCATAGCATCCCTAGGCGCCGCATTTGGTAAATCTCTTTTATTGTACTGAATCACAAGCGGGATTTTTTGAAGGTCGTACCCATGTTCGCTCAGGTTCACCGAGAGATTATCGAAGGATTCTTGGTTCGCTTCCATTCTTTCAATCTGACTGTCCGCAACAAAAACAACTCCATCGACAGATCTCAGAATAAGCTTACGGCTGGCATCGTAAAAAACTTGACCGGGTACGGTGTACAACTGAAGTCGAACCTTAAAGCCGCGTATTTCGCCCATGTTTAGTGCGAGAAAATCAAAGAACAATGTTCTGTCGGTGTCTGTTGCTAAAGAGATCATTCTCCCTTTAACCTGAGGGCTTGTTTTGTTGTAAACGTACTGAAGATTCGTCGTCTTCCCGCACAGACCTGGTCCGTAATAGACAACCTTACAGTTAATTTCCCGTGTCTTTAGATTAATAAGCGCCACTGCACACCTTCTCTACTGCAAAAATTCTATTCGAACAAACTGTCAATATCCTGTTCGGTTATTTCTGAAAAAACAGGATTTGCTCCGGGCAGCTCCGATTCGTGAAGCATACGTTCAAAAATCTCTCTGAGCTCCGCGGAAACCTTTTTTACTCGAAGTCTAACCAGGCCTAGACTGGAGCGATTGTCAAAAATCACTACGAGAATCACGCGATTCGCGACCAAGGAAATATGTACGTGATCACGAACACCTTCATGAAACAAGACATTGAAGTCCTCTTCTCCAATGAGCTTCGCGAGACCACCAGTCGCAGCCATCTCTCCTGCGACCAATGATGCTAATGCTGTACTGTCAAAACGTTCTGACTCTCCAGCGGTCGCGATGAGTTGGCCATTTTTATCGATGACATAAATCGCTCTCGCATTGGCGTCTCGACAAAGATTCGCGCAGATTTCACTCATCACCCGGAAGTGATCTTCATTCATGACGGTAGGCACAGCCATAGATGAGTCAGAGTGTACCACAGCTTTTCACATTGAGATGAGTCGAGGTCAATAAATCAGTGTAGGTCGATTTATAGTCGCCAGGGCCGCCCTTCCTATTTCAATTGCTGCCCACTGATAGGGACTTGAACACGTAGCTGTGACCCGGAATGAGCAATAAATTTGAGTTTTTGCAAAACTGTGTGAATACATTCAGCGAGAATCAGCTGGTTTGGGCCGGTTGCGCTTAGCTGTTTTACCTGGTGTAAGGTTCCATCGTTAGGAATAATGAGCTCGTAAACGAAGGAGGCGAGGACGTCTGAACTTAGCTTTTCCCTTTTGAAGCAGGCTGTTAACGCAGGCGCTTGATCAGAAATCGTGGCTCGGACCTGATCGACCGTTAATTCCGTTTTTTGGTACTGGACTCCCCAATCAGTTGCGGCAGGTTGTTTGACCGCTTTCGGGCCCCCGCAGGCAGATAAAGCAGTGACCATGAAAATAACGTAATAACGAATGATCATATGCTTGGTGTAACGCATGCGCTTGTCCTAGGCTAGGTCCGTCGGTGGACTGTTCACGTGAATCAATACACAAAAATAAAGACCGCGATTCTAAATTGGTACTTTGAGAATCAACGCGATCTTCCATGGCGCGGTCTGACAGACCCCTACGCGATTTGGATTTCTGAGATAATGCTTCAGCAAACACGGGTCGAAACGGTCCGTCCCTATTTTCAGGACTTTCTCGATCGATTCTCTGACCTTCACTCCCTGGCAGAAGCCTCAGATGAAGAGGTTCGCGCGGCTTGGTCAGGTCTAGGGTATTACCGTAGAGCCAAACTCATGCATCAAGCGGCAAAATTTTTGGTGAAAGAGCGCGAAGGCATCTGGCCACGGACCGCGTCTGAACTTCAACAACTTCCTGGGTTTGGTCGCTATACATCTGGAGCCGTCGCATCTATCGCTTTCAACGAACACGCTGCCGCAGTGGATGGTAATGTTCAAAGAGTCCTTGCCCGTCTCGATGGGATTCGTGATGACGTCACCAAGGGGTCTGGTCAGAAGTCGATTTGGCAAATTGCTGACAACCTCGCGAGCGAAAAACTAGGTCCCGATTTTCCTTTTCGGGCTGGAGATTGGACACAATCTCTCATCGAGCTGGGAGCGTTAGTCTGTAAAGCCAAGTCTCCCCTATGCCAAAGCTGCCCGGTCCGTGATGAATGCGTTGCTGCGAAAAAAGATTGGCAATCCGAGATACCGCCACCCAAAAAGCGAACCGTCCGCAAATCGGTTCACTTCACTGCCATCGTTTTGATTAAGGGACGTAGTGTTGCAATGGTCCAAAGACCAGCGAAAGGGATTTTCGCGGATCTATGGTGCTTGCCTCTGCTAGAGGGAAAAATTGAAGCGGATGCTGTCCACGACGAAATTGAACGTATATGGCAATGGAGCGTCGATAAAGCCACTAACCTTGGCGGGTTGAAGCATGTGCTAACTCATCGAGATGTCTATATTGATCTTGTTCGCGTGTATTCGTCCGACCCAGTCCCAGCTTCATTTCGACAGATCAAACTAGATGAACTCTCCAGTTTCGGAATTCCATCTGTGACATCGAAATTACTAAAGCAATCCCTTCCGTCTGAACTCCTCAACAATATTCGATTGCCCGGACGACGTACGGTAAAAAGCAGCAAGAAGAGCGACAGCCAAACGGAGATGTTTGAAGATTGATCGTCGGAGGAAAGACGGCAGCTGCAATCGGAAGCAATCACGGGTGCTACAGGTAGAATTGCGGGACCGGCATCCCTTTTTTGGGCCCAATCGTCGTTGGTTTGAGCATCCGTAGGCTCAAAGACACCTTGGTCTAGTGCAACATCTGAATCAGGTAAGTCCTCCGCGTCAGATGACTGAATAGATCCATCTGGTGACGAACTCATAGAGCTGTCGATAAGGGATGAATCAGAAACTTCAGCATCAGAGAAACCAGCGTCAGGAATAAAGGAAGGATCACAAAGGTCTCCTAGGCCATCTGAATCTTGATCACTTTGACTCGAGTTCGGAGTACGCGGACAGTTATCTGGACCTCCGGTGCACGGAGAAATAATCATAACGGAAACCGAACCATCACAAATACCGTCTTGATCGGTGTCGGGGTTTCGTGGGTTCATGCCGGTAGAGGTCTCCACGATATTAAAGAGCCCGTCTCCATCGATATCAGAGTCGCATTCGTCCCCTTCGCCGTCCTGATCTAAATCGAGCTGGGTCGTATTTGAAATCAAAGGACAGTTATCGTTCGTATCATCGCACACCGCGGTAGATGTGAGGATCGGTCCGTCACAGATCCGGTCTCCGTCCGTATCGGCCAACAGCGGGCTGGTTTCGTTCAGGTCGACGTTCCCATTGGTATTTCGATCTTCGATAGAGTCGAGCAAGCCATCACCGTCTGTGTCATCACAAGCATCCCCTATTCCATCAGTGTCAAAATCACTTTGGTAAGGGTTTGGATTCGTCGGACAATTATCCGGTCCAGCACCACATGCGTTGATCACAAAAACCTCAACCGCTCCGTCGCAGACTCGGTCGGAATCAGTATCCGGGTTTAGAGGATTCGTACCTGAAGAAGTTTCTACGGTATTAGTGATTCCATCGCCGTCGATATCATCATCACAAACGTCGCCGCGTCCATCTAAGTCGCTGTCTTCCTGGAGCGGATTTGAGAGAGCTGGGCAATTATCCCCAGCAAACATACAATTTGCAGAAGGAGGAATAACCGGTCCATCGCAGACACCATCGCCATCACTATCCGGTAAAAATGGGTCGAGCTCTCCAGTATCTACGACCCCATTTCCATTAGAATCTTCCTCTGCATCCGTTAGTCCATCACCATCACTGTCTTGGCAGGCGTCCCCAATGCCGTCTTGATTTATATCTGCCTGAGTAGGGTTACGATCGACTGGGCAGTTGTCCGGACCACCCAAGCATGGCGCGATGATTGTCACATCGATTGAGCCATCGCATAGTCCGTCGCTATCTGTATCAGGGGATAAAGGATTTGTTCCCAACGGGCCTTCGTCGACATTTAGAATTCCATCTGAATCGCTATCGTCGTCGCAAACATCGCCAACTAAATCCCCGTCGACATCACCTTGGAGTGGATTCGATATGCTTACACAATTGTCACAAATGTCTCCGACCAAATCTGAGTCGCTATCTTCTTGCAATCCGTTCGCGGTCTGAGGACAGTTGTCACAATTGTCGCCGCGATAGTCCCCGTCAGTGTCTGACTGGCTTGGATTAAATAATGAAGGGCAATTATCTTGGTAATCCGGTACCCCGTCGGACGTTACCTCCCCGAGCTCACCAAAGAATATTGTTGTTTCAATTCGGAAGTTTGATTGGGTCGTGTGTCGCTCAGCATGAAACATATCGAAAGCGTAAATCTCTCCAGTTTGTAATCCTAACTGCGTTGCGATCGAATCAATATTTACTGAACTAGACTGCGCGCCATGCACGCCACCAAGGTCGATAATGATTTGCCCATTTACGAAAACCCATACATCGTCATCTCCGGTAAAAGTGAATGTTTCTCCGCCTTGATAAAGAAACCAAGCGTGAATTTCAGTAGTAAAATGAAAATTATTATTTCGACCCTGGTTGCCAAATAGCTGTCCGTTCACGGGAAAGAAGCTTGAGTTGTTATAAGTATAAATGCCGTCAGCATTGTTGTCTTCAAGGGTGATGGTGATGTCTGTCGATTGATTAACGTTGGGTACGTCTCGGTACCATTGGTCAAAGTTTGCTTGGCCCGATGTGGTGAGCGTAGTGCCAGCATGGTTATAAACAGGTTTTCGGCGAGGACCAACGCGACTCGCCACAATTCCGCGGTCGTTTCCAACGACACGTTGAAAATCAGGATGGCTATCTCGAAAATCTCGAACGGTCGCCGTTAGGTTAATTGTGGTGGGCAATTGCGCGAAAGCGGGTATTGAAAAAGACAAGCCCGTCAGTGTGAATAAAAATTGTAATGGGAAGGTGCGAAAAAGTGTTTTCACGAAAGCTGTTTTTACGGGGCCCACACGTCGCAGACTATCATAAATGTCGACTTAGACTTTGAACGATTCGGTTGATTTGCTGAGGTCGAAAAAGGTGTTCAACTGGCAGAAGCACCTATTTGAGGGGTATTTGCGGCTTGCTTCACCCAGGACGAAGGAGCAGGAATTGGCTTTGCAAAATAGTGGCCTTGACCATAGGTGCACCCCAGCGAACGCAGATACTGAAGCTGTTCATGAGTTTCAATGCCCTCTGCAATGACGTTCTTGCCCAAACTTTGCGTCAAAGTCATGATCGCTCGAACAATCGCTTGATCCGCTTCGTTGTGGGTAAGACTTCGTACGAAAGAACGATCGATTTTCAATTTATCGACAGGACAACGACGAAGAAGACTGAGAGACGAGTATCCAGTACCAAAATCATCCATGTGTAATCGTACGCCCATACCTCGCAATTGATCGAAAATTTTCGTTGCTTCATCATTATTGTCTAAGAGCACAGATTCCGTGATCTCGAGAATAAGTTGGCTTGGTTTGATCCGAGAGGTCGATAAACAACGCTTGAGAGTTTTGAGGAGACTTGGTTGAAAAAACTGGCACGCGGAAAGATTCACACTAATGCTCAAGTGAGGACTATGCAGTCCTGAATCATGAAGTCGTTCTAATTCGTTGACGGCTTCACATAGGACCCACTCTCCGATTGGATTGATCAGACCAGTCTCTTCAGCCAAAGGTATAAAATGCTCTGGGCTGACAAAACCGCGGACTGGTGATTTCCATCGCAGTAAAGCTTCAAACCCAATGATCGCGCCGGAGCTTAGTGAGATAATAGGTTGATAGTGCAATTCGAATTCGCGGTTTTGCACTGCAAAACGTAAATCGGTTTCGAGGTTAAGGCGCTCTAAAGATTCTACGCGCATGTTCTGCGCAAACGTTGTCGGCTGATCATGGGTTTTCATATTCTGCTGAGAAGCGGCAACGAGTGCGTCTCGAACGACGTCTTCAGGCGTTTGCTCTCGAGAGGTGCAATCATTGATCCCCATGTTGACGGGCACGAACACATCACGTCCAAGAATCCGAAGAGGTCTTTTTGTCAGGATACTCACTGCTTTGACGCATTCATCAATGGTAGCTTGAGTCGCGATCAGGGACAGATGACACTCGTCAAGACGCGCAACACTGCTCCGTTGTTTCAAAGGTAGAGCTGCTTTTAGTTGTCGACCGAATTCAAGAACCAAAAGCTCTGCGGCGCGCGCACCCAAAGCGGCTTTGACTTGTGCGTAGCGTGTCAGTTGCAAAACAAGAACCTTAGGTACATCGATGGCAGACTTATCGTCTTGATACGCAGACTCTAAAGTTTGTGAAAGCAGGCGTAAGAATGCTGGTCGGTTCAAGATATCTTGTGGATTTTCCCAGTCATTGTTGGGTTGGCGTTTGGGAGAAATGAGTGTTTTCGTACCGTTGAGCAACAGGGGTCGACCATCGCTGTCGCGAACGAGAGCGGCAGTGGTGTCTACCCATCGAACATCTCCATTTTTCTGAAGCATTCGATGTCGAAGTTCAATGTTCTCGGAAGAGTGAGTGAGAATGTCGTCGACAGCGCTGGCGACGCGTTCTGAATCACCCGGATGAATCAGTGCAAACCATGCCTCAACAAGGTCATCCACTTCGCTCGGTCGATAGCCCAAATCCTGGCACAACCGCTTCGGCAGGGAGAACTTTCCGGTGGTTAGGTCCCACTCCCACGAATATTCACTATTCGTGGCTTGACGGGACTGCACCGGCTTACTGGTCTTGCTCGCCGATTTTGCTCGATTAGCAGACTGAAGCACGACAGGGTGCGCATATGTAGGTGATGTAGGCAAATGCACGACACCACTCTGCCTGGGTCTGGGTGATCGGTCAAAATTTTGATCAAAAAAAAAAATTAAGCAGCAGGAGTTATTCTATCGAAATGGATGCGCTGCGGCGCATGTGCAGGCAAACACATGCGCCACAACGAGGTAGAGACGGGGGACTAATGCTGCGGAGAAACGGGGTAGAGATGCGGATAGGAACGAAGTCTAGACTTTTTGTCCCGATACATCGCTGCATCAGCATTTCGGATGAGGTCTGTTCTAGTCGTTCCATCATCAGGCCAAGTGGAAGAGCCGATACTCAAAAAAACTTCGAAATCAAAGGGTGAATTTATTTGGGCCCGTCGGAGATTGCGTTTGATTCTCTGAATGGCCTGTTGGCATTCATTTCGGTCGGCGTGAGTTAGTATCACCATAAATTCATCACCCCCAGTCCGACAGCAAACGTCATGAACGCGAATGTTTGCGGTGAGGAAAGAGGCAATCCAACGCAGGACATCGTCACCTACGACATGTCCTTGCACATCGTTAATGGCTTTGAATTCATCAATATCGATGACCAGCAAAGAGACGCTCGTCGACGTTTCTCTCCAGGCTCGATCACATTCTTCACGCAATCTTTCGTCGAAATACCGCCGATTGCGCAGGCCGGTCAGAGGATCAATATACGCTAACTCTTGAAAGCGTTGTAATGAGGCCACTTGTTTTCGAAGTTCCTCATTTTCTTGCCTGAGCGAATCAATGACACCGGTCGTGTCTTGAAGAGACAAGTCCCAGGGTTGGACCGGTTCTTCACCCGTGTCACCACCATCAACCAGCCTTAGAAGACTCCGCAAACTATCGGGCTTGGACGTGCTCATATTCGACGAACAGAGTAAGAAGCAATGCCCGTGCCAATCGATCCCACGTCTGATCTGGCGTCTTCATCGAGATTCACCTCTTTTTTGACGCCATACAACGGCCTCACCTGTCATAAAAATGACACAAACACCGTAAGGATGGGTATAAACCCGCATTATATCTCAGCAGAATTTCAAATAAGCTTGGCTTTGTTCCGAACGAGAAAGGGCTTCGGTCAAAAAACAGGAAAGATCGTCAAAAATTCGACGTTCTTGGCTAATCGACCTGGCGAAGTAAAGACAGACCGTGCTCAAGAGCCCGAATGGTATTCTCGCGAATAGCTTCATCTGTGTCGACTCGTCCACGAAGGTGCTCGACAGCTCGCTCCAAACGAATTTGCTCACTCTCGGACTCTTCGGCCGCAGAGCGCAGTTCTGCAAGTTCGCGGGTAGTCATAGAGAGGTCCGCTTCGAGTTTAGATGCGTGGCGATCTGATTCTTCGACCTCCAACGTTCGGTACTTGAGCTGCTCCTCAAGTTCTTGAAGCATGCTCGACTTCGTACGGATCTGCTCTTTGAGGTTTTCAGATTCAGCGGTCACTGCAGCAAGGTCGCTCTTGAGTTTAGAAATAAACCGACTGGTTTCTTCGGATTCACTATTCTTCGCTTTCAGTTGCTCACGCAAATTCATCGTTTCCGCGGTCACTGCAGCAAGTTCGCCTTCTTGCTTAGAAATGATCCGGCCGAGTTCGTCAGACTCTTCTGACTTAACTTTGACTTGTTGGCGAAGGTTCGCAGCTTCCGCTGAGGTTGCTGCAAGCTCATTTGACATCTTCGATAACTCGCCCTGCGTCTCAATGAGTTTTTGATTGAGCTCATTAACTCGTGCGCTGGACGACTTGTTAGATTCTTGTGCTTCAGTCAAAGAATTCTGCAGACGAATCTTGTCATCGGACTGCGAGGAAACTTGCTTTTCTAGTGCAGAAATTTGAGCGGCTTGTTCTGTTTCGCGTGTTTGAGCTTCTTCCAGTTCTTCGGTAATTTCAGCATTTACACGGCTACTTTCAGACAACCGAGCATCTTTACTTGCCAGCTCAGTTCGTAAAGTAGAGACGCGATGCTGCATTTCATTGAGTTCTTCCGTGACCTCAACGATTCGCATTTCGAGGTCGACTTCTCGGTCGTGCCATGCAGCAAGCTCACTATCTTTTCTTGCCAGCTCTGCTCTCGCTGAATGAAGTTCGCGCTCAAGTTTATTACGTTCTTTTTTGAGCGCTAACGCGTCACGTGTAGAGATTGTCGATGTCGATGAATTCGATTGTCCGTTTCGGTTGAAACCTGAAGTAGCAACATTCCGTGCGCCCCCTTTTACACGCAATTGACCATTGACTGGGCGATCACTCGCTAACTGCGGAATTGCAGGTCTACGAGAAGCACGAGTAGAGTCTTCAATGCGCGCGGCCGCGGCATGTTCAATGATCGTTTCACGAGTCTGCGCAATTTGCGCAGTCTGTTCTTCACCGTTTTCAGGCGCAGACTCGACGGTTGTGTCCGCACTCGGAAGGTCCTTTAGCTGTTTACGAGCTTCGGACAATTGAGACTTGAGTTCTTCAAGCGAGGGATTATTAGACATCGCTGGGGCATCGTCCGAAATATTTCGGGTTTTGTCGAGGACCAGTGTGCGTGTTATGAACGATTTCTTGTCTGGGGGAAGTACTGAATGGGCCCTACAGGGATCGAACCTGTGACCTTGGGATTAAAAATCCCCTGCTCTACCAACTGAGCTAAGAGCCCCACAGAAAATGTGCGCGGACTTTGCACCGAGTCGACAATCAGCGTCAAGCAGGAAGACGAAGAAATGTGATACATGCTAGGGTCTTGACGGTTTGAATTATCGAATTCTCATAAAATCCCTATTTTTTTGGGGTTTGGTTGCGTGTCAATCGCAAAAAGAGGCGCCAAAAGTGGTCACAAGACCAGATTCAAGCGTCGAAGTGACCAAAAAACCCACGAAGAAAGATACGGACCCCTTTAGCAAGTTTCGTACAGAAGCGGAGACTCGACTCAAAAGACTCGAAGGCTATGTTATCCGAGGGGCGTCAAATCCTGAGAACCCATGGGCCTTAGCACACGGTATCCTTGCTTTCGGTCCGAACTTAAAGGCGTCCAATGGACGACTGGCCATCGATGTCATGGTGGAAGACTTTGCCCAACTTGAAGGCAAAGGAAAAAACCGATCCGTGAACTTCCCAACCCGAACCCCAAAGGATCACCCAGTTGAACCACACAACAACCTAATGGCTAGCTCGCTTTTGCAGGCAGGTGTCGTTCAGACTAAAACTTTCAAACTCAAGACGGGCGAAAAAATTTCGATGAAGGATTTGGTCGAACGAGTCCGCATGGAAGCAGTATTACCTGAAACACCCAAACAGTGGCATGACTTCGCTTGGACCTATAGTGCTCTTCTTCACGCAGGCGCCAAGCCGAAAAGCGAAAGCTCTAAAAATCTGGCGCTAAACGCACTCAATTATGTCGAATCACAGCAAGCTTTTCTCACGGAGCTGATGAGAAAAGGTCAGCCCGACAAAGTCGTTAAGAAGAAACAACTTATTTATGCGCACACCTGCGGAGGTCTACATATGATTCAAGCGGCCTTGTTTGGTGCATCGCTTCTACGCGATCCTAAGGTAAATGCACGGGCACAGACTCAGCTTGAAACGATCCTTTTTCGCTGGAAAGCCGAACGCTCAATTTATAGAAATATGAAGCGGCAATATCCCATGTACTCACTGCTCCTTCAGGCTCAGGAACTCAAATTCTATGGACATCTCTTAGAAACCCTTAGCCAAAGTCAACGCATGGGAATTTACCCTGTAAACGATAACAGTCGGGCGATTGTGAAAGGTATAATTCAGGATCTTGTTTCTACTATCGACGACTTAGCTGTGAACTATCTCGACCTGGAAAGCGTCAAAAACGTAAAGAAACAGGTCTACTACGATTTAATTGGCGATGGATGTCACGCTATTCGTGGTTTGCGTGAATCACTTATGGCATTCTTCCCGCGAAAATGACGAAACGACAGATTCGAGTAGTTGCCGCTCAAATTGAACGGGACGGCCATTACCTCATTACCCAAAGAAAACCTTCGAGCTCGCTTCCCTTACTGTGGGAGTTTCCTGGTGGAAGAGTAGAGGAAAGCGAAACCGACCAAGAAGCCCTTGGGCGAGAGCTTCACGAAGAAATGGAAATTGAGGTCGAGGTTGGTGAGGCTTCTGTCGCTGTGACGCACGAATACTCGGCGTACATCATCAACTTCTGCGTGTACCGCTGCAAACTTATTACCGCCGATGAAAATATCAAGAAAATTGGTATTCACGATTTTCGCTGGGTCAAACCGTCTGAACTAGACGACTATGAATTTCCGGGCGCTGATCAAGCAACAATCGATGCGCTCCTTCAAGGTCGTTAATTGCTACGAAGTCTCTAAAGGAATCACAAAAGAAAACTTTGTGCCATCAGGTGACGACTTAAACGTTACCTTTCCATGATGCTCTTCTGCGATCTGTTTCACCATGGCTAGGCCTAATCCTGTACCGCCTTTTTTACCGGAAGTTGCAAACGGCTGAAATAATCTCGTCTTCACCTCATCCGGAATACCTGGTCCATTATCTATAAAATCAAATCGTAAGCGGTTCATTCGTTTCGAAACGATCACCTCGAACAATCCACCGCCAGGCATAGCTTCACAGGCGTTCCTTGCGAGATTATGGAAAACACGACGCATCTTATTTTCATCAAATCGCGCTGGTCCCTTATAACGAATTCGAAAGTTTAGTTGCACGCCTGTCCCTTTCATTTCTTGAAGTAAATGCTTTTCCATATTTTCCATAAAACGTTCCAGGTACACTTTACGGACAAGGATAGTGTGATCTCCTCGAGCGAATCCGAGAAGCTCTTTTGTCATAGAATTCATGACTTGAACTTGTTTCTTAATCTCGCGAGCGTATTCGTCTCGTGCTTCCTCATCGGAAGACCGCGCCATCAGTTGGCTATATCCGGTGATAAGAGTCATTGGCGTTCGAATATCGTGAACTACTCCGGACAACATACCGCCAATACTCGCAAGTCGAGAGGCTCTTTCGCGCTCATCCCTTTGCTGAAGGGCGTAAATGGCCCTACCTGCCTGGCCGGCAACGACTGAAAGAGCTTGGACAGCATCAGCGCCAAATGGCCGCTTAACTTTCCGATTAATGAGCTCCAAAATTCCTAAAAGATCGCCATTGCGGTTCCGGATCGGCACAGCAAGCAATGAACGAAGACGAATACGGCCACGAACGATCTCTCCCTCTTCGATTTCATTGTAGATACAAGGTTCTTGGTCATGAAGGACGACAGATAAGACCGGGTCGTCAACGTCGGGATATAATCGCATGAGCTGTTTTTGGTTCGATCCGGCGGCGGCGGCGACTTCAATACAATCGTTTTGTTGATCGATCATATAAATAAGCGCACTACGAGCAAACAAATGGTCCAATGCCGTTTCAAGAATGACCTCGAACATTTCGTTCAGTTCGACTGCTTGAGAAATGATTGTTTCCGTTTCGTATAAAAGCTGAAGTTTTGAGCGAGACCTTTCGATAGTCTCGTTCTGCTCAACTACATTTTGATAAAGAAGCATGACCTCGAGGGCTACCCCGACCGAGGATGCTATTGAATCTAATAATCGCTTGTCATGGTTATCAAAATTTCCAATCAGCTTATTGAGAACTTGAATGACACCCATGACCTGGTCGGTGCGAGGATGTCTCACAGGCCAGACAAGCATACACCTTGTCCTGTATCCCGAACGTTTATCGATATCTCGATTGAAGCGTTTATCGTTGTAAGCATCTTCAATATGTACTGATTCGCCGGACTCCGCGACCCACCCCGCAAGACCTGTTCCTCTCGGAAGAACTAAGTTCTTCATTTCATCCGCCTGAATCACAGAAGAAACGAGGTCGCCGGTATCTGTATCGATAAGAAATAGTGTCGTTCTGTCTGCCCCAAGCAGTTGAGTCGTCCGATTGATGAGCTGCATCAAGAGTCTGTTTGGGTCTAAACCCGAAGCGAGCGTTTGCTGAACGACCTTCATCGCCTCTATTCGTTTCTCAGACCGTTCTAGCTCGCGCTGAAGGTCGTCAATTTCGTCTTCCAGTTCTTGTTCACGTCGCAAGTAGTGCTCATGACTACCAACACTCGATTGTCTTCTTGGAAGAGCTTTCGGGCGCTGTTTATTACCAACTAGGGTTCTAGTTTTTGACGACGCCATAAACGGACGCTAACACGAGGACAAACTGGCATCGAGTTTGTCTGCGATACAGAACGAAATTTTAGGCGTAAACCACTATTCAATCATTCCTTTCAAATACGACTTGCGAACAGGTTCGCTTCTTTTCGGGTGGCGCGTGCGATGCTAGGTTGCCCGTATGGCAAATTCACCGCCGAGTTATTGGGATTATTTGGGTCTCGATCAGTTGCTGAACTTACAACAGGGCCTCGACGAGAATGAAGACGGACAACTCGCTGATGAGCTCAACTTCATCGTTGTTCATCAATGCTTCGAGCTATGGTTCAAACTCATACTTCGACACGTTCGGCTAGCTCGTGATCATCTCGCCGCACCAGAGGTTCCCGAAGAACATATACCTATGGTTGTTCACAATCTTGACCGAACAAATACCATTTTGGATCTTGCCGTCTCGCAGTTCAAAGTTATGGAAACGATGACTCCACAGGGCTTTCTCGACTTTCGCGATAAACTGGTTCCATCAAGCGGTTTCCAATCTTTTCAAATGCGAGAAATAGAAATTCTCCTCGGTCTTGAGCAGTCAGATCGAGATGCTTTGGGACTCCCGGACCCTTTGGAGCAATTTCGGAAACTTGATAGCTCTTCCTCTCCCTCGGCGAAATTGGCGCAAAAACGGATCGAAGCCGTTTCACAGGAGAAAACATTAAAGGGAGCGATCGATGACTGGCTTGCGCGAACACCGATCCAAGGTTCACTGCCTTCAGACAAGAATGACGAGCAAGCGGTCGACGAATTCATTCAAGATTACCTAAAGGCCGTCGAAAAACATGGAGAGAGTCAAATTCAACGATTTGTGGATGCTCAGCTTATGACGAAAGAGCAAGCGGCACCCAGATTTTCTGCTGCTCGTCAATCGGCCCAGGAATTCCTAAACGCAAACGATATCGAAAATCCGAAGGAGCGAGCGGATGCAAAACGGATTCGAGCAGCACTTTTGTTCATAGAAAGTTATCGAGAACTACCACTTCTTGCATGGCCTCGAACCCTGATTGATAAGATCGTAGAACTAGAGGAACTTTTGGTATTATGGCGCACTAGGCATGCTCGTATGGTGGAAAGAGTCATTGGTCGGCGAGTCGGTACTGGAGGTTCTGCAGGTGTTGATTATCTAGATCGAACCACTCAGTATCGTATATTCAAAGAACTTTGGTCGATTCGAACCTTGCTATTACCGAGGCAACACATCCCTACCCTCAAGAATCCAAACTTCTACGGATTTGCTCTTTGAACTACCCAATAAAGAAGTAAACCGACCAGCAAGGTCGCGGCCCCAGCCAGTGAAACAGATGGTCGTGAAAAAACCATTCCGATCAACATCCATAAGGAAAGAATGAAATAGGTGATAGAGGTCCAAGGATAGCCCCAAGTGCGATAGGCACCGTCTCGGTTCATCTTTTTTCTTCGAGCAACGAAAATAGAAAAGATCGTGACGCTAAGGCCGGCTGTCACAGTGAAACCTGTATATTCAATCAGGGTATCGAAGCCTGCGGCCATCAACAGCACGAGTGAAATTGCACTTTGTATCCAAACGGCAAACACAGGAGGCTTGTCTTGGCTTTGACGAACTAGGAAGCTCAAAGCTCGGAAATCCTCGCCTAAGGCCTCAAGCACGCGAGCACCGCTGATAATCATCGCACCGACTGTCGTCAATAAACCGAGGGCAATGATGCCAGACATTGCTTTCGCGGCTGTTTGTCCAAAAAGTGCTTCGGCAACAACATGACCAACCTCAATTTTTCCAGCAAGTTCGGACAGAGGAACCGCTGAGAGATACACCAGATTCATCAAGACATATATGATGGTGACAATTAGTGTTCCCAAAAAGAACGCACGGGGTAAAGTTTTGTTCGGATCACGAACCTCACCAGCAATGTAAGCCGCTGCGTTCCAACCGCTATAAGCAAAAGCAACGTAGATAAGGCCAATAGAAAACTTTGAGCTAAAAATGGCTGCAGAAAACGCTCTCTGGTCCGGCTGGTTGAGCAAAGACAAATCGGCCTGCCACATTCCAGCGATAATCAGTACAATCACAAAGCCAAACTTGAGAAGAGTGAAAATGTCTTGAAAACGAATTCCTTTTTCACTGGCTCGCGTATGCACAACCCCAAGGGCAACAATTAGGATAATCGCTGTTTCTTGCGGTGCAAACCACGGATGAATTTGCGAAAGGTATTGGCCAAAAGCGTAGGCAACGGCGGCAATCGGCGCCCCAAACCCCACCGTTAGAGAAACCCATCCCATAAGAAATCCAAGAGACGGATGATAAATTTTTGAAAGGAGTTGGTACTCCCCTCCATTTTTTGGAATGAGTGTCACAAGCTCAGCATAGGTTAAGGCACCGCATAGAGCAGTTACTCCGCCGAGAACCCATGCGAATAAGATCGCCAAGACAGATTCAAGATCTTTAGCCTGATATCCAGTACTGGTGAAGACACCTGTCCCAACCATTGAGGTAATGATTAAATTTGTTGCGGTCAGAAAAGAAATTTTTCGTTGGGGCGCATTCATCACTTCCATCACAAATGCGGGACCGGCTGGCAGAACCTAATGCGCTTCATCCCAGTTATCGCCTATATGTGCGACGGCCAAAAGCGGCACATTCAATGGAAATGCGCGCTCCATTTCGACTTTAACCAACTCAGCTACTGCTTCTGCTTCTGACGACGGCGCTTCCAAGAGTAATTCATCATGAACCTGCAACAATACTTTGGCCTCAGGAAAATCCTCTTCGAGTCGATTTGATACTCGAATCATTGCAAGCTTTATGAGGTCAGCAGCACTGCCTTGAATCGGAGTATTCATAGCAATACGTTCGGACGCTGCGCGGGCACCGCGATTTTTTGACTCTATTTCTCGAACCCAACGTCTTCGACCCATAATCGTTGTCACAAAGCCCTTTTCTTTTGCATGCTCCAAAGTCTCGTCGAAAAACTTTCGAATTCCGGGTTGACGCTCAAAATAATCTTTAACAAATTGAGACGCTACTCTCCTTGGTATCTGCAACTCTCGAGCAAGCCTTACTGGACCCATCCCGTAAAGCACACCGAAGTTGACTGCTTTGGCTTGAGAGCGCTGCTCAAAAGAAACATCTTCTGGGGGTACCTCAAAAAGCACTGACGCAGTTCGAGTATGAACATCAGCATTATTTTGAAATGCTTCGACCAAAATCTTGTCTTCACAAAGATGCGCCAATACGCGCAGTTCGATCTGTGAATAATCCACAGAAATCAATTTATGGTCAGGTTCAGGCACAAATGCTTTGCGAAGCTCACGACCAAGCGCCTTTCGAATCGGGATATTTTGTAAATTTGGGTCGCTCGACGAAAGACGACCCGTCGCTGCTACCGTTTGACTAAGGTTTGTATGAACGCGGTTCGTCGCCTTTGAGACCATTTTCGGCAAAGATTGAACATAAGTTGATTGGAGTTTCGTAATTTGCCGAAAATCGAGAATAGTTCCGGGAAGAGGATGCATAGAAGCAAGCTCTTCAAGAACAGATTGGTCGGTAGACGGTCCAGTCTTAGTTCGTTTGATAATCTTTAGGCCTAACTCCTCAAAGAGTACCTCTCGTAATTGTTTTGGTGAGTTTACTTTAAACTCTCGACCTGCCAATTCGTGGCAATGTTTCTCAAGACGAATAATCTCTGACGAGAAATTGTCCTCAAGTCCTTTGAGAAACGCAACATCGACCTTCACACCATAGAGCTCCAATCGCGCTAAAACGCGAACAAGAGGCATCTCTATGTCGTTCATGACGGACAATAGGTCGCTTTTTGTGAGTTCTTCGTTGAGAATCGGCGCGACCTGTAAAGCAATATCTGCCCGTTGAGCGACAAACTGAAGCAGGTCTTCGGGAGCCAAATCCTCAACCTTCTTTTTGTCTCGTCCTGTACCGATAATGCTTGAGCGGGAAGTACTGGTGGTTTGCAGGAACTTACGAGCAACATCTGCAACGCCATGAGGTCCGTCATCGGGGCCATGAACAATCGCACTCGAAGACTCGTATCGATCTTCAGCATCAATGAGATAACTCGCGATGGAAGTATCAAGCTGCTCTCCGGCTAAGGTCATCTTATAAAGTTCCGCGAGGGCATACCATTGCTTTGCAGAGGAAAACGTTTTGGCAATTTTGCTATCTTCGAGATAAGGCCGAAAGAATTCAAGAATATCCAATACGGTGAGTTCTCCGGTTGCAATGTATACAGCCTCACCGGGCGACCAAGCGAGTCCAAATCCAAAAATACGCGTATCGACCATTCGCGAACGTTCGTACTCCATTGACAAAGCTATATGCGCACTAGAGGTGATTTCGGCAGAAAGTGAAGCGAGTTCATCTTTTGTTCGAACCAATCGATAATTGGTTTGAGTCTGTGCCGCTTTTGGTTTGGACGCTGCTGTAGAGCTGGTCTTCTCTTCTCTTTTATCGGAGCCACTTTCAGCTCGAGCCAGTAGGCGCCGAAATCCGAGCTCGCCGTACAGACGAACTTGTTCATCTACGTTAGGACCACTGTATTTCAGACTCTCAATCGGTTCATCGATTTGCACGTTGTATTCGAGTTCGACCAGTTTTCGAGAAAGGCGTGCCTCATCCACAGCGTCTGCGATTTTCTGACAGATTTTTCCTTTAATCCGCCCTTCTTGCGCCGCCTCAAGAACACCTTCTAGAGTTCCATGTTCTTTGAGTAACTTCGCCGCTGTTTTTTGGCCAACTCCGCGAACACCTGGGATGTTATCGGAGGCGTCACCCATGAGTGCCAACAGGTCCCCGATTTGCTCCGGCGGGACTCCAAACTTTTCTTCTACTTCCTTGGCGCGATATAGTTTTTCTCGCATGGGTTCCCATAGCTCTACCCTATCGTTCACGAGCTGCATGAGATCTTTGTCACCGGTGATGATCTTCACATCAAAATCATTTTCGAGAGCCAGCCTAGTCCAAGTTGCAATGTAATCGTCGGCCTCATATCCCTCTTTTTTATAGAGCGGGAGCTTGAACGCTTCAGTCACTTCGTGAATACGAGCAAATTGAGGAACGAGGTCTTCAGGCGGAGGAGGACGGTTGGCTTTATAGGCTTCGTAAAGCTCAGTACGAAAGCTTTTCCGCGCTGTATCGAACATTATGGCGATATATTCAGGCTGCTCCTCGTCGAGAACTTTCTGAATCATACTCGCAAAGCCATAAACTGCATTGGTAGGCTCGCCAGAGGGACTGCTCAACGCACGAATGCCGTAATATGCTCGAAAGATATATCCCGAGCCATCAATGAGATAGAGTAATTTTCTTTTGGTCAAAATTTAATCCTATTGAGGAATACATGAAGATGTCGTCCACGTTGCGTCGAGGCGACCGCATATCGCTCCCGGTCGGTTGGTGCATTGACCTGAAGAATCACAATTACGGAAACACATTCCAATACCTGCGAAAGTTTGACAGGTTTCATCCGGCGCACACGGCGTTGATTCGGCCAGACCGCTACAAATTCGAGTGCAATGCCCGCCGGTGAGGTTCCAGCCTCTTTCACCCATACAAACTTGTCCCTCTCCGCAAGAACGATTGTCTACACATGGGTCTCCAACTCGTGCGCCAAGTGTTTGCATCGGCGTGGGTTCACAGACTCCGGTTGCTCGACTGCAGTAGGTTGTCCCATTTCTTGGAGAGCAATCGAAAATATCATCACCGCAATTAGGGATACAAATCCTGATCGGGCTATTAGGAATAGCGAAGCAGTGAGCATCACTACGGCAATCTAGATCGGTCGTGCAGCTGCCCATACATCCGATTCGGAAGCACTGATTGTTCTGGCATCTTTCACCTGTCATGCAATCGTTATCGGTGGTGCACGTTTGGTTGCGCATATTGATATTGATGCAAGAGGAATTCGGCGGACATCCAGGCGTGCAATTTTCTACGGTGCAATAACCGCCCCACATGAAATTAATTTCCTGACGAGTCCAACAGGATAGTCCCATCGAGGTGTCACAATCTGTATCCATCTCACATCCGGCGCCGATTACACCCGCACCAATATCTCTTGGACCGGCATCTGGACCGGCATCTGGAGCCAAGGGGCAGGTTCCAGGTGTTTCGTTTCGGTCGAGACAGGGTTGCCCGGACGGACAACCTTGATTGTCGCAACACCAAACCGGTCCAACCCCGGCTGTCGAACAAATGCCATCCAGACAGGCAAGACCTTGTGAGCAATCGCAGGTTGAGTTGCAGGACCTCGGCGCACCGGCGTCGTGACGAATAAGAATTCCTCCGTCATAGTTGAGAATGGTTGAATCTGGAATGCCCGCCTCGGGCAAATCCGTTGAACTATCTACTTCTTCCACACCAGCATCAGCGCCGCTGGATGGATTTTCGCCGTTACTTTCAGAGCAGGAAAACCCCGCGAGGGATACGATCAGGCTCAAAGCGAGTATTTTAGGGCGAAAAAACATAAGGTTCTTCTATACCTCGGGGCGATGCCTTTTCAAGCATTCCACAAAAACATCCGGTCCAAACTCTAGTTAACCCTAGGTTTGCGTGTTTTGCAGAAGATCGGGTTCGCGAATTGGAACCCCGCCTATCGAAGCGTTAGACTTTACGCGCGTGAACGAACCTCGAAAAAGTTCAAATCAGAAGTTTGGTTCTTACGTTCTTCTTGACCACATTGCAGACGGAGGAATGGCAGAGATCTTTCTGGCGAAACGTCAAGGATATTCTGGGTTTGAAAAATTTGTGGCGCTAAAACGCATTTTGCCCAGCTTCAACGAGCATGCAGCTTTTCGGGAAATGCTGATTCATGAGGCGAAGCTAGCAGCCAATCTTCAGCACCTCAACGTGGTTCAAGTTCTCGATTTGGGCGCGGTTGATGACCAGGTATATATCGCCATGGAATACATTCATGGACGAGATCTCGCATCATTACTCGCAAGAAATTTTAGGCGAAAAGAATGTATACCGTTGGCTTTGGCTCTCAGTATGGCCATCGAATTTCTCACCGGAATCGACTACGCTCACCGACTGCAAGATGAAAGCGGTCAACCGAGAAATCTTATTCATCGAGATATCTCGCCGCAAAATATTCTGATCTCATATGAGGGAGAGGTCAAAGTCACAGATTTCGGTATTGCCCGCGCCTTCGCTTCAGATGGCGGCATCGAGAAACTATTCCCTGGAAGCGTGCAGGGGAAGTTTGGCTACATGTCGCCAGAGCAACTTAGAAAGCAAGCAATCGATCAACGCTCGGACATCTTTAGTGCTGGCGTAGTCCTTCACGAATTACTCACGGGTAGACGGCTTTTTTGGAGCAAGAACCCAAAAGACGCGGCATCAAAAATTCTCAATCAAGAAATTCCTGCGCCGTCTACCGTAAACGAGACAATCCCTGAAGAGATCGATGCGGTTGTCATGAAAGCTCTAGAACGCGATAAAGAGAACCGATATCAAACGATTGGCTCTTTACTAGGAGAGCTCACAAAAGTAGCCGATAACCTAAAAGTTCATATCAGTCGCCGCGACATTGCAGTGTACATGCGCCGGCATTTCGGGACAAATAGTCCGAGGCCTAGAAGCACCGACGTTCAAAGAGCTCGGTCACTGACGCTTCCGAAAATATCATTAGCGAGCAGCTTTAGTGCTACTTCGGGACTTCGAACCCCTGTGGGTGACATTCTTATAAATAGAGGAAACCTAACCGTCTCGCAGCTGGATATAGGACTCGCTCAGCAGCGCGCTCGTGGGGGGCGAATTGGTGAAATCCTAATCGAGCAAGGCGTAATTTCCGACCGAACATTAATCTCGGCGCTTGCGGAGCAAATTGATCTCAAAGTGTGTGAGCCGGGTGAACTATTGAGAAAGCCACCCTCATCACTTATCTTTGAGATCTTTCCATACGAAGCAGCGGAGTCTATGGCGGTACTTGCTCTGGATCTCGAAACAGAAAAAGAAGGTTTGGCCAGGTTAGTTGTCACTGACCCATTTGACGAACGAAACCTTCTTGAAGCAAAAATTATTCTTGGCGTAAATGAACTCGATATCAGCTTATCTACGAAAGACGAAATAAAGGAAGCCATCAACCACTGGTATCATCACGCAGGAAAGGCGGAAGAAGAAACACTTATGTTTAACATGAGGCTTCCAGCCCAAGAGTTTGAAAACTACTCGAAAGAGGTGACTCTTATTGTGTTTCAAAATGATGAGCTTCAAAAACTTTTACAACAAGAGTTTTCGAATGAAATCATGTCTGTTGTCGGCGTTGATCACCACAAACAGCTCGTAGAAAAAATTACCGGCCGTCGACCTGAAATCGCAATTCTCGACTGCGCGAATGGCGATGTAGACACTCTAAAGCTTGTAGAAGAACTGAGGCGAGCTAACCAGAACCTCTGCTTATATGTTCTCGAAGATATCCCGGACATAAACAGGCAAGTTAATATCATTAATGCCGGCGCAAACGACATTTTCTCAGACGACAGTCAATTTCCATTTATCGTCGCTAAAACTCGACGAGAACTAAGTCGCCTTCCTAGCCGCTCATCCGCAGCCCTAATCACGAAGTCTCATAACATAGGCGTATCCGGCCCGCTCAGTGACATGACTTTTGTAGACGTAATTCAAAGCATTGAATTGGCCCAGAAAACCGCGGTGGTCAGTTTCTCTTATGAGGATGGACGCGCAGGCGAAGTCATCACGAGTCTGGGCAAAGTGAGGTCGGTGACTATGAAAGGGCCAAATTCGTCTGACGGAAATGCAAACTTTCATCAACTTGCCAAACCAGGTCGCGGGCGTTTTGAAATTCTTTATCAAGATAGCGACGCCCCATCGAATATCACTGAGAACAATACGCAATTACTTCTCGAAGCTATTCGTCAATATACCGAGCAATCCATCCGCGCAGACCCTGAGCAAGAAAGCGTGATCGCTGGCCTAGACGGCAGTGCCCAAGTGGCTATGTCGCAAGCACCTAATCCATACGACTTTCCTTTAGAGGAAGATTCAACGACTGAACTTCGTATCGCAGGGCTAAAGGCAATGGCTCAGTCACAACAGAGTTCCGTTGACGACAGTAATATTTTTACATGGTCTCCGGTAATTAGTGAGGAGTCGCAGGTACTAAAAAAGAACCAACTCGAGGAAGAGCCCCAGCGAAGTGACCCTTCATTTGAGGTAGATATTCTGGAGCCATCTGGCGATACAAACACGACTCCTCCCACTATCGATAACAATGACGCAGAAACAGAAATGGCTTTTGATGCTGCTCGTCTTGTCAATCAACTTGGTGAGGATGGAGGGCTAGACGATTTACCAATATCTATCGATGCGAATAGCTTAATGGCGAACCCGAGCTCATCCGATATCCTTTTCGAAACAGATCCTCTCGAAACGATAGATTCTCAACCTTTTGACGCGCTAAATCCTTCACTTTCTCCCCCGTCAAACGCAACCGAAGAGAGTTCAGTCGACGCAGCAGGAGAGATTGAGTTTGGCTCACCAGACGAATTTCGAGCACGAGAAGAGCGAATGGGTCCTGACGAACCTGGTGCACCAAAGTACAATCTCGAATCAGAGCAAGACATATACGCATTACCCAAGATCTCCAACTTGGACAAACATCCCGCCATTGAAAGTTCAGAGGCAAGCCCTGATGGACAACCTCTACCGCTACCCGTCGGAGCACTGACTGCTTTGCCAGATACAGGAGAAAAAGCGAAACGGTCTGATTCACAGCAAAAAAGAGGCGACGCTCAGAACCTTGCTCGCCTTAATTTGCAGAAAGTGGCGATCAAGAGAACGTCTTCATCCGCAGCTAACGGCATCATAGAAGAAAAGGTTCGGGTGCAGCATATCAATATGTCAAAGCAGGAGCTCGCTCGTGAGACGTGGTCTGAAAACAGCGAGGACAGTGCAACGGAGGCGGACGACAGTGAAGATCTCCTTTTGTCTATTGACGACATCGTTGCTGACGATGAGGATCTGTTTTAATTGGATGGCGCTGTAAGGCAGAAGGTTACGAGATATTGCGGCGATCTTTTAGAGCTGCTCGTAGACCTTCTACCAAATCATCTTAGTCTCGTTGAAATCGACGATCGATGGAATGAAACAAGCGGTTTTTATGATTAGCGGTGCCGTAGTCTTCTATTCATTGACCGCCAACGCAGTGCAGGCTCCGCAGAAGTAGCACAGGACATTGTTGTGAGTGCAACGGGGGACGGCTGGACCATCGTCGACGAAGAGGACGAGCACGAAACCTTTCTGGAAAACGGAAATTCGACCTTATGTATTAAACTCGCCCGTTACCAGTCTGAAGAGGTTATCCAGTTAACTATTGAAGAGAAATGGCCTTCGGACGTCCATCCACCCGTCCAAATGTCAGACCTCTTCATTCAAGCCTGTCAAAACATTATTCAGCTCCACGATTTTCCGGTCAGTTTACATAGAGATTTATGTTTCGATATCCCCTCATCTGAACTTGTTAGGACGCGCTACGAACGCGTGCAGTATCGATTTGATGAAAATATCGAAGGTCACCTCGCCCGTTCAGGATATAAAAAATCGGTCGAATCTATAGGGCTATGGACTCAATCGAGCATAGAAGGACACTATCGATTTGAGGCATCAGTCAACCTGAACTCTCGACTAAAGATACTCGATTACTCACTTCTCACCATTGACCAGTCCTTGAAGCTCGTCGACTAGATGCTGACCTATTTCTTAAAGCGGGAGTCGTTTTTCGAAGTAAATGGACGCTGCTCGTCACGAGTAGGTGGACGTTCGCCGACTTTTGGCTTCTTAAAGTCATCAGAGAGCTTTCGACGCGTGGGCTCGCGTCCCGCAGGAATATCGTACGAGTGTGGACCAGGAGCCTGCGGCGCCTGCGCAGGGGGAAAATTTGGACGGAAACCTCCCGTAGAATGACGCTCCCTCTGTTGTTGAATTTGCGGATGGCGCACAGGTTGACGATTAGGCTGGGAACCGGGATCGCTAAACGGCCGGGGGTACGGCGGTTCGTTACTTGGGGCGGACCAACCTGGAGGCGGCGCTTGCCACTGCGGCATCTCTGGATAAGTACGAGCGTTTTGTGGGTCCGTATTCCGCGGTTGTTGACCTGGGGGCGGAGGAATAGAGGTTGCGGGTCGACCAAAATGTGGATTTGGTGGATAGTGCTCTACTACTCCGCTTGCGGGGTTTGGTCGCCGCATCGCATTGTTCGAGACTTCGTTTTGAGAGTGGAACTGAGAGCGGTGACGACCTTGACTAGGTTGAGGATGTCCATCGGCTCCTACAGCATTTATAGAACGAGCACCTGGAAGGGGTCCACCCGGTGGTGGAGGTACCGAATGATGACTGGCTGTTCGTCGCGGCTGAGTTGGAATCCGCTCATCGAACTCGTTGCTCGGTACACCTGTTGTCGATGGCGAGTCCGGTTTTAGAAACACGGGGATGTCTTGTTCTGTTGCAACCCCGGGCACAGCGTTATCAATTGATGAGGCTGTTCGCTCGACATTACCGACTGACCATTGAACTGTGTCCTCCTCTAACTCTGAAGACAGAGCCTCACTGGTGTTTTTGGCACTCGGACCTGAGATGCCCTCGGAAAAAGATTCTTGCGGCATCGACAAAGGTTCCGGATTCATTTGCGAGAGCATGCCGTGCTCGCCGAAGGAAACTGCAGGCATTTCAGGAACCGTTTCTCGATCTGATACCGGTGCTTGTGAAGAAGGTGAACTACCCACTGAGACTTTCTCTTCTGGGGCACTGACTAGGTTTGTCGGAAGCTCATCTGGCTGATTATGAGGCCTCAGTACGTTTGCAAAAAGCTCGTCTTCGGTTCGAGTGTCGCGAGGGTCTTCATCATAAACTCCCTGCGCATTTTCCACCAAAAGGTTTTTTTCTTTGCGCTGTCTATCGATGATTCGTTGTAGCCAGTCTTTTTCGTTCGGCTCAAATTTTACAAATCCTCTTTCTACGAAATCGCTCCCAAGAGTCGCGGCTAAATTTGCCTCGCCCGCCCCGGGCGCCAACGCTCGCTTACAACCTTCCCTGACTTTCGCGTTCATGCTCTTGGCCGCTTTCTCAATGTGTGCTCGAGCTCTAGGGTCCTTCAATTGTGATAAGGCAAATGCAGCGGAAAGCTGGACATCTACATTTTTCTTTTGGAACATTTTTGGTTTGAGCAGCTTCGAAAGAGCCGAAATGGAATCTGTCCCCGAAATCGCAGCAAATGCGCAAGTAAGAGCACGAACCTCTTTTGGCTCTAATTGCCAAATTTCATCGGAAAGTATTTGTAATCGTAAACTTGCTCGACACGCCTGGCTTCTTCTAATCGCTGCAACCTGGTAAGCGACGATTCGTACTTCCATAAGCTTATGCGCCAGGTGTTTCGCAAGAAGTTTATCTGCCGCGCCGGGGGGGAATTTCGGAAGCAATCGCAAGACCCGCATAATCAAAGCGGGGTGCTCTTGCTCAAGTGCTACAAGAATTAAAGAGGCGAGAACTTCGGTAGATACATATGGTGCAAGATCAAAATAATCGAGCATCACGATCGGCTTCGCATTACGCATTACTTGCAGCAGTCGCTCCGGGTCAGGAATCTGATTTTTTGAAATAATATTAATGAGAAGAGAACGCGTCTCTTTTTCCTTCACCGTATTTAGAGCAGCTAGCAGTGCATCTAATCCTATCTCGCTGATCGCTTGCAAGTAACTAAGGATTGAAGGTCTTGAAGAAAAGTGTTGAGGATCTTCGAGGCGGTTGACCAATAGCTCGAGAATTGCCGGCATGGTCAATGCTTTTTGAAGATGTCGACCCGCATGCATAGCGGTCAGGTCCTCACTTTGTGCGGCACGGCTGGCGATACTCCTGACGAGAACAACGGACGCATCATACTCGCCGAGGCGGTGAATAATATTTACTAATTTCTGAACTCGAGCGATGGTGCTCGGCAGCGCTTTGGAGCTTGGATGACTAAAAAAACGCTCAATAGTACATTCGGTCAATAATGCGAGAATCAAGGGAAGAGGTGTCGTACTCATTCGCTGTTCAATAACGGCTAAATGATTTTCGTCGAGCGTCTCAGTGGCCTCTTGAGCGAAGTCTTCAAACGTATCTCCAGTTAAGAACAGAGAAGAGACAAGATCATTAGGCAGTCTCGCGACTTCATCAGCGATGCGACGTGCTACGTTCGCCGCTGAGATATTTGGTTGATTCCCGCTCACCTTAAATAAACTGTAACTTCACCCTAAAAACGAAATGGATACTCTACGAGTGTAGTGTACCTTTCATTGACATCATAGAGCCAAAATTTAGCGTGCTGGGGCTGGAGTGGCGATGTAATAAGAGAATCCTCTTACTAAACCGTGAGAATTTGTGTGGGTTGGTATGAAATATGCGGTAATTCCCCCGAAGATGCGCTCAAGAATCTTTGAGCCCATTCCTCAAACATCAAAATAGACCAAAGCGAGGTGGCGTGGTTTCGAAGACCTCGCTGATGCTCTTTCCACATTTTTTGCAACCCGCCATGATCCAGTAAACCGCTCCTTCCGCCTGGAGAATCAAAAAAAACACTCTCCGCCCTTTGTCTAAGGCCTCCTCGAAACCATATAGGTAACGGTACTGTAAACCCACGCTTCTCACGCTCAAACGTTTGGCGAGGAAGAGTGGCTTCTGCAGCTTTCTTAAGAGCGACCTTTGATGACTGTCCTGATAATTTATAAGAAGACGGGAGGGTAGCCGCATACTGCACAACATGGTGGTCTAAAAGTGGAACACGAACTTCTAATGCGTGCGCCATTGATGCTCGATCAACCTTTACCAAAATATCATCGCAAAGATATAGCTTTAGGTCGATGTACTGCAGACGGCTCAATGGATCTTGAATTTTCGTAGACCGAAGTGTGTCTTCAAAATGAACGTAAGGGTCGTAATCGCGAAGCCCGAACAAGAAGTCATTATTCAAAAACAGCGGATAGGACTTTTGAGTAAGTGAAAGAAAATAAGCGCGTTCGTGATCTTTCGACAAATTGGTGAGAGTGGATTTGGCTCGAAGATAGCGGGGAAGGTAATCAGCTTTGGGGTACAACTTACCAAGACCACCAAACAGATACTTCCGAACGGGGCGAGGAATCTTATTTCGGACAAGTGCTTCAGCCATCGCAAACCGATATCTTCTATAGCCAGCAAAATTCTCATCTCCACCGTCTCCGGAAAGTGCGACAGTAACTCTTTGCCGGGTCGCTTGGCACAGGTAATATGTAGGTATCGCAGAAGAGTCACCAAAGGGCTCGTCATAAAACCAGCTTAAATCGGTAAGCACTTTTGTTGAGTCGACCTTCATTACTTTTTCGAAATGTGAGGTTTCAAAATGTTGTGAAGTATCTCGAGCATAATCTCGTTCATCGTACTCTTGCTCTTCGAATCCTATCGTATGTGTAAGAACCTTTTTGTTATGGCTTTTTGCCATCATGGCGACAATGAAACTGGAATCGATTCCTCCAGAAAGGAATGCTCCCAATGGGACATCTGCTCTCAGCCGGAGATCGACTGCCCGCTCGATGTGTTCCAACAAGCCTTCAACCGCTCGATTCATAGACATATCTTGCGGCGAAAATTCAACATCCCAGTATTTATGAATGGAGACGCCACTATGATTGACTCGCATCATATGACCAGCCGGAAGGCGGTGAATATCTTGAAGTATAGTTTGCCGGCCTGGAACATAATTATAAGCAAAATAATCCATAACTGCTTCAGGATTAATCTTTCGGTAAATTTTTGGATCTTCAACTATCGCTTTGAGCTCGGATGCAAAAGTGAACTGGCCGTTGATTGAGCAATAATAAAGAGGCTTCTTTCCGAGTCGATCGCGAGCAAGAAAAAGCGTTTTTTCTTGGCGATCATAAATAGCAAACGCAAACATGCCATCAAAATGATGGACGCAATCTGATCCCCATTCACGGTATGCATAAATGATTGTCTCAGTGTCAGAATCAGACTGAAATCTATGCCCTTTCTTCGTAAGTATCTCACGAAGTTCTCGGTAGTTATAAATTTCTCCATTGAAGACGATACCGATTCGGTTTTCCGAATCCCACATTGGTTGTAAGCCGCCTTCGAGATCAATGATGGAAAGTCTTCGGTGGCCAAGCCCCACTGACTCATCAAGCCATAGGCCTCCGGCATCCGGACCTCGATGAGCAAGGCTATCGGTCTGACGCAATAGTAAGCTCTTCGAGACGGGCTCACTCGAATTAAAGTGAAAGGTACCGACAATGCCGCACATGATCTGATCTAAGGAATTCTCCGCTGGATAATTGGCCCAAACTTTTGAGTCGCAACCAACGGAAGTTTTCGCCAAAGCCGAATCGCTCGTTCATACTTTGGGTTATTTGGGTTCACCTGAGGAAGCTCCTCTAGATGGAGTAGATCATATTGATATCGAAGTTCAATGGGTGCCATTCCCATATTTTTTTTGAACCTAAAGGCGCCCGTATTCGCCTTGCTGCGACCAAAATCAAAAGTCCGATACCCAAGGTCATAACCGGTCTCAAGCATATGCCAATACATATAATTGTTCACGCCAGCATTACGGGCCTCAGGAAGGGTCCCTGCAAAAAAAGGCATCATGATATCTTTGTAGTAAAAGTTCAGTACAATCCCAACAATGCGACCTGCTTCACGTATACAAACAAAGTCTGAACGACACTCATCAAGAGCGTTTCTAAAGAGAGCCTTCGGAAATGTTGGTGTCCCAAGCGCTCGTAATGAAAGTGTATATAGGTCGTAGAAAGGATCGAGAACGTCCCTTGTGTAGACTCCTTTAAGGTTTGCTTTTTGCCCTGTTCGTACCACGGCTCGCGTTTTTCGTGGAATCGCTTTCAGTTGCTTATCTCTGTCTCCAAACAATTCTTGTTGAAAGCGATAATACAGTCCGTCCTTGGTCGGCAGGTCATCAAAAACGGGGGTTTCCGTTTTATACTCAACGTATTCAAGTTTTTCTTTTTCTGCGTATTCGCGGGCAGCGCTTCGCAAAAGACCCGCGGATTCGCTGTCTTTCGCAAGAATACCACCACCGACCGCTACGGGAACAGAGACCAACGCCCTGGGAAATGGCACTGCGCCGACCACAAAGCAGGGTAAGACACCGGTCCATTGCTCCCCTCGCTTCGTAAAAAAATATTTCGCGGTATAGCCATAGGTTTTCTCAATGGTTCGACGCCAACACAAAAGGTGAAAGATACTTCCTTGAGAATGCTCATGTACAAAGACATCCCACGGGACGGAGTAGTCGTCTTGAAGCTCAAATAAAGCTACAGGTGAAGATTCTTCAGACATAGAGGAATTTGGAATACTCAGCACCAAGAAGAGTTTATTCTGGATTTAGGCTGCCAACAAGCAACGTCGGAATAATACTCTTATGGATTGATTTGTCGCCACCAAAGCTTCAACACTGGAATCTCTTCCTTCTCTCTTGTTTTCTTTTGAGTCGTGGCCGCAACCAGGCCGCCACTGGCATTATCAACAGGATTATTAAATCCGGCATGTATAACGCCACTCTCCGCGTCATGAGCGATTCCCGTCAGTTGGCCATTGGGGGTATTAACGTTTGCACCTGGACGGATGACGAAAGCATTAAGGTTATCTGAGTTGTCAGTGTTCAGACCTTGAGTACAGTCATCAAAGTAAATGCCATAGATACGACCTTCACCAACACCGCAAGTGTTGCTGTCAGGAGCATAGCTCGTGAAGAGGAAAGAGCCTCCTCCCAAGACCGGGTCAAAAATTACCTTTTCGCCCTGAGGGAGTTTCATGACTCCATAACCACCTCGGGCTCCTTCGTTAACAAAAGGCGAACCGGGAATGTTTGAGCCACAAGCGTCCTCAATCCGTGCTAAATTTCGTGGGTCATCAACATCGGAGCCATCCATAACCATGGGAGCTGTATCGATAACTTTGAACACATAATTTTGTTCGTTTACGTCTTGCACATCTTCATAGTTGCCCGTGGCAAAGAATAATGTGAGTCGGCCCGCGGGATCATAAGTCGCAACTAACTTGGTGTAGGAGAGAATATTTGCAGTGTCTTGATGAACTTGAGTGACTGCGCGTCGTCCATCGAAGAATTTTCGAACAGTCATGCCTTGGCTTGGGTCTGAGTTTGTAAAACGTACCTTATAAATATCAGCTTCGGTTGTGAGAATGTAGCAGGTGTCTACATAACTGTCTCCACTGGCATCGATACAGGTTGGTGTTCCAGCAAAATCCGCATCCGCCAACTCGCTCGCGGGACTATGCCAATAGGCTCCGTCTTCAAGGCCCACGACAAGCAAGCTGCCGGCTCGATTACCCGCTGCGCCTCCGATGAGGGCTTCTTGCATCCCGCCACCCATGACACCGACGTAGTACGGCATAGCAACGCCGTTTACGACTCGCTTTACGCGATGAATTTGTGGTCTAGAAGTCGTGGTCACTCGAGCGGTTGGGGCACTCGCGCTATTTCCGGTCGTATTTGTTTGACGAGTAAATTCACGCTCCCAAAGAAGTTGAGGATTGTAGGGATTAGTTACATCCATGGCGAAACAACCTGGTCCCCCAATTCCAAGACACTGCAACAGAACAGTTCGGTATTCCCAATCGTTACAGTTGTTCGTGTCGTGCCGATTACATATCGACGCAGCATTAGTTGCAGGACTGATGTTGCCTTTGGTGAAAAGGACGTCGGACACCACTGGCGACCCATCGATCATGTAAAAGTGGCCTGCTTTTAAATATCCCCAAGACTCTTGGAGCATTCCCGGTGAATAAGCCCAAAGCTCCTGGCCATGACAGCGCTCTCGATCAGCACCTGTACAATCACTAGCGATTTTATCATACTCAATCGCAACCTTGTTTTCGGTGTCATATTGGCCGGTCGTCTCACCAACTAAGAATGCATGCAAAAATCCATCATTACCACCGACGTAAACGACACGATCTCTCGTACCCACCGTTTGGTCATTAGCGGCGTTGCTAATTGACGCACTCACATTGCCGCTGCTGCGTGGGATATTCATTTCCAAGAAATGTCGCCACCGCTTCAAATCTTCAGCAAGCCCGGTTGGAGCACCAACAATGACGGGCCGACTATTCGCGATATCGGCAATCTTGAAATGCCGATCGAGACACGCTTGATTCCGTGGATTCTGCGAATCATTAACATCTGTGTTCCCGGCGCTGTTTGTAGTGTCCGGTGCTCCATCGTTGTTTGCATCAGTGCAGCATCCACTCGGAGAATTGGGTGCCGCATCGCTATCGCAATCCCAATCACCTCGGAAAGGGCCGCTTTCAAGTTTCGCGACAGGATTACCGGTGAGATAAGCGATGTCATTGTATTTGAGATTTAGTTGACGGAATAGGCGTAAGTTTCCTGGTGAACTTCCTGTAATATCTTGCGTCAGCCGATTTGCACCAATTCCGTGTTGAAAAGGTGTGTCAATAGGAATCATCGAGGCGTCATTACCTGTGCAACGATCGCCTGAGTGTCCCGCAAAGTCACCACAATTGAATTCACCCGGGGGTGCATTAGAACTGCTAGCCCCTACACCCTGTGGATAACTCGTAAGCATCCGGCGGTTGAAGTTATGCAATTGCTCTAGCACCTGACCCATGCTCACTGTTTCCCTATGAGCACCTTGTTCACCCGGAAGCGGGGTAGATTCTCCGTTGTCATCGAGCTTTATCCATGAAACATCTCCAGGACGTCCAAAGTTACACAGACCAAAAGGAACACCCGTGCAGTTCGGAATGGTGAAAGAGGAATACACAATATGTTCACCGAAACGGCTGATACTCGGAGTGGCACCAATATAATCACCTGGCGACAAGAGCTCCATGACCTGAGTAAACGCCGCTTTCAAAACCGAAAGGTCGCTGATTGCGCCACCCGGTGCACCTTCAAATGCTTCCGTAATTCCATCGTTGCCGAAACCGCCCTCGCCTTGCTGACCATCGAAGCCCCAGTCAGCGACGCGATCCGCATCATCTTTTTCCGATACGCCAAAGTGAATCGCAAAGACTTGGTTGGCAAATTGTTGTCCTTGCGTACACGTCGGGTCATTGCCCTGAGGTGGACCAGGATTCCCGTTCGAATCAAAAACGACGCAAGAAAGATCGAGATTCCCTTCTTGGCTACGCATATTGAAAATTTGGCCCGCTGACGCGCCATTGGATAAACCGTTCCAACCGTTGTCACCACCATGGCCGTCCTGAAGCATAATGGTAAAGTTTCTACGGCATCCGCCACCGGTCGTTCCGTTCGGTGCGTTAATCAGAACGTTCGTTTGATCTTGATCAATGACCTGATTGTCGTTTGGCGGAAAACCTCCAGGGATGTAGCGATTCGGTGCGCCATACTGGCGCTGACTAGAGATAAGCTGAGGACTCGTTTGAGGAGGTGAAATTCCCGGTTTCCAGTAGTCGTGAACATATTGTAGCGCACGAGCCTGCCGACTCTCGGCATTAGAAGCACTGGTTGATCCCCGTTGAGGCATCCAACTGTTGAGTCCGTAATAACAGGTGTTGGAATTACCAGGTAAAATTTCAAAACACCCCATCCCAAAATCAATCATGGTTTTTTGGGCTCTTTCATTGTCCGAAGTTGGGTCGATAGCAAGTCGGGGACCGGTGCCGTCATACCACGTCAGGCCCCACCGATAACCACGATATACATCCATGATGCCATCGGTCGAAACACGTGCGTCAGAATTCGCGACACGACCGTTGGAGTTCCAACCCCACCCTCCGGTCAGAACTTGGCGAGCTAACTGGAGTCGCGTTTCACCTCGGCGATAAATATGTGCATCGTCGTGACCGTCGGAATGACCATTTCTGGTGTGACAAAGACCGCGACAAGTCTCACCATTAATCAACGTTGTTCGAGTTGCATCCATCACCACCATGATGTTGGGTGCAGGTCGAACAGCAACGGTCGGGTCGTAAGGAACTTGAGCCTGCGCAATACTCGAACCAAATCCAGCAAAGCAGGTTACGATGATAAGTTCTCTGAAGGTACGGATATTTTTATTCTGAGTTTTCATCTATCTTTTAATCCATGTTGTAACTTTGGCTACCGGACGTCACGAGCTTCAAACCCGAGGTCACACCGTATTCGCCACCATACTGAACGACAGTATTGCCCACGTTAGCTGGAACGGCATAGGAACGAATCTCCCAAATAACTGTCTGCACAGAGGCGCTACCGACTTGCTGACCCGCGGGCGGAGGGCCGCTTGCCAAATAAGGCTCTGATGTCGCGGCGTACTGCATCACGCCAGCCAGATCGAATTCGTCCACGTTAGCAGCATTCGGCGAGGGCCAAGGTGTCCAATCGATATTTACATTCACCGCGCTCATAGGGTCGTTCTTCGCCGTCTCAATCTGTGCCATGCGATGAACTGCACCCGCAGCGGCCGCGCGGCTCACCATTATATTTTTATTGAAGCGTCGAAATGAACGGGTATCAGATTCAACCATCTTCAGTCCGAAGAGCCCACCCGACATCAAAATGGTCAGAAGCATCAAGACTAGAATCATTACGAATCCTTGCTTACTGTGGTTCTTTGTTTTCATACTTGAGTTCCTCACGGGATGTAGCTCCGAATATTGGCAGAGGCTAGATTGGGGTCTGCCATCAGATCAAAAAATCGAAGATTCTTTAGGTCAGAGGTGAAACGTACCGTTCGACGAAAATATCGGTTGTCGTAACAACTTAGCGGGTCCTGACAACCCGCTTCAGCGTTTTGAGGTAGTGCTCTATCTTCTAGATTCGCTGGCCGATTATTCGGCCGAAACTCCTGATCTGCTCGAGGCGTCCGCAATATCGCACTCACGCGAACTTGACGCATTTCCGCGAGCTGTTGAGGACCCCCGAATTGAGTTCCGGCTTGTCCTAAAGCTGGATCACCGTAAATCCACTGGGCGGGGTTGGTCGCTTCAGTATTGGTAAAATAGGCGAACTGGAGATCTTCGACACCTTCGGCAACAACAATATCTCGCTGAGGATCTATTCTCGCTACGAAATCTGTATCACCGGCGCTGGGGCTGATGGCATCATTTCCTGCGGGAAAGGCAGAGCCCGCACGCCACAGACGAAGTCGCGCTCCGCGATCGACCCAATAGGCGACCGGACGAACGCAAATAACTTGAGAACCGGGGCCTGCGCCGCTCGGGGGAACAACGTTCGAATTTCTGGCGGCTGGGTTTTGAGGGTCAAGTCCGAATGTATTCGCAATGAAGATATTGCCAGGCACGCCAACGGTTGTATCAACCAAACTAATTGGATTCACGCCCAGCAAAAAAGAGCCGACGGTTCCTGAGCTCATATTCGAAAACAAAAGCAAGCCATCGGAAATATTGTCGCCATCAATATCCCGATTTGCGCAAGATAGCTTGCGTGGATTAGCCATGGTGAAACCAAGCGCCAAATTCGGAATCGCAGCCGGAACATGCGTTTCGCCCGCAGCGTTGAGCGGAATAGAAGTAGAATCGCTTTCGTAGCGAATGAGGGTAATAATATCAGTACCCGGCATAGGGTCGATCAACTCAGTCCCATTCACGCCGATATTGTTCGTGGGGCGGATTGAAGGAACACCATAGTTCGCAAACGTGACCTCGTTTGCCTGACCAGAAAAAGCGGTATTTGGCGCACCAACCCAAAAACTTGTTCCAAAACCTGCACTGTCTAAATCACGCCGTAATTGCTGAAAAATAAGGGCAGAGGACGCATTCATCTTGCCGACTTCAGTTTGCGTTCTAATCGACGACATTTGATAGCGCGCAAACGCAAAAGCAGCGGTGACCGCAAAAGCGGCGATTCCAGCCGCCACAATGACTTCAACAAGGGTGTAACCGGCTTGCGAACGACGCGGGAAATTTCGAAGCGAATTTGTCATATCAATTGTACCCTCGAACGTTACAACTTGTTGAGCCAGGCGGGCAGGACACCCCGTGCGAGTAACTCCGGCGAACCGCCATCCGAATCGGAGCGATTAACGGACCTCCTTGTTCTGCGTTATCGACTTCTATCAAGATTTCGATGCCACCAGGTCCCACGAGATTTGTGTTGCCGGGAACGGGTGATTGACACTCTGTGCATTGATTAACCACATATCTCGCTTGAAACGCGGCTACGAGGCCAGCCGGTGGCGAACTACCGTTGAGAGATTCATAGCTTCCGGAAACGAATTCCCCTACGGACACAATAGAGCTTCCCACCACGGGATTCATGACGGGCTGTCCGGTCACTTGCAAACCCGGGTCATAGTCTGTGGGCGACCGCAATTCAGCGTCACTAATTTCGGCCATAAGTCGAGTAGCAATAGCTACGGCTTCCTGATTCGATGCGAGTCCCTTGTTGTTTTGAATAAATACGCCAATCAATTTCAAGGACAGCATGGAGCCGATTCCTAGAATCGCGAGAGCGACAAGAACCTCAATTAACGAAAAACCGCGGCGAGTGGATTTTTTGAATGATGTCCTCACGACCTTTTCCTCCATCATGTGTTGCACCGCCCAACAAATTCGGGTTCGCGTCCAGCTTCGATACAAGCGACACCCGAGGGGAAGATAAGAATGTTTTCGTCGCGGTTTGTAATCGCCAGCGTCTGGCCTTCCTCATGCTCACGCATAGGAACAGAAATGACACCATCATTTAGAGCACCTGGGCCCGTGGCACTAATGAAGCCGCGACTGTCGAAGGTTATATTCAGCCGGTTTCCAACCAATCCTTCGGCCAAACTACGATTGAAAATGACCGCATTGCGATAAGCCTCAGGATAACTGAAAGTCTTGCATCGAATTTCGTAGGTTGGTGGCTGAGGAACGCCATTGAGTGCGGGCGCGAACTGCCGAACAACGTCCGTTACGAAGGTCACGCTATGACCTGGCGTATCACTGGGCATATTGAGATTCCAACCTCCGGCAATATCATTCATGTCGACTTGAATTCCGGCTCGAAAGCCGCCGGTAAAAGGATCCTCAAAAGCCACAGGGCATGCGCCAGGTTGCCCGGGAGGAGGAGAAGAAACTCTTGGCGTCCCAGACGCTGAACCAAGCAACAAAGCATTCGCTTGAGCCAAGCGAACTTGACCAATGAAGTTGTTCTTCGCGGTCACGGCCCGCCTTTGTCTTTGAACACCAAAAAGGGATGCCTGGGCTACGCCAATGAGGACCAGAATGACCCCCATAGCGACCATAACCTCTACTAGTGTAAACCCTTTACTGGAGGGACCTGGACTTTTTCCCTGCATTACATGTTTCATGTCTTGCAGATCTTACGCCATACAGGATGATTACGCGAAAACTTTGCCAAACTGCAATGGAGTGCACCAGCTGCGCAAAAGTTCTCCGGTTCGAGCCTCGATTCAAACTAGGAATCGTCGTCGAAGTGCATTTTGATATCGGGTCCCATCCTTGCAAGCATATGTTTTTTCAAGCGTTTTTTGAGTGCACTGACAATCTGCCCCATTCGCTGTTTGGATACGCCGAACCGCTCGCCCAGGACGGACAAAGAGAGAGGTTCTTCGGCTGTCATATGTTCCAGAAAAATCGCACGTTCCCGATCGTCTTTAAGGGTTTCTTCGAAAAGCTTGAAGGACTCGGCGACATTTTCAGCGAAAGCTTTTTCGTGCACCGCCGACTCGGGGCTCGCTTCCGCGCCCGACAACAAATCCATCATTGTCTGCTTGCTGTCACCATCACGGGACAGCGGAACATCGAGGCGAACTTCAGGCTGATCTAAATGAGGCGCTACTTCGTGAATGTCTGATTCGGAAACACCAATTTTTTCCGCAAGAAGTTTGGGCCCGGGTTCAATGCCCAGTGCTCGAAGCTTCTCTCGTTCTTTTGACAGCCGAAAAAACAATTTACGGCCCGCACGAGTCCTCGCGACCTTAACATTTCGGGAGTGCTCAAGAATAAAACGCAGCAGATACGCACGAATCCAAAAAGCCGCGTACGTCGAAAACCTAGCGCCCTTATATGGATTATATCGACTAATCGCCTCGAGCAGTCCAATATTCCCTTCTTGAATCAAGTCCAGAGTATTAGACCAAGCGCGGCGATACTTATAAGCCATCTTCACGACCAAGCGGAGGTTATGAACCGCGAGCGCTTGGGCTGCTTGCTTGTCTTCTTCTTCGAAAACGCGAATCGCCAGCGCGCGCTCGTCTTCCAACGATAAGACGGGATATTGCCCTATCGTCTGCATATAGGCCTGAAGAGGACCTACTCGACTGACCGCACTGCTCGACCTGGAAACGGGGAGACTCAATCCCCGCTTTGTCACCGCGTCCGCACGGCCCACATCGTAGACCGGACCATCTTGTTCAAGCGTCGTCGCGCGAGATAAGGTCCCCGACACCGCCCCATCTTCACCGGCAATCGCGATCGGTGAAACAGGTCCGCTCACGCTGGTCATTGCATCGGGCGAGTAGTACTCACTTGGTAACAGGATCTCGGGATCTGTCTCTTTTGCCGCATCTTGTGAGATTACTTCGGTCAGCTTAGATTTGGCCTTAGATTGAGCCTTGGGCTTACTTTCATTAGACATCGCGTCTTCGCCGATCGCAGTGTGCGTGCATTTACAAATCTAGGCTAGTTCTTCGAGATAAACGTCTTCGTTAAATCCGACTAAGACCAATTTTTTCGACCGTATACAGGGTGCACGAAGGTTTCCTGTGGGTCCTAACATGGCGTCCACAGCGTCTTCAGTCACACCCTCTTTACCAATTTCGAACGTTCGTACCTTCTTGCCTTTGGCAACAATCATCTTCTTCGCTTGTTCAGCAATCTGAGTCGCATCTTCACGACCCAGCTTCGCGGAAGCCTTTACAATTTCCGCGGGCTCAATGTTTTGGGCTTCCATAAACTTGGAAGCTTTGGTGCAGCTCGTTCAACCGTTACGGTGGTAATACCATTCTACTTTTGCGCTCATAGCCCTGTGATCCAACCATAAAGTACGAAAAGAACCCAGTGCTAAATCAAAATTACAGTTGCATCGCGGCTCGCTCAGCCACTTCCGCTAGGAATCCAGACGAATTGAAGAATTGAAATTGAAACCGCCCCAGAATAAGAACATCGAGGTTCTGAATTTCCATAACAGCACCTTTTTCAAGCTGAGTTCCGTTGACGTAAGTGCCATTCAGAGACTGAATATCAGATACCATGACTTTTCGATCGACCGTCTCAAATTGACAATGATGCTGAGAAATCGCGAATTCTGGGACAACAACATCGTTAGACTGCGCTCGACCAATCCGAACAACACCAGGCGTTCCATGGATAGGGCTGGCTTTTAGTTCCCAAACACGCCCCGCACTGCCAGGGGTTCCATCTGCGGCGACATCAACGGTATCAAGCTCGACGGAGCGGGTCATTCTAGCACCCGCCCGATTGTCGCCAGTTAGGTCAGCTAACAGCCCAATACCTACAAGAAAAGAGTTTGGGAAATATGCCTGAAAGTGAGCATTCCCCATTTTATTCAGGAGCTTAACGTAATGCCGAACATAGAGAAGCTCCATATTCGGGGTGAACTCAGATTTCGGACGACCAGGACGCCTAATTTCTTTGCGCGGCACAATCACATTGCCACCCAAAGCAACATTTTCAGCATCAACATCGGGAGGTGGTACTGCGACGGTCGGTCGGGGCTGAACCTTTATCCCGTCCTTTGACGTCGTCGACAAATTCTGGGAGCCGGACTTCGAAGAAGTGGCCGGTTTCTTCGATTTCTTTTTTGAAAACCAAGCCATGTCCCGAAGGTATCGTAAAAACACGACCATCGGCAAATTTTGAGCACCAGGAAGGTTCAAGTTTACCCCGAATACCTCACTGAGGGAGCAAAGCTGTCGATAAGAGTAAGAATTAGCCCCAAAAAACACCCGTTGCAGGGGCTTCTATGGTTGCTCTTGGCGAAGGGTTTTTATAAATCATTTCGAGGATTACTTCAGCTGCCGAGCCTCCACTAAATTGAAGCCGCTATGCCAGCTATGATCCTCGAAGGGACCACCCGCAGAAGCTATGAATCGCCAACTGATCGCCAAACTTGGACTCACAATCGCAGTCATTACTCCTCTTACATGCGGAGAAGACACTCAGGAAGCTGCCGACAATTTCCCATCCACATTTTGTCCGGGTCAATCGCTATGTCTCGATGAGGGAAACGGCACCTTTTTCGCGGGCTCAGCAAAAACAGTCATTACCGCGCCGCTCAAAGAGTCACTAACCACCGATATTGATGGCGATGCTCAATACGACCCCATCGATGGTGACGAATTTGATGACGCCAATGCTAATGGGACATTCGATGGAACTTGGATGGCTGGCTTTGGGAACGCACGAGCAGCCAAAAGCGTCTTAGACGCACAGTGGGCACGAGTCGTCGCGCTTCGGCAAAATGAAACCTTAATCGTTCTCGTTGCCATTGACGTCGTTGGTTATTTCTTCGACGAAGTTGCCGCCATTCGAGAAGCCGTCTCGGATTTGGGCATTGACCACCTTTCGATCAGCGCAACCCATACTCATGAAGCCGCCGATACCGTCGGAATCTGGGGACTCACTGAGGACGAGTCAGGCGTGGACCCAGAGTATATGGCCTACGTACGCAGACAAATTGAAACAGGAATACGGCAAGCAGTCGCGAACCAAAAAGAATCGCACGTTCGGCGCGTCAATCTGAGAACACGTGACCTTCCCGGTGGAATGATTCAGTATCAAAGTGACACCCGAGACCCACAAATTATCGATGACGAAATTCGCGTATTACAATTTATCGACCAGCAAGACCAAACCATTGCGACCCTGCTCAATTGGGGCTCACACCCTGAATACCTAGGTGACGAAAACGATGCGCTCTCCAGTGACTTTCCGCATTGGTTTCGTGAAGGTATCGAAAACGGTGGTAAAGGACCGGGTGATGAGCAGTTCCAAGGTGTCGGTGGAATCGCGGTATTTGTAACCGGGGCCCTTGGTAGCCAAATTGGTCCAGGAACCGCAAAACTTAGGACCTGGGACAACGAGCCGATTGCGAAGTACTCACCGATCGCCGCAGAAATCCTGGGCACTCAGCTTGCCTATTATTCGCTGAAACAACTTCAGGATGACTCCGTCGCAACCTTGGAGAACAATCCCCAACTTGGATTTGCGCGTGAAATCTTTTTTATCGATATTCAAAACCGGGCCTATCATACCGCGATTCTCAAAAAGCTTTTCGACCGTCAAACCTACAACTGGGATGACGAATACACACTTCGCCCGGGAGAAAATGAACCTGACATTCAAACAGAAGTCGCGATCATTGACATTGGAGCAACTCAAATCATCACGGTCCCAGGAGAACTAGACCCGGCTCTTTTTGTTGGTGGTTACGACGGAAGTTACACGCCAAAAGGAGAAATGCTCGTTGATACAAGCACCCGCGTAAAAAATCCTCCTGAACTGGACAAAGCACCCGCAGGCCCGTACTTGCGTGACCTGGCACGCGAAGAGGCCACGCAAGTCATGTTGTTCGGGCTCACGAACGATATGCTTGGCTACTTTGTTCCAGAGTTCGACTACAAGCTTCACCCTTTCAACCCGTATTTTGACGAAGCAGAAGGCGATCACTACGAAGAAACGAACTCTGTCGGTATAGACGGATGGCCTCTCATCAAAAGTAAACTCACTTCACTACTCACGTGGAGAAGACAATAAACAAGGACAAGATAATGAAAAAAATACTGATCTCAATTCTGGTAGGCGCTTTGGCCTACGCGTGTGGCGGCGAAGAAAAAGCGGATACGGATGGCGGTGACATGAACATGACCATGAATACGCCAACAACAAAGCGACTGCCGATTGCAACTCGGGGTACCATTCAAAGCCCCGATTCTGAAGATGCCAATTTCAACTGTCTCGGAATGAAACCCGTTCCAACGTCCACAGCGATGGCGGCTGATTTTTCACTTGAGATCAAGGATTTTGAAGACGATTTCTATACAGAAGGCCTCCGTGTTCAAGTCTTCGCAAACAACAAAATTGATCTCGACAAATGTGAAGCGCCTAATTGTGTCGAAGGGATGACGAACGCTAATGGCATTGTAGAAATGAGTAGTGCACGCGCGGTCCCTGGTAGCTGGTATGCTTACCGAGTCTTCGCCAAAATGGGAACGACTCGAGACAATACCGCTGTCGACTCCGTGCAATTCAACGAGATTGCGCCCAAAGCCGGCGGTTCGATTGATGGCATTAGCGTTTCTATTCGTACGCTTGATCTCATTCCAACTGTTCTTGGATTCAATCGTGCACCAGGCACGTCCATTGTTGCGGGCAGCATTGTGGACTGTGATGGTAAAGATGTCTATGGAACTCGAGTACGCATGTACGACGTAGACGGCACTGAAATCGTAGAGGGACTCAAACAGAGCGAACCCCACTTTCGGTATTTCGATGGCGATTCATTTCCAAGTGCAACTCAAGAGTTTAGTCACGTCGATGGACTCTTTGCGGGTGCGAACCTGCCAATTCCTAACGGGACGTCGAGAGAAATTCGAATCGACATTGAAGGGCGTCTCGTTGGAGACAGCGAACCACAACTTCTTGCCCGCGCGAACGCGGCTATTTTTCCAGATACTGTCACCATTATTAATCTCCAGCCTCTGTACGCAGAATAACGCTCACGAGACTTATCATGCGGACGTCAACCGAACGGTCCGTGAGTGCTTTCGAGGAGAAAGCTATGACACCTAAAAACTTACCCATTGGGCTGGTACTGCTTGCCTGCTCATTATCTCCCCAGATAAGTCGCGCAGAAACGACCTCATCAACCGTGACCAAAGGCTCGTTTATTCACTACGATTTTGGCGGATATTACCGACTTCGCACACAATGGATTCAAGGACTTCCCACGCTCAACCCCGATGTGTTCGCCGTCGACCGAACAGATTTAGCGTCAAAAGCTGATTTTGCTTTCATGCGTTTACGATTGAACCCGAGCATAAGCTTCGGACGAGATAAAAACAGGCCCATTGCGAAGCTCAACTTTCAAATCGACGGCTTCGATAATGTCGTTCTCGGAGATAACGATTTGCTGGCCGACACACCTGTTTTTGGTGATCAACCGAGTAATACGGATATTCTTGGTGTGGACATCGATTCAGTCAATTTGAGACGCGCATGGATTGAATTTATGATTCCGGTCGGACAACTCCGCATTGGACGAATGGGAACCCAATGGGGACTTGGCTTACTGGTGAATGACGGAAATGGGCTCGAGGGCGATTTTGGTGATGCCCGGTTTGGAACCACTAACGATCGTATCCTGTTTGCGACTCGTCCACTCACGATCTTCAATGCGATTGTCAACGATGACCGAAGTGAGACCCCTCTGATTTTTGTGGTCGCCTACGACAAAATTGTCGAAGACCCTTTTTTGGATCGCTCCGATTTCCGATTCACCGACAGTATGGACGCTCGTAAAGAACTCCCATTTAGTCGATTCGTGCGGCACTATGATGATGTTCAACAGGTGGTTTTCGCGCTGGTTTGGAACGATAAAAAGCCAAGCTTTGGGCAACTTGGCGACCAACTTACGGCCGGCGTGCAAGGGACAAAAAGATGGCAAGAAAGCAGTGAATCGAGCGTGCTGATCTACGATATGTATTGGCGCTTCAAGTATTCTGCTTTTGGAGCTTCAGGCCCTCGTCTCATCACGGAAGCGGAGCTACTGACCATCCAAGGTCAAAGTCGAGCGATTTCAGCAGGGACCTTGACTGAACCCGATGTCTACAATGGAGTGATTCGCGTTGGGGCAGAAGCGACTTCCTGGGACGCTATTTTTGAAGTAGGTTCCGCCAGCGGCGACGCAGTGATTGCAGATGGTGATTTTACCAGTCGAGCTTTTAATCCTGATTACCGACTGGGTCTCGTCATGTTTCCTATTGTTATGCAGGCGCGAACAGCGCATCAGTTTCAAGATAATCCAGCGCTGTGGTCAAAAGGTGGCGTGTATAACGCCAACTATTTGTTTCCACACGCTCGCTATCGACCGACAGAGAATCTTGAGTTCGTAGGCGCATTACTTCTAGCCTGGGCTGATCAGTTAACCCCGGTGATCGGAGGAAGTCAGCGAGACGACGGGAGTGTCGAGTGTGGGCTTTTCGATTCCGATTGTGCGCTCGGCTGGGAATTGGATGCCGCTATGAAGGTCAAGTGGGGAGAAGAGGATCTCATGCGATGGAGTACAGAATTTGGTCTCATGTCACCAGGAAAGGCGCTTGAGACGGTCATTCAAAAGGACCTCATTTGGACGCTTCAAAGTCGAATTGGATTGGTGTGGTGATCATTATGAGCAAATTGAAAAACTTTTTAGTCTTGAGCGCACTGCCTCTTTTGGCGTGTAGCGAAACGATCGAGCTTTCCGCGCAGGACACGAACTGCGAGAACGTGAACCCGCTACATTGCCTAATGCCCTGGCCTTCAAGTCGATTCTTAATTGATGATGAAACGACCAAAACCGGAAAACGAATAAACATTCCTCAAGAAGCTATGCCCGCTAATCAATGGGGAGAGGAAGTTGCGGCAGCAGATTTCAATCGTTTCGATGGATTCAGTCCCATGACATCAATGATGACCGTGTTTGATGGTGAACTTGATACCTCCTCGCTTCCGCCTGAAAACAACCTCCCGAAAAGTATTACCGATGAAAGCCCAACAATCCTTGTTGATGCAGTCACAAAAAAACGCGTTGGACATTTTTCGGAGATCAATGAGTGGGAAGGCACTGATTTTTCGAAAGCGGCCTTCTATATCCGTCCCGCTGCTCGCCTCAAAGAGGGACACCGTTACATCGTCGCGGTGCGTGAGCTAAAGAAAAAAGATGGCACCCCCGTACCCCCTTCAGAATACTTTCGGGCGCTACGAGACGATATCAAATCGAACTCGGACGAACTTGAAGCACGTAGAGAAAACTTTGAAGACATCTTCTCTATCCTTGCTGAGGCGGGTGTACCACGTGAAAACCTCATTCAAGCCTGGGACTTTGAAACCGCGTCTGGAGAGACCGCCCATCGGGACATCCTTCATATGAGGGACCAAGCGATGATGGCAGTTGGGGCCGAGGGTCTTGGATGTACGATTGAGGAAATCGAAGAAGATCCGGCTCACGAGACCATTCTTCGCCGAGTTCGCGGAACCTTTACCGTTCCCTTATATCTAGAAAACGACCAACCAGGTGCTCGACTCATGAGAGGAGACGATGGCCTCCCAAAGCAAAACGGCACCGCTCAGGCCCGTTTTCAAATGATCATTCCGAAAAGCATCAAAACACGACTCAACGAAAACCGAGGAGGCGGGCGACTGCTGACCTACGGTCATGGCCTTATGGGTAGCTACAATGAAGTTGGCAGTAGTTTTCAACGTGCCTTCCTAAATCGGTTCGAAATTGTCGGAATCGCAACAGACTGGTGGGGCATGTATGAAGAAGACGTCAATAATGTCGCCAAAGCACTAGGACAGTTGGGACGATTTCCTACGGTATCCGAAAGACTCACCCAAGGGGTCATTAATAACCTCGTCATGACTCGAACGATTGCCGGTGCCTGCGCCGACATGGACGAATTTAAGGTAGACGGCAAACGAGTATTTGAACCTGAAGAAAAATACTTTTTGGGCATCAGCCAAGGTTCAATTATGGGGACAACCGTTGCGGGCCTCTCTCAGGATATCAAAAAGTTTATTCTAAACGTGGGTGGTATTTCATACCCAATCATGATCATCCGTTCTGTTGATTTTCCCGATTACAACAAAGTCATTCAGGCCTGGTACCCCGATAAGCTCGATACAGATCTTTTGATGGTAATGATCGCTTCACACTGGGACCAAGCGGAACCAGCTACATTTGCTCCGCATCTCATAAAGAATCCACTTCCCAACACGCCCGCGAAAAATATTTTGTATACGACCGGCCGTTACGACGCTCAGGTTCCCAATATCGCTTCAGACATTGCGGCCAGGACCATCGGACTTCCATACATGAGTCCGTCGGTTTATGACGTTTGGAATCTTGAAAGTACGACGGGGCCCGCTGATTCGGCCTACGTCATTTACGATGTGGGTGCAGATCCTGTGCCGCTAGGTAGCCGCGCCGCCGAAGAAGACAACGTCGCGCACGAAGCCGTTCGACGAGCAGAAAAAGCACAACTTCAAATGGATGCATTTATGCGGCCGGACGGAAAAGTGGAAAACTTTTGCGACGGCGCTTGCGACCCCGACTAGACCCCCTTCGGGAGACTAAATGTTTCCTTCCAGTCCTCTGCTATCTGCACCAACCACCGAGGAATCACATACATGTGCTGATACTGAAGCAGCTGTTTTGCCACGAGCGCCAGCCTTTGATTGAAGGTCGGCAATTCGGATGGATTGAGTAACGGTGAATTATGCGGTGGCACATCGACACGCTGAAACTCGAATGCAAAGCTGACTCGTGGGTGTGGCGCTGTCGGAAGAGACTGGCCGCCCCAGTGCAACACGACTTGATTCCAAAGTAGCAAAGTCCCCGCCGCGCATTCCAGAGGAACAACATCCTCAGGACAAGCCACACTCAAGTCACGAAAGTCTGTTCGGTACCTTGGATCTTTATCTGCAGGTAAAAGCCAAATGCAGCCGTTATCAATTCTCGCGTCCGTCAACGCTATCCACGCAGTGAGACTTTCCGGAAGACCGTTTTCATCAATACAGTCGGCGTCACGATCGCGATGTTTGCTCCAACCTGATTCGTAATTGAGCGGGTCTAAGTACCAGGCCCAAAAATCAGGAAGCATGTAAACGGGCGCTTGAATGAGCTTTTCATAAACATTCGCAATACGAGCTGCGCACTGCCACACTTCATCAAACAAAAAGAGAAATGGTTCGGGCCACCCTTCTTTTCGAATAAGCTCAACAGCTCGAACCAAAGTTTCGCACTGCGCAGAGGGAATAAAATGGGTCTTCTGAAGATAACCTTTGTCGCAAAGTAGTTTACGTTCGTTGGCTTCACCGAGACCTGAAGAAAAACTGGTTTCCGTGAGAACTGAAGACGCTTGGTCTTGAATATGAAGCGAAGGGACAAGCTCTCGCCAGTAGGAAATATTTTCGGCTTCATCCGCCGCTTTGGGACGAAGCCGAAACGATTCCATTTAGCGAGGCGTCAAAGTGAATGACTGACCGGTTGGGAAATCACCCGGGTTGTTACTGCTCGGACGACCATCGCAATTCGGTGAACAACCGTTTTGCTCTCCGAACTCGCCCGTCTGGTTTTCGTACCCAATCGTCGCATCATATGGGCTGAAATTTTGCGCGGCAAAGATGAACTCGGTTGGACCGTAGATCAGCGTTATCTCATTCGTACCCTCAGAGAGTACAACTTGGAAGTTCCAGTAACGGAAGCCTTGATTCAACTGACGCTGTTCGTAATGACCTAGATTTTGCCATTGAACGATCAATTCTCGATTCGGAGCCATTCCTCGTACATCGTAAGATAGGCTCGAGTTCAACGGCTGACCCTGTTGCGTGGTTCGATTGGACAAGAAAATGAGATCATCCCAGAAAGGCGCAACAAATCCATTTGGAGCATCGGTCTGCGGAATAGTTTGATTGCTGGCATAGGTCGCATAAGGCACGACATCCATAAATAAGATGCCATTAACACTTGCGGTCACCGAAGAGGTTGGAACTCCGTAGTACTCAAACGGGAACGGAATATCGATCACGGCTAGTCCATCGTCCGTATTGTCGACAACAGCTCCGCTTTGATTTTCATTCTGCGGATTCAAAGTCGTCGCGGCCATTGAGTCTAGAGGTGAGTACATCGATGCAACGGGCATCGCTGTGTCGTACCCCGGGAACACACAGTTCGACTGGCAGCCGTCACCGTTGGTCGTGTTTCCATCGTCACACTCTTCGACACCGACCTGGAGATATCCGTCACCACAAATCGCTGAAATACACCCGTCCACGCAGGCATCGCTGTTGTCAAAGTTGGCATCATCGCATTCTTCTTGACCCATCCAAGTGAAACCGTCACCGCAGAACGCAGAGCGACATCCGTCAGTACATGCATCTTCATTCGACATGTTGCCATCGTCGCAGGCTTCGTTCGCGTCGGTCGTTGAATCACCGCAGGTTTGAGACAAGCAATATGGGGTATAGGTAATGCGAATCTGAGAACCATTCGCAGGCACATTCCCATCCGTGAAAAGAACTGTCTGGTCGACCGCATTATAATTCCATACAGCTTGCATCATGCCATTTTGCGCCGGCACGTTTGTTCCATCAACCGTGACAGCAATCGTAGAAGGCAGCGGCTCGGCAGACAGGGCGAATTCTGACCCACCGAAGAGGTACTCAGCGAGTGTGGCGAGGTTGGGTCCCATAGGCTCGCAGAATGAAAGGTTCAGACCATTCCCAACGCGAGTCACAAGCTCGGCATAACGAGGAGAGTCATTGGCGTCGCCATAACCTCCTTGATTCACTGGCCAATCACAATCCTGGGTCGGTGGGCCAACGATGGTTGATGCAGAAAAGTTTCCGGCACCTGCGGCCGCTTCAAAGGCATTGATCGCGTCTTCAATGCTCCCGCCAAGTTCAGCGTTCGATGATTGGTCATCCTCACTGCTCAAGATAATCACGACCAAGTCAGCATCATTGCGTAAGAAGCCGTTATTGGACCCAGTCGAAAGAGGTGGTGTGACCGCGCGAAGCGCAGCGGCGATGCCGCTCTCCCGAGTTGGGTCGCCGTTGTCGCCGACTTCGATACGTGTCTCAACTTCGTCGATGTAGTTCGCCGTATTGCTCGATACGAAAGCGGGGCTGCCTATCATTTGCCCCTGACGATTCGGGCTGACCATATCGGTTGTGACGACGGCAAAGTGTAGATCGACACCACGGTTCACCAAAGTGTTTGAAAAAGCCGAGAAAGTATCGGAAAGCGCATCTTGCGCCTCAGTCATATCCGGGGAGTCATCGATGACGAATAAAACGTCAGCCTTCGGCGACGTAAAGTCAGTGACATCCGTTCGAGCGGGTTGGGAGGCGCCCTCACCAGTCAAATTGACAATGGTTGGTGACGCCTGTCCATCCACGACGACACTCAATTGAGCAGTCTTCACGCCGAGAGCTTGTGGGTCAAACTCAATATTCACCGTATAGGTTTCAAGTCGGTCTAATGCAGTGTTCGCTGGGACCGCTGGACTGATCGCAAAATCGGTCGCGTCGGGCCCGACCAGATTTACCGAACGAATCTCAAGCTCTTGAGTTCCGACGTTCGTCAACTCAACCGACCGAACTTGGGCGGCCGCTGCGCAGCCGACCGGGGTTTGACCAAAATCTACGCTGCTGGGCGACGCCACCAAATTGATGTCTCCGCCTGCGCCACTCAGGCTCGCAGTGAGCGTGGAAGTCATCGGGTTGTTGAAGCTCACAGCTATCAAGCCGGCGCTGGTTTGTGGGGCCGTCGGTGTAAAGACGACATCAAAAGTAACGCTATTGCCGCCCGCGATCGAGTCGCCACTTGCAGGCAGACCTTCGAGTCGAAAATCCATCGAGGTCCCGCCCGCGAAAGAGACGTTGTCGATGATACAATCGCTCGCGCCTTGGTTTTGTACTAAGAAGCTTGCCCGTTGAGCACGACCTAAAGAGACAAGCCCAAAATCATAGGTCGAAGGAGAAAGCTCCGCGGTACAAATTTGGATGTCCAAAAATTCAGCGGCGAGAGTCACGTCGATACTCGGGGTGTCCGCATCGTTACTCGTAATTTCCAGTGTACCCGTTTGTGCACCAGCAGTCGCGGCCGAAGCTTGGACTGTTAGCCTTGTAGAATCGCCTGCATCAACGTTTGCGGGGAGTGTTGACACGACCGAAAAGGCAGAGCCGGTTACGTTCGCGTTGATCACAAGTTCTTCGGTACCGTTATTCGTACAAACGACTTCTTCAGTGAGTTGAGCGTTTAGGCCTCCGATGCCGAAGTCTAAGCTGAGTGGGGTACATTCAATGTCGGGTCCCCCACCTTTTCCGTTGAGCGTCACCCGCTCTTCAAAAACTGTAGGTGAAGTTCCATTGATGACTAAAGTCGCGGTGTCGTCTTGAAAATCGGTTGGGCAATATTCAACAGAAATATTAGCAGAAGAACCTGCCCCAACAGTGATAGGAAGCATTTGTTGAGCTAACGTGAAAACGCTAGAGGTATCACCCTCGATATTGAGATTCGAAATCGCTTCATCCAGGTTTCCACTGTTTTGGCAGATGACATCACTTGTGCTGCATTGACCAGGGTTGACCGAACCGAAGTCAACAGGGCTGGCACAAGAAACTCCAGTTGCAATACCGGTTGCTTCAAGCGTGATCGCGACGGGGCAATTTCCCATACATGAATCAAGAGCAAGACTCGCGAATATCTCGCCCACGCTCGACGTCGAGACAGTGAGTGATACCTGAACTGTTTCTCCAACACCCAGAACGAAGACGCCGTTCTCATTCGTCGTACTAATGGTTCGCGTGAAGCGTTCTGCATCGCGACCAGATGGTTCCGACAAAGAGACACGAACCGGACTCATTTGAGGATTCTTGACCGTCAAAATGAATGTCGCAGTGGAGCTGACAACCACTTCGCCAAAATCTACTCGGGTCGTATTGAGTTCAACCTCTCCGGCCATAACCGAAGCATCAACCCCTGGAGAACCTGCGTCGGGCGCATCTGATGAACCCGCATCAGCTGGTGGGGTCACTGCCGCATCTTTGGCTTGGTTAGGATTGGTCAGATCTGCTGTCTCCGATTCGGAACATGCGATCATTCCAAAACTCAAAACACTCGATAAGAACAAAATGTGTCCTGTCGTCACTCTCATATGAACTGGAGTTTACATCGAATAAGGCCTATAAAAGCAATCCCCCAGCTATCCGTTAGGATAAGAGCTATCGACGGACTCGAAGGCTAAAATGTGAAGGTATTCCTGTAATATTCAGAGGGATAGGCAGCTAAAGGAGGCTTGCGGTGATGTCTAAAGTAAAGATGACGTCGACATCGAAGTCGGTAGGCTCAGACTGCTTGTCGGTCCATCCGACGACTTTTACGGAAAGTTCCGGTTGATTGAAGATCAAATCAATGAGGGCTGATTTCTGTTCCGTGGTCATATCCAGGGTCAAACCCCCACGGTCGTTTGAATCTTGATCGGTTGTGTCCGTAGGAATAAGTGGAATCGCTTCAAAGCAGGCGCTGGCCTTTGATTCCTTACAGGGTCTGGCTCGATCAATTTCATAGTCGACCGCAGCACTGTCGGCTTTGGCGGCAACGTAGACTTTGCCCCAGGCGAACTTGGCGGCGTTGGTTTGGCCGATACGAGTCAGGACGACGGACATGTTCCGAATCTGAATCTCACCTTGTTCGATTCGATCTCGGTTGTTTCGGATGTCTTCATTGTCATCAGGACGATAGATTTCTTCCGATTCGAAAGCACCTTTGTCAGAAATGACAGAAAAATTGAGACGAAGTTTGACGGTCTCTTGCAGAGTATCGAATCCACATCCAGAAAGCATGAGCACGGAAGTGATAAGGGCGAAGGGCAAACGAAGTCGATTCATCGGGGGGAACCTAACACAAAGCCATCTTGTCGGTCGAACCAGATCGTGACAGCACGAACTATCCATAAACAAAGAGACTTACACTAGTGATTACCCCCCAAGCGATCAGATTAATCCAAAATCCAACCCGGACCATGTCCCAAATACGAATTCGACCTGTTCCAAAGATAATCGCATTCGGTCCAGTGGCTGCGGGCATCATGAAAGCACAAGAACAAGCCAGAGCACAGGGAACGAGCAGCACCCGTGGATCAATCTGAATCTTTTGAGCCGTCAATGCCAAAATCGGCATGGCTATATTAGAAAGTGCCGTATTGCTGATGACCTCAGTTCCAAAGGTTGCGGCAAGGGCTGCGCTCCCAACAAAGACAGCCTGGGAGCTATCGCCGAGTAGCGCGAGCTGCGAGCCGAGCCATTCTGACAAACCGGTGAGCGTGAAACCTTTCGCAAGCGCTATACCGCCACCAAAAAGAAGAACCAAATCCCAAGGCACTTTGACGGCCGTTGCCCAAGGAAGAAGCTTACTTCGATCGGGCTCACCAGAAGGTAACGAAAATGCGATGACCGCCGCAAACATGGCGACCGTTCCATCGTCAGGTGCTTTACCAAGACCGAAGAGTGACGCCCAACCTGGAATACTAACTCCGTCGCCCAACGAAAACCCCTTGCGAGTCATCCAAAAAAAAGCAGCAAGACCGAAAACCGATAAAGCTCGCTTTTCAATCGAACGCCATGGACCAAGACGTTTAAGTTCTTCGCGAATCATCGGAGCAGCTCCAAGGTTAAGCTGGTCGGGGATTTTGAGCGCGATGCGAGTCAAAACGAACCACATCACGGGCACCAAAAGACAGACAATTGGAATGGCAATACTTGCCCAAGACAAAAAGGAGAGCTCAGGTCCTTGAGGATAAAGTTCCTCAAGCGCAGCCATCGCAATGACATTAGGAGGTGTGCCAATAGGCGTACCCATTCCTCCGATCGACGCACCGTACCCCATGCCTAAGAGCACAGCGAGTACAAATGGTCGCGCTTCTTCACCTTCTGCCTCTAACGCTCGGTCGACGATCGCCAAAACGATCGGCATCATAATCAGTGTCGACGCCGTATTAGAAATCCACATGGACATGGCAGCGGTTGCCACTGCGAAACCTAAAACAAGGCGAGAGGGAGATGTTCCAACCAAAAGAAGAACGTGCAAGGCAATGCGACGATGAACACCAGACCGCTCAACCGCTAATGCAAGCAAGAATCCGCCCAACAACAAAAGAATAAACGAGGATGCGTAGGAAGGTGCTATCTGTTTCGCGGTTGCAATTCCAAGCAGTGGAAAACTTGCGGCAGGTATAAGCGCTGTCGCGCCAAGTGGTAGTGCTTCGGTCACCCACCAGACGCCGACAATGATTGTCACGCCAAGCGCTCGAAACGCCTCTACACTCAAACCGTCCGGACGGGGAAGTACAGACGCAAATACTATGAAAAAAAGTCCAAAGACTAAGCCGGTCCAAAAACCGATCCGCGAGGCGGTCATGCCCTACTTTAGCTTACCTTTGAACAAATCTGCAAAAGTACCGAGACCAGAGTTGCCGCCCTCTTTATCCATGTAGTTCGCGTAAAGTGCTCTTTCTTCGGCTTCGGCCACTCGGCGAATCGACAAACGAATCCGGCCTGACTTCTTCTCAGCTTCAATGACGGAGACTTTCAGCTGCTGCCCTACTTTGAACTCTTTCGTGAGGTCAGAGCCACGAGAGGTTCCGGTTTCTGCGGATGGGACCAGACCACGGGCGCCGCTATCAAGTTGGACAAACAAACCGAAGCTCTCAATCTTTTCAATCGTTCCAGTACAAATCTGGCCTGAGCCCAGTTCGCCCGCCAGCTGCTGACGAGTTTTGACCAAGGAAAGACCAATTCGACGTTTCTTCCAGTCGAGTGCAATGACAGTAGCCTCGACCTCATCACCCTCTTTGACCAAGTCGCGGGGATTTTTAACACGCTCATTACTAAGGTTCGAGACGTGAATCAGACCATCAATTCCGGGCATGATTTCAACAAAAACACCGAAATCCTGGATGCGTTGAATACGCCCACGAACTTTCTGGCCATTCTTCAGGCTTGCTTCGGCGGCCTTCCAAGGATCATCATGCAGCGCCTTGATAGAAAGGCTGATTTTTTTCGCGCCATTTTTACCGTCTTCGATCTTTAGAATTTTGACACTGGTCTCTTCGCCAACGCTCAATTTCTCACGTGGTTTCTTGATGTGCTCGTGAGTGATTTCGGAAACATGGACAAGACCTTCGATACCGCCAATGTCCATGAATGCGCCGTAGTCTTTTAGAGTTGTGACCTTGCCGATGCAAACCTGACCGACTTCAAGTCGCCCCATCAGTTCGTCTAGTTTCTTCTGCTTTTCTTCCTCAAGAATCGAGCGTCGAGAAACAACAACGTTTCGGCCGTTATTTTTGAATTCCGAAATTTTGAATTGAAGCCGTTGACCGAGGTATTGAGAAGGATCATTACAGAATCGAAGTTCGATCTGCGAAATCGGACAGAAGGCGCGCAACCCTCCAACTTCTACTTCAAGACCGCCCTTGTTGCTGCCTGTGACTTTTCCTTCAATTGGCAACCCTGCTTCAAACGCAAGCCGTACGGTCTCGCGGTTCTTCGCACTGTCTGCACCGATTGCTTTACCAAGTTTGACCTGACCACCTTCAACACTGACGACGCGAGCTTCAATCTCGTCGCCTTCACCGACCGAGACTTCACCGTTTTCATCGAGAAAATCGGCTTTACTGATAACACCTTCGGCTTTGCCGCCCATATCAACAAAAATTGAGTCATGTGAAAACCCAACAACTTTCGCTTGAACAATCTTACCGGGTCGCATGCCCCCTGTGGAACGCTTCGTTGTAGACTTCGATTGCTTTTCAGCAAGTGCAAATAGCTCCGCGAAAGACATCTCATCTTCGGGTAACGACGGTGCTGCGCTATCTGCGGAAGCATTTTCAGAGCCCGTAGATTCGGCGTCTGCAGCTTCTCCTTCAGAAACATCTGTCGCAACCGGCGTTGCAACTTCTTGTGGAGCCGCAGCCGCCTGATTCTCAGCGAGATCGTCTGATGGGTTAGGGGTGTTTGTTGTTTCTTCTACTTGGTTTTCCATTTCTTCGACATTCCGTCATTCAATTTGCGACAGGACTATTCTCAGTGCCCTACATCAATCGTCTCATCTGGTCACCAGGAATCATGACTAATCCAAGTCCTGGTCCACCAACCTCATATTCCGTGCAAGAAACCCCGATCGGGCTTCCTTCAGAACCAAGTTCACTGTAGCCGTACACGATAAATAAACTCGTTTGGCTTGAGGCGAAGCGGGTGAAGGTCACGGTAAATTGGTCGTCGGGCTGAGCGATGTCCTGACCCCGCGTATCTAGGATGTTGTGACACATAGAGGTCAAGTCGAGTTTTTGATTATACACATCATCGCAAGTCCAAGCCTGACCTCCGGATGATTCGGCCGTCACCACAATGCCCGCAAAACTCTGCAGGCTTGCGCTCAAGTTACCGACTTTGAAGAGGTAATTGATTGGATCTCCCGAGCCCAGCGCTTCTGGCTCCTCACATTGGCCCAAACGACATATTTTCCTGCTATAGGGTAAACAACCACTGCAATTCGAGGGAGCGGTTTTTAAATCTCCGCAGTCCGTCGGTGAATTGCACGTGGCTTGCATCCCTTGCGGGCACAAAGCACGAACACCAGCGTCGATCGCCATAGCTGCACCCGAATCGAGACCGTTGGGATCCTGACCACCCGTCGAATCTCCCGAACAACTCATGCCGAACGACATAAGGGATATACAAACAATGAGTGGGAGATTTTTGGCTGGCTGACGCATGGGTGAGGCTATGTCCACACTGCATGCGCCCATGCCGTCAAGACCTCAGAGTGCGGAGTCACGGAAATTTTTCTTTCTGACTCTGAGATCACCTGAATAAAGACCTCGATCCGCTCTTCCGGGGCAGCTTCTTCAATATTTGACATCCACTCGACCAAGGTCACACCAGGCGCATAGAAAATGTCTCGGTAACCGATTCCTTCTAGATCGTCCCATCCCACGAGACGGTAAAGATCAAGGTGTCGTACGTTTGGCTCGCCTTCGTAGACTTGAACAATAGAATACGTGGGTGAAGAGACGTCGGCTTCCCGACCTGGTCCGAGCCCGGACATAAAGCCTCGGACCCACTCCGTTTTACCGGCGCCCAAATCACCATCCAAGGTGATAACAATCCGTTCAAATTGCCGAGAAGACAAGGATTGACGCACAGCATTAGCGCACTCGATAGCGTGCGCATGAGTCTCCTCAATCGAGTTACATTTCCATTCGTACGACATCGACTACCAAAGCTCAGTAAGAAGGTCGGAGGCAATTAAAGCGGAACTTCCAAGTTCCGCCGCTACCCTGTCACCCGCTCGGGCATGGACAAATGAACCGGCCCGAGCAGCAATCGAAGCAGGCAACCCCTGAGCAAGTAGCCCAGCAATAATGCCCAACAATACATCACCGGTTCCCGCCGTTGCTAAACCAGGATTGCCGGCAACGATGATACCTACCTCACCATCCGGATCCGCAATCACTGTCGAAGCGCCCTTCAATACAATCGTACAGCCCCAATCGTGGGCTGCTCGACGAGCAACCTCGATACGATTAGACTGAATAGAAAAAGTATCAAGTCTCGTCAAATGACGCATCTCACCAGGATGAGGTGTAAGAACGGTTGGGTACTTTCTTGAACTAAGCCATTCGGGCTCAGGCGAAAGAGCCATCAATGCACCCGCGTCCAGTACAACAGGTAAATTGGCATTCGGCAAAACTTCTTCGAGCAATTTTGACAATGCATTATCCGGAATCAAGGAGGGCCCCATCGCCAATGCGGTCGCGTTCTGAAGAGAAGCCTGCACTTCGCGCGCTTCAATCTTATGTGTGCCAAGCGAAGCGCCCATGAGTGTTTCAAGCGATGGAGCTAGCCTTCGGATGGTTTCTTCACAGCTTCCTAAGGTGACCAGGCCCGTTCCCGCACGAAGCCCCGCCCTGCCCGCCAATAAAGCGGCACCAGGAGATGAAGGGGTCCCAGCGACCATCAAAAGATGACCGTATGTCCCCTTGTGACTGTTAGCGACACGTTCTGGGATCGCCCACTGTAAATAATCTTCGTCAACGATCGTTGCAGCTGGCTCTACATCTTGGAAGAGCTCGTACGGAATACCAATGTCGACAACTTCAACTTCTCCTGAACACTGCCGACCAGGGAAGAGAACGTGTCCACACTTTGCGGCACCTAAGGCAACCGTTGTCGTTGCTTCAAAAGCCTCACCGTGAATTTGGCCGGTGTCTGCATCAATACCGCTGGGTAAATCGATCGCGACAACGGGAAGTTCACGCGCATTGATGGACTGAATGAGCAAGGCGATGTCACCTTCGATCGGACGCTTTAGGCCAGTCCCAAAAATTCCATCAACGACGACATCACAACATTCAAGCACATCCTCGATTTCCGCGGCGGATGGGCTATCAAACAAAGAAATAATCTCAACATTGAGCTTTTGCAAAATGCTGAGCTGTCTTAAGAAATCGTTAGAACCGCGAGTTGGGTCTCGAACCAAAACGGCCGCGGCTTCAAAGCCGGCGTTTACGAGATGACGGGTCGCAACTAAAGCGTCACCCCCATTATTTCCATTTGCGGCAAAGAGAAGGATTCTTGGGGCCTCAAGGCCAAAATCATCGATCAATGCTTCTACCTGATTAGAGACCGCAACTCCGGCGGTCTCCATCAGGACCAAACTTGGGATACCAATTTCGTCAATGGTGCGCTGATCCAGCGCCCTCATCTGCGAAGCAGTAAGTAGCACGTGTCTCGGTGAGCCGGACTACTTCCCGGCGTATATATCCATGATGTCGGTGAGAAGCTTCAGTCCTTCATCACGAGGACGTTGAAAGCAGTTACGACCAATGATTGACCCAAAACCGCCGCCGGCGTGTATCCCGCGAACGTCGTCCAATACCGCGTCAATACCCTTCGAAGCACCACCAGAAAAGATAATAATCCGTCGCCCGTTGAAGCAGGCCTGACATACGTGTCGAATTCGTTCCTCGAGGGTCTCAACTGGAATTTCTTCTGACTCGTAGACCTTACGAGCTTCAGCCTGTTCAAGGAACGCGGTAGGTGGCTTCACTTTGATGACATGAGCACCAAGTTCGGCAGCAATATGAGCGGCGTAGGCTACGACGTCGATACCTGTCTCACCCTCTTTTGAAAGGCCTTCACCACGAGGGTACGCCCACAAAACAGTGGGAAGTCCGACATTTTTCGCCTCACTGATCAATTCACGCAGATATTCATACATCGTGTTGCGCTGAGCAGAACCAGGGTAGATTGTGTAACCGATCGCGGAGCATCCAAGACGAAGCGCATCATCAATTGAACCGGTAAGCGCAGAGCAAGGGTCAGCACTTTTGTATAAAGAGTCCGAGTTATTGAGCTTCAAAATCAGCGGAATGCGACCTGCGTAATCAGCCGCGATTGCTTCCAAAAAGCCAAGCGGTGCAGCATAGGCGTTGCAACCTGAATCTACGGCGAGTTGAACGTGATAGAACGGATCATAACCATCAGGGTTCTTTCCAAAAGACCGCGCGGGGCCATGTTCGAAGCCTTGATCGACGGGCAAGATAACCATCTTACCTGTGCCGGCCAATCGGCCAGTGTTTAGCATTCGATAAAGATTTCCTCGGACACCCGGGTTATCTGATGCGTACCAACTTAGTATTTCGTTAATTCTGTCTGACATTTGTTTCTCTCTTTTTCTGTGAAGATTTTTCAACGCGAAAATCGTTTTTCAAGTGAGCTTCGCGTTTAGTTCTTTTTCGATTTTGCTCCATCTCCGCTCATCTGACAGGTGCCGTCGAAACGAACACCCCGCTCAATCGTGAGGTTCGGAGAGTTGATATTTCCGCGAACTCGTGCCGGCGCTTTGATTTCAACCGATTCTTTCGCAGTAATATTTCCTTCTACGAATCCATGAATAACTATCGAGCCTACTTTCAGTTCTGCTCTGACCTGCGCCGTGGGTCCGACCAATAGAATATCGTTGGTCAGAATTTCTCCCTCAAAGTTACCGTCAATGCGAACCGCACCTTCGAAAGTTAGCTTTCCTTCAAATTTTGCTTCCTGACCAAGGATGGTGTGCGTATCCACCGCTTCTGTTCGAGTTGGTCGCTGTGATGCGTTTTGTCCGTCTTCCCGACGCCCCATAATAGCCATAATTACTTACCCCTTCAGTTGTTCGATGAGCCTGTTTAATTCGTCGTAACTCGAAAAATCAATTTCGATGGTTCCTTTTCTTCCCTGTTTTACTGCCAAACGAACCTTTGTCCCAAGAGCGCTGACCAACGCTTGTGTCTCGCGTTTGACAGCCTCGGCACCACCCGGAAAGGCAGCGTACGGGTCGACCTGAGGCTTCGGGCTCGTGTTTTTCTTGAGTTGCCTCACATAAGCCTCAGCTTGTCGCGCAGAAAAACCTCTTCTCACAACTTCCTGAGCCGCTTTAGTCATGTCTTCTTCAGTAGAAAGAGAAAGTAAACATCGAGCGTGACCCATGCCAAGTGCGCCCTCTGCAACCATGGTTCGCACGCGTTCGGGCAGCTTCAGTAAACGCAGGACATTGGCAATGGAAGACCGTTCTTTACCAACGGCCTCGGCGAGTTGTTCCTGAGTAAGGTTTTTCTCATCGACAATTTGCTTGTATGCTTCGGCTTCTTCAATTGGATTTAGGTCTTCGCGTTGAATATTTTCAATGAGAGCGAGGACGAAAACATCTTCGGTCGCGACATTTTTTACGACCACTTCGACATTCTTTAGACCTGCAAGCTGACTTGCTCGCCAACGCCGCTCGCCTGCAATGATCTCATATTGATTGCCGTCTATCTTCCGAGTGACAATCGGCTGCATAAGACCATGCTCAGAAATACTAGCTGCGAGTTCTTTCAGCTGTTTTTCGGCAAACTTCTTTCGAGGTTGTTGACGATTCGGAACTATATCTTCGATCGCAATTTTCAAAACACCGCCATTTGGATCGCGTGCTGGCCGTGAAGAAGAGGGAGCCGGAGCGCTGTTTCCAAAAAGAACGTTCATGCCCTTTCCGAGTCTTTTTTTTGGTGGTGGCGGTGTCATAAGAACGCAAGCACTTAGCACCGAATCGGCGGCTAAAGGTCAAGGATTTCGCGTGATAAACACGAAGATTCCGTCATAAACCCGGTGATTTCGGTCAGCAACTATGGGTTTCGTGACTAGGAGCTAGTTATCTAGCACGAGGCGCTTGCGGCAATTGGCGCAAAACTGAATTCCCCGCTTATCGGTATCTTGGACGGACGTCGATTGAAACATCACGCAACGGTTGTTGGGGCAATGCGCCAAGCCCTTTATGAGGCCCATTTGATGAATTAATTCTGATACAAACCGGCGACGCAGAACTTCTTGTCGAGTCGTCACGCTACCAAGCGTTGACCGCATTCGGTTCAAACTTATGATCGCAGAACGGGTACTGCGGTCAGCTTCTCCGAAGACAAAGGGTACTTCTGGTACAAATAGATCTAAGTCTGTAATACCAACGGCTGCAGACCAACTATCAAGTCGAGCGCTTTCCACGCGTTTCAAAATAGCGGCGGAATGGTATTGCTCTCGTGTAGGATTGAAAGCGTACTTAGGAACAGGAAGAGGCGTTCCTACCTCGATCGTTCGAGCAAAAACTTGTTCAACGGGACCCTTCACAAGTTGAAGCACTTCTTCGTCTAGTTCACCAACTGGAACCAAAACAATGGGTGCACTCATTCCTAGAGCTTCGCTGCTGCCAGGTGCTGGGTCTGCGAGGTCTGGGTGAATAGGTAACTCAGCGCTGTCACCGGCGGGCATAAAGCTTGAGCTATCGAAACGTCTTTTGGGTGATTGTTCCTTATGATTCATCGATTGCGATTCAGACCCTGGCAAACCGCTCCAAGGAAGGCAACAGGAAAACACTGAAGGGCCGAAATCTTTGTACTTTTGTGCGTTGATGTATGCCTCATAAATTCGCAAATTTGTCCGTTTGCGCCTAGGGTTAAGAGCAGAAGACGGTTTTTATGTTAGGCGGGTACAATCACAACATCCGATACCGTGACCGGGTATATCACGTTCAGACGGAGGATCTTGGTCTCCAAGCAGCTCGAATTCGCACCCATATTTTCTTCAACGGAGCCGTCGTTGCAGAAACGCAACAAACCTACGCAGAGCTCCTACATCAACCAATGCCGCCCCAACAGCGTGAAACATACATTCGAGGTCGAATGCAGGCATTGCATAAGGATGCGATGAAGAAGCTGACCGAAGGAAAGCTTGATGCGTTAATATTTCGCCTGCCGCAACCCTCTCATATGTCGCCCACGCAGCAACACGATCGACCTCCACCGAATCCTGCAAAGAACCCAATACCTCCTCGGGGTATGCAACGACCAACGGCTGCGCCAAGCAATGTGCCTGGTCACTCTCATATTCAGAATGCCGCAAGGTCTGTAGGACCGCAGAACCACCCTGCTCAATCTCATCCACAAAATTCTGCGAGACCTCAACAGTATCAGGCGGGAAGCAACATCCCAACCGAGGGGCCTCTTGAAACCACACCTAGTCAGCAGTCCCCTTCATCTGTTTCGTCGATTCCACCTGTTTCAGTCAAAGCGGAGAAGAAGTTAGAGCCCCCTGAGGACATTCCAGGACGAGCAAAACGACTCTTTCCGAAGAAGGACAAGAAAACAGAATCTATGTCGGCGGAAGAGCGAATGATTCAAGCGAGGATTTCGCGCAGTGAGTCCAGCATTGTAAAAAACCGCAAATCTCAAATTTCAGACGAGGTGAAAGAGGCGGATGACCGTGAGAGGTCAGCACGAGCGTCCCGTTCACGAAACACAGTACGGCCTTATAAGGTAGATTGAGATGCGTAGATAACGAGGTCCTACATGGCACGGACCTTTAGAAGCGAAAAAATTAGGAGGCGATTCCGTCTTGGTTGAAGTAACGGACCATTTCGCGATCAACTCCGAAGATTTTTTGAATCGCAGCCTTGCCGACGATGACATGTCGGTGCGGGTCACCACTTTCAACAATGGCGATTCGACCCGAACGTAGACCGTGAGCAATTTCTTTGGTCAGGTACATTCTTCGAACTTTTCGAGAACGGTCTTCAAAGTGGAACTCTTCGGTACCGCGAATATCCCCACGAATTCGGTGTTCTTCAATGGCCTTCAGCGCTGGGGCTAGCTTTGGATCGGAAGCATGACTCTGCCCCGCTGAGGCTCCTCTTGAAGAAGTCTTACTTCTTCGCGCTTTTTGTCCATTCTGTACTTTCTTTTTTTCTAAATTTTCGATTTGAGTTGTCTGAGCCTCTGTAACAAGACCAGCGCTGAGAAGTTTTTCTCGGAGATTGTGCATCGGCTCGCCTGATAGAGGGAAAGGTAAGATAATGCAAGAGACAAGTGATCGAACTTCAATAAATTGGCTGAGAAATATCATTATTGGGGATGAAGGACTTCGCGAGCTTGATGAATATGCACGGCAAAATCTTAGTTCAGACCCTGGTCATGATTATGCACATGCGCTTCGCGTTGCACTCTGCGCCCTAGAAATCGCAGATGGCGTTAGCGACGCACGGTCCATCATCGCAGCCGCACTCCTTCATGATATAGTGAATCCCCCAAAAAATTCACCGCTGAGAAAAAGGGCAAGTGAACTCAGCGCCGAGAGAGCCATGGAACTTCTTCCCAATTTTGGATTCGACAAGGTGAGGGTAGAAAATATCGCGGCAGCGATCAGGGACCACAGCTACAGCCGAGGTGCGATTCCTGATTCATTGCTAGGTCAAATACTACAAGATGCAGATCGATTGGAAGCATTAGGCGCGGTCGGTATCATGAGATGCGTTGCCACGGGCGTCCAAATGGGAGGTGAGTTGTTTCACTCGACGGACCCCTGGGCACGAGATCGAGAACTCGACGAGCAAAAGTTTGCGGTCGACCACTTCTTTACAAAACTTTTCAAACTCCCAAACACGATGCAAACGAAGAAGGGACGAGATGAGGCACTTCGGCGCGTTGGAGTGATGCAGAGATTTTTAGACGATCTTGGGCAAGAACTCGGACATCGCCGCGTATAAACCCCTAACACTTGGAAAGATAGCGGCTTCCTACTGGACAGCTCAAGTCACTTCCACTAGCCCAGGGCAGCGATGAAAGCCCGGTTCTACCCATCTAAACCTTCTCTGGCCGGTACAAAAAGCCGACTCTTTTCTCCTCTGCTCACCCTCCTAGCTCTCGCTTGTGGAATGGACCCTTCTGCCGGACCACCCATCATTGCGCCGAGCGCCCAAAAAGACGCGGCAATCGAAGCTGATGCTGCTTTCATCGATCTTGATAGCGGGACCATAGAAATAGATAGCGGCCTCATAAGCTTCGACGCGGGCCTCGTTCCTGATGCGGGTCTCCCAGCCAGACCAGACACAGGTGCTCCATTGCCGAGGGACGCTGGCTCTTCGGAGTTTGCCGATGCAGAACCAATCGATACTGGAATTGCAACAAATCCAGATGCTACAGTCCCAGATGCGCTCGTAGCAATGGACGCGATGCCAAATCTTGACCCTGATGCCGGATTCGAGACAGACGCAGGAACTCCAGATTCGGGCGCCGCTTCAGATGCAAGCGTAACGATTGACGCGGGGCTGAACATGCCACCGGTTGGTGACCCGTTTGATCCTGCAGCTCGGGCTGTGGAAATCGCAAACGCAGAGTGTGCCTTTCAAAATCGTTGTGAGCCTTTTCGTTTCCTATATCAGCAAATCACATTGAATGATTGCGTCAACGAAATCACACAAGATTATAGAACATCATTCGACTTATATGCACAAATGATCGCTGCAGGTAATACAGCCTTCCTACAAGTCGAATTCGATGCTTGCATCACAGCTCTTGGCAATGCAGATTGCGAGCTTGGCCTCGACGCAAATACGTGTAACTTTGTGGTGGGGCAACGAACACAAAATCAACCATGTGTTTACTCTGTAGAATGCGAACCCGACCAGTATTGTTCAGCCAACGGTCTCGCCGTGTGCGGCCAATGCGAAGCCCGAGCTCAACTTCAACAGAACTGTTCAAATGCTCCATGTGTAGAGGGCGCTATTTGCGCACAAACCACCGGAGGAAACGCGATTTGTGTTCCAGAGTTTGCAAACGAGAACACACCATGTGGGGACACACTCTCGGGCTTTTGCCGAGGCCAGCTTCAGTGCCGTGATCCGCAAAGCTTGAACCAGCCCGTATGCGTCCGGCCAGCACAAGCCGGGCAACTTTGCAGTACCAATTCAAACAACATTCCCGACTGCAATTTCAACGCAAACCAGTTCTGCTTTAACTCAAGTTGTACAACAATCAATTGGGTAAACGCTGGAGGAAGCTGTACCGGGCCAAACGGATGCACGAGCAGCAATATTTGCGACCAAAACACCACTACCTGCGTTGCACTTCCTACGAACAATCAACTCTGTGCACGAAGCACCTGCGCCGCCGGAAACTATTGTGATGGTACGCTTTGCCGAGCAAAACTCAGCGCTGGGGCAACTTGCACGTCAAACTTTCAATGTAGTGGGAGCCTTTATTGCACCGGCCCAATTGGTTCACGGACCTGCGGTGACCTGACCTGGCAGATGTGTCCCTAACAAAACAGTTTAGAAATTTAGTGCAAACCTAAGTTAGGCCTGAAGAACTGTTTCGAGACGATCGACCATTTCGTTAACGCGCGGGAATCGTCGGCGGGGGTCTTGCTCTAAGGCTTTGAGAATAATTGGGTCCAGCCTTCGATCAATTGCTTTATTCCGCTCTGAGGGCGCTGCAAATTTTCCAACTGGTAATTCACCCGTAAAAAGTTCGTAAAGAACAACTCCGTATGAAAAGACGTCTGCTCTTTGATCAACTCTGCCTGCATCCTGGCGTTGTTCAGGCGCCATATAATTGACCGTTCCCATAGAAATACGACTGCCCGTTAAATTCACGTATGAGCGGTCGCAGTACAAAATATCTGCGAGACCAAAATCACATATTTTTGCGACTCGTCCGTTTCGCCCTTCGTCAGCCAAGAGCACATTCTCTGGCTTCAAATCACGATGAACTACACCTTTGGTATGTGCGTAGGCCAATCCCCGACCAATTTGGAGACCGTAGTCAATCGCAAGAGGCACGGTTATCGATTTACGAGACAGCTCCCGACGTAAGGTTGGTCCATCCACGTATTCCATGACAAAGAACCAGTTAGAACCGATGTTGCCTTGGTCGATAATTCCAACCACATTGGTATGTGCAAGTGCAGCCAAGGCCGCCGCTTCTCTTCGAAATCTCAGAATGAATTCGTTCTGAGATACAAGATCACCCGCCATAACCTTTACTGCTACGGGTCTATCGAGAGAAACTTGGCGAGCTCTGTAGACTGTCCCCATGGCACCGCGACCAAGAACCTTATCGATTTCACATCCGCCAAGTTTTGTACCGGGTGATAAATCCTTATCTTGATTGATACGTGCCCTTTGACGACCAGCCGCGCGTTCACGACCACGCGCAGGCGCTGCCCGACCTCGTGCGGCGACTGCTCCGCCTGCTGCTGGACCTCGTCCCGCAGCTGCTTGTCGTTCGGCACCTTCAGCGCCGGCTCCCGCAAGTGCTGGTTTGTTCGAATCGTCGCGTTGGACAATAAACTTATTGCCACAGCGTCTACATTTTACCCTCTGTCCACTGACATAGATGCCAACGTCGTATTTTGCGTCACAAACTGGACAATGTTGAACGACTTGTCCCTTCAATTTATTTCCCCCCCGCCGCGGGAACTGCGCCCGGACGAATCGAAAGAACTTGGTAAGCTTCTACCCCTTGCTCTTTGCCTTTCACTTTCTTTGTCCCAAGATATTCTACTTCAACGAAATCTCTAATCTCGTTCAAGGTCGCCGCTGAAATGACGACCTGATCAGGTTCAGCCAACCCGCAGAGTCTGGATGCAGTGTTTACTGTGTCGCCAATGACCGTATACTCTAGACGCTTTTTTGCACCCATATATCCTGCAACCAATGGTCCAGAGTTCACACCAACTCCCATGCCAATAGGCAGAAGTCCTTCCTCTACACGCTCTGCGTTAAACTGTCTTATCGCATCTCGAAAGCCGACCGCTGCAGCGACAGCATTTAGCGTTGGGTTCTCGTCCTGCGAAAGTGTTCCCCAGTGCGCCATAAGCGCATCACCAATATATTTGTCTACAACACCGTGGTACTCAAATACGACTTCTACCAGTCGCTCGAAGTAGTCATTGAGCAAATCAACGATATCCTGTGGACCCCCGGCCGCTTCGCTCATTGCCGTGAACCCGCGAATGTCACAGAACAAAACAGAGGCGGTGACCTCGCGACCACCTTTGACGATGGCTTGACCTTTGTCGTTGACCATCTGCTCCACAATATGAGGAGCGAGAAACCTGGAAAGCTGGTTGCGAGTCTTTGCATCTTCTTCGACCTTCCGAAGAAGTCGAGTGTTTGCAATAGCTACTGCTGCTTGACCAGCAAGTGACTTGAGAAGCTGCAGGTCCTTTTCAACAAATGCCCCGATGCGTTGTCGTGAATCGAGATGCATTACGCCGTATACAACGTCATTTGCAAGGAGAGGCACACACATAGCCGAGCGGATGCCCTGGCTAATGATTGACTGAGCAGCTGAAAAGCGAGGATCCAATACAGCATCTGACAAGAGAATTGATGCACGATCATTAATCACCTGATTGATGATACTCGTGGAAAGTACGATTTCTTCAGTGGGGTCTGAACCTTCTTTTCGCTTTACAGTATGGGGAACCAAAACACCTGTTTCAGGTTCAACAAGGAGAATCACGCCATTATCTGCTGGAAGCATCGCAAAAGCCATATCGAGACTTCTCTGTAAAAATACGGAGAAGTCTTGGGAAATACCTGTCCGCGAAAGCTCGTAGGCAACACGCAACTTTTCGTAGTCTCGACGTAACGTTTCAACGTCAGAAATTTCGGCCGCAGGGACAAAATCTGCTTCTTCATCACCTGGCTTGATGGCCGTATGAATATGCGTTGAGCTCGCTGATTCCTGCGGCAAAATAGTGACGAGGTCTTTGGCAGAGGTGGTTGCCGATTTTACAGATTGCGGTGCGGCTTTGAAGGTAAGCTTCATTGAGCCAAACAGCAATTCATCGCCATCCTTTAGAATCGTCTCAGAAACGCGACGACTATTGAGAAAAGTCCCATTAGAGGAATTGAGATCTTTGAGGTGATACTCCGTACCAGTTCGAGTAATCGTTGCGTGATTCTTGGAGACTTCTCGGTCGTGCAGTCTTATTGAATTCTTAGGATGACGTCCAATTGTATTCTGCGCATCCAGAATGAACTCAGCATCCACACCTTCGATGCTTTGATAGACAAGTCGGGCGGTTGCTTGCTCTTCAGGAGATTTCGAAGGCATCACCTTCGGTACCACCGAGCTCCTCCCTGCCTGTTGTCGCAAGGCAGCTTGCGGAGGGCGAGTAGATTCAACAGCAGAGCCTTTAGCTGTTGGCATAATTGGTGTCACAGCCCGGGCTGCACCCGTCGGATTTATAGGTGCCTGCTGCCCAGATAGAGGGCGTAATCCGACATTGGAGGGAGTTCTTCTTTGTACCTGCCCCGGTGTGTTAGCGCCCGACGCTGGATGGCCAAAAGCCGCTGCACCAAACGGTTTCCGACAATATTGACAGTAGACAATGGCTGTCGCAGGCGGACGGGTGAATTCATTCACCTCGTTACAATGTGGGCAACGGGCTTGCATAAAACTAAAGAACCCTAGGGCTTCGTGCGCGAAGCTATCACGGGCCATGTCTCACGGCTAGTCACTCGATCATGCGAACAAAAATTCTCTGGAGAGGACGCAAATCGCGGCAGAAAGGTTTTCGAGACCCGCCGTCGATGCTAGAGGTGAGGCGGGATGTCAGTTCCAAATCGGCCACCAGAAAATGCCTTGGTTCGTCCGGGGAAACACTTAGGGGGGTGGTTCGGCCGCTTAGCAAATTTTACCTTCGGAAATGTGACAGTACCCCAGGAGACGGTGGAGCGATTACGTACTGCATATGCGCAAGGAACGGTGGTGCACGTCATTCGTACGCGCCGAGTTCTCGATCCGCTTTTCGTGCTTTCGGTTTTGGACCGAATGAATCTGCGCAAGCCAAATTGGATGCACGACCACTATGCAAGTAGTTGCGAAGGCACATTAGATTCTTTGCTCAACGAGACCGTTGCAGGATCACCGAGCCTGCTATTTTTGCGTAAGCCTCGTACGCTCACTACAATCAAGTCGAGCTATTCAGAAAATTACATCGAAGGTTTAGTGGAACTTCAGCTCAAACAGGAGCGGCCAATAATGCTGCTTCCCCAATCTCTCAGCTGGAAACGTACGCCCGGTGGAATTCGAAGAAGTTTGATTGATGGAATTTTTGGGGACCGTGAATCACCAGGGCGACTCCGTGAAATGCTGGGCTTCCTTCTCAACCGTTCGGCCGCTCGCTATCACGTTGGTGCTCCTATAGACCTCAAAGCATTCTGTGAAAGAGAGGTGGGTAAACCAGTAAAAACGATTGCTCGTAAAATCAGGTGGGCCATTTTGAACCATTTGACTCGAGAAGAGGCCATTCGAATCGGTCCCGCATACCGCAGCACCGCAAGAATCAGGCAAACCCTTATTAAAGATCCCGCGATTCAACAATACCTTAGAGACCGATCGTTAGACGGAGACGACATCGAAATTCTTCAGCAAGAAGCGGATGACATTCTCAAGAATATGGTCGCCGATATGCGACCAAACTATGTCCGCGTATTCGATGCCCTGCTGACGCGAGTTTGGCGTGATATCTATGATGGGATTTCCGTTGACCGCGATGGGCTAAAGCAAGTCTGGCATGCCGCTCGGCAAGGTCCCATCGTCTTGGTTCCCAGCCATAAAAGTCACGTCGATTACCTCGTACTTTCTCAAGTATTCTTCCAAGACGGAATGTTACCTGCGCACATCGCTGCGGGCGAGAACCTCAACATGCCTTTGGTTGGTAAATTTCTGCAAAGGTGTGGCGCTTTTTTTATTCGACGGCGATTTCGAGGCGACAAGCTCTACGCGCTCATTCTTTCAACTTATGTTCGCCGCCTTTTGAAAGCCGGTCACGCGGTCGAATTTTTCATCGAAGGTGGGCGGAGTCGAACCGGAAAGCAGCTTGCACCAAAAATGGGTATGCTTTCTATGTGTGTCGAACCGGTGTTAGACGACTCAATTCGAGACGTATGGTTTGTTCCTGTTTCGATTAGCTACGAAAAAGTGATCGAAGCAAAATCGTACGCCAAGGAGCTCGGGGGCGGTAAAAAGCGAAAAGAGAATCTAAAGTCTCTCGTTTCAGCCCGAAAGTTCCTTAGATCGAAGTACGGGCGAGTTTATGTCGATTTCGATGAACCGGTTTCACTTCGCACTTTCGCTTCCTCGAGAGGGTTCTCTTTGCCGCGTGATGCCGAGGTTCCCACTTCAGAGGAAAAAAATGCTCGAAGGAAGTTCATCGCAGATCTCGCAGAGAAAATCGGGCACGGTATAGATAAGGTCACAAGAATCACCTCCACAAGCATGGCGGCCGCTGCTGTTCTTTCCCACACGCGAAGGGGGATGTCTCAAAAAGAGCTCGTAACAATCGTGACCCTCATGATTCAGCTGCTCAAAGATCTTGATGCGCGACTTTCTGACACGCTTCAGCCTGAGTCTGTAGGTGAAGCCGTGGCTGAAACACTGTCGCGATTGGCTGATGATAAATTGCTCAGTATAAGCCATGCAGCAGACGACGATGTTATTTACCAAATTGATGATACTGGTCGACGTGCACTAGATTACTACAAGAACAATGCGCTTCATTTCTTTGCTCCTCTGTCTATTGTTGCTCTAGCAATTTCATCCGTTGAAAGCGAAACACCAACTTTCACCGAGGTTGAAGAGGTTGTTTCGGAACTGTTTACAATTCTACAATTTGAGTTTCATCTCAGGAATGAGCATGAAACCTATCTCGAGAGAGCTCTAGAAGTGCTTTCCTCTCACCGTCTCATCGAGTACGACAAAGAAGAATCAAAGAGTATAAAAGTCACTCGAATCGGAGAACAGCCCATTCTTCAGCTTGCTGGTCTACTGTCCGTCTTCTTTGAGGCATACCGACATACCCTTGAGATGACTCTTATTCTTGACAACGGACCAGAACTTGAATCGTCCATCCAGAAAATGGCTCTGCAACAAGGCGAGAAGCTGGTACTCGAGGGCAAAATCAGGCGAGCGGAAGCGATTTCTAAACTCACGGTTCAAAACGCTACTCGTATGCTGATTCGAACCAAGATTCTTGAACGAGTCGAAGGCGGCCAACTCTCTTTAGGAGAACAAGGAAAAGAGAGGCGAGACAAGATGATCGAGCGAATGACAAGCCTTCTTAATACCGTCGACCGACCTTACGCTATATCGGTTCGACCACATCCTGCACAAAATCAATAATCTGCCGAGCCACCCTTCTTGGGTATTCTAAGTGTGGGCTATGCCCAAAATCTTGAGGCGTGCTAAATCTCGTAAGCTCCTGCGGTAAGCAGTGACGGAAAAATGACTCGCCTGTTTTAGGTAATATTCCGTCCTCTTTGCCCCATACGCATAAGGTTGGGACAGAGAGTTGGGCAATTTCGTCAGTGGAAAACATGACGGACTCATCTAGAGATTCTAGAAGATTACGTACGGTTTCATCTCGAAGTGCGTACTTCACTCCGAGACCAAACATGTGTCGCGTCTTATACTGCTTCGATAAAAGTCTATCTACAAATTCCAAACAGGCCTCATGATTAGATGGATCAAAAAGTCGGCGAAGAGAGTCCTTCTCTACTTCAGTCATCGGTGCGCCTCCTGGAGAACAGGCAATCAGCGCCTTAATGAATCTTGGCCGCATAATCGAATATCTAATCGCCGCTAACCCTCCCAGAGAGTTTCCGTAGAGAATCACGGGTTCAGTAATAATCTGATCAAGCGCCTGCTCAACACTCTCGCGAAAAAGGTTCGCGTCTATCGAAATGTTCTTGTGACGACTAAAACCGTGACCAGGAAAATCGACAATCGTCATCTTTTGAACATGTCTTCGAAGATGCCTAAGTAGAGGTCCGTAGTGAGCGCCCGCTGAGCCTAATCCATGCAGAAGCACAACAGGCAGTTGGTCACCGTCACCCTGACGAACCATATAATGAACAGGACCAGCTGACGTATCAACTTTTTTTGAACGATACCCTTTTGCCCAGAGTAAAGTTCGGCTCACATGTGCTGCCGCTTTCATACCCTGAAGAGAATAGAGCTAAATAGTCATTTAGTCATCCGACGAAGCGTGAATACGTGAAATACCTAGTCTTCCGAGACAGAGTGAAGAATTTCGCCGGTGGAACCGTTGATTGATAAGCGTGACCCTTTTTGTACAAACGTGACTGTTGGTCCAGAAATGAACTCAACGCCATCTGGTTTTATCCTCAAATCGGTACACCCGACGATGCAAGGCTTTTTCAGGTCACGTGACACGATCGCTGCATGGCTCGTCAAACCTCCCGTACCTGTAATGACTCCCGTAGAGGATTGCATCGCAGGGACATCATCGAGAACAGTCTGAGCTCGAACATATAAAACGTCTTCACCGTTTTCGGAAAATTGAAGAACCTCATCACGATCCAGTACTAATAAACCTGTCGCTACGCCGGCCGAGGCAGGTAAGCCCTTAGCAATGGTTTGCTGTAGTTCACTCGAGTGTATCTCACCCATTACAGCTTTCGTATGACACAAATTAACGGGCTTCGAAAGCTCATTTATGCCGAAGCTTAATACGCGTTAATGAGCTTCTTGATTCTTACGTTTGAGCGCAGCCCGGTCGATCAATTCGCGCAACTCGGCATCTGAAGGCACCCCGCGACTAGAAACAATCCCATTTAGAAAAATGCTTGGAGTACCGCGGACCCCAGCATTCATTCCTTGGGCCATATCCTTTCGAACGTTTTCTTCTGCTTGATCAGATTGAAGACATAATTCAAACTTTTCGGAGTTCAGGCCAAGCTCGATAGCTAACTTCGCATAGTCCACTTCCACTAGCTTTTCTTGCTTCTCAAATAGTTTGTCATGGAAAGGCCAAAACGCGTTTTGCTGATTTGCACATTCGGAAGCTATCGCCGCCGGCATCGCATTTTTATGAAAACTCAGCGGATAGTGCATAAAAACAAGCGAGATTTGTTCACCAAACTTTTTGATCCGTCGTTCGAGGTCATTTGCAGCAAGTCGACAATAAGGACACTCAAAATCGCTGAATTCCACAATCGTAACGAGAGAGTTTTTTGCCCCCTTCGAGGGTCGACTTGAGAGGTCAAAATTGAAGGGTAATAAATTGGGCTCATCTAATAGAAGTTCCACTTTCGCATCAGCATATAAGCGCTCCAACTTCTCTGTGATTATTTCCTTCTGTTTTTCTTGCAGGAGGTACTTCGCAATCTCACCCCGAACAACCTCATAGTCTTGGTTAATTCGCGAACGATTGGCTTCGTAGAACCTCTTTACGACATCGGTATCAACTTGTCCCGCCGACTGCCGGAGCTCATTCATATAATCTTTGTAGGAAAGTGATTTTTCAGCAGCCGCTTTTCGCAAAAGCTCTTCGGAGACAATCGCGTTTAGAGCTTCCATTTCTTTCTCATAGAAACTGCTCAGAAACTTGTTCTTTGCCCTTCTCATTTCACCACCCGCTTTCGAAATAATCTGACCATAGGAAACCGTCTCGTTTCCCCAGCGAGCAACGATCTTTTGATGATCAAATCTTCCTATCGTTTGATTTTTTGTCTCAACAGTTTCGCAGGATTTGTTAGAAACAGGTGTCTGATGCGCACACGCAAAAAACGATACAAGCGTAAGTAAGCCAAGGTTTTTCACGTTGACTTCGTCGCATAGGCGTCACGGCCTTACAAGCGTAACTAGTAGAAACTTAATTCGGTGGGCGTCTCCTGGTTGATGACCAAAAAGCGGACGCACCTCACGAACAGGAAACGGCAGTGTTTTCGTTTTGAAGGGAGGAGGGAGTTTAAGCCAGTACTCAGACACTTGAAGAGGCATATTGAGGACCGTTGAAAGCAAAGGAAGATCCTCGTACTCCACGGAGATACGATCATAATTTTCTCCCCAAGGCGGATCGATGAATGCAATATCGGCGGCCGGAATATCTGGGACAAACTCAAGGTCTGCATGGCGAAAATCAATATTTGCTTGTACACGATATATCCTTGCATTGTGTCTTGCCATTGCGAGTCTCTGTTTGGAGCGTTCAATCGAGACAACCTTACATTCACTGCGAGCAAATCCGATCGAGTTACCTCCAACCCCACAACCCAAGTCGAGAATCGTTTGGCCCCTCGCCATCGAACCGATTTCAAGCGCGATGGATTCGGGAGTGAGTGAAAATCGACCCTCTTCGTCCGTCAAAGTCCCTGAACGAAGAAAACTCTTGGTCTTGTGCCTTCTGGCCACAGCCTCAAGTCTTCGCGCCTCTCTAACCCATGGTCTCGGTATTTTTGGGGAGACTGTGACTTCTAGCGGCGAACCCTCAAGTCCTAGACCGCGAAGACGGGCTTGAAGGAGGGCCGCATCCTTTCGAACTAAAGTTGTCGTGGCCGCAAGCCCTCCCTCCAATTTCTGGATTTCCCATGGATAGTCTCCGAGAAGTTTTTGAAGGGGTAGCCAGCTCGGCAGAGGCCGAATTTCAATCGAGTGAAGGGCGGCCACAGGTTTCCGTCTCAGCGAGTTTCTAAAAAGGTCTGTAAATAGGCTTCAGAGAACCACGAATCCCAATCACGAGGGCCTTCAATAAAGCCGCGAACTCGACCATCGATAATCACATACGTTTCGGGAAATCGAGTCGTTCCGTATTGACGGGCGATATCTCCTTCAGGGTCGAGAAGAACGGTAAAAGGTGCAGGTTCATTTCCAAAGAATTTACGGACAGGGTCCCAAGATTCATCCGCGCTGACGAGTAGCATCTCGAACTTTTTATTCGACTGCAGTTTTGAATGAAGACTTCGAATCGACGGCATTTCTTCAACACAGGGCGGACACCAAGTGGCCCAAAAATTTAGAAATACAACTTTGTCTTGGAGATCTGTCAGCTTTAGTCGGCCGCCGGTCATCTTCTCAAGGTCAAACTGGAGCGGCAAATTATCGCGTTCCTGAACACGAAGGAGTTTTCCGCTCAGAAGACGGCTTCCTTGTTTCGAGTCTTCAAAGCCTTGAAAAATAAAAAATCCAAAAGCACCAAAGACTGCAGCAAAAAACAGAGCTAACAGTGGTGTCGGCGGTACAAACACCTGCTCGTCTGTTTCAGCAACTTGGGCAGTTTCGGTGGTGCTATTCATCAATTCTGTGGCCTTCGCGATTTTTTTCGCAAACTGCGATTCAGTCATGCGGGCCTTAAATGCCTTTCTACCATTAATGAACATGACAGGAATTTCTTGACCGTATTTTTGTTTCAAATCTTCATCAGTCTCGATGTCGACATATTCAATTTGCCACTGATCTTTTTCTGGCGCTCGGTTCACAATCTCCGACATTTCGTCGCAGAGCGGACAATCTGATTTTGTATAGATCCGAATATTGATCGCTTGCTCAGTCATAGTTATGTGCCCCGCTACGGCCCTTTTTTCGTGGCAATGGCTAGGTTGAGAAGCCCTGCTTTTCTCGCGGCCGTCATCACAGAAACAACTTTTTCATGAAAGACACGTTCATCTGCTTGAACCAAAATCAAGCGTTCGGGATTGGCCTTTGCTTCCTTTTCGAAAACATCAGCCAGTTCCTCTAACGTCAGTTCAGAACCCTTGTACACAAAGGCGCCGGTCTCAGGAATTGCTACAATAAACTGTTCTGTCCCCGCGCCAATCTCAGCATTTTCAGATCCGCTTGGAAGCTGAACTTTATAGCCAGAACCCTGCCCTTCTTCCAAGATCGCTGTGCTGGTTGCCATAAGAATGACCAGGAGTACTAAAAAGATATCGACGAGAGGCGTGACGTTGATATCGACGAAAGCACCCTGTTCGACGACCTCATCATCTAATGAATTCTGTTCCCGGCCTCCAGCACCCGCCATGTTACGCGTCCTTTGGAGGCGTCTTTTCGGCGTCTTGGATCCTGGACTCATTCGAAGAAGCAGCTGAGCTGGTTTCTTGCTGGGTCGCGTGTTTTTCAGTCGCAATCGACAGCTGCTCGAGAAATTCGTCCACGACTAGGCGGATTTCTACGGTTGCTCGGTTCGAGCGAGCCTGCAAAAAGTTGTACAGGCAGACCGCGATTACGGCCACGAGAATACCGCCAGCTGTCGCCACCAAAGCTTCTGAGACACCTTGAGCCACAACCGAAAAGCCGCCCGACCCTGCCGCAGCGATGTCTTTGAATGCGCGAATAATACCGATGACGGTTCCAAACAAGCCGATAAATGGAGATGTCGCACCGATGGTACCTATGGCCCATAGCCATTGCTTTGTAGCCAGTCCTAGTCGTTGTCTTTCTCGTTCTGCAGCTCTACCGGGAGATTCGCCGGGCTGCGTTGCTTTGTTGAGCGCAGCGATAAAGACGTCAGCAATTGGAGACATGCTCCGTTCGCAGGCTGTCCTTACGGCCGGTAAATCACCGCGATACAAAAGCTTGCTGAGTTCTTGGCCCAAGTTTCGAGCATTTTCGACCAGACCCCAACTTGAATAGAGTTGAGCGAGTGCCAGCCCAAAACAAAGGATAGAGCCGCCCACGATACTCCACAGGGCGACGGGGCCAAGCTGGAACGCTTGATCGAACTCAGACATTATTCGGGACCCTCGTTGGATACTTCATTGGCACGCTGCATTTGCATTTTATAGGTCCAAGCACTCAATTTCCAAATTCCTTTGGTTACACTATACGCGAATGCGACGATCGCCAACTCGAGCATCGCTGTGCCGAGCGTCCCCAAATTCAAACTTGGTACAGAATAATACCCAGCAAAACCGATGGATATTCCCGTCGCCAAGCCGCCGAAGTAAGCGAGCCGGCTTACGGAAGGATCATTGTCGTCTGTCGCGTGTCGTCGAGCCATTAGTCCGTTTCAAGCGCATCGCGAATGCGGTCGAAGAGACCACCACCGCGCCTTCTCTGCCTAGTTTCCCGCTGTCTTTCGCCTGGGAAATTTATCTCTGCTTGATCGGGTAAGTGATCAGAGGCAAGTGCCTCTATCGCTTTGCGCTGATCTTTCGACAATTTCTTTGGCACCGAAATATTGAGATGCACAACAATATCCCCAGCGGTGGCTCCGCCAAGTTTCGGCATGCCGTGACCTTTAATTCGAACGGTATCGCCAGGTTGCATACCCGCCGGAATCTCTAGATCAAGGTTTTCCTGGGAATCTATAGATAGGACTTGAGTTGTTCCTCCGAGACAAGCCAGAGGAAAACTAACCATCAATTCACAATGGGCGTCGGTTCCGTTGCGCAAGAATCGCTCGTGGTCTTTGACGTGAATAAAAACGTACAGGTCGCCGGGAGGACCACCATGTTCACCGGCATCTCCCTCGCCTTGGAGTCGGAGTCGTACGCCGGTGTCTACGCCGGCTGGGACACGCACGTCGAGTTTCTTCGTCTCCTCGACTCGACCAGTACCTTCACAAACTTCGCAGTGAGCCTTTGCGGTTTGCCCCTGACCACGACATGTCGGGCAGGTGCTGCTGATCATAAACCCGCCTCGACCGCTTACGACTTGACCACGACCACCACAGGTCGGGCAAGTGATGACCTCACCATCTTTCGCACCTGTTCCGTCGCAAGCTTTACAAGGATGAGTCCTGGGAACCTCAATTTGACGAGTGAGACCTACAAAAGCCTCTTCGAGAGTAATTTCGAGATCATACCGGATATCCGCACCCACTGTTGCGCGTGGGCCTCGCGCACCCCCGAAACCGAAACCGCCACCAAAACCACCGCCAAATAGGTCGGAGAAGATATCCCCAAACTGAGAGAAAATATCTCCCATGTCCGCGGCACCACCGGCAAATCCACTGTTCTTTAGACCGTCGAATCCTCCACGATCATACAGATGACGTTTATTCTCATCAGAGAGAACTTCATACGCTTCGGCCGCCTCTTTGAAACTCGCTTCCGCCTCATCATCGCCCGGATTACGGTCAGGGTGATACTTCATCGCCAACTTTCTGTAGGCCGATTTAATCTCTTTTGGGTCAGCTGTGCGACTGACGCCTAGAACTTCATAATAATCGCGCTTTTGCGACATACCGGCCGTCATACTAGACACCGGCGTCGATCAGTCAATCATTCATATGAGTAATATGAGATGTTTGCACCTGGAAAACCGATCCGATACGAATAACACGATGAATTTATGGAAATTAGGGGTTCTTGCTCTAGTGGCATGCTTTCAAACCGCGTGTGCAACCAGCACGCCACCTAGTCATTCGACGAATGAGGACATCACTGTCATGTACGGTGGAATCATCCATACTTTTGACGACCGAAAGCCCACCGTCGAGGCGATCAAAATCGTGAACGGTCGAATCGCAGAGAGAGGCACAAACGCTCAGATACTCGCAAAAACCCCGAAAAAGCAGGCCCGTTTGGTCAATTTGAAGGGGGCAAGTGTTGTTCCCGGGCTGACCGACGCACATATGCACCTCTTCGGTTTAGGGAAAGCCAGTTTTTATTTAAATCTGATGGGGACTGAGTCCGTAACTGAAATCCAGGCGAAAGTCGCACAAGCCACCAAAAGCAGACCCAAAGGCGAATGGATACTAGGTCGGGGATGGGACCAAAATGACTGGAGGACTGGCGGAGAATTTCCGAGCGCTCAAGACCTGGACGCCGTAAGCCCGGATCATCCCGTCGTCCTCACACGAGTCGACGGTCACGCCATTTGGGTCAATTCCAAAGCCTTGGAAGCGGCGGCGGTGAACGAACAAACCCAAGACGTAGAGGGCGGTACAATCCTCCGAAACGCGAAAAAACCGACAGGAGTCTTCGTCGACAACGCAATGCCACTTGTTCGTAAACACATCCCTTCAATGACCGCCGCACAACAAAAAGAAGCTGTTCTTCTCGCTCAACAAAAATGCCTTCAAAGCGGCCTCACTGCGGTACACGATATGGGAATCGGCCCGGAACAATTAGATATACTTTCTGAACTTGAAAAGAGTGGGCAACTCAAGTTGCGCGTCTACGCAATGCTCAACGGTTCGCTGGATAATCTAGAGCCACTGATGAAAGAGAGACGCCGTATTCCCGCAAATCATCGAGAGTTACTTACTATTCGAGGCGTAAAATTTTTCGTAGATGGTGCTTTGGGCTCTCGTGGCGCTGCACTTTTCGAACCCTATTCCGATTCTCCACAAGAAAAAGGCCTGATTCTCACTCCCGTTGATGATTTAGAAAAAAAGGTAAGACTCACCAAGAAACACGGGTTTCAACCAGCAATTCACGCGATTGGCGACCGAGGCAATCACGAAGTTATCAACATATACGAAAGAGTATTCGGTAAAGAAGGGACAACTCATCGTCCAAGACTCGAGCATGCGCAAGTGCTGAAGCTTGATGACATTCCACGGTTGGGAAAGCTTGGCATCATAGCATCAATGCAACCTACACACGCGACCAGCGATATGCCGTGGGCAGAGAAAAGGCTTGGACCTGATCGAATCAAAGGGGCTTATGCTTGGCGCTCACTCATGACGTCTAATGCAACGATTGCAGCCGGAAGCGATGCGCCGGTAGAAAGTATTGAACCACTACTTGGCCTTTACGCATCGGTCACTCGGCAGGACGTTCACGGGAAGCCCGAGGCTGGATGGTTTTCAGAGCAAAACATGACGATGACTGAGGCCTTTACCGCGTTCGGAAAAAATGCCGCTTGGGCAAGCTTTCGAGAACACGAGCTAGGCGTCATCAAAGAGGGCTATATTGCCGACCTAACGGTATTAGACAAAAATATCGAAAGCGTAGATGGAAGCCACCTCCTGCAAGCCAAAATTCTTATGACCGTGGTTAGTGGTGAAATTGTCTACCAGGCGTCAAATACGAACTAAAAAGACGGCAAGCGCTGTGAGCGGCCAAAACCGAGCATAATTATACGCCTTGTTTTTCGCCCCAAATTTGCTTGTGCAATTGGAGGTTCAAGCGAATAGGCATTCCTGACTCGAGTATCCAAGCAGCCAGGGTTTCGTAGTCTAATTTTTCATAGACGGGTGAAAACATGACAGGGACTCGTTCAAGGAGATTGTGTTTTTGAACCACGTCGATAGCCCAACTGAAGTCGGTTTGGTCTTGAATGACAATTTTTACTTCGTCTCCATCTCGTAAAGCATCGATATTCTCCCATCGATTCGCGTCGCATTCGAGGCTTCCGGGAGCCTTGAGATCCATGATGCGCATGACACCTTCAGGCATAATGTCGATGTCACGCTCTCCACTCGTTTCGCAGAGCACAGTATAGCCTGCATCCAATAGGCGCTGAGCGAGGGTCTTCGACGCTTTCTGTAAAAGCGGTTCTCCACCAGTGATTTCGACGAGATCACAAGGAAACTTGCGAACCTGACTGATAACCTCTTCCACCGACATCGTCTCGCCACCTGTGAAGCTGTACTCCGTATCACACCAAGAACATCGAAGATTGCACCCCATTAAGCGAACAAAGATACAGGGGCGACCTTGGTGCGTGGATTCACCCTGGATCGAAAAAAAGATCTCTGTGATCCGGAGACGATTGGGTTGCGCGCCGTGGGCAACAGGTAGCCGGGCATTCGACATGAGAGTTATCTTGCGTCCAAATGTTCTGGGGAATCAAGTAAGAACGAAATTTCATCGCTCATACGTGTATTCAGCGTCGAGCCACGAATACATAACCAGACTGACCAAGCTCACCCCGCACGGTTTCATCGTCAAAGCCACCGGTCAAGGGTTTCCAGGTGGCAGATAAGTCCGGTGACCAGTATACGACGAGATCGCCACCGCTGAGGCCCCAACTCGGATCAACTCGAAATTCAATCGTTGCTGGTGCCTGGAACAACAGTCGATCGGGTTCGATCAAAAATACACTGGATAATGGCGACCATGAATTCCCAACGGATCCGCGACCCACACTGGTAAATGTAATGAGTTCGCTAGTCGTCAGGGCGAGCGGTGGAATCAATAAAATCGCTTCGTTTGAAAGAGCAACCTCACAACCTTCAGGACCACAGTTACTCGTCGTTAGGCTCTCATTAGCTGGAATACAAATTCCGCTTTGACACACAAACGACGGCAAACATTGACCACTCATATCGCAAGGCGGTCCCTTTACTTCTTCGGTATCGCAGGCTGCTAGAACGAAAAGTAAGCCAATGACAGAGACTTTGTTTAGAACGTACCAACCTCGAACCATAAAAGTCCCCACCCGGGACAGTGATAGACAAATTCCCACTCAGCCTCAAGCTATGTTACACAGAAGATGCTGTGACAGTTGGACGGAAGAGCTGCCCAAAATGTGGAGGTGTTTACCCGTCAAACGCTGAGTTTTGTGCACTCGATGGAGAACGTCTCCGAAGCGGTGATGAAGATATTCTCATCGGACGAACCATCGGACGATACGAGATCGTCAACCAGGTTGGACAAGGCGGAATGGCTAGACTGTACCGCGCTAAGCACAAGTTCCTACCTCAGGAATTTGCCATAAAATTCCTCTTCGGTGAGTTCGCCGCAAACCCACAAATCGTAACGAGATTTCAGCGTGAGGCTCAGGCGGTCAGTAAAATTAAACACCCAAACATCGTACAAACTGTCGATTTTGGACAAACGGACGAGGGCCTCCCTTTCATGGTGATGGAGTTCATCGAAGGCGCTTCTCTCTCCCAGTATATTGCTGCGCATCATCCCCTTCCTCTCACTGTCATTGCGGATCTCGCAAAACAGCTCTCATCCGGGCTTCATGCAGCCCATGATGAAGGCTTTGTTCATCGTGACCTAAAGCCAGGCAACGTCATGATTTCAGAGAGACCAGAGGGCTTGCATGCAACGATCTTGGATTTCGGCCTGGTACACCTCAAAGAGCAGCCCGATGAAGACGTAAACAAACTCACCCGCTCGGGGCAAATTCTTGGCACTCCGGCCTACATGTCGCCCGAGCAAATTGACGGGACGGGCGTGTCAGCAAAGACGGATTTATACGCATTAGGTATCGTCATTCACGAATTGATCACCGGACGGGCGCCCTTTAGTGGCTCAATGTCTTCTGTGATGAATCAACATCTCTTTGAGTCAGCTCCGGAGCTCCCGAAAGCAGGAGGGCTCGAAAGCATCGCTTTACAACTCTTGCAAAAGCATCCCGACGATCGTCCTGCCGATGCACAGACTGTTTACACGCTTATTGACCAACTCATTCAGTCTAAATCCCTAGAGAATGCAGAGAAAGAGGAGCGCGCGTCAGCACGAACTACTCCCGGGAAGGTACAAGAGACGACGCACCGAGGACGACCTGAAACATCGGAAACACAGTTCGACCTTCCTTCTGTTTCAGAACCCGTAAACTCTAGACTTTTTCCCATCCTCGTCTTGGTCTTGATCTGTGGAGCGCTAGTAGCCGGGCTGCTAAGTTCTCAACAAAGAGATAATCCAACCCCAGTTGCTATAGCGCCCGAGGCCTCTCCACCGGTGGCAGTCATTCGACCGAAAGAGGATTTGAAACCAAAAACTGAAACAGATGCTCTCTCAAAGAGAAACCGGAAGCGGCCCTCGCCCAAAAAGACGAAACGTCAGAATTCGCCAAAAGTAAGACCAGAAAATCCAAAAGTTCCGTCGACACCAGAATCCAGCGCGCCGGTAAACACAGAACCAAAAACCAATCGTCCGACTGCTAAAGAAGAAGCAGACGATACAAGTAATTCACTAAAACCTAGCGGCGTACCGGAAAGCACTGACGAACCCAAAAAAGAACCAGAAACAAAGATCACGGAATCTAAAGAGGCGACGGACACGACGATTGAAGTTGAAGTGGAAATAGAAGCATCACCGTCTCCAGCAAAGAAAAAAGCCAACTCGCTTGGTTCAATGGCAAAAGATTTTAAGAATAAATCAAAAAACCAAAAACGTGACCCAGAATGGATGAAGAAACGCTTGGCGGAACTGGAACAAAGCTCGGGGGCCAACACGAGAAACGCGGACCGCAAGCAAGCAGACGATTACAAAAAGAGCGCAATCGACGCGATTGGACAGAAGAGACTTGTACGAGCCGAAATAGAATTAGGATTTTGCCTCGAACTCGTTCCCAAGCATAGTGACTGCAACAAGCTTATGGGTATCGTTCGCGAGGAAAAAGGCGATAAAAAAGGTGCGCTCAAGTACTATCGCCGATACCTCTCCGTTACACCGAAAGCTCCTGACCGTGCCTTTATCGAAGAAAAAATGGCTAAAATTGAACGGGAAAAAAACTAATACTAAGGATCAGAGACCGGACGCAAATCGCGTGCGCGAAGCTCAATGTACTCGTTTCCGTTAAATTCAGATTTTTCGAGATGAAACGCGATTTCAATTTTTTGGCCCGGGGGAACATCGTCATATAAGTCACCACGTTTGAAGGCTATGGCGGAAAGTCCACCCGGATTTAGTCGTAGCTTCAAGTGATCCTTTCCGACGATTCTCGCACTCGCAATTTCCATTTGTGAAGAAACAAAAAGAGGTTGAGGGTTCCCGTTCCCGAACGGTTGTAACTTCTCAAGCATTTGGATGAGATCATCACTGCATTGCTCAGGAGTGAGTGTTTCATCGAACTCTAGAAGTGATTCGGTGGCACCATCCGCGTGGTTGGTTTCAATAAAGCGACAAAAGTCACGGCGAAAATCATCGATATTTTGCGGTAAAATAGTGAGCCCAGCAGCTGCTCGGTGCCCACCGAACTTCATCAATTTCTCTCGCACACTATTCATCGCATCGTATAAGTGCAATCCTTGCGCTGTACGCCCGCTGCCGCGGCCACCTTCACCAATAATAATGGTTGGTCGATCATATCGTTCAACGATCTTGGTAGCGACAATTCCAACTACACCCGGGTGCCAAGTCTGGTCATATAAAACCAAGGCCGACGGCAACTCATCCATGAGGTCAATCTGCTTGCAGCAATCACGAAAGACAGCCGCTTCAATGTCTTGGCGACGGCGATTCGCCAAATCGAGCGTCTCAGCATGCTTTCTTGCTGTAGACATTTCTTTCGATAGAAGTAATTGAACACCTATACTTGCATTATCCAGACGACCCGCCGCGTTTATGCGTGGGCCAAGTCTGAATCCTACGTCTGAACTGGAGCAGCGACCGTACCTTGTTTTAGATACCTCCATAAGCGCCCTCAAACCCACACGTCGAGTTCGGTTGAGTTGCTGTAAGCCATGCCAAGCAAGAGTTCTATTTACACGCATCAACGGAACCATATCGGCGATCGTCCCAAGAGCTACTAAATCCAAATATTCTCGCACGTCCGGTTGAGGTCGGTTTTCGAAATAGCCTCGGTCGCGAAGCTCTTTACGGACCCCAACAACAAGATTAAAACAGACACCGACGGCTGCGAGGCCTTTATCGGGATACTGACAGTCTTCCTGTTGAGGATTCAGCGTCGCGAAAGCATCTGGCAAAGCGGGCGGACATCGATGGTGGTCAACGACAATCGTTTCGATTCCGTGCTCATTGGCGCGTTCGATTTCTTTGGTCGCTGTGATTCCGCAATCAAGCGTGATCAAAAGTCGAACACCTTCCTTGGCTAAGATGTCAACCGCATCTGAGTTGAGTCCGTATCCTTCGGTCAGACGTTTCGGAATGTAGAAGCGCGTTGCTAGACCCACTGCCTCCAAAAAACTAGAAAGCAAAGACGTGGAAGTAACGCCATCAACGTCATAATCTCCATAAAGAGCGACACTTTCTTGATTTTGCACAGCGTCGGCGAGGCGTCTCGCTGCAATATCTAAATCTTTCATGTGATGCGGGTCAGGGAGTTGACGAAGCTGCGGATGAAAAAAATCATCCACATCGCTTGCACTTTCGATACCGCGTTGCACCAGTATTTTAGAGATGAAGAGAGGCAAACCTGTTTCAGCTTGCAATTGCTTCGCTGCAGGTTCGTTATGCTCGAGAGGAATCCAGCGTTTCAGAATCATGACCGCTGCTATTATCTACAAAAGTGTGACAGACTATGACGCCGCTTTGGCCACTTTCTTTGCTTGAGAAGGCTTCTTCGCGCCAACGATTTGCTCTTGGCCAAATCGAGTGCGGAGCGAGAGAAATACTGGAGATGCGACATAAATCGAAGAGTATGTACCGATAATTACGCCGATTCCCATGATAAGACCGAAATCAGCCAGAACTGTTTTCTGGCCAAACCACATCAAACAAATACAAGCAAACCCGGTGGTGAGTGATGTCATCAAAGTACGACCAATCGTCTCGTTGATCGCGCGATTGAGAACCTCGATCAAAGCCGACCCTTGAGTCTTTCCGACGCGTTCGCGGATACGATCAAAAACAACAATCGTGTCATTGATGGAGTAACCGATGAGAGTCAGAAGACCCGCAATGGTTGCCAAAGAGAATTCATGACCCAAGAGGGCAAGGATTCCGATCGTAATGAGCGCATCGTGCACCAAGCAAACAATCGCTCCTGGACCATAAAAGAAGTCGAAACGGAGTGCGATGTAGATCAAGATACAAAGCAGCGCATAGAAACAAGCAAGAATACCGTCGTTACGAAGTTGCTTACCTACGGTGGGACCTACAAAACCTACTCGCTCAGCGTTGGCACTTTCATGAACTTCTTTTTGAAGGGCTTCAATCACAGATACATCCAGACCCATCAAAACGATCGAATATCGGTTCTGGTCAGGTCGACCAACCTTCCGGACCAATCGGACCTTGTGATTCGTTTTTTCAACAACAGCAGAAAGCGCCTTGACCGAAGTATCCACAAGGCCAGCACCAAATGTTGCTGTCTGAACGAATTCAACCTCAACAACGTCACCAGCTTCTGGATTGTATTTGATTGGTCCCTTAAATTTATCACCGTAGGCACCAGAAAAAGCGTCATTCAAAGCTTTGATCTCTGAGTCACCAAATGTTTCCGAACGCTCAACTTTGACCAAGTAGTGCGTTTTAGCGACATCGGGAATATCAAATGACTGTACAGCAGTGTCACCCACATTGAGCGCCTTGACCGCAGCGCGGACATCTTCGCTTTTCGCATTCGCATTCTCATCAAACGACACGAGTATTTCGTGACCGCCAGAGAAGTCCAAACCAAACTGCAAACCAAAGCCGGCGATAATCACAATGGCAGCACCAACTAGAGCTAACGAGACTTTAGAAAAGACCTGTCGTTTGGCCATAAAATCAAATTTGTTTTCAGGATTGACGATGTTCAACATGATAATTCAGCTCCTCGCCCTAAATACTCAATTCTTGGATACGCCGTGAGCGAGTCAACCAATCGAGGGTAAGTCGCGGAATAACAACCGCGGAGAAAGTATTGATGACCACACCGATCAACAGAGTGGTAGCAAAACCACGAATCGGACCAGAGCCATATTCGAGAAGAACGATACACGCTAATGCAGTCGTCACGTTGGCATCAAAAATCGCAGAGAAAGCCTTGTCGAATCCGGCGTCAACAGCCGCTCTTGCGGTTTTGTTTAGCCGAAGTTCTTCGCGAATACGTTCGAACTGAATAATATTCGCGTCCACAGCCATACCGATGGTCAATGCCAAACCAGCCATACCAGGAAGAGTAAGAGTTGCGTTGAAGGCTGCTAAAGTCGCGAAAAGGAACAACATGTTGATGGTCAAGGCACCAACAGCGATCGCTCCACACATTTTGTAATACACGAGCATGACAAGAATCATCAGCGCTGCAGCGGCAAGAAGTGCTTGCTTCCCTTTATTGACCGCGTCATCGCCTAAGGTCGCACCCACCGTACGTTGCTCCTGCGGATAAACAGGGGCAGGAAGAGCACCCGCGTTCAAAACCAAAGCAAGATCTCGCGCGTCTTGAAGGCGTTCTTGATTACTGCCCGTGCCACCGAGAGTGATTCGTACATTTCCGTTCGGAATTCGCGATTGGATCACCGGAGCAGAGTCAACGATTTCATCGAGAACAATGGCCATACGTTTTTTGACATTTTCGCCGGTAAACTCTTCGAAGATTTTTGCACCAGCCCGGTCAAGCTTCATTGATACTTCGTACTGGTTCTCTTCTGAGTTGAAGTTTACAAAAGCGCTAACAAGAGAGTCTCCTGTGAGTGGTGTCTTTCGTTTTAGTAGCCAAGTGCGCCATTTCGTTTCTTCGGCTCCAGGAACGTTGCTTTCAATCCTTTGATAACGAACGACCACATCTGCTGGTGGCGCCATTTTCGAAACGGCCTCTTGAAGTTTCTCTTTGCTATCTGCGAGCAGATATGGGCTCGTCACAAGAGCATCAGCCTGACCTCGAAACTGATCGTTTTGAAGTTCGACGCCTTCCGGCAACCCCTGTTCAGCTAAGTCCGCGAAGTATTGATTCTTATCGTCAGACAGCTTGAACTCTAGCTGCGCCGTTTTACCAATAATCTCTTCTTTGACTCGTTTTTCATCATCAGCTGTTAGACCCGCGATTTGGATGAGAATAGAATCGCTGCCTCGCTTACGAACCTCAGGTTCGGTGACGCCGTATTCGTCAATACGGTTTCGAAGAGTCTTGATCGCTTGATCAACCGCATCATTACGAAGTTGCTCTTCATATGAATCAGTCATTGCATAAACGATTCTGGTGCCCGAATTTGAGAGGACTTCCCAGCTACCTTCTCGAAACTCAAGAATTTCTTTGAGGGTATCAAAGTCTCCTACACTACCTAGGACAATCTCAAGCTCCGGTGCCTCACCTAGTCGCTTGACGCTTTTGAGGTTTTTGCCTTTGTCTTCCATCGAACTAACGATTTCATCACCTACCCGGTCAGCTCGGTTCTGTACGGCTTTTTCTGCATCAACACCCATAACAAGGTGCAAGCCACCTTGCAGGTCGATTCCAAAATTGACTCGGGTTTCGGGGAGGTTCTCTGAAATGAGACCATCGAGACAGGTTCGGCTGCGGCGACATTCAGGTTCTGCCTGAAAGTAAATGACTGAAGGCATTGCGTGCCAGACCGCAAAGCCGACCAAGCCCACCACCAACATTAAACGAAATTTCCAGCTATTATCCATGAGTATACTCTGTTTTGTTGTCGTCCCTAACGCACAACGGCGCGACTAAGCTTTATCTGCTTTTGTTTCCTCGCTCGCTTTGGGTTCGACATATTTTTTTGCGATGTGAGATTTAACAACTCGTATCTTTGTGTTTCTCGCGAACTCAACCGTCACAAACGGGTCTGCAATATCGGTGACTCGACCAAGAAACCCACTGGTTGTGACTACTTCGTCTCCCCGCTTTAACGAATCCAAAAGAGCTTCGTGATTTTTACGCTCTTTGGCCTGTGGGCGAAGAAGCATGAAGTAAATGATCCCCATTACAATAAGTAGGGGCATGAACATCCCGAATGGATCGCCTTGCGCACCGGCATTTTCTGCCTCGCCCTGTGCAACCATTAGGACTGCCAACTGTTGTAAGCTTCCGAACATCGAAGCGCTGCGTACCGTCCGACCCCCCTTGCTGGCAAGAAATATAAGCAACTTAGATGCGGGGAATTGCCCTTAATTCTCCCTGGGGATAGGGGTTTACCGCAAAAAAAAGGAACACGGGAGGAAAGCAGCGGCAGATACCCCCGTTTCGGTAAATTTCAAGAGCTGTATAGAATGGGGCGTGCAAAAAATCTTAAGGTATTTTTTTGGCCTAACTCTAAGCGCTTCGATCCTGTTCGCAGTTCCTAACGACGTTCAAGCCCAAGGATTTGAAGTCTTCAGTTATGACAAGCCTTTTATACCATTGGCTCAGCTACCGTACCGTTCGGGGCCTATCGAATATGTAACTTTCCCTAGCTTCAGCGGAAACCGCTTCGTTGAAAATCTACCGATCGGATTCGACTTTAATTACTTCGGAAGTGTTTATGACCGCTTCGGCGTTTCTCCCCATGGCTGGGTTGGATTCATTCGGGGGTCGTCGGATTCTTTTGCCAACGTCGCGAGGGGTTCACCGTTGAGACCAAACGGTTTTATTGCTGCCTGGTGGGATGACTTAAAACTCGGGTCCCTGAACTTTGGAACCTCATACGCTTTATTCGGTACGGCGCCTCACCGTGCTCTTGTGGTCGAAACGCGAAACTTCTCTGCCAGTCCAAACGTCAACGATGGCGGTATATGGCAAGTATGGCTATATGAGAGCCCCACCAATGAAAATGCACGGTTCGAAATCCGCGTCGATGGTGAGCTGTCTGATTCCTATAGCGCGAGTGTCGGTTTCGAAGGTGTACAAGGCTTGTTGGGCCAAGCATTTTTGCCATGTACTCCGAATTGTAGCGCTACCGATGCTGACCTGAGTCTAAGAGACAAAGCGTATACCGTCCATAACGCTGCAGGACCGGAGCTAGTCGGTCAAATCGATCAATCTCCACGAGGCTTGCTACCTCAGGGGACAGCCAATGTACGAGCCACAATATTCAATATCGGAGCGTCCGTCGCACAAACCGTAAGTGTAAAACTGTTTTTATCCGCCGATAATGCGTTCGACAACAACGACGTGATGCTCGCGCAGGCAACGATCAATGGACTTGCCGCGAATAGCAGCGTCCAAGAGACGATGAGTATTACTTCTCCCGCTGGACTCAATTCAGGAGATTACTACCTACTTCTCGAAGTCGACGACAATCAATCAGTAGCACAGAGCTTTCGGATCGATGACCACGTGATAGCGAAGGACAAATTTTCAAACGCTCATGATCTTGAGGTGTTAAATATCAATCCGCAAAGCGCCGCAAATCCGAATGAGCCGTTGCAGGTTCAATTTGACGTTATTCAAAACGGCGCGCCTTATTCAGGCAATGTTGGCGTGTCGGTCTACTTATCGCCAGACCAAGTGTTTGACGCGAACGATTTACAAGTCACTGCACCAGGCACGGTTGCTCTTAACGGAAACGCTCAACAGCAGATCACAGTAAATGGAACCGCACCCGCAAACCTATTGCCTGGACAGTATTATGCAATCGTGTTGCTCGACAACAACCAGCAGATCGACGAGCATAATGAGTTCAATAATCGCGCAAGTAGTATTGCTCTCATGAACTCTGGCCCTGATTTATATGCGTCAGCAGTTCAGATTCCTGTCACTGTGTCTCCGGGGAGCTCTACTCAAATAACAACAACGATCGATTCAACAGGCGTCCCCTACAACGGAACGGTCGACTACGTTTTATATGCGTCGCTCGACAGCTCACTGAATACCGTGACTGATTACAATCTCGGCTCTTTCCAGGCCCAGTTTACGGGTCAAACACAAGTCTCTCGTAGCGAAACGATAACCATTCCGGCCAACATAGCGCCAGGCGCTTATATTGTATTTGCAGTTGTAGACCCATCCAATCAAATCGCAGAGACACTCGAATCAAATAACGAGTTTCTATCTCTAGCGCGATTTCTTACTCATACTGATTTGAGTGTATCGAATGTAACGGCCCCCTCGGCGGGGCAGCCAGGAGAATCGATCACCGTAAACTTTGATGTTCAGGCTTTAGGACAGACGGTCTCTGGGTCTGTAGACTACCGAATTTATCTGTCTTCTAATCCAACATTAGGCAGCAGCGACCTCGCCGTCTTCGACGGAAATACAGCGCTAACGAACGGCTCCATCGCATCCGTCGAATCGACGTTCAGTTTGCCACCAAACACTTTGATTCGTCAGTGGAGAATATTAGTAGAAGTTGATCCGGACAACCTCATCATTGAAAGCGCTGAAAACAATAACGTCTCTGCCTCACTTAGTTCAATGCTGGTCAGCGGTGCGGATCTCCGGTTTGCACCTCCGCTCATTGGCAGTAACTTTGCTTTTCTGGGGCAAGACTATCGATTGAGAGGGCAAATAGAAAACGTAGGAATTGCAGAAGCAGTCAACTTTAAGTACGCGGTTTACTTCTCAGATAACGAGGTCATTGGTACTGCAGACCGTCAATTATTCTTATCGCAGGAAATTAGCCTCAACCCAGGCGAGACCTTTTCATTCGACGAAAATGTGTTGATTCCCGGGGATCTTTCGATAGGAAGTCAATACCTTGGAGTGATCGTAGACATACTATCATCGGTTCCTGAAACCTCCGAGCTAAACAATTCAATTGCTCTCGATGTTCCTGTGCAAGTAGTGTTGCCAAGTCCAGACTTAGTCGCAAACCTAATTGGAACCCCCGCATCTACTGCGCCCGGCGAAACAATCAGCGTTACAAGACTGCTCGATAATACCGGTGTCCAAGACGCTACCGGTGTTCGGTATGCCTATTATCTTTCTGCCGACGCGAATATCACCACGAATGATATTTTGATTTCAGAAAATACTACGGACCTATTTCAAGGCCTGAGTGACTTCAATAGCGACGTCATCGTCGTTCCTAACAGAATACTTCCAGGATCCTACTATCTCGGCTTGATCGTCGACCCAGGCCAGGACATCGACGAAACAGATGAGAGCAATAATGTTTCAGTGAGTGCTCCCATTCAAATTTTCACGCCAAGCATCGCGTTCATCAATGAACAATTTCCAAGAGCCATTATTGGGATTCAATACGAAGTTGGTGTCTTCGTTGCTGGTATCACGCGTGCGCCGAGTTTATCGGTATCAAGAGGGCAACTTCCACCAGGCCTATCGATTGACCAAGCAGCTGGATACATCCGTGGGATAGCAACAACAGAAGGACTTTTTGAATTTACGCTACGCGCAAGCTCTAATTTATCCGCTGGCTCCTACGTCGAGCAAGCATTCTCAATAAGGGCAGCGCAGCCGACAAAATCACTAAACATTGCGACGGACCGAATCCCGTTGGTACTTACCCAAAAACAATTTGAAACGCCGTTATTAGCAGAAGGTGGTATCGCTCCGTTTCAATGGACATCGACGTCCACTCTACCCGAAGGTCTGACTTTCACTACTGACGGTCGCTTGTCTGGGACGGCACTGATCACAGGTCAGTACGATTTTGAAGTCGCGGTTGTGGATGACAACGGCGACCAAGCCAATAAGAGTCTGAAAATTTACGTTCTGACCCCACGTCAAACCGTGCAAATTCGTCAAAGTGATTTACCGTTCGGTATCGTGGATACAGATTACTGTGAACTCGCCACGGTTATTCTTAGAGCCGAACGAGGAATAGAACCTTACATTTGGTCCATCGACGGAGAAGCTCCAGCTGGTATGGCACTCGCTGAAGATGGGCGACTTTGCGGTACACCTGAGAGGCCTGGAGACTACACACTCAAGGTTAGAGTCACAGACCAAACTGGCGTGTTCGACAGCACAGCATTTTTCTTGAGAATCTCAGCGGGGGAAGCATTCGCGGTTTCAACCTTCGCCCTCCCGTATACGATTATTGGAGAAACCTACGAAAGTTCGATCACGGCAGTTCGAGGCAGCGAACCTTACACGTTCAGTATCGAACAAGGAGAACTACCTCCCGGGCTTGCAATCGCCGATAACGGTGCGATCAGCGGTACTGCAACCTCGACCGGAACCTTTGCGTTCATCGCAAAAGTTGTAGACGCTAGCGGAAGAGAGCGACAACAAGCGCTCTCCATCATCGTTTATCGGCAGGCTGCATCGGGCTCGAGCTGCGCTTGTTCAAGTTCAGGAGAACCTACGAATGGATGGTTATCACTGGCTCTGATATTCGGCATCTTCTGTCTTCTCTATACCCGCCGAAGACACCTTGTGCCTCAGCGCGTCCGTCGCAGCGAGCGTTATCGCAGATCACGCCACCGTGATCCTTTCGCCTAGTCCCTCAAAGATAGACTCAAAATCTGACTCGATCGGCTTGACCCCCCTCAATGGGTGCTTAGTTTTTTACCACGGAAGGATTGGTAAGAGGTCTACAGAGCCAAAATTCTTGGGATCAGCTCATCAATAAAAACAATAGCTTACGTGCTCTTGCAATCAAGTCAGGATTGCATGAGTTTGTGCACAATCCAAAGCCACTTTGCAGCCACGATTACGTGGAGCAAACGACTTTGGGGGAGTATTTTTAGAGTCGATGATTAGTGAACTTTGGCAGATCAGTACATCGTTTCCCACGGTGTTTTTTACCGGGCTACTCTCCTTGATGTGCCTGTACTGGGTCCTCGTAATTGTGGGCGCCGCCGACCTGGATTTTCTAGACGGTGCCGACGGTGCTCTAGACGGCGCACTCGATGGAGCCATCGACGCTGCCGCAGAAGGCGCGCTTGAAGGTGCCCTTGAAGGCGCATTTGAAGCCGGTGGTGAGGCCGCTGGAGAGGCATTAGGTGAAGCCGCTGGTGAGTCTCTTTTGGAGTCTGCGGTAGAAGGTGTCGAGGCGAGTTCTTCAGTACTTTCTTTTCTCGGTCTGATGGGACTACGAAAAGCACCGCTGACCGTGGTCATGAGCTTTTGGGTCTTATTTTCCTGGATGCTGAGTGCCTATACCATGAGTTTACTTGGCACCCTTGGAGACTCGTTTATCATTCAAGCACTCACTGGCGTCGGAGTACTTTTGGGTAGTCTCGTACTCACGATGCCGTTGACTTCACTCAGCGTACGACCACTTGCACCTATATTTGCCGAAGACCGAGCCTATGGCGTATCTGATTTGGTTGGCAAAAGTTGTTTTTTGTCCACGGGCAGTATTTCGGACACGTTTGGGCAAGCGACCCTCACCGATGCCCGCAATCATACGCACAATCTTCAGGTTCGATGTTCCAAAGGCGACAACATAAATAAAGGCGACGAATTACTCATTATCTCCGTCGATAAAGAGGCAAACACGTTCAAAGTTGTGCCGATGACGCCTCAAGCCCTTTCAATCTTAGAAAACCACATTAGCCGCGCCGCGCCAAAACGCGGAGCAAAAAAATCTTCACCCAAGAAGGCAAGTATAAAGGAGTAAAAAAATGGCCGGGATTATTTCATTAGTTGGCGTTGCGATAGCAATATTCATTGGTGCAGGTGTCATTGCACTCATCCTCAAATCTTATCGGAAGGTCGATCAAGGAAAGGCTTTGATTATCAATAAGACCGGCGGCAAGACTACCGCGTCGCTCAATGGCGGAGTTGTTATTCCAGTCATTCACCGGGCCGAAATTATGGATCTATCGGTCAAAGCGATTGAAATCGATCGGCGAGGCAGTGACGGATTGATCTGCCAAGACAATATTCGCGCCGATATCAAGGTCACTTTCTTTGTCAGAGTGAATCCGGCAGAGGAAGACATTCTACAAGTTGCAAGAAGCATTGGTTGTGCTCGTGCTTCTAATCAACAGACACTTGAAGAGCTATTTTCAGCGAAGTTTTCCGAAGCATTGAAGACTGTCGGCAAGCAGCTTGAATTCGTCGATCTGTACCAAAAGAGAGACAAATTCAAAGATGCAATTATTGAAACGATCGGGACTGACCTTAATGGTTACTCTTTGGAAGATGCTGCGATCGATTACCTCGAGCAAACTCCGCTTGATGCACTCGATTCCAACAATATTTTGGATGCGCAAGGTATCAAGAAAATCACCGAGCTTACCGCTGCTCAGCACATTTTGACCAATGACTTCCGCCAAAACGAGCGCAAGGAAATCAAGAAACAAGATGTTGAAGCCCAAGAAGCAATTCTCGC
>JAYZDF010000105.1:0-50837 GCA_036337945.1 Myxococcota bacterium
CCCTGTCGTAATAGCTTGGGAACTTCGTCTGGTTCTCGACCGCGAAGCGCATCATCTCTTCTCACAATAATGTGATCGAAGGGCCCGGACGCTGCCGTCGCCGCAATTTCAAGGATGTCTTCGTTTCGGCGATCACCCGGCGCAGCAAGAACACAGATCTTTCTTCCTTCAGCATCTAATCGACTCACGAGGTCAACCATGCAGCGCACTGCAACCGGATTATGAGCGTAATCCAGAACGACTTTGAACGGTAGCTCATCGAAAATATTTAGGCGACCTGGGGCTTGGAAGTAAGATGTATCAAAGGTCTGCAAACCTTGTCGAACATTAGCCAACTTGATTCCTTGCGCGTATGCAACGACCGCAGCCGCCATTGCGTTTTGTACATTATGCATCGCTTTGCCTTCTAGCGTAGCTGGAATTAGGTGCGTCCATAGAAGCGGCATATGGCTTCGGTCATCATATAGAGTGATCATGTGACCATTGATACCCTCTTCTAAAACTGCTGCGAGGCCCCCCGCTCTAATATGCCGACGAACGAGGTCATTTTTGGGATTCATTGTGAAGTAGGCAATTCTTTTTGCGTCTGTGTGGTCCGCCATTTTGAGACAATTAATGTCGTCTGCATTGAACACCGCGCAATCCTTCGCTACTTCCGTAACGATTCGTTTGACCTTCGCCAAATCTTCAATCGTATCAATTCCCTTTAGCCCTAAATGGTCATTAGAAACATTGAGTACGAGACCAACGTTACATTTACGGTAACCCATCCCTGCTCGCAGCAATCCGCCGCGTGCAGTCTCAAGAACTGCTGTGTCGACTTTTGGATCTCTCAGCACCATTCGAGCCGCCGTCGGGCCTGTCATATCTCCCTCGACCGTCCGGACCCCATCAATATAAACGCCATCCGTCGATGCAAGACCCACAGTTGCACCTGACATTTTGTGGATGTGAGCCACCATTCGAGCCGTTGTGGTCTTACCGTTGGTACCTGTGATTGCCGCAATCGGAATACAGGAAGGCTTACCCGGTGGAAACAACATATCCATTACCGGTCCGGCAACATCTCGTGGCTCACCTTCTGTTGGGGCGACATGCATTCGAAACCCTGGAGCCGCATTCACTTCACAAATAGCACCCCCGACCTCTCGGTATGACCGAGTTATATCGGGTGTAATGAAGTCAACGCCGGCGACATCTAGCCCTATCGCTTTCGCAGCACGCTCTGCCATTTGACGGTTATCAGGATGGACTTGGTCCGTAAGATCAATCGCTGTACCGCCCGTCGACAAGTTGCCAGTGGACCGAAGATAAAAGATCGTATCTTTTGGAAGGACCGTTTCCTCGGTGTATCCATCGAGTTCCATAAGACGCTCGGCTTGATGGTCAAACTCGATGCGAGTTAAGACTTTCTCATGACCAATTCCACGCCGCGGATCTTGATTGAGCGTTTCAACAAGTTCAGCAATTGTAGACTGACCATCACCTACTACATGTCCTGGAACACGTTTTGCGACGGCTACGAGCTCACCATCAACCACGAGCATTCGATGATCAAACCCCTGAGTCATACTTTCAATGACAAGGGTACGAGCATGTTCTTTCGCGACTTTTACCGCAGTCTCAACTTGTTCGTCATTTTGAATATTTAGTGTAACGCCTCGGCCATGATTACCATTGTAAGGCTTAACAACAATTGGATAACCTATGCGTTTCGCAGCCCGCATGGCTTGCCTTACGTTTCTCGCTAAGTATTGCCGCGGCACTGGAAGTCCGAGATCTGCGAGTAATTTATGAGTTTCTTCTTTATCAGAAGCGATCTCTACGGCGATATGTTTCGTCTGAGATGTAATCGTCGCTTGAACTCGTTGCTGATGAACACCATGACCAAATTGAACTAACGAATAATCATTAAGACGAAGCCAAGGAATTCCTCGCTCCTCTGCAGCTCGCACCAAAGAGGCTGTAGATGGTCCAAATTGTCGACGTTGGGCAAATTCGATCAAGTCGTTCAGTTCGTCTTCAAACTTAAAGTCCTCGACACGAGGCAGATCTTTGTCGATTTCTTCCGGAATAAGGTCATGCAAGAGCTTCAGCGCGAGGTTACCGGCTGCCACACCTACTCGTTCTTCTTCATAGGCATAGATGACGTGATACTCGCCCTCTTTGTCGGTAGAGCGAGTTTTACCAAAGGTAACATCAGCACCAGCTCGTTGCTGAATTTCGATCGCAACATGCTCGAGAATATGTCCGAACCAAGTTCCTTCATCCTCAACGACCCGGCGTTGAAAACCTCCAGTTTCTCCATAAGAGCACCCGTGCTCATGTAGAGTTGGCAAGGCGCCAAAGAGACCCTCCGAAAAGCCCGGAACTTTTGCGCTTGGATATTGTTCCATAATCCCCAAATCCAAGGTCAAACGAATCACCGGGAAATGGGCGTACAGATTAGGTCCTCGAAAGACTCGAGTTTCTGATATTTTCATAGCGTCTCCTTTAGCTCAGCTTTCTTTACGTGGACGATCCTAGTTTTGTGCAGCTAGACCCCTAACCGCCTGGCCAGACATCTATTCATCTCGACCTACCTGAACCACCCGAAAAGCCCTAGAGCGATAACGTACACTCACCTGCCGTGAGCACCGTGAAATGTGAAACAATTGTGACATTTTCCTGACTCTCGCCTTCTCGTACTATTTTATTTCGCACTCGGGGGAATTGCCTCATGACTGCGCAAATCAAATTTCGCTCCTTCTGGTAGAACATGAAGCTTCACGTTCGTTATACACAGTGCGTCACCTTCACTCGCATCAGGCATTGAAGTATGAGCAACGTCGGTAACATCTACAACAGTCACGGTGCCTGTACCGACAACATGAATGATGTTGTTCGGATCAATCATCGCAGATGTATTTTCATCGATACCTAAACCAACGGCAAAAGGGTTATAACTCAGTGCAGACAGGAGGCGTCCCAAACGATCTCGCTCCCGGAAGTGCTGATCTATGATGAATCTATTGGTAAGCCCAAGCCCCGGACTTAATGAAACCATGCCAGCCTTCGGCGTGCCGCCTTTGCTTCCGTATGCAATCATGTGTTCTGGCAGAATCGCTGCGCCTGCTGATGTGCCCCCTACTGGTACACCTTTGGCATTTAGACGCCTGATCATCTTCGCGACTCTAGTTCCACCCAGAATCGCTGAAATACGAAGCTGGTTCCCACCGCTAAAGAATACGCCTGTGGCAGTCTCCAGTAGATTATACCAATCTTCACGTTCCGTATCTTTCCGTTCTACGTACGACAGAGACGCGCAGTGCCCCGCGCCAAGTTCCATAAAAATGCTTTCATATCTCTCGCCGGTATCTTCGAGTTGAGAAGCAGTCGGAATGACTACAATTCGAGCGTCTGGACCACCTGAAAGCTCCGTAAATCGCTTCAAAATCGTAGGTTCATGAAGTTTATCTTCTGCTCCTCCGACAGGTACTATCCATCCACGCTCATCCGAGTCTTGAATCTGTGACGGGCTCATCTATTGGTTCTCCTCATATATCTTATCAAAACGCCCCATACGTACAGGCTCCTCATTTCTTACGAACCACTCACCGTTAGCCATCACGTCGACGATTTGACCGTCGGGCTCCACCACGAGAAGATCAGCATCAAACCCAACCTCTAATTTGCCCTTGTTCGGCAGCCGCATGGTGCGGGCCACATTCTCCGTAAAGACCGGCAAGAAATGTTCAAAATCATATCCACGCCGCAGAAGAGCCTGAATCGTCTCTATCAGCACTTTTGAGCGGCCAATGTCCATGGACTGGAGTTCTCCATTGCAATCAAAACACGGTAAACAACCACCACCGTCAGAGCTACATGTAAGACGCTCAATTGGTAAGTCTGAAGCAATCCAGTCAGCTATCGCATCGGCTGCAAGTAGACCTCCTTCCGCATCAGGGAATGCGGTCAGGTCAACGGTTACGCCTCGCATCGCCAAATCCTTCGACGACTCGTAGAGGGATGTTTTCCGATTAACGTGGGTCGGGTGATATGTGCGGGGTGGCAACTCACATGAATCAAGCGCCTGCTCGATGAGTTGAAATTCTCTCTGCCCATCGCCCAGATGCAAATGCAAAAGACCCGCTTTCCCGCTCATCAAGCCGGCGACATAACAATCGGACGCGACGCGGAGGAATTCCTGGAAAGTCACCTGAGAAGACCGATGGTCGCTGATCGCCAACTCTCCTACGCCAATGATCGGGTCAATAAAGACGATGTCGTCACGAACGCTTCCAGTCAAAGTTGGGACCGGGTATTGATAGCTGCCGGTGTAGCACCACGCAGAAATACCTTCTGCTCTCATACCAAATGCGCAAGCCACTAAGTCACGAACAGTGCGAGTGGTTCCATCCGTGCCGAGAACCCCCACACAAGAAGTGACTCCGGAGCCGACGATGTCACGGAGCCTAACAGCAGGGACCCGAGAACCCGGGCCGGTTTCTCCGCCCCCACCCGTGAGATGGGTGTGCGCATCGATGATTCCGGGAATGACGATTCGTCCATCAAGATCGTATTCAACACATTGTAAATGAGAAGTGAGAGGAGGTAATCGTTGGGACATCTCGACCAACTTATTCCCAATCACGAGAATATCGAGGGACTTGGGGCCCTGCGGCGTATAAACTAAGCCGTTTCTAAGCAAATGCGCAGATGTCATACTATTCCCCAGAAAATCCGGGCCCGACCCGTGGAACGGTAGCTATCCGACAAGAAGAGTAGACATCAAGTCCTTTTCAGCATTTGTTTGCTCGGATGCACCGCGTCAGGTCGTTTTCAGTGAAAGTGACTAGAAACCCATAACGGGCTCAACGACCGCCTGAAACTGCCTGGCTGAGGCATTAATTCGGCCTATCAAGCGATATCGTCCAGGTGTGAGATCGCAATTCTTCGAGTACGCAACCCGATTATTGGCAGCATCGGTACATTCATCACCTCCGCATGTGTAGGTCATTCTGTTTGGCGAAATCAGTTCGAACCCATTACGACTGGTTGTACTTGATGCAACAATTTGGGTCGCCGTACACGCGTTGCAGCACGGATCTGTCATTGGGCAACCTCGGCGAGTACAGGCGGCTATCCCATAGCTCACGTAGCCAAAGAATCCGGGCATCTGATCATCTGTAATGGCGACAACTCGACCGTTATAGGTTGAAGTAAAGGAATCAAGATCAGAATACGCGGCGGCTACGGAACAAACACCAGTAATATCAGGAATGCGAGGGTCGCGTCCGACGCACGACAACATGGGTTCACAACGCTCACGAGTAGAAGGAAGAACGAATCCGCCGCAGCTCCCACCTTCGCTTTGCCAAGGCACACAAACGGAGCCGCCGGACGCAGTCGGTCGGCACCAACCACTCGGCGCACAGTCTTGGTCCGTCATACAGGTATTTGAAGTTCCACCGTCACGAACTGCGCCCGCGTCCGCAATAACGCCAACGTCACGTACCGCTGCACCAGAATCAAGAGGTTCACTCGCGTCAAACGTGGTTTCACCGCTATCCGTCGCCGAAGCATCAGCAAAAATAGAAGAATCGACTGAAACAGATGCGTCACTTTGGACTTCAGCATCTGTACTCGCAGAAGCATCGTCTCCATTTACCCGAGCGTCCTCTGTTTCTGCGGCATCTCTCTGAGAAGAATTATCGGTAGGAGGAACTGTGTCCTCGCTACAATGAAGAGCTGAAACACTAAGAGCAACAAGGAGCATGTATTGACGCATTTTTGGACTATACCGCTATATTGATAAGCTGGTCTACCTGTCTTTGAACTAAGGGAACCTACCTCATAAGGAGGTTCGAGGAACTTCACGCTTTAATTAACTATCGAACGGAAGGTGGTCCTGTATCTGAATGTGCTGCCAATGTTTTCGGTGTGCGCCCGAGGAATCATAACGCTGAGTTTGTTGTTCGAGATGAAAATGTCTTCCACCGCGTGGGTCAGGGCCCACGCCAGCGATGTAGGCCCAATTGCCCCAATTGACAGCCACATCAAAATCGGCCAATTGCGATTCAAACCAAGATGCTCCGATTCGCCAGTCAAGGTTGAGTTCGTTCACGAGACAACTGGCGACAAGTTGCCTTCCTCGATTCGACATCCATCCGGAAGCTAACAGCTCTTTTTGGCACGCGTCGACAATTGCGAATCCTGTGTCTCCGTATTTCCATCTTTCAAATGAGCTTTGGTCGTCGATATATTGATACACTTTCATCTCAGGACCACCTGACATAAATAGTTTTGACCCTGCCGACCTCGCGTACCAATGCAGAAACTCTCTCCACAACAGTTCAAATCGTAACCAGTACGTACTGTCATTTTTTGCGACCGTTTTTTCGTAACTAAGTGTGTCATACCAAACTCGCCGCGGAGAAATAAGACCATGCGCAAGAGACACTGAAAGGTGAGACGAATTGAACTGACCAGAAAAAGCATTGCGGGTCTTTTTGTAGTGAGACAAAGCTTGTTGATCTAGATAGAGAGCCCAAAGGTCCTTTGCCCATTGCTCACCGCCAATACACTCTACTTCGACGAGTGATGAAACTGATTTATTTGCAGCTTTGAGGATGTCCTCCGAATCTTCCCAAGGGCTATCTAGGAACGCAGGAAACATAGACGGGGCTGGCGCTGGCGGTAAAGGATTCAGGTTTTTTTTCTTTTCGACCTGCCGTCGAAATTGCGTAAATGTTTTTGGTGGGCGGGTTGTGAGGAACGGTAACTGCTCTCGTTCGAATAGATCATTCACCGATACTTCGTGTACCTCAATTCCAAGTGTTCTTATTTCACTGAGAGTTTTCTCTTCTTCAACTGACAACGCAAGATCAGTGACTACCGCATCAATCTCCCAACGTTCCATGATTTGCTGTAACGCTTCCAGAATCGTACCTTGTAGCATCCATAATCCAGAGCCTCTCGAGCGAAGAATAGCTCGAAGCTGCAACCAAGAATTTGCTCTGACTCGTTTCCAATGTGGACCGCTTCTTGGAATGTTGAATTGAGTCCCTTCCCACTTATGCTTTTCGGCGACCGCTAAAGGAATAAGGTAAGCATTTTTTTTCGTCGCGAGGTCTATCCCATGTTCAAGTGCGGGGTTGCTGTCCAGACGAACGCTATCACCGGTCAGCCATATAACGAGCTTTTCCACTCTACGCTCCTCTCCCAGATCTCCGACAGCGTTCAGAGCAGTATCGAACGTTTTGCCAATCGCGCTCCCATTTCTTGCGCCAAGAAAATGGCTTCAAGCAAACTGGACAAATTTTATCCGGAAAGGGTCGGCGTCGTGCACTGCCCCGACCAGTTCGACTGGTTCTTTTACTCATGCAACCTGTGCTGTCGCGCTCTGCAGTCTCCAGATAAAAACGGCGAGACATTACGAATGCTACGAAACGACTTTCCTGGTTTGGCAAGCAAACTTTGAACGAAAGGAGTCATCTAGCGAGTCAACAGCTTTAGTACCGGGTAAAGAGATTCTGGACGATAAAATTGCAGACTGAGCCGGCCGAAACTCACAAGATCGCCACAATTCAAAGGAGTTGCGTGAAGACGAGGAAGAAGTTTGTGATTGAGACGCGTTCCGTTTTTTGACAGCAAATCACGGATCAATATCACTTTGGGAGACTGGACAGAAATTTCTGCATGTCGCCCCGAAACCGAGGAATCACGCAATTGAATATACGCAAATGGTGCACGTCCCACGGTGATTTTCGAAGATGCGAAAGCCTGAGGTGGAACCTGAAAAGCATCCCCGCTTTCAGCATCAGAATTAGGACGGAACAAAGGTCCGTCATTAGACAGGTCAAATTCGCAGGTATTATCAGCCAGTGCTGAGTCGCTATGAGTGAGGTATCCGCCAACCAGGCCCATTCGGACAAAATAGAGACCGGGACATTTGTCGACGAACTCGCTTACGTTTTTAGACTCTCTCGCAGCTTGAACCAGTGCAGCGAGGGAGAGCTTCGTAGAGATGGGCTGAAAAGGTCTGAGTGGTGACGGTATCGTGGATGGGGCGTTACTTAGATTACTCATGTTACTTCCAGCAGCGTTACGTGATTTCCCCTAGATTTATTTCGGATCAATGGATGCGAAATAGGAATCGATTAGGTTTGGTAAGTTTCAGACGTTGAGCATCGTGAACAGTTCAAAATATTTTGATAATTTTTCTGTTCAGGCAATTGGAAATAGAAACCAAATAAAAACAGAGACCTAGAGAAATAGGAGCCCACGCAAAATAGGTCTCAGCACTCTTCTCTTAGAAATCGAGAAAATGACCAAGCAAGACATTCAGATGAACAACTTGACAGTTTCGGAGCAAAGCCGCTCAATACCGCTGGTGAACCCTAATACGCAGGAGAATGGTGTCCGAGAGTTCTTTACCGCCACCTTGCCTCATTTAGTCGACTCGAAACCCGCTGCCTTCTCAACCCTAAAAGGGAGCATCTGCTTTCGAATCCGAACTGTGGACACTTGGACGCTGGATTTAGGCAACGTCGACTCACCCGTGCAGTCAGCCGTAACCCCCGATGCAGACCTGGTCTTGTCATTCACCGCAGCCGCATTCTCAGAGTTCCTTGATGGAACCCTCGACATTGGCGAACGCTTATCAGCGGGCGAAATCGCTTACGATGGAGACGTACAACTTCTTGAAAAATTCGGTTGGTTTATGCAATCAACCCGTGACCTCCTGACAATTCGAGATTAAGTGATGGGTACCGAATTACCAAGAATCGCAGCGCTCGCGGCCTTAGAACGATCGGCAACCCGAATCCTCGAGTGTCAGAAAGGAATAGACATCTCTCGGAGCGACCTACGAGAACAACTAGAATCTATTCCTGAAGTCGAACACGAACTCATCGAATACTTCTTTGACACTGTTTCCGGCCATTCGACTGGAGAATCGCAGCGAATCAACCGAGAAGAAATTCACAGGTTCTTAGATAGCGAAATTGAAAACATTCGAGCCGCAGATCTGAATGATGACAAGATTCTCACTACAGACGAGACTGAAAGACTAAACAAAACAGGCCAACTTGCAGTTGATTTAGCAACTCGGCTTCAAGAACAAGAACCCACTCCTCTTGCCCTGCGCCACACCCTCAGTGGACTTGAGGGTAAAAACCTCAGTACTGAACTCAGACGGATTCACCAAGCGCACACCCGACTTTCATACAGTTATGCAAGGTGCGTTCTTTTCAGCGATATCTTCAATATCGATGGGGCCGTTAAAGAGGTATACGCCGGTCAAACATTCGAAATAAGTGGTTCACCGCGTAAGCCGGAACACGACAACGTGAACACCGAACACAGCTGGCCTAAATCACGAGGAATAAAGGGCACCGCAGCCGTCTCCGACCTACACCATCTATTTCCAACGGATGCCGCCGTAAATAACAAGCGCTCAAGTTATCCCTTTGGCGAAGTCGTCGAAGTAGAATGGGAGAAAGGCGGTTCCAAACTGGGACTCGACGAACAAGGCAATAAAGTTTTTGAACCGCCCCCCGAGCATCGAGGTCAACTCGCGCGAGCAATGTTCTACATTCACACGATGTATGAGGTCCCCTTTCAGTCGGACGAAGAGCCCGTCTTGAGAGAATGGCATCGAGAGCATCCTGTGACCGAGGCAGAGCGGTCTAGAAATGATGCGATTTCGAAGTACCAAAAAACGAGGAACCCATTTGTTGATTATCCGGAGCTTGTGGACAAAATAGAAAAAACAGCTCCAGGCGAAGGTCAAAGCGCAAACTTCTGGTACAAATTATTTAGCCATATAATGTTGGGTCGCCAAGATTAGAGCCCCAAGGCGCCGCTTCGATCAGTTCATCGGCGTGTTGACGAATTTCTTCGCTGAGGCGGTTTTCAGCTGCCTCAATGATTGCAAGCCCCATCTCGTTCGCTGATTGAAAGCGAGCATGTGGATCTTTACTCATTGAAATGGCAATCACTCTTTCAAGATCAGGGCTGACCTCAGAGTTCAATGATGAAGGCTGAGTGGGAACCTGGAATACGACTGCAAACATCGTTGATCTGCCACTAAAGGGCTGACGTCCCGTTAGCGCTCGGTACAGAACAGAACCAAGAGAATAAATATCCGATCGGTGATCTACAGTTTCTCCACGAGCCTGCTCTGGGGACATATAAGCTGGGGTGCCAATAATTTCTCCATTCGTAAGCGTGTTGACAGCGTCAGATTTTCTGGAGACTCCAAAATCGAGAATCTTCCAAACCATGGGTAGGTCGGGAGCCTCTTGATGATAGAACAAATTCTGGGGTTTCAGGTCGCGATGAACAATTCCCTGTTCATGAGCTGCACTCATCCCACGTGCTACTTGGAAGCCTAAGTCTACCGCTTGATCAATTCGTAGCACGCGCTCTCTACGCAAAATCGAACTCAAATCTTCGCCCTGTAGGAGCTCCATCGCAATAAATGGCGCACCGTCGGCGAGACGACCTACGTCATAAATCTTTATCACGTTCGAAACCTTGAGAGACTCTCCGATTTCTCCTTCTCGTAAGAAGCGCTGATACGTAGCATCGTCATAAATCACATCATTGCGGAGTAATTTGACTGCACACTCCTGCCTAGTATCAATCGCTTTTGCGGAATAGACTTCCCCCATTCCGCCGCGTCCGATCACGAGTTCGAGTTCGTACCTCCCGGCCAGGCGACCGGTATATCTTCCCGCAATTCCTGCACCTGCGATAAGAGCATGCTCAAGTTCAAGTTCAGCTTCCTGCAATTGGGCTTCACGTTGCACAACGAGTTCGTGTGCTTCCGCCGCGCTCTCAACTGCACGAACTAGAGCTCGACGCGATATTCTCGCCATCCATAAAGCGCAAACCAATACCACGGGAACCATAAAAGTAAAAAAGAACAACATCCCTGGCTGCTGCGAAGAACTGTGAAACAGTCCGTAATCAGGGACAACTCCGGTAACGACGAGGATACACTGCACAAAGTATATGCTGGTAGCGAAGGCTGGAATCATGATCGCGTGCTTCACATCCTTACCTAAGCCAAAAAAAGAAATACCCAAGGTCGCAATCAACGGCGTCGGAGAGAAAAGGCCCAAGCAGTAACCAGTTACACTCGAAGCGAACGCAGCGGTGTACCCCCAAACTCGGAATAGTTGGGCAGTATAGTTCTTGGGGTTCGCGATTCGAAAAAAGATGAAAACAGCAGGCACAATGTAAAAAGAACAGGCCAATCCGTACGCGACCTTTATTGCATCTCGCCCCTCTAACCAGGGGAGAAAAGCTAAAGAGATCGTGGGTAAAATAAAGAGAATTGCTGCCCAACCGCGGGCACGAGTTGTTTCTTCTTGAAGTAAAACCTCTTCTGCAGTCTTGGCGACGTCGGATGATTTCCGCCAATTGCGCCAATCATCCATCGTCTTGACAAGGCCGACCGAAGAGGATGCACGAGGGGACTCAGGTTGCGATGAAGATCGCTTAGAAACCGACGAGAGATCGACATCGCCCCATGGCGTACTCTTGTCTCGAGCTTGACTAACCATGATAAAATTACCCCCAAACTCCGGTGCTCAGGAAGCACGGAAGATCTTTGGCGACCCGGTATGTTTCTTACCCCGAAGATGCAAATAAAATTCTCGCTCTCCTCCAGCTAGGGTATCGACATTTTGGAAGTGAAAGTTTAGCTCTATCCCGTTTTTACTCAGTAAATAGAGAGAAATCGGCGGGCTCGAAGATAGCGTTTGCTGAAATACCGACTCGATAGGAGAGGATCATCAATGACACCTCTAGAGCTACTTGCATGCGCGAAACGGTCATTCCCGAGGTATATTCCGACATGAGTCACTCTGCGAGGGTTTCGGCCGAGTGCAAAAAATACCAGATCTCCTGGACGTAAGTCTTTTTTAGCGACCGGGATACCGTGAACCGCCTGAAGTCGGCTGGTTCGCGGTAACCGGGCCGTGAAGGTCTCGTAGGTCACACCTTGAGTAAAACCTGAGCAATCGGTTCCTTTTCTTTTGGTTTCTCCGCCCCATTTATAAGGCGTACCTTTCCAGCTTCGAAATTGTCTGAGGAGAGATGGCCGAAGTCGCTCTTTCGGAAACGATATAACACCAGCTGCCTTTTCTCGCGCTGAAATGGCTTTCCGAAGAGCCCGTCGAGCCTCATTTTTCGCAGACGTCTCTTCACGCTCTTTTGCCTTTCTCAGCTTCAGTGCCTTCTTTCTTTGCTGCTCGGCTTGTCTTTGAGCCTCAGCCGCACGTTGGCTTTCTTTTTCGGCCATCTGTCGTCGTTTCTCAAGCTGCTTTGCCCGTGCCTCGGCTCGCTGCTTGCGTAATTTAGCTGCACGAATCTGGTCTTTACGTTTCTTTTCTCGTGCTTTTCTCAAGGCTTTTTGGGCTTCACGATTCGCTTTAGCGGCCCGCTCAGCTTCCTCTTTTTGTGCTCGAAGTTGCGCTAGAGCACGTTTCCGCGCTTCCTCGGCTTTTTGTTTCTTAATAAGCGCCTGCTGCTCAGCTTGCCGGGCCGCTTCTCTTTCTGCAAAGAGAGCTCTCGCACGCTCAAGGGCTTTCTGCGCCTTTGCTTGAGACCGCGCTTTATCTTGCTTTGACTTTTGGCGACTCATCTCTTCGCGGAACCGAGACGGCTCCAAAGCCTTGTCGTCTTCGGTTAATTGCTCTCCGATATCCGACAGATGTGATGCCAGACGAGCAAAAGGCTCTTTTGACGCATCCGTAACCATTTCACTCTGTGCGACTTTCTTGAACGCTCTCGCGAGTTCTTCTTCAATTTCTTTAATGTCAGCAGTAATTGCGGAACGACTTTGACCGGTCACGGTCATCTTGAGCGCCGTCAAGCGAGTTAGGGCACGCAGTTTCGCAGTCAAAAGCGGCCTCATCAGCACTCGAGTCTTCGTGAGAGTTCGCTCGACGTCAGCTCTCTCCGCGTCGGTCGCAGTACCTTCCGCAAGCTTTTTCTCCCAATAGGCTACGAACTCAGCAGCAATTTCATCGTCGTAAAAGCGCTCAAAGAAAAAGCTCATCTGCTCCATAGTTCCCTTCGGGGTATGACCGGAAAGCTTCGCCGTCTGATACCGAATCGCTACTGGCGGAGGAACATAGCCCATGACACCTCGATATCCTTCCCAAGCCGCTTTCACACCATTTTTTGGTGAAGTCTTCATATGTATTGCGTGGGCTAAGATCACCTTGGCTACGCCAAATTCAGGGCGGGACGGAGACTCGGGCTCCAAGGCCTCGCCACCGAATGCGCGCATCAAAGACCGTTTCCATTGACCGCGCTCCTCAGTTGCTAAATCGACCTCCGATTCCACAAAGTCCTTAAGGCTCTTGCCAGGCGCAGCCAACAACCCCTCGCTTCTGACCCCGGAGGCCAATAAAAATGCCGAGGATAAGATAAAGATTCGAAGTAGTTTCACCCACATGTTGCCAGAGGGTACCCTACGAGCTGACCCCTCGTCGAATGGCCTAGCAAATGTGACGGCATGCACGAGATGGGCAATTTCTTACTGCTGGAACACACCGGGTTTTAACCCCATTAATTCATATAACAACCTAGTATCATTCAATAAAATACTGCGAAAGGCATCGCAATCTGGGCAATTTATTCGACGATTTTTGAATTACCACGCATCAACTGTCCTACATGTGCGATAACGTAGCATGAGGGAGGAGTTATGAGGATCAATTCAAATAGAGGGGTTTTTCAGACTAACGCAGCATCGGCGCGAGTGGCGGACACGAGCAACAAGCAAACGAGCACTCAAAGGGAGCCCGAATTACCTCGGTCGTCGATGAGTTCATCACAAATGAACCAAAACAGTATCGCAGGATTCTTGGGTCGAGTCAGCCGAGCTCCTCTTTCAAGCTTTGGAGCAGCCATTGGAGCGGCTGCCATTACACCAAGCCTCATTGTGATGGCACCAGGCGCTCAGGCGATGGAAAACCTCGCGAGCCCAACTAACTTTCAGCCTCGCGTCGAGAACACAAACTATACAATTGCGAGTGCTAGAACCGCGCCATTTTACGAACGCACCTTCACAAAAATGGACCGGAGCGGGGACGGCAGCATCGAACACGCAGAAATCGTCGATTACATGAAATCAATCAACATCGATGGAGGATTTTTGGGCCTAGTGCATTCCGAAGGTGCGAACGCCATCCTTGAAAACGTGGACAAAAATGGAAGTAACTCCATTACTAAAGATGAAATGATGCGAATCGCAGGTGCAATCGATGGGACCGAAGAGTTTTTCAATCCGCAAAGCGCACCTGAAGCATTTCGCACCTTGGACCGGAATAACGACGGCAAAGTAACCATTGCGGAGATGAGCGCAGGCATCAAAAGCCGACTTGACGACAGTGTTCCTTTCAAATCAACCATCGCCGAGAGCGCAGGAAAAATGATCGTCGATATCTTTGATAGCAATAACGATAAAACTGTAGACATGAACGAAATGTCGCAGGCTGCGAATGAAGCAGAAGCCGTTCGGCGAAATTACAGATAATGCGTGCTGCGGCTCTGGCGCAGCTAAATCAGTCGCCGGAGAGTAATCCGGTGACACTTACGTCCACCAAGAGTTCGATTCGGGCTTCAATTTGTGTCTCTTGGTCGGGTCTTCTTCCTTCAACCTGAGTTGTAATCATCATACTATCAGCCGTCGCATAGGGCACTAACTCCACCATGTCTATATTCATGAAGACCTCAGAGTCTCCCATCGCGAACGGTCCTCCGGACGCAATTCGCTCTGTTTGCATATCGCCAGACGAAACAAAAAATTCGAGACTATCCAAAAACGTAAAGTCTCCGTCCATCGGCGAAAGAACGCGAAGTGACAATGTGGATATAGTCACTGAATCGATTTGATTTTTAGTAACACCTTGGTTCGCTAATGTTTCGTTCTCGGTGACGTCAAAGGTTGCTAAATCATCAAATCCGAGATCTCCAGCCAGTTGCTCGAGGATTGAGGCCCCAGAGACGGTCGTTTGAGCGGTCTGTTCGATCGTAAAGGTATCGAGTCCGCCACACGCAGCTGAGGCAAAAGCAAAGCAAAACGGTAATGAGTGACTAAAAAAGCGGATGTTTGTTTTCACACCCGAGATAATTGAACGAACTCTGGTGAAATTCAATCGAGAATCGGAGGTTCAAACCGGAACGACCCTAGTCTCAAACTCTTTCGCCTGAGTTCGCTGGTTTTACCTAGGAGCCGCATGGTCCACCGCATGATTGGCAGCCACCCGAAATCGAGGAGAAGCCCCGAAATTCGCCTTCATGTCCCGGTTACGATAATCGAAGCGACCGTCGCTTGTCAGAATCTGTATACGACCACCATCGAATACAAATCCATTGGTGTCCCTTACCGGAATTGGCAATAGCTCAGCTACACCTGATTTTTTGACTAATACACCTGGCATACCTAGACCGCCGACGTACAGTTGCCCCTCGGACAAACCGAGCGCGTGCGGAGGAACCCATTGACGTTGCAAGTTTCTATATTGCCGCGCAGTTTCCCCAGAAAATTCATAAACACCATCCTCGTATGTACCAATGTAAAGTGTCGGCCCACTAGAAAGAAGCGCGGTAACCCAGCCGCCAGTGTAACCATTGACACTGGAAATTTTCTGAGCGCCGTCTTCGCCAAATCGGTAAAGACCGTCAAGCCCTCCAGCAAAGAGGTCTCCATCGTGCCATTGCACTGTACCGAATCGTGGCTCTCCAATACCGGCCTGAAACCCCACATCTTTTTTCTCTCCGTCTTTCGTAATAACTAGGACACCTTTTCCATACGCGACTGCTAGACGCTCCTCAGAAGACGCAAGACCATACACCGCCCCACGTAAAACTCTCCGAGTATAGTAGTCCGGCCCATTTAGTATCACCTCAAAAAGTCCGCCTTCGGTGGCCATCCAAACATTGTCGTTAAACACTGCTAATTGATTTACATAATTATCTTTTGGTCGTTCACTGTGTTCAATCACCTGTTCCCGGCCTTGCTCAGTAATTTTCAGACCGGTGTCAAAGTTCCCTAAAAATAAGTGACCGTTATGCAGTATCCCGGAAGAAATCGCACGAGATGGAGACCAACGATAAGCGCGTTTCATCGTGATTTTGCGATAACGATCTCTTCGTATTCTCTGATACGTCCCTCCAGAACTTTGAACAATAATCCGCCCCTTCTGAGATTCAATTCCATATATCGAATTATCGCTAAAGCGCGTTCGAATCACTTTAGAACCAACAATCCTCCAAAGTCCTCGACGAGCAGTTCCAACAAGAATATCTTTGCCAGCTCGTTGCATGGCCGTGATGAGTCGCGTGCCGAGACGAATCTCACTCTTTTCAAGCTCATTTTTTCGATTGATTTCAAACAGACCTTTACCCAACACGCTGACCAGTACCCTACCCCTCGGCAAATCGGTAATTCCTGTCACAGGGAACTCATGGGTCCCTTGATCTATAGGTGTCGCAGTGCACATCTCAATATTTTTGCTACAATCAACAACTACTATGTCTCCTGCTTCAGTTCCAAAGATAAGCTTATCCTTAGAGAGAACGAGGTGAGAGGACACGCGTAAAGAACGAGGAACAAAGCCGTCGTACAGAAAAGAAAATCGACGATTTTTCGCCTGGAATGTCGCTTTATTCTCGGTCACGAAGAGCATTCTACTATCCGTGGAGGACGCTACTTCACCGCGACTTCTACCCAAGCCTGTAAGCACGGGCGAAGCTCCAGAAAGTTCCGAATCAATACTCAGGATGCCTTTCGAATATTTCGCCTTTATCACACTACGGTTACCCGCCCTGTCGCGTAGGACGACTCGAAACCGGCCCTGAATGAGTTTAAGGTCAATAACCCAATGTTGTCCCAACGGAACCAACTCATAGACATTATGGGAGTTCGTTCTCACTTCGACAGTAGAGACATCGTGCGTTTGCTCACTGGTATCTATGACGAGCAACTGCTTCTTTTTATCTAACCTGACGATCGCGCTTGGACCGACGTTATCTATCCTGTAATAAGCTTTATCTTTTTCTGTTCGTCCATTTTCGAAATACTTGATCACATCAATTTTGTAGACTTTTTCAGGCCAAAAACGGGGCACTAAAAAGCGATCGTAGAATTTCTTCGAAACGGAATCAAATTTCATACGACGCGTTTCTCCAAATGGATATACTGCAACAACTTCCTTTAGCCCATACTCATGTGACACAGATAACGTAGGGTCTCCTGGTTTTATGGCATACAAACTGGTCGTGGGTGCTTCGACTTGCATTGAAGTGAAGACTGTAGGAATTTGTTCTCGAACTCCAATCTCGATGATTCTGGTTTTCAAGTCAGGATTTTGAGTTTGTTTAAAATCGTGCATCCAACGATTTATTTTGTGTCGAAAATAAGCTTTACGGATTCTCGTAGCATTTTTCGAAAACACATCTTGCTCGAACAGTTCGACCTTCCGTGTAACCACCTTATCGTCATGCCGGAATTGAACGGCTATTTCTTCGTTCCCATCTCCAGTCAGCAGTAACTTATTCATGGATCCCGCCGTCAGTACTCTAGACTGGAATCCGACGGGATCAAGTGTCTGCATTCCTTGCGCAACGCTCGATATCTGAAAAGACGGCCGGACTAATTCGTCGATATTACGAAGGAGTGACGATACTTGACCTGTTTCATAGGAAAACACCAGATGAGAGGGCTGAATGGACTTTCCTGCCCACTCTAACTCATGAGAATCAGCAAGAATGAGTACTGGTATCTCGCTCTCTGACGATTTCTCAATACCGCCCGTTTGAGGATCAGTAATCACTAGGCATTGGACTGACGCTTTCGTACACGCAAGTTCTTTCAAATGTGTGCGAAAGCTAGCCCAGTTTAATTCAGGCAATTGAGACGAAAAAGATTCGCTACTTATCACAGAAGATACCGAATCGAGTTGTTCAGATTCTCTACCAATTAGATGCACTTTGATAGACGTATCTTTGAATCGCTGGAAATGTTTCAGAACGTCTCGTACTGTTTTATAGCGGCGACGCATCGAATAAGATTGGTCCAATAATATATGCATCAACGTTGGCTCGTCAGAATGCCTGAAATTGGCTGGAAGAACAGAAGTAAGTTCTATCGCATGCGACGAATCAGGAAGGAGAACCGAACGTCCAGATACCACGAGCTCGCTCTGTTTCTCTTTCCACAAAACCTGAACCGTACGAGCAGAAGAAAATAGAAGTCGACGCTCTTTAGATGATCTCTGCTGTTGTTGAAATTCAATAGAACGAAACTCAGGCTCGACGTCTAACTTAGGTTTTGCGACTTTGACTTCGCTTAACTCACGAACATCGACATGGGATAAAGCTTCTGTTGCTTGAAGATTAACACTAACCGGGGTGAGTACATCTCTTTGTCCCAAAAACCGTTGAATCGGAACTGAAAAGCTGGACTGTCCCATAAACATGGTAACGTCAGCTCGTAAAACCACTCGTATTTTCTTCGTCTCATTGGCAAGAACGGGGTAAATTGAAAAATGCCTAATATTACCATTTTGCTGAACGATTGCTGTTGCTCGCTTCGACCGAGCGGCCCGTTTATGAGCTCTTTCCGCAACGGAACGTTCCTTCACCTCGGCTCTTAGATATCGTCCAGAATTCCAAAAACCAAATTCTTCTAAACGAATAGAAGCGGGCAAATCGAGGTAGTAATCCGCTTGAGCAATCGCAGAGCCGTCATTTTTGAAATATTGAATATATTCGATTCGTGCAGACCCGTCGAGCACATCAATGTGGACACCCTGAGAAATAACGGGGAGCTGCTTTGCCTCTGTGAAAAGGCCAGCTTTCCAATTGTCTTGGGCATTAGTTTCTGACGGATAAAGAATAGATAAAAATAAAAGGGTCGTAATGGTAGTTCTCATATTGTGTCCTCTATCTGAACATTGATGGTTTTCTCGTTTTCCAGGCATTCTTTGAGCGTCAATCCATACCTATGGGACACGCCGCTCTTTAGCTGAGTGACAACGTAGATATTGTCGTTTTTGTACCGAAGCACAGGCTCTCCATTGAGGTCCCAACCTTCCGGAGTTTGAAGCCAGATTTTACAATACTTACCTTGCACCGAGTCGGCCTTAAACAGGGCCACAAAGAAAGGCTCATTAGAAGAAACGATCTCCTTGTCTGTCAAGATTGCGTCCACGATCGTTGCAGAGTCAGGTGCTTCGTTAGTCGCTTCTGAGAGAATTGTGAGAACAGATGAGGTTAGGCTTGCGGCGTCGTTTCGAATACCACCAATGTGTTGATATCTGCCCTCAGTCGAATATGCGATGGTACGAAATTGATGAATTCCACGTGGAGAAAGAGAACGACACCCAATCGAATTAATAATCACATGGTTTTCTCTCGCGAGTTGTCCTATCTCTTCGAGCGATTTTTGCTTCGCGTAAGATACTTGCGCTGCTGCATCACCTATAAGAAAAATCTGTTTTTGCGTTTTTGAGTTCTTGTCCCAATCGAGGTCGACGATCGCTGATTCTAAGCCCGCTAACACATGTTCTGGGCGATCTCCGCCCCCTTTCGCACGCAGTTTAGACAAGAATCCGAAAGCAACTTCGGCATCCGACGAAAGGGGAGAAAATTTGGTGACATACTCATCGGTGACGTCGCGATAGGCAACAACGCCGATACGAACAGTCTGGTTTGGACGAGTCTTCTTAAGTGAGTCAGCAATGACTCCTACTTTCTCTTTTACCTCTCTGAGCTCTTTCGACATTGATCCCGTGGTGTCCAACACAAAAGCGATATCTAAATTGGCGTGTGCTTCTTGGCGCCAGATACAGAGCAGTGAAATACAAACTAAACCAGCGAGTCGTAGGTTATAAATTGGTCTCATTCTGGGAAAAAGAGCATGATTCGTGCCAATCCAAGCGAACAGGATTTGACCAATTCTTTACAGATTTATTGCAGAGCTGTGGCCACTCATACCCGGGGCAGGTGAGGTTGAGTGTACCCGGAAGAAAAAATGATTTGGCCAAGAAGCTCGTTGAGCAGTCGAGAAACATCTACAACGTTCAACATAAAGGCAGGAAAAATCAGTAACTTATGAATACATTGTCAATTTGTGAATAAGCTGGCAGGAAACATCCGTGGTGAAACAAACCGCGAAACTGCTTCCGAATGAATTAACTGCGGTGATTCCCGCCGCAGGTAAGATCCCAGAAGGCGTACTGACACTCACGAATGTCAAAAGCCCCGCTCTGATTCCAGTCGCGGGCCGACCCGTGATCGACTGGACTATTCGCTACCTCCGTCAACTCGGAGTAGAAAATTTCGTCATCGCAGTTTCGGAGACCGGTACATTCCTTGAAGATTTTGTCGAATGCTCGTTTGGTGACGACCTCAACATTGAATTCGTTGTGCCTGAGCGAGACGGAGGTGTTGGCTTTACACTGTTGGAACTCCTTCGACGTGTACAAACACGAGGCAGCCTTGTTGTTCTCGGTGATACTCATTTTGAATTCAACGATACCGCGGACCTGTTTGGAGATTCGCCTTATGTGCTCACGGGCCCGGTCCAAGAATCGAAACGATGGTGTATCGCGAAACTAAACGAAGAGGGTCTGGTAGAGTCTCTTCACGACAAAGAATCCGACTTGACGGGTCCGCTTCATGCGCTCATTGGGGTTTATGGCTTTCCCAATACCCGAAACGCACTTGAAGCAGCAGAGGATGCAGCAAAGCAATGCACGAGACCTGAGGACCGCATTGAACTTTCTCATATTCTCATGAGCGTAGCTGAAAAAAGCAAACAGTCAATTATCGCGATGCCCGCTGCTAAATGGATTGACGTTGGAAATCCGGACCGTCACGCAAGTTCACACCGAACCCTCCTGCAGGCACGTGCATTCAATCAACTAGAAATCGACCCCGTATTTGGCCTCATCACGAAGCGCAGCACCGACAGTGCGAAGTTCATCAGTCAAATCAACTATCAAAGACTTCTTCCTTCTGAGCTGTCGATTTTATTTCCTAGGTTCGTCGATTACTCTGTGAACTGGGATGCCCCATTCGTCAAAATGGAATACTATGGGTATCCAACACTTGCAGAAGTGTTCCTATTTGCGAACGTCGACCCTGTTCAATGGGAACAAATCTTTCAGCACTTGATCGCTATTGTAACAGAAGGGTTTATGAAATATCGACGGCCAATCTCGGCGTCGACAATATGGAATATGTATATAGAGAAGACGGAGTCGCGTTTAGCCTCAGCCGACATCGGCCCCGAGCTAAGAGAACTGATAGATCACGACGGCAGCTTCACTATCAATGGCAAGCCGGTTGCAAACCTCAAATCTCGTTGGGAAGAAGTGAAATCGCTCGTCGCACACTGGCACGAAAGCAGCGAAGCAAGCATTATTCACGGCGATCTGTGCCTCTCAAATATTTTGTATGATGTCCGCTCCCGAGTGTGTAAACTCATTGATCCTCGCGGAAGTTTCAAAGTCGATGGAATATACGGAGACCCCAAATACGATATCGCGAAGCTATATCACTCCGTATACGGACTTTACGATTTTATCGTAAATGACGTTTTCGATCTTCGGATCGATGGAACGGACATCGAATTCAAGATGCGAGCACGCCCGCAACATAAAGTGATCAACACGAAATTCGAAAAGGTGTTTTTTCCTACTTTTGACAAAAAAGAGACGCTACTTCGAACTGCCCTGCTCTTCGCTAGTATGCCAGCTCTGCATTATGATGCACCGAAACGACAGCTCGCAATGTATATTCGCTCGCTGCAACTTTTAGACGAGGCTCTATCATTATGAATATAGTCATACCTATGGCGGGGCGAGGAAGCCGCTTTAAAGATGTCGGGATCGACACCCCAAAACCACTGATACCAGTTCGGGGCGTGCCTATGTACGTCTGGGCAATGCGCTCTTTACCACTCGAACTCGCTACACGAGTTATTTTTATTTGTTTACAAGAACACCTTGAAGAACTTGCGCTTAGAAATGATATCATGGAGCGTTACGCCGACTTCGATCCAGTGATTGTTTCCGTAGATCAAGTCACGGAAGGTCAGGCGTGCACAGTACTTTTGGCACGCGAGCATATAGACGACGATACTCCTCTCGTAATCTATAACGCGGATACCTATTGTCGCTCGAGATTAGCCGATGGAATTAAATCTCGAACCGACGCCGATGGCTTCATGACTGTATTCGAGGCAGAGGGAGAAAAATGGAGTTTTGCTCGTACAGATGAGAGCGGACGGATTGTTGAAACCGCAGAGAAGAAAAGAATTTCATCCCTTGCCAGTACCGGCCTATATCATTTTTCTAAAGGAAGCGATTTTGTCCGATACGCCGATGAGATGATTGCGGAAAATGACCGGGTCAACAACGAATTTTACGTCGCTCCTGTGTACAATAGAATGCTCGATGCCCAGATGAACTTATACCCCGATCACGCTGAGGAAGTTTGGGTTCTGGGAACTCCTGAAGACCTCGCGTTTTTTGAAGCCAATTATAAGAGTATCGAGAACTGACCACAGCACCAGTGAAATGTTCGCCCTAGCAACACGCCGAAAAACCTGGAAAAAATTGCGGAAAATCCGTTTTGTGCTTACCCAGCGCAGGAAATACAACCGACGTCACAAGGAGGTCATCGGTGGTCGCTCAATAACTGTCTTGCCTCAGGTCTTCTCTCCTAGAATTTGTCTCTCTGGAGAAATTTTCGCAAAAGCACTACGAAGCGAATGGTTCAACGATCAAGCGCGAGTGCTCGAACTTGGAACCGGCTCGGGAATAGTTGCGATTTTCGCGGCCGAATTTGCCAGGGAAGTCATGGCGACTGATATCAATCCACATGCTGTCGAATGCGCGGCACTGAATATAGAAGCACATGCTCTCTCAAGCAAAATTACGGTCCGCGAATCTGACCTATTCGACAATATAAATGGTGAGAGGTTTGATGTAATATTGTTTAACCCACCTTTTTTTGAGGAGGCTCCAAGAAGCATCTTGGACCGAGCCTGGAGAAGTACCAATGTCGCGGAACGCCTTGCGGAGCAACTAGGAGACCATCTGACCAGCCGTGGACGTCTATTCTTATTCCTCTCTGGTGACGGACCTACGGATATTTTTCTCGAACCCCTGCGGGTCAGAGATTATAAGGTCGAAGAAGTATTCTACAAGGATGTGAAAAGCGAGGAATTCTTTATTTTCCAGATTGAAAAACCTTTCAATAATTAGACACACACTTATGAAACTATCGCTCAATCCTCGATTCGAATTCTGGCACGTACAATAACGCGAAGCAGATAATCCATGGTCACGTCCTCATTCTAGGCGATTCGTATCCAAGGAAATGGATTTTTGAATTTTCGAAAACGCCGCAGACGTGGGCGAGGTTTGTACAAGAATTCGTACGAAAAAGGACTGAGATCTTCTCGTACACGATGAAAATAAAACTGAGACATGCGCGGAATCCCAAGGGAATCAAAATACTCTGTCGTTCTCTGTTCCGCTTGACGGACGTCTCTCCGGGTATAAAACGGGGTGTCCAAGATATGAAGCTCGCCATCAGGAACGAGATGATGAAAGCATCGTACTACCAACTCGGCAAAATCAGGAAAATATTGCGCTGCTGCATTTATCGTAACCGCTTCAAATTTTTCCATTTGAAGGTTGTCATTGATTATGTCGTGATATCGAAAGCTAAGGTTTGCTTTGGAGAAAACTCTCTGCGCTTGCTCGAGTTCCGTGCGATTAATGTCCACACCAACCACGCCATCAAGAACTGAATCAGCAAGTTTTGCCGTAAACCAACCGTTTCCGCAGCCTAAATCTAAAACTCTACGGAATCTACGCCTCGCAAAATACGCAATAATTCGGCGCGTGCTTTGAGCTCTAATTTTCCACTCTACGTGCAAAGGATGAACCTCGCTTAATTCAGGGAGCATCAACACTTCAGAATCGGATAAAATTCTTTGTTCCCTTGAGCGCGCTTTGACATACGCGTCTTCAAATTCCTGCAAACGGCTCATGTTGGCGACGTCTCCATCACTCAAATCCTCCTGCGAAATTCCATCAAGAAATGATCCGCGACAGCAGCGGTCAAAGTAGAATGCGGCAAAAGTGACTCTAACCAGCCCAAACTGTGAACGACTCTCTCTCGACCTAAGAGCGTATTTTCGCAATAAGAAGGTGGGATCAAAGCCCCGACCGGCTTCACATAGGTACTATCAAAGTCTGAGGCTGCGAGCTTCACCAACTCTTTAGGTGAATAATAATAGATATTCGTAGTTTGCCCGTCGATGCTGAACGAACTGCCATCCCGAGACCATCGACGAACTGCTTTTCCGAGGTTTCTTTTATAGGTGTAGTAAGTCGACTCCCAGAGACAAATACGAGGCATAACGACGGTCATCAAAACACCGTTTGGTGTTAGAAGCCGTGCACAAGCAGATAACGCGCTCCGCAATTCGCTTTCGTTTATGCAATTCAGGCCGCCAAAATTAGAAAAGACTAGGTCAAAGGCATTGTCAGCGTCTAATTCATGAAGCTCTCTTAGATCTAATTTTTGGTAGGAAACTGAAGACTCTTTTGTGTCATTGGCTTTTGCGACCTCAAGCATTTGAGGTGAAATATCTGTGGCAACAACCTCGCATCCTCTCGAAGCGAACCATCGTGCATCGACGCCTGTTCCACAATTCAACTCAAGTACTCGACGAATATTGTAATCACGTAGACACTTTTCAAGATGTTCCCACACTCTTCGTCGCTGCGCTCTTCCGATTTTAGATGAGGAAAAAACATCGTCATAGTCCCTACTTAGCGAATCGAAAATCTGTGCACTAGAGTCGGTCATGATAATGAGCTTTCAGACGGCAGGCGCAAGTCTCGGTGCATATAAAGTGGTCCTTCTTCGAACCCCTTTTTGCGATAATAATCTCGAGTACCAATCGCAGAAATGACAGAGATAGCCTTGAATTGATACTCTCTGGCTATCTCTTCTGCCTTTTTAATAAGCAATGTTCCTAAGCCTAAGTGCTGACTCTTGGCTTCGTCCGTCTTTCCAAAGTCTACAACTGGTCCATACACATGAAGTTCACGAATGATTGCGTTGGGTCCGAGTTCTGGCAAGAAAGATGGCTTCGTTGGTAGTGAAAGTCTCAAAAATGCTACAATCCTGTTTTCTGGCGTAATTATTTGGATAAATTTTTCTGGACCAGTAGAAGTGTCGTAGGGCACAACCTTACATTCCAACTCATCGACTTCTATTTGATCAGTTCTGATTTCTCGACTTCGAATATCGGATTGCTCAAGTTTTCTCTCTTCGAGGTGGTTATTCGCGATCTGTCTAAAGTTCGTTAGTTTGTTACCTACTATGATTTCTGGGGGTGGAATGTCGCGCATCACTCGAGTCACACGACAATACTCGGGTACATAGGTGAGTGACTTCTCCATAACCTCTAGCAGCTCATCATGTTCGTAGGCTTTCCAACTCCCTTCCCTATATTTCGTCATCAATTCAGCATTCTGGACCAAGCTACATGGATAAAGCTTTAATTCATCTGGTCGAATGGCGGGGTCATCAAAGAGTTTACGAAAGTCTTCGATGTCTGACTCAGGTGTCGCGCCATAAAGATTCGCCATCCAATGAGCATGTATCTTAAAGCCAGCTTCTCTCAAAAGACGAATGGCATCGCGGGTCCGTGCAACATCATGACCGCGTTTATTCATCTCCAGGACACGGTCGGACAAGCTCTGAATACCGATCTGGACTTTTGTGGCACCAAGCCTCCTGAGCTTTTCGACTTCAGTCTCAGAAATTTCGTCAGGCCTGGTTTCTAAAACCAAGCCCACGCAGCGATGACGGCTTGAAACGTTCTCACGCTGTGCTGCTTCGAGCTCTGACCAGTCGGCTGACTCCGTGGAATGAAGTAATTTTCCTTCAAGGTTACGTTTGAGATGTGATGAAACGACGTCGTTATAGGACTTGTCGATGTTCTCTCCGTCAATTTGATAATCGAGGTCGGAAAAGTCCATTTGATGTTCAAGAAGGTGGCGGCCAAACTCTTCTTTTCCAGTAAAGTCGTTCATTGCATCGAAGCAACGCTTCACAAACCAAATCTGATAGGCCTGAGGATAACTTGTCCAGGTTCCTCCGAGGACGATTAACTCTACTTTGTTGGGTGGGTGCCCGTTATACTTATATGTCTTCAATCGTGACATTGTTTGAACGTATGGATCAAAAGCATGCTGTGCCGCGCGTTTTGCTCCGAGCTCTTCAGACATATAGCTCTTAGGCATTCGCACATCGTTGGGGCAGAAAATACACTTCGCCGGGCAAGGAAAGGGTTTGGTTAGTACTGTAACCGGAGCGACCCCACTCGCAGTTCGAATCGGTTTCAGTTTCAGGCGCTTGAAAAATAAATCTTCGTCCCAATCATTCTCGCCGCTAAAATAATGAAATCCATGAACGATCTCACGCTTCGTATAAATCCCAGTTCCGTTCTTGGGATATTTTCGAATGACCTTTTTGAGATGAAACTCATCGCCGTTCGACAAAGCGTGAATATCGTTGATGATGGAAACAAGTTCGTACTTATGGTCGTTGGGCACAAACTCTTTTGGGATGTAGCTTTCCATCGGTGGATACTCTTGCACGAACAACCCAGTTTCGACAATTCAAACTTAGCGCGCTAAACACCCGCAATCACGAGGTTTTTCATTTCAAGATTGCTTGAATCGGGTTTCAATAACCTTTGGCAGGTTTTTTAGTAACCTCTGGCCTTTTTCACTAAGTCATCATTCTTCGCCGAGAAAGGTAAAGCTAGAGAGGATGTAAGATGGTACTGAGCCCCATGATGTCTCGCTCTGCGGTTGCCAGAGCTTCCTCAAGAGCCTGCTTCTCCACGGCATAATGAGTCGCAACTCTAGCCCAAAAAAACTTCTCCCAAACTAGGTAAGTCTCACTAAATCGGGCGGTGATCGCAATCGACGCATCATCGTGTGACGTCGGCATTTGTTCGTTCATCTTTGGAACAAGATGTTCTATTTTATGCTGTATCGCATGTTCGTACTCCCGAACAAATGCCACAGTAGATGGCTTCAGCAATGTGTCGAGATCAAGCTCTTGGATGTTCATATTTGCTCACCCATATGAGCTTTATCAGCGCGAGCATACAAACGGAGATGATCTCTCGTGCGAGGACTAATCTTCATTTTTGTGTTAGGTGCATGAGCAACGGCATAGCGATGCGGATCTGCTTGATTTTGTTTTGCAGCCTCGAGTTCGACTTTCTCGTGCACTAAAACCGCTTCGATTTTTTCTTCAAGGCTAAGGTCTACAAAGTCTTGAGCGACAGTTTGAAAAGAAGGAAGAACACTTCCAAAACATTCAAGCTCTTTTGTGGTTTTTGCAAGAATACCCAAGCCGACCAAAATTTTCTGTTCAGGTCTATCCCACGCTTTAAAGGTGCCAATAAATGCAAAACGCGTGTACCCGCAAAAATCGCAATCCGTAGCGAACTCAACTTCGTGGTCCAAACCAATGCGTGATTTTGCTGCCTGAACCGCTTCGTTCATCTCAAGAATTTGGTCAGGGCCCGGTTGAATACCCGTTATTTTGCCGAACTCTATAGAATCCATCAGAGTATTGTTACCGAGAAAGCCTGCAGGCGACTGCTTTCGACGCAAATCAATTTGGCTGGCGACTGCTTCAGCTTTAGCGCTCGAGACGTGAAACTGCTCACCCACTCGAATTGGGCGACTGGTCATTTTATCGACCTTAGATAACAAACCGCCGTCAACGGAGAGGTCAGGTTCTATTTCTCCGTTTTTTTTTGACTTTGGTGACGTGGCAGCTTGTACGCCTCGCGGTTTTCCATTGATTGACGTCACGTTCAGTGAAGATACACAGGTCACCCTATTGCGTCATCTCTAAAAACTGTGAACGGACAGCCTTATGCTAGGTTCAACCATAAACATTTGAATTAACTGAAGATAATAGCTAAGTTCAAGACTTTTCCAGGGGCTCTTTTTGACATCTGGACTCGCCATTGATCGTACAAAAATTTTTTTTTCTTTGAATCTAAAAGATGTTCCTTGCTAGCACTGCATTGTCAGCATGTACAAACGGGATTTATATTCAGCGAAAACCTACCTCATAAGTTGCCTCATGATCATAGCGTCTAGCTCTGCGTGTAACTGCAGCGATTCATCAGAGCTAACGTCTCTTGCTCCTGATTTACAGACGGAAAAACAGCTTATTGATTTCGGACCGGTTGTCGTCGGCGACTTCCGTTACCAAAGTCTCAAGATAACAAACCCTGGTAGCACAGCCCTAAGTATCGGGCGCATCTATATCGAAGGAGAGACTACGGAATTTAGGGTAGAAAGCGTAGTTCCATCAAGCATTGGAGCGAAAGGAATCTTTGATCTCGTCCTGCGCTATGATCCAACCGACATTGGATTTGATTCTGGTTCGCTGATCATTGAAACGAACGACTCCAATGTTGGTAGCAAAACTTTCGAACTTCGTGGGCAAGGTGTCTCCCAAAACATATCGATAATTTCAGAAAATGACGGGTGTCAGGAAGGGTCGCCGAGTTTGGCTTTTGGTGCCGTCACTCCTGAGACTTCCAAAACATTATTCTTCGATGTGGAGGCGACCGGAGAAAGCGATGTCACAGTAGAGACTATCGGGCTTAGTGCCACTACGAGTGGTGAATACGAACTGAACCAAACCGCACCGATTATTATTCTCGCTGGTACCAAAGCGCGATTTGATATTACCTATACTCCGATTGATGCTGGTCTAGACACTGGAGCGGTCATCATCACAACGGATGTTTCGGATTTACGAACCATAAGAATTCCCATTTGCGGAACCGGAGCTGGGCCAGCACTTTGTGGCAGTCCTATTCCTTTGGACTTCGGAACGATTGGCGTGAATTCGACGAGAAGTGCAACTCTTAAGTTAGAGAACTGCGGCACCCAAGACCTGCAAGTGTCCGAAGTGAAGCTATCAAATACTCCTCAATATCAAACTGCTGCCGGCTTTCAGCTGCCTTCTCCTCTTGGGTCACAGACCCTCCGGCCGGCTGAATTTGTTGAACTTAAAGTCGACTTTTCTGGTTCACAGTCAGGAAACTATGAAGGCTTCGTTCAGGTAGAATCTAACAATCTCGGCCAAAGTACGCAGTACTTTCCAATAAAAGCGATCATCGGCGACCCTTGTTCTTTATCGATTTCTCCGCAGCAGGTGAACTTCAATAACGTCGCCTCAGGCTCATTCGCTGAATCATCTGTGCTTATTGCGAATGATGGCGCCACGAGCTGTAGCATTAGCCAACTTGAAATCACGACAGGGCAAAACAGCTTCAGTATTACGAACCCGCCCACTGTGCCTGTCATAGTGAATTCCGGCAGCTCTGTTATCGTGAACATTCGATTTACTCCGCAAAGTAATTCTAACGAACAAGGTGAGCTTTCAGTCACGGGTAATGGAGTGACTATCACAGTACCACTCAACGGTAATCCCATGCTGCAGGAAGGTTGTCAGATTGACGTTCAACCTTTATTCATTTCATTTGGAGCAGTCGAACCAGGAACAACTCATACAAAAGGCGTTAGGCTAACCAATATAAGCGACAGCGCATGTACAATTCGAGGAGTCTCTTTGAGTAGCGGTTCTAGCCCAGACCTTGAAAGTACAGCCAGTAATTTCGGATTAATACTACCGGGTCGCACGAAAGATTTGACGGTTACCTATCGCCCTCAAACGGCTGGAACGTCAGCTAATGGAACATTAGACATTCGCACCACAGACGTAGATACGCCAAACTTTCAAATTCCTATCACAGGCTCTTGTGCTGAAACTGGTATTTGTGTGAGCCCTCGCCACTTGCCATTCGGGAACACTAATATACAGGACAACGCAAATATTAATATCTATGCGTGTGGCAGCACTGACATAACGATTACCGCGCTGGACTGGACTCGTTCAGATGCGGAAGTCACTCTGCCGAACCCGCCTTCCCTGCCCTTCACGCTTCGCTCGGGCGACATGCAGACGGTTACGGTTCGATACAATCCCATGGATATGACCAGCGACGAAGCTGAACTGACTGTTCGCTCAAACGATGTGGCAAATCCAGCGATACCCGTTCGAATTACAGGAGGACCTGAAGTCGTTCCTGCCGAAGCGGGCCGCTTCATGTATTATTGGCAGATAACCAATTCGTTTTCTGGCGGAGATATTATGCAGCTACCATTGCAAGGACAAACGACCGCACGTCCATATTGGGGACCACGAGCAAACAAGGGTTGTACGGGATGTCATGAAGTTTCTCCTGACGGTCGCTACGTCGCGATGATCGAAATTCCAAACTTTCAAGTCGTCGATACTTCGGTTGACCAAGCATTGGTTCTCGCCTCTGACCTGCTAGGTGCCGAATACGTCTCATGGAACCCCAACGTAAACACTAATCCCCCGTATCAATTTGCGTACGCATCTGAAGGTAAGATTTACATCGGGTCTATTTTCCAGGGACGTATTAGAGAATTACAAGGTGCCAATGTGGCGACTGACAATAACAGTATGCCTACCTGGGGACCGAACGGTTATATTGCGTTCGTGCGGGGTCAAAACTTCAATAATACAAACAATGGTGGGTCTGGCTACTCCGGACCGACCGATATCTATATCGTTCCCGAGACAGGTGGTATGGCACAAAGACTTCCAGGCGCCAGCAATAATACATTTGGTAATTACTACCCACGCTTTTCACCGAATGGCGAATGGATTGCCTTTACCCAAAGCCAGAGTGCGATGACCACATTGGCCGCCTCCGACGCACAAGTCAAACTCGTGAAACCGGATATGTCAGGAACGGTGCTTGACTTAGCTACACTCAACGGAGGCACCGGTCACGCATCGAGTTATCCGACCTGGTCAGTCAACGGCGCGTTTCTAAGCTTCAGTAGTAATCGCGCAGGAGGCATGGGCGATTGGGATATATGGATTGCTCCTGTTGATCCTGTAACAGGTAACGACGGCCCAGCAACGAATGTTACTGTCGCGAATAGTCCAAATTTCGAACACGCTGCGCAATGGTCACCTTAGACGCGCTTTTCTGTCTCGGGTCTTATTCGGGCTATATGCGTATCTTTGTAATATCGCATTTCATGAACGGAGACTCTGGGCAGTCCCGTGTCCAGGCAGGCCCCATAGCTCTGTCGGTCTAAGTTCGAAACCAGCTTTATCGTGTCTGCGACAGCAGCTTCTCGGAGTGAAGATACCTCGGCAGTTATTCCCTCGTTTGTGACAGGATGATTGAAAGTTATCGAGTCCGCCAGGAATCTATATTTATTATCCAGAGAAGTAGCTGTACGTAATGACCCAAGTTCACAGAGCATCTTTCGAAGCCCTGACGGCATAATGGTACGTAATCTCTTCGACAGAAGCATTGCGATTTGGCTTTGATAGAGCTTTTGAGCCCAGGCGTATTTCTTAGAGGCATCCAAAATAGACTTAGGCGAAAGACCGGTAAAAAGTTCTCCGTGTGTGACCAGGCTGTTCATTATCTGGGTCAGCTTGTTTTTATCAGCATTCAACATTCGACTGATTTGAAATTCTCGAGCAGTGACTGTCGGACCGGCGAACAAAAAATCAAGATGAGACTCTAATTGACGATGCAGCCGTTGCGCATCAAGCCTCGTGTTCTCATCCTGAGAATAATAATCGCCGCTAAACGCGTAAACGAGTGGATGAAATCGAATATCGGTACAGATATGCGATGCAACTCCGACCCAAAACGCTATGAAGAGCGATTCATCCTCAGCAATCTTGCCGGCTGATTTTAGCTCCCGTAAAACGGCAAAACTATCTTGACCTTCAGTCGCGTGAAGCTGGTCCGCTAGTCTCGACAAATCCGCCTCGGTAGATGAGCCGTAATACAGAGAGTCGTGAAAAATAGAGCCAAGTAGCACGAGGTTTGGATGCTCAAGACAACTCTGACGGATCATGGGCTCTTGAAGTTTTGCCATGACATCTTTAGCTACTAAAAAATGACAAATCTCTTTTGGCACAGTGACAAACCCCAGGAAAGAATGGCTCTAATTTGCTCAAGGCAACGTACGAACTAAAGCCGGAAAGCGAAGTTTTTCTCAACAAAATATGCGAATCCTGAGTCAGAAAAAGGCAGACTTCACACTCGATTCACATGATTGCCACAGTAGTGCATTTCTATTTCTGTGGATTACTCATTTTCGACGGCGCGCTCGCTATGAATGTCAATGAGCTTTCCAGTTTCGTCAAAAACTGTCGAAATATAGTAATCGTGGGTCTTTTTGTGTCCCATCATGTCGGTCTCTTCTTTTTGATAAGTAAGACGTACGACTCGGACACCATCATCGAAGGTGCGATCACTGTGAACGCTTAGATCTTCAAACTTCGCAATTTCATACGATGGTAAGTATGGATTGTGGCGAAGAAGGCCGAAGACTGGACCATCGACGTCGTCAGAAAGAGAAGCCAGTCGTTGAGTTTCATACTCTTCAAGCTTTGAGAGGACTTCATCTGGCGCTTTCGTGGACGCCGGGAGACGAAAGTCGATAAGCTTATTTTTACGTTCGTTGATCAGTTCTTTTGCGTCCTCAGTTGCGTCAATCAGGCCCCGTGCCACGAAGGCATCACGTACGCTCTCATGATACTTTCCGCCATACGTTGCATCTTCTGACCGTAACATTGCGATAGCGGCATCTCGCATAGAGGTTTGGTGCTCTCCGACATAACGAGTAGACCGCAAAAGTATATTGCCCACGGCTTCTCGCGCGTACGCTACAGATTCTTCCCGTGATTTACCTGCTGCGCGCTCTTGATTGTAGATTTTCACGAACGCATCATGCCCGGCGCCGCTAAAAACTTGTCCTAGTTTATGCGGACTCCTGGAAGGAGAGAAGCCAAGCCCAGGAATGGTTTCATCATCGCGAGTCAGCCCAGAATCCTCGATTCGCGCTTCATTGTTTGTAATTCGGATGTAGTTTTTGTCGGGGTCACCAGACCTATGTTTGCTCACTTCGTGACCAATCACTTCTGCCATTCTGGTCGCTTCGTTGGTTGAGTCCATATCTCCTTCTGTCTCTCGTAAGACTCGGGCCACTACGTCTGGATCCTCAAGCACAGAAAGAAAATTCAAAAGGTCTGCGACACCTTCGTGATAAGCGATGCCCATTCCGTGCTTCATTCCCGGTTTGAGAGCATCCAAAACGGCATGTCCGGCCTCATGAGCGACGATGTCACGGCTTTTTGCACCGTCAAGAAACATGTTTTCGACGGCATTCTCATACCCAGCAGGTGTCCCCGTAAAGCCTCCAATTTTTCCAGTCTCTGGGTCAACATGGCCTAACGCGCCGAGAACCAAATTTCCGTTGGTCTTGTTGTAATATGCGTTAAAAAAGTTGGTCACGAACTCGTATGGCTTCACGATCAGAGTTCCCTTATCCCCCCAATGGATATGACCGCCAGCCCATCGGTCTGCATCTTCCATGACCTTCACAGTTCCATAGAACGAAGTGGTCGCTCCGGTAAGCGGGCTTGCTTCATCAAAGGCGAATACGCCATTAGCGTTGGCTGCCACCTTTTCGGGAAGATGACTTGCGACCGTTTTTGTTACTTTCGTCAAACTGATATCATCAACTTCAGTCGCAATTTCCTTGGGCATAATCAGTCGGATTCGATCGTTACCGAGATATGATATTTTTCCCTCGCTATCTTTTTCGAAGTGTTTTGCAGATATAGGTTGAAGACCACCTGGCGATTTCGGATCACTTTCGTAAGCCCATACGTGAATCAAATCTTGCGTGTCAGCCGACAAAAGCTGTCCGTCTCTTGAAAGTCGAACCGTCGTTTCTACATTGGGAGTCTCGTTGGCATCTTTATCCGTACGATGACCAAGAACTAACGTTCTTTCTCCATTGGGATGCGGAATATCGGTCAACAGACGAAGATGACCATCCCGCAAAGCGTCTTTAACTCCTTCAAGCCCAGCTCCCGACAATGAATGGATGAGGTCGAAGTATGCGCCCTCCGTCAAAGGTTTCGCACCGTCTTTTGGCGCTCCAAAGATGACTTCGGATGCAATATCCGTCGAAGCAGCTTCAGTAGCCAGACTCGCATTCGCATTTAGATTCTCGTCCGCATGCTCATGAACATCATGACCATGTGCAGGATTTGCGAACAGAGGAAGGCGAAGCATGCTCATTCCAACAATCGCAACGGGCTTTTTATATTCGGCGTAAAGATTCGATATCGCTTGCCCAAGACCCGAAGCGTCTTTCGAATTTTGGTTTTTGAGCATATGACCACGAGGCATGGTGTCCTGGTCTCTTCCCGTTGTCGGTCGGTTATCACTCGTGTATTGATCTGAATTTGACTCGGACGAACGGGCTGATTCGGTTTTCGCTCCGCTCTGGGAACAGACTTCAGAAGCCTTCTTTACACCAGGCTTTATTTGCGCAATGCGACGACCGAGTTTAGGCATGGATAATCTCTGTAATTGCGAATAAAGGACTCATTTTGAAGCGTCGCTATAGTAATGATTCAGGCGGAGTATAGGAAGCTTTCTTTAGGGCTTTCAAGCATCGAAACCCAAATAACTACGGGGTGATCCCACTATTATTGAAAGCTTCGGACCCCATAATGCATGAAATCTCAGAATTTACTCGAACAGGAGAGGAGCTTTTTTTGGCTACGAAGCAGAGCGACTCCAACTGGGTCTATACATTCATTAATTCGATGGAATAACGGGAGCAGGATCGACGAAGGAAAAACGCCCGTTTTCCCGCAACTCAAAGTCGCCAGAGCTTGCGCGCTCAGAGAATGCAGGCACCACGAGCGGCTCAACATCATCTGCTGAGACCGGCTGATTCAATTCTCTTGAGTTTCCTCCTGAATTCTTGGCCGCTGGCGCGTTCGGGTGAACCATTGACGACGGAACCAAAACCTCTAGCTTTGGGTCACGAAGACTCTTGTTTATCAGTTCCGTCGAAGGCTTTTCGTGCGCAGATCGCCCCGAGGGTCCATCTGCGAAATCGATTCCAGCATCTACCACCGGGCTCTGAACTGGTGTTGCCAATAGGGGTATACGAAGAACTCCCAGCGCAACGATAGCAATGGGCTTTTTCAGCTTTGTGGTGAGCTGAAAAATATCATGAGTAAATCCGGAGCGACTTTGTGGCGACTGACATTTATTGAAGCGGGTACGGGATGGTTCATCGATGGATACTTTCGACGCCGGGTCGCTCGCGACGGAAGTCTGCACTGTTTCAGCTCGAGATTGACGTTTAGGAGCAGCTTGGTGGATACATCGCCCTTCAGCCGCACGTCTCGCTGATTCATGTTGTCGCTTGGGAATCCCAATTCCAGGCATTACTTCGCACCTTCTTTAGACAACCACATCCACAACCCTTATCGACCAAAGGAATTCGGCGGTGTGTAAAATACGATGAGACAGAGTTCGTTCGACACACCCGCAAATAAACTAATGGTACAGAATAAAAGGTAAAACTCTGAAATAATTATACTTATTGTGGGGACCTTGAACGATGCGCGGTTATTTACTCTGTAAAACCAAATTGATACTCTGCGTCTCAATGAAACGCCTAGCAACGTCCATACTTGCAGGACTAATTCTCTTTGCGGCTCCGCAGCAAGCGCTGGCATGATGAGTCGTTGGAGTTAACTCTAACTCCCCAGTTGGGGGGTCAAACCTGGAGACCGGTCTCGAAATTTCGACCGGCAAGCTTGACGGAACAACGCAGCTTGCCGTCGTCCATCAGTACAGCAGATTCGCGAAAGAATTCATCGGTTCTGAGCAAGCAGACCCTAGAAACGGACAGAATATTGTCGCGAATTTCACTCGAATCTCACTTCTACATTACTTCGGCGAAGGTCTCGCCGGCGGTCTACGCTTTTCAGCCGCAGCGATTGAACACCAAAGAAGTGCGAGCGAGTGGACGCGAATCTCCGGCTTAGGGAGCATCGATTTATCGCTCAGTTACGACCTAAGCGATTTATATTCTGAAACCGAGAACTGGCCGAAACTGAAACTCGCGGGAGCTCTTCGCTTACCAACAGGGCGCGAAGGCACAACGGATGAGACCGTCATTGCCGGAGTCGCCCCAACGTTGCTTGCGACGGGCCCCGCAGCCTTTACCACAAATTGGAAAATTCAACTTACTCACAGACTGAATCCTTCTTTAGCCTTGTTGACTCTATATGGGATTCAAATGCCACTTCATAGAAACCCTTCCGGACTTAGGCCTGGGATATTACAAAGCTATGGAGCGAACACCATCTATACTCCTGATCGCTCTTGGACAATTTCTGCAGGCATAACTGGCCGATACGTCATGCGGACTGAAGAAGAAGATGGCGATCTTATTCAAAACTCAGGAGGTCATTTCCTCGACGCAGGACTAAGCGTGAGTCGCCGCTTCAACGACAAATACTCCATCGGTGTGAATGCCCAGTTCCCTATTTATCGGAACCTCAATGGCAGGCAACTGACAGACTCCTATTCGTTGTTCGGACTCATCGGATATCTATTTGGGGGAGCAGAACCGGACTCCGAACGAGGCGAAAACCGCAAACTCAGTCCTGCCGAGAAAAAACAGGCTACAGAGAGCGATAATTATCAGCTCACAGACCACGAAGCTCAACACGGGTCACATCAAGTCAAACTCGAATCAATCGAAACTCGAACCTCATCTGGGTCTCCAGCAACCAAAAACTTTTTGGAACTCACTACCGGTGGTGCAAGCTTTCAAATGAACGAGGCTTTAGTTCCAGGCAAGATCACAATTATTGATTTCTGGGCGGACTGGTGTGAGCCGTGTAAAGATATCGAAATCTATTTACGAAAAGTTGCGTCCGAGCATCAGAGCGTTGTGATTCACAAAGTAGAAGTGCCAAACTTTGATTCACCCGTCGCAAAAGCGCATCTACGAGGTGTTACTGGATTGCCTGTGATTCGGATTTACGACAAGAACGGGGACCTCATCAGGGACTTAGTCGGTGTTCATGACTGGGAGCTTGAGCCAATCCTTGAGAGCCTCTGGAACAAACACAACGTTACCAACTCGAATTAAGTGATCGAAATCGTACAACATTTTTTCTGCCTCAAAAAAAAGAAGAATTAGCTCATTATTTCGTTTGAAAAAAAATCATGAAAAGACTTCTGCACTGCTTTCGCTGTGGATCTGTGCATGTTACATCCCAATCACGGTGCTTGGAACGTCGCTAATTCTAATGACCCAAAAAGGGGATGGTGTTGAGGTTAGCTATCAAGTTGTATCCCGGACAGTTACTCTTCCATGTGAGAAGGGAGCCGAACCAGAGCCAATTAAAGTTTCGAAAGATCGTGAATACCAATCTCCCAATAGTAGGCGTGTAAGTCATGTTCGGTCAATTCAACTTGCGTTGACCGAAAGTGGATGTCGATAAGAATTATCGGCTAAGGGGCCACTTTTGCTTCACGCCCACTATCTGGGAATCACACTTTGAAAAGGATAAAGTTTATTTTTGCGGCAATCTTCTTTTGAGCTCGTCACGAATCCGAAGAGCTTCTGGATGCCCTGGCTCGATTGCCAAAATGCTGTCTAACTCTTTCAGTGCACTTTGATCGCGCAACTGTAATTTTGCCTGAACTAATTTCATCATTACTTTGACTGACTTCGGTTCGAGCGCTCGAATTGTTAGAAAAACGGCCTTAGCCTTCATATATAGCTTTTCAGCCATTAACTGGTCTCCGTAGCTATAAAGATATCTAGTGGTCGTTGGAGAAATCTTTGTGGCCTTTTCTAGAGCTTCGAGCGCCTCTACCTGCTTGTTTCCCTGCGAATAGCTTAGGCCGAGTAGCCACCATCCGTAAGCAGAGCCTGGGTCAATAGTGAGCGCTTTCTGTGCGTATTTGACCGCTTCGGAAGGTTCCGAACGATTCCTCATTACCGCCGCTAAGCCTAATAAGGCATTAACTGATTTCGGTGAACGTTTCAGTGCTTGTTGATACGCTTCAAACGCTTCCTCCTCATGACCTCGCAAAAATTTTGCCTCGGCGATCTTCACGAGTAGATGCGAATTCGTTGAGGAGGCGGAGAAGGCCTGGATATCCTTTTGAAGTTGCTTCCGTGAGACCGGTCGCAAATACGCTCGAGTCAGTTGCCCACCTTCATCGAAAATAAATGTCGACGGAATTGGAAGGTTTCCGTCATCACCGAAGAAGGATTCAAGAAGAGGTTCATTTGCTATTAGCTGGGGATACTTGATTCCAAAACGAGCGACCGACTTTTTTACGGACTCTAGATTATTCGTTTCAACAGATAATCCAATCCATTGAGAATCGTTACTATATTTTACCGACAAGTCCTTTAGTATCGGCAGCTCTTTTTTGCACGGCTTACACCAAGGAGCCCAAAAGTTCACGACCGTCAGTTTTGACTGAGAGGTGTAATGACGGAGTCGGGTGCGCTTGCCATCTAGGGTCAAAGCAATTTGCTCCAGTAAATTCTCGTCGACACCTAGAGGTTGCTCGGTCCATCGGACAAGGGGCTTCGTCTCAAAGGTGTCCTTATTCGCAGTAAATATATAATGCTTGTTTGCTCTCACGGGTCCAAAGGTTCGTTTTTGGCCATCAGGCCAGGTAACAACAATTTTTGATACCTCTTCGGTATCGCCCAGGCCAAAATGAAGCGTCTTGGGAACTTGCGCCTGAAACCCAGCGGTCAGTTTGACATAATCTTGCTGAGTCTGACCGTTTGCGGTGATTTGAACCAAACTCCCAAGGGGGATATCGACTGTCTTTTCATTCCTGACATCAATCCGAATAAAATTTCGTGCGGGTGCGCGGTTTTCGAGCAATCGGATATTTTGGAGGCTTGAGAACATAAGGTCAAGATCACCATCACCGTCGAAATCGAAGGGTACAAAGGCTCGGCCATCATCCGAGAAGTCGACGCCGAGACCGTACGCTATTTGACTAAACTCTTGTTGCAGGCCGGAATTGAAAAAAAAGACATCGCGTTCATAACCACTCCAGCTTCCGCGGAACTCGTAAGGCGAAATGACCGTATCCGCCTTTCCTCCTTTTTCTACGGCTTTTGCGTCAGCGACAACCTGTCGCCACCAATGTGGTCAGAAGTCAGGCGCGGTTGGGTCGCTGTGAGTCGTGAATCCATTGACGACGAATTGATCTTTGTCGCCATCATTATCGACATCAAAGAAAATATTTCCCCATGCCCATTCAGCGTAATTGACTCCCCTACTTTGAGCCGTATCCACCCAGCTCTCACCTCTTCGCTCGAAAAGATTATTTCCTCCCGCAAGCGCAAGGACAGAAGCCTTCATCTCTGCGCCCAATTGGGACACCTGAGGAACGATGCGATTTCCTGCGTGAGAATACATGTTTGAAAGTGAAACCGAAAATTGTCCGGTATTATTGGGGTCAGCCATAGAAATCCCCATTGTAAAACCTCTCGATTTTGCAAACGGGTGACCAGGAAGCTTCGTAAATCGCTGCCCATTTTCGTTTTGATAAAAATTATTCTGACCGTAATCATTACCAACTAAAACATCGGAATCTCCATCAGAATCAAAGTCGTAACATTCTGCTACATAAGAATACTGAGATTCTCCCATTCCCCATTGGCCAGCACGCTCTCGATAAGTTCCGTCAGATTCGCTGATAAAAAGTAGGTTTTTTTGACCGTCTTGCCCATTGATGAGATTGAACTGTGTTCCTCCGGATTCTGAATTGAGGTAACCAAGCACGAGGAAATCAAGACGCTGGTCATCATTTAAATCACAGGTAACTATAGCCGGGAAATCTATTTCGCGGTGTTGTTTTTCATTGTTAAACGAGAGTAATTTTTTGTTCGGGACAAACTTTCCATCAGTCTTGAGATAGACGGTCAGAGATGCTTCTTGGTTATCCGAGTAATTAACGTGGGTACTGACAAGGTCAGTATCTCCATCACGATCGATATCGACCGCTAAATAAAAGTTGGTTGCGTCCTCATCGTTATGTGAACGATAAATTTTCTTTTTCTGAAAACCGCTTTTTCCATCATTAATGAAGATGCGAGTTCCTCGACCTTTACGAGTCGTAAGAATGTCTAATGCACCGTCACCATTTTCGTCGAAGATTGTCACGCCTCCGCTAGAAAACAATCTTCGCAAATCAACGAGCTCATTAGTAAGCTTTCTCATTTGTCGAGAATCCGCATACTGTACGCCGGTCACGGTAGAAACATTCTTGAAAAATGGTGTTCGAATATTGGACCAAATCGCTCGCTCGAAGTCCCATGCAGTGATGACCCAAACACCATCTTTGCCTCGAGCAGTTAAGACGACGTCAGCCTCTAATTGATAGCGTCGACCTTCTTGATCTTTTCCCGCCAGCTGGAGATGAGCCTTCACATACGCATTTAGTGGGGCATCCTCATCTATAATGATTTCATAAACTTTGAAGGTTCGGCGTTCCATTATCGCCGAGCTTGCGAAAAATATATTCATCGCCCGAGAAAATTCACGACGATTTTGCCAAGCGCCAGCTTCACCTAAATGAGAAATCGTAATCGTACCTGTTTCTACTTTCTTGAACGAATCGAGATTTGGCCAGCGCCCAACAAATTCTGAATCGAGTGTATTGAAGACTGTTTTGTATTTACGTTCAGCCAAAGAGTCTAACAAAGAACCGCGAATGAACTTTGTAAGACTTGTCGCTCTTTTTTCGGACTCATCAATGTCACTCAGAGACTTTTTCGGAGGAGTCAGTTGCCTGACAGGTTGCTTTGATAAAGCTTGCCCAGTGTCGCCTTTGGATGAGGTCGAATTCGTCGAGTTGCAACCTACAGCCATTATGCAGCTCAGCCCGAAGGCCAGCCACATAGAATTCGACGGCGTCATGAAGGTTGTTTATCACGGGCCATCTAAAGCCGCACCTAGACTCTGTGATTTCGTTTTCGCGATCTATCGCGAAGATGACCGGCCTAAGGAAAGTATTAAGAAATATAGATATTTTTCGTCCGACACCCGTGTAACCACAGATTCAGCCGACTGCGTTCATGCACCAATTTGGTTGCAAGTGCCTACAAACACTTGGTAATCCCCTTCAAAAGAGCCTGAAACTCAACCGGCACGGATTTTGCTGCGCTCAATGTCGGAGTCAGAAATGTCAAAAGTTACTAGTACACCCCGTTCTACTACGACTGAGCTACAACAAAACGTTCGGTCAAGCGAACCGGCCGCAGTAAAACCAAAACCGGAACATTCCGCCATCTCACAGAATGATCCAGATCAATATGAAGGTCCCAACGCTGCAGCTATCCCTCCGTCTGCGACTCGCGCAGCTCAGGCTTGGGGCAATTTGGACCCCACGCGCGGTAGAGGCTTAGTCGGAGTTGAGTACACGCCGAAAGTTCGGGGGCAAATGCGACTCAACCCCACAACTGCGCTGCCGGACAATCACGGTTTTCCACGAATGGTTGATTCACACGCAAGACACGGCAAATCGTTTGCCTTCGCGGGCGGGGATGGAAAAGTTCGCGGAGGAATAGAACTACCGGGAGCCTATAATGGACGAGATGGAAAGTTTCAGTGGATTGTAGAGCAAGGCGGTAAAAAGTCGAACCATCGCGTATTTGTTCCGAAAGGAAAGCCAGGGCAAATTCCCAGAAGTGCAATCATCCCCGGAAGCGGCGCAGCAAGGGTCGCAGGTCGAGTGATGCTGCCACTCGCTGTCGCTGCCGACTCCTACGAAATCGCTACGGCCGAAAACAAACCCAAAAAAGCTGCCGAAAAAGCGGGAGCTTGGGCGACGAGTATGGGTGCGACCGCAGTAGCAGCCAAGGTGGCTTCTCCCCTTCTAGCTGCGGGTCCCCCGGGCTGGGTTGGCTATGGCGCGGCCGTACTGGGAACAGGCGTCGTTTCTTACGCCGCAGGGAGTCAGCTAGGTAAAGGAATCTATAATTGGTTCACTGGCAATTAGTGACCCCGCGGTTTCTTGGAGTCAGCGTCTAAGAGAGACAGATCTGAAACTTGCTGTCGTACTGCGTGGAGAAATTCCTGACCAGGGTCGATCTTGATGGTTCGGTATTTTGGATCCGCTTCAGAAAAATATGGATGAGATTCCATACGACGGTACTCGTAGTGCCCAATCAAATGTGTAATTGGGAATCTTTTAGCAAGACTTCTAACTAAGAACTCATTTGCTTTTTGTTGCGCTTTCGTCAGAGCCGATCTTTTACCGTCTCCAACGTTTTCGATACCGATTGCGACGTGGTTGAGGCCAATACAGTGCCTCATAATTCGCCGCTCATCGACAAGTTGGTAAATACTTCCATCACGGTCGACCAAAAAATGCGCGCCTACATTGAGAGAGCTTGCCTTTCTCAACTTTTTTCGTCCTCGAAGGCTAGCCCCAGAAAAAGTGTTCCAAGTCGCCTTGAGCGAATCTCCACCTGTCCAATGAAGGACTATCACTCGCGGCGTCATATATGCATCTTTTGTGATGTCGCCCGTGAGTTTGTGTTTCGGAGTGTGGCGCTTGAGATATTCAACTGTAAGTTTCTTCCTTTGTTTCTCTTGAGGAAGCGCCCACGAATGAATGTCTGGCGCATCTCCCGTCTCAGCATGCGCATGACCTTCTAAGAAGGCGAATGCCACCGTCATGAACAACCATGAGAAGGTATAAAAGCATCTTAACGCAAAATGTTTCAATTTGTTCTCATTGCTTGAGCGCGATTGAATTGATAATCGAAATTTTTTGCCAGATCTTTCGAGTCATGTCGCCAGTCAATTGCTCTAGCTCATTGATTGCAATGACTATCTCTGGATCGTTCACTTTTTGAGCGTACCAAGCAGCAAGCTTCCCAAGAAGAGAAAGTAAATCCGCAGTATAATCGAGATAGCGTTCTAGTTCCGCTGGCGTGAGATGAGGAGCAAAACCGTCGGGCTCAAATTCATCAGGAAACATAAAGTATTCGGGGTCTTTATTCATTTGGTGCATATCTAAAACATGGGCAAGAGCCCTTAGTTCTTGAAGTGCCTCTAATGTCATTTGACGGCGTTGTCGCAGTTCAAGTGAAACGAGAAAAACGATCGCAATACCAGAATAAACGATAGTGCTTATCCCGGCCTCGATTCCCTCTAGAACTGACCAACCATCATCCACCGAGAATTTGAGTTCTAACAGACCGAAAATCACGGTCGTCAACATTAGCAATGCGAGAAGAAGTACTAGCGCGCGTATAAGGTAATTCGGCTTGAGTATGCGTTCTATTATTCCTGGTGCTCGGACAAAAGTGTCCTCAACAAGACCTGCAACGTCGCATAAGCCTCGTCCAGAAAATCTATTTTCGAGCACTTTGCGCTGTTTACGCAACAAATCAACGAGTCTGGAGTGATCAAGTGATGTACGTTTATTTGTCGTCATGATCCTTGCTAGTCATAGCACAAGTAAAAGCAAAAATGACCTCAGTCGACATTCGAAAATCCATTCGTGCACAGTAGTTTTTTGCCGTTTGAAACCTTCTTCGTGATAGTGTGCGCCGCAATGAAAAAGACTTCTTTATTCATCGGAATTCTTATCCTCTCAGGTTGCGCGAGTTCCAACATACACCAGGATCTTAAAACCCCACCTATCGCAAAGAAGATTCGCAAAGAATTAGTCAGTCATGGCGATACCCGAATCGATAACTACTATTGGTTGCGAGATGATGAACGAAAGAATCCAGAAATTTTAAATTATCTGCGTCAAGAGACGGCTTATGCCGATGCTCAGTTGGAACCAATCAAGCCGAACATAGATTACCTATACGAAGAAATGACTTCGAAACTCGCTAAGGACGACTCGACTGTTCCTGCACTGCGAAATCAACATCTCTACTGGAAAGAATATGTCAACGGAAAGGAATATGCCATTCACTATCGAACGCCTAAAGGGTCTGACAGCAAGTCTGTCATCTTAGATGAGAATCTACGCGCAAAAGGACATAAGTACTATCGAGCAGGCCGAATTGAACCAAGCTCAACTGGGCGATATCTCGCTATTGCTGAGGATGTACTTAGCCGCCGGATATACACACTACGCATAAAGGACCTAGAAAGCGGAGAGTTTCTATCGGATGAAATCAGCAATGTTGCACCTGCAGCCGTATGGTCTGCCGATGACAAGTACATATTCTACATTCGAAAAGAGAAAGGAACATTACGAGAATATCAAATCTGGCGCCATCAAATCGGGGCTCCCGTAAGTGAAGACACACTCGTATACGAAGAAAAGGACTCCGAATTTTATGTCTGGGTATGGAAGACACGTAGTGACGATTATGTCGTTATTTCAAGCATGCAGACTCTTTCGACGGAACATCGAGTGATTCCTGCAGCGCAACCTACCCAAAGCCCGAAAATTTTTCTTCCACGAGAAAAGAACCATGAATATTCCATTTCGCATGATAAAGACCGTTGGCTCATACGGACGAACTGGGAGGCGAAAAACTTTCAAGTCATGCAGTCGCAACTTACGACGAGTGCCGACAAGAGTACGTGGAAGCCGCTGTTCCCAAAAAATGACGAAATATTCATTCGAAGCGTCGATGCATTCGAAGACTATGTGGTCATTGGAGAACGCCGTGATGGGCTGCCCGGACTCCGAATCCTCCGTAAAAAAGATCAAGAACAATGGAGCATTGAATTTAGCGAGCCGGTCTTCTCGGCGCGACTGGTTTCAACGAACTACGAGTACTCCACTTCTACAATTCGTTACTCATATACATCTCTCACCACTCCTCGATCAGAATATGATTATGATATCGAATCTCGTAAAGAGACGCTTCTCAAAGAAGACCCTGTTTTGGGCAACTTTAAGAAGGGCAATTATAAATCTGAGCGAGTTTGGATTACAGCTACAGATGGAACTAAGGTTCCTGTCAGTATCGTCTACCATAAAGACTTAGACCGCTCTAAAGCCCAGCCCTTATATCTTTACGGGTATGGTTCTTATGGTGCTTCCTTGGATCCCTGGTTTAGTGTTGCGCGCCTAAGCCTTCTAGATCGCGGTGTTATCTACGCGATCGCGCATATCCGAGGAGGGCAAGAACTCGGTAGACAATGGTACGAAAACGGAAAACTTTTTGCGAAGCGAAACACATTTACAGACTTCATAGACGCAGCGAAAAACCTGATTGAACTGGGATATACATCAAGCAACTTATTAGCGGTCTCTGGTGGTAGCGCTGGTGGATTACTCATTGGTGCAGTCATCAATATGAGACCAGACCTGTTCGAAGCAGCCGTTGCAAAAGTCCCTTTCGTAGACGTCGTGACAACAATGCTCGATGAAAGTATTCCACTCACCACGTTTGAATATGATGAATGGGGAAACCCAAACAAACCGGATTACTACGAGTACATGCTCAGCTACTCGCCGTATGATAATGTTGGTCCCTATAATTACCCAGCGATTTTTGTGTTCACAGGTCTGCACGATTCACAAGTACAATACTGGGAACCTGCAAAGTGGGTCGCAAAACTGCGTGCTAATTCGACCAGCGACCGCCCTCTTCTATTTCGCGTGAACATGGAAGCCGGACATGGAGGTTCTTCAGGCCGATTTCGTCGATATCAAGAAATTGCCATGGAGTACGCCTGGATTTTGGAACGACTCGGTGCGTCTTTGCGGCCTAAGAATTCTAACTAGGCTGCGCTTGTAATTTTACCACGGGAGCGTTTCGCCATTCGCATGGCGAAATGTACCTGTATTTTCCATAGTCATTTCGTCGATTCGGTTGATCAGATTACGTGCAGACTCTGCGGGCTCTACGTGCCCGTTGCCGCGAGTCATCTCTGTTCGGACAAATCCCGGGTGAAGAATGGACACAGTAATATTTCGCGACGCTAAGTCATGTGAGATAGATTTAGCAAACATATTGAGTGCGCATTTGGACGCTCGATAGCCGTATCTTCCTCCCGAGGTATTATCCTCAATAGAGCCCATACGACTCGTAATAAAGGCAAGTTTCGAGGGTGAAGACATGTTTGCGCTCAAAGCGCTAGCGACCCGTAATGGACCAACTGCATTCACGTCAAACTGACGACGAATGCTCGCGAGGTCTAAATCATCAAGCTCGTTGTATTCCAATATGCCCGCGTTGTTAATCAGCAGATCAATTTGGGTATTCGCGAGCTGCGATTTCAGTGTCTCTTCGAGATTCTCCGCAACCACGTCAATCCCTTCTTCTATGCGCACATCTAGAGCCTGAAGTTCCGGGCTCGCCTTCCGGCACAACGCAATTATGTCATCACCGCGCGCTCTAAGTTGTTTTGCAAGTTCAAGTCCAATGCCACGATTGGCGCCTGTAATTACGACTGTACTCATATTTTCTCCTTATTTTTCTGTTCGTCGTAGCTCCGAAGAGTCTCGATTAGAGTGCGAAATTCATATCCTTTATCAGCGCACCCGGGACTTTCGACGAGCCTGATGAGCGTTCAAAATATGTGCCGGGATCGAGCATAATCTCTTGCTCATTTGTCAGGTCGATAAGGTTTTCACCCAAAGCTCGATACATTGATTCATCGAAACGCATGACACTTAGAGGCGCTTGCACCTCACCGTTCTCGACCCAAAGCGAGGCAAAGCGAGTCATACCTGTCATTCTACATGCCATCCTGTCCGAGTAATTCAGATACCATAAGTTAGAGATGTAAAGCCCCGTATCCAACTCTTCGAGAATTTTTGTCTGGTCCAGTTGGCCCGCAACAAGCTCTAAAGCATCGGGTGACTCGGAACCGTTCGCACCGTGATGCTCACCACCATATTCCTTGGCTGTGCGTGCCGAGCAGAGCGCCTCGGCGAATTGACCATTTTGAACCAATGAAACCGTTGGCGATTTGATGAAACCTTGATGTCCGAAGTTTGGTGCTATGCCAGCGGCAATATTTTCACGTATCGAGATTTTCTCACTCAGCGATTCTTCGCCCGTCATGAGTCGATACAGTGGAGATTGCTTGGTCTCCTGTGCTTTTCGAGAAAAACCACTCCAGCAAAGTAAACTCATCAGTTCATTCACGGCCGCAGGGGCGAGGTACGCTCGGTACTTTCCAGGCTGGATTATTTTCGGTTCCTGGTTCAGTAGGGGAAGTAATTTTTTCGCATCATCCACTTTAGCCGCAAGGGTCGCTTCGTTCCAATCGACGCCAGCATAAGAACATTTTACTGCTTTGTCGCCGTGGCTATACACACTCCAGTCGAAATTAAAATTAGAGCTGGAGTACCAGTTTCGTTGTCCGAATGAGTTCGCGAATGCTCGGTAAAGCTCTCCCTGAGCAAAAATGCCTACGAGATCGAGTCCTTTACTCAACGATAAAATAGCATCAGTAGCGTCTGAAGCCGTTGCTAAGTTTGCCGATCGAACCTGTTCAGAACTGTTTACCTCCTCTGCAATAAGCAAGTGGGGGTCCTCAGGGAGAATTTCGTTCGTTGCTCGCAGACTCTGCAAAGTATCGATAAGCTGACGACGGTCCGTCTCTAGGTCTTCTGATAACCGAAAAGAAGCCTCCGCATGTTTATTCCCTACAATAAGGTCAATTGAAAAGACATCTTGGCGAATATGACCTGCCTGTCGAATTTTTGATTGATTGATCCGAACAAAATCAGAGCTTTCTCCGCTAAGCCAACACGTAAATCTTTCATCCGCTTTTATCTGCGTCGTTACGTAATCAGCTAACTCGTTAAAATATGTTTGTGCAGTCGCTGACATTATTTATCCCCTCCAAACACCTCAATGTCAGAAAAGAGGCAATACGGAGAGCCGTGACCAACACGAATGATTTGATTAGGCTCTCCCTTGCCGCAGTACGGAGTACCGTAGGTATCGCTTGAGCTGGAGTCACTCACGCCTTTTAGGTTCCGCCAAAAATTAGAAGAGACTCCCCGATAACCGGGGTTTTTGACCAAATCGGTAAGTTTTCCGTCCTGAATCAGCTGACCTTTTTCACATCCAAACTGAAATTTATTCCTCGAGTCATCTATCGACCAAGACAAGTTGGTTTCCATCAAAACTCCATTTTCAACTGAGGAAATTAAATCCTCCAGAGTCGACTCCCCGGCCTCGACGTTGATGTTCGCCATACGATCAATCGGTGGTCGATTCCAACTAGAAGCACGAGTGCAGGCAACGCCGTCGATGTCAGCACGATGTTGAGAGGTTTGACCTCCAAGAGGACGCGCAAGTAGTCCGTCTTTGATCAAATATTCGCGGCTAGCTTTCGTTCCGTCATCATCCGCGGCATAGCTTGCAAGTTCGCCGCTCACTGTGGGGTCAAACGTCACATTTAACAGTTCTGAACCGTATTGATAGGTTCCAAACATATCGAGAGTCACGAAGCTTGTACCGGCGTAATTTCGCTCATCTCCAAGAATCCGGTCGAGTTCGAGAGGGTGCCCTATTGATTCATGAATTTGAAGCATCATTTGGTCCGGAGCTAGAATGAGATCACAGCTGGTAGACGGGCAGTTGTCGGATTGGAGTAACTGAATCGCTTCGGCCGCCAGAAGATTCGCGCGGTCTTGGAATTGCGTTTGTGCGAGAACTTCGAGACCGCCTTGATGGCAGCGATCAACAAAAGAACGGCGAATCGTCTCTCCTCCTTCGTTCGCAAACACGCGTATAGACGGCATCAAGAAAGTAAAATTTTGCTCGATGTTTGCTCCCGCGCTATTTGCGTAAAAGATTTCGGTTTCCACCCGAGTCAGCCCGGCGCTCCAGTCAACGATTCTATCGTCACACTTCAGCTTGTGATTAATGGCCATTAGCAATTCAATTTTTTCGGCGAGGGTCGTAGAGTCCCAGGTTTTATCTACTCGTGACTTATAATCGTTCTGTAGTGAGTTTAGCTCTAGGCTTGAGTAGTCAATGAGCGGATTTTGACCAGAGATTGATGCCCATCGGCCCGCTCGTTGTACCGCGTCTTGTAATCCTTTTTCCGTAACCACCGAAGTTCCGGCGTAACCACTTCCACTTCGGTTTCTTAGGGTCACCATAACACCGCTGTCTTCATCTGAAGTGACGGGTTGTAACACGTTCTGTCTCACTTCAAGGCGCTGCGTTTTTTCAGTCACTATTCGATATGAATAAAACTCAGCATCTATCGAGGTTTCATCAAAAAACTTGTCTATCTTTTGTCGTATCAAGGCTCACTTCTCCAATGATTCATTTTGATAATCTTCTTGTCAGGTTTGATTTATCAGTAGTTCTCATCGCTGCAAAGTCAGCCTTTCAAGACAATTCCTCGTTCGATACCACCGATGGAAAGTCACATTATGTTGCTCTACAGCGAGAATGATGGTTCACCCAGGTAAGAGTATGGACGACGGAGCAAAACCAGTAACCATAGTCAATAAACTGGGTCTGTTTACCTCAGTGTTCGGTATCGTGCCGATAGGCCTAGCATTATCGATTGGCGCTCTCATGCAGATCGACCAATCTGAAGACAAACTTGGTGGTAAAGGGCTGGCGATCAGCTCTGTGATGCTGAATTTACTCTGGATTATTGCCTTTTGTTTCCTTGGACTCGTCTATCTACCGATGAAGCGGGCAGAGCCTTATCAAAAACAGGTTCTCGGTGCTGAAAGTTTTATGAAAACATTGGTAAACGCGCAACGAGAATTCAAATCCAAGCATGGACGGTACCTCAGTCTGCGAAAAACCCCTCATATTGAGGCTAGAGAAAAAACGCAGCAGTGGGACGCAAAACCGTGTCCCGCTTCGTGTCTTTCGGGTAAACACAAAGACTGCACCGAATTTTCATGTCTAAATATCGAACCACCAAAAGACGCGGCTCGTTACCAATTTGCTTGTCTTGCCGCGGATAACGGTCAGGAATTCAGTTGCGGTGCAAAAGCTGATTTGGACCAAGACGGGGTGTCAGGCTCTTTTACCTATCGCTCGATCACTCCACCAGCCACGACGAGCACCCTAGCGGACTCCCTGAGCCAGTGTGCGGAAGGAAAACCGCTACCCGCCAATCAATTGTACGGCTGTAACGGTCGCAATTTTTAGGCTCCTCTCAACAATGCGTCGTTCTACAAAATTTTGAATACACACTTGTCGAACCCACCCGAAATTGCTTTGCTCTCGCTTGAAAATGGCGACCATCGAAATTACCCGCGACAACTTTGAGGCACAAGTGCTCCAGGCCGAAAAACCAATATTACTCGATTTTTGGGCTGGTTGGTGTGCACCATGTAAACAATTGTCACCTATCTTGGAAGAGCTGAGCGAGGAGTTCGCTCAACACCTAACCATTGGGAAAATCGACACCGACGCTCAACCAGAGCTGGGTCAAGCATTCAGGATTCAATCACTTCCAACCATGATATTCATGCAAGGAGGCCAACCTAAAGATGCCATTCAGGGAGCACTCCCCAAAAAAAATCTAATCGCCAAGATCAAAACTTGGATACCAGCTTTGGTGGGTCCAGAAACGACCGCTGAAGAGCTCTCGACTGAACTCACAGCTAACCCTTCTCTCGTTGTTTTTGATATCCGGGCGGAAACTCATTTTGTGCGAAGTCATATTCTTGGTTCACAGTGCGTTGCCGCAGAAGAAATAGAAAGCAGGCTTGCAGAGGGGGGTGGAATCGCGTCGGCTGTGCTCGTGTGTCGCACCGGCGACAAAAGCCTAGAGCTCGCGAAACAGTTGTCCGAAAAAGGACTCCCAGTACGTGCTCTTGTCAAAGG
>JAYZDF010000106.1:0-25394 GCA_036337945.1 Myxococcota bacterium
ATATCATTCCCACGTCATTGCATCGCCGCCGCTCGGTGAAAGCTAGATTTACCAAAGAGGAGCTGCAGCAAGGGATCAATATTTGTCGAGATTGCCATAATGCAGTTCACCATTTTCTCAGTAATAAAGAACTCAGTGAGAAATGGCACGGACTCGATGAGCTCTGCGCTCATCCTGAAATTGCAAAGTATATCGAATGGGCTGCGCGGCAGTCCGGCCGAATACGTTTTGGATGACTCCGACTAAAACGTATATCCGATAACGCCGGCAAACAGATTTTCGCCTTTGTCCTCAGTGTCGATAAACGATCCTAGAAAGCTCAGAGATATGTGGTCTTCCCAGTTGTCAGGAAAGGGATAAATCCAAATGTCTACTCCCACGATTAACGGATTTCGAAGATTAAAGGACCGAGATGAATCAAATTGAACATTCTCGGTGCCGTAGGTGAGTGCAGTACTGAGATTCGGAGTTAGCCAAGCATAGGGACAAATCGATACATAGTCATGGATAGAAAACTCCGCCATCGCACCGATTCCGGCACTCACAGAATTCGAGCGAAATTGAAGAGTCTGCCGATTGCCGCGCTCTTCGGCATCGTAAATGAGGCCGCGTAAGTTTATGAAGCTCGTCAAGGCGTGAGGTCGCTGGTTTTCAGAAGCTTCACTTTCCCAAAGCATATAATAAGCGCGAGTTTGCCAACCAAAGAGTATTCCGTTGGCTGAGACAGATAGGTCTTGGCCAAATAGATCGGAAAGATTGTTGAACGTCCCTGTGATTTCGGAAGCTCCCAAAGTGGCACCGACTTGAATCCCATACCCGTGTCGGCTTTCAAATTGCCCCAGGTACTGTAAACCGTTTACCTGAAGGTTGATGTGGAGTGAGTTAGTAGCGGTTGTTTGGGAAGCAAAGACGTAGCTTGGCGTGTGATGCAGGCGCGTCTTATCAATTCGAACGCGAGTAAGGGGAGGGCTGTAGCTAGCGTTAGAAATGCTCGGGTCGAATGTAAGGATACTAATAGCTATGATAGGTGCCCAAATGACTCGCACGGTATCTTTCACGTATTCCTAATAGCACGTTAGAGCTGAGACAGAAAACAAACCTCGGTATGAACGTTACTTGAGCTTGAACGAGGAAGCGTCCACGTGAGTGTGCCGCGCATGTATTCGAAGAAACCGTCTTACTTGCGAATGAGAGTAAACTGAGTCGCTGTTTTGACGCTGCCCATGCCACCCAATGAAGTGGTGTTTGTCATGTCGCCCTTCATGCCGAGTAGCCGTCCTTTTCGCACGTCGAACTTTACGTCTACTGTACCTTTCATTTTCGTGGCCATACTTGCGGCGGGCTGGCCTCCTGAACTATTGCCGCCGCCCATGCCTGGCATTCCGCCACCCATGCCTGGCATACCGCCCATGCCTGGCATTCCACCCATGCCTGGCATTCCACCCATGCCTGGCATGCCATCTTCATCTTCGTCTTCGTCTTCGTCTGCGGGGGCTTGCATCTTGGCCTCCATACCGATCTTGGTTTGGTAGTCGAGAATATTATTTCTCCAAGAGTTCACTGAGATGTTTACAGTCGCGAAAGGCATTTTCACTTGATGTGAGCCCGAAGTTGGAACAGGTCCTTCGGGCAATTGCATCATATGGAGGATGTCTTTCGGTAATATATCTACGCCCGGATCTTCTTTCTTTACTTTGACTTTCTTAAGTTTAGGCTTGTGCTTTTTGACTTCCATTTTGGCTTCGACTCTTCCGGTCTTCGGGTCAACGGAAGCAACGATTTCTACCGACTGGTCACCTACTCGAGCTTTTCCGGATGCGCCATATTTCCCTTCTTGCTTCACGCCCACGTACATTTGATCATCTTTCATGTAGACAGTGACCATCTTGTAGAATTTTGCTTTCCCCTTTTTGTCGATTTCCGCCCTGACTTTTCGCGCTTGGGGAGGAATTTTGGTGATGCTTCCCACTTTTTTTCCGCCCTGGAACATGTCTAGTTTCTCGACCTCAAAGTCGATTTCTGCGGTACCGTTCGCGCGAACTTTGATGACTTTTTGAGAGAATGTACTCCGAGTCTTGATATTGGCGCCCATCCCGCCTCCGCCGCCGAGAGCACCTCCCATCATACCTCCAAGGGCACCACCGAGCTTCATCTCTATTTGGTTATCGGCTTCAAACTCAAACCGGTGGGTTTCACCTTTCTTCCACTTGTACTCGAGTTCAGCTGCGTGAACAGAGCCCGCTGCAAGCATGGTAATTGATGAGGTGATAAGTATTTGTCGAAGCACTATGTTTCTCCCTTTCGCTAATTGACGCTCGAAACCTAGTCTTATTCATGACCGACTTCAACTTGGGCGACGACAATACGGATTCAAATAAGGGGATCTACGTTCCTACTACAATTTATTGGTAAAATCAGCGAACTGCTGCATCCCTACGGCGACTAAAGTGCCGTCTTCGTGCCAAAGTCGAGCTTGTACGTCCGAATAACCGTTGCCTACGACCGTTGCCGGACCGTCATAGAGGAACCATGGATGGGCATTTTGGGTCGTTTCAGGAATCTCGAGGATTTGAAAATGACTGGATAGAGAGCTCGCCAGGAAAGGGGACTGGGCTTTGCTCCAAAGGGGAGGTGGATAAGCGTCCAAAAGTGCCAAAATTTGCGCGGCATCCATCGTCATCGGTATTGAGGGACGAATCCACCCCAATACGTGGGCTGTTTCTCGACCCGCCAATGGGGTGTGACCCGGAATCCATCGATAGTCGAGATGTTGAATAAATTTTGGAGTAATGGGTGGCAAAAAAGGAAACTCATCGCCTTCCTCCGGAGGAACAACGTCCGGCATCGGTATTCTGGGTATGGTGAGGCTGCCGCTTCTCGGCGAGCCATAAGACAGAGTGGCTGTCGTTGCGACATGACCATTTTGATGTATTTCGCATGAAACATGTGAGACGGAGCTGCCAGAGCGGAGAAGTTGTACTTTGATTTCTACGGCACCCACACTAACGGGGGCCACATAAGTCATATTCATAGTGCGAAGTGGGCGACCTTCAGGCACGGAGTGCGTGGCTGCTCTCGCACTCATCGCCAGTAATAACCCGCCAAAGCATGCTCGCCCCTGACTCCATTCCTCATTGATTTCACACTCAAAATTGTTCTCGGAATCTAACTTTTTCAGGTTGATTTCGTTATCCATATTGCGAGGTTTTCGAGTTTGGGGTTCAGAGGAAAACATGCGGAGAGTTGACCGGAAACGTGGAAAATATGCAAATCTCGCAAGGGTTATTTCAGAGCTCTTATTGAACCCTTAGCGGCAGCCATCGAGTTACCCGGTGATAAAAACTACTCGTAAGTTTCGGGTTGTCACTGAGAACATATTGTCTCGTTACGTGCGAAGCGCGTACGGACCATTGACCCGAGAGTGGAAGTAGCTCAAAACGAGGTCGTGAAAGTCTCCGACAAATATCCTCGACCCTCAGTGACCGTGGATTGTTGTGTTTTTGGTGTAGACCAAGAAGGTCTCAAGCTTATGCTCATCAAACGTCGGACAGAACCCTTCGAGGATTGTTGGGCCTTACCTGGCGGCTTCGTGGGAATCGAAGAAACAACCGATGCGGCTGCACGACGTGAGCTTGAAGAAGAAACAGGCGCGAAGGATTTGTTTCTTGAGCAACTCTACACGTTTAGTACGGTGGATCGAGATCCTAGGGGCAGAGTTATATCGGTGGCTTATTTTGCCTTGGTTAAGCCGGACAGTATCCAAATTCGCGTGGGAGATGAAGCCAAAGAGGTCGGCTGGTTTGGTGCACGTGATTTGCCCGACCTTGCCTTTGACCACGAAAGTATCGTCTCCACTGCCTTACAGCGTTTGGTCGGGAAGGTTAGGTATCAACCCATCGGTTTTGAGTTACTTCCTCAAAAATTTACCCTATCGCATCTGCAAAAAATTTATGAGGTGATTCTCGGACGTGAGTTGGACAAGAGAAACTTTCGCCGAGCCGTTCTCAAAATGGGGATTTTAGATACATTAGACGAAAAGGAAAGTGGCGTGCCGCACAGACCGTCTCAGCTTTATAGGTTTGACCAAGCTGAATACGAACGTTTGGTCCAAAGAGGTTTTAGTTTCGAGTTGTAGTTCGGAACTTACCGAGCTCGTTTACTAAGTGCTTCTAGTTGCTGAATGGCGCCGTCGATGGCCTTTTTATTTTTCTTGTAAACCTTGATCGAGGAAGCTGGATAATTGGCCAAGAAGGCCAGCATTCGCATCCCTCGTTCCATCTGCGTTTTCATTTGGGTTTGAATCTCGGCGGGCGCTTTTGCGAGCATAGGCGCCATTTCCTTTTGGCGTTGTTTGGCTTTGACGAGATCTTCTTTTGCTTTTTTCCTGTTCTTTTGGTCTGCGCCTTGAGAAGCCAATCGAAGTTTTGCCGTTAGGACGATCATCTCGCTGAAAACAATTCCAGATTTCTTGAGAGACTGCTCAATTTTCTTTTGACGCTCTGCCTCAGGAAGCAATGCGAGTTGCTTTGCTTGCTCGATATTCTTGCTTACCCAAGATTCGTATTTACGTGCAATTTTTAGGAATTTATTGACGTCTTTTTGTGTGATCGGGCCCATGGCTTTTTCCATGAGCGCCATCATTTGATTCATTTGCTCGATCTGAGCCGGTGTTGGTGCGCTTCTCCCGGCGGGCGGCGCAGGCAGTTGGGCGCTCGAGAGGTTTGGGAGAGCCAGTAGTAGTCCTAAAACATAGGCGAAAACACGAGATAACTTCATGACGAGAAGCCGTATCAAACTGGATAGGCAATAGGCAATCAGATGTTTGTCATGCCTCGGTAGCGTGAATATGATTTGGGAGAGTCCTAGTCTCTGGGATGTAATAAGAAATCTCATTTCCTTGTGCTAGAGTACGGTTGATGAATTTTCGACTGGGTTTCCGCACGTCATTCTCTCTCCTCGCTGTACTTGCCCTGTTTGCCTGTACTGAAAATGCAACGAGCGATCTAAATGGCCGGCAAAATACCATGCAGAACAGTTCACCAGACGCGGGGTTACCCGTTGATGCCGCGGTCGAACCTGTGGACAAGACCGCCGAATTGTTTCGCCAAGACAAGGTACTCAAAGTTGAACTCGAGGTTTCGGAAGAGAGCTGGGCGCAAGTGCGCGATGGGTTTCGTGAGTTTTACGACATTCTCTCGAGTGAGGACTGCATGGATGAACCTCTTGCGGTTGGCTTCCCCGCGGTGGAGGCATCTGCGACGGTCGACGGTCAACGCTTTGAAAAGGTCGGTTTGAGTAAATCAAGTATTCTAGGAAACCGTGAAGAAGCCAGACCTTCATTGAAAATTGAATTTGATTACTCGGGCTCTGGTAAGACGCTAAATGGTCTTTCGACCATGCTCCTAAACGGCGTTCCGCAAGATCGAGGCGTCATCCGGGAATGCCTTGCCCACGATTTATATCGCAAAGGAGGATTGATATCGCCGAGGTGTAATTTTGCAGAAGTCTTCGTGAATGGAGAAAGCCTCGGAATCTATAGTCACTTGGAGCAAATTGATCAGGGGTTTATCGAAAGAAATTTCGATGGAGCATCAGGCAGTCTCTGGAGAGGTTTAGCTTCCGATTTTCGCGAGGGTTGGACGCAGACATTTATAAACCTTGACCCGAAAGATAATACCACTCAACCGAGCGACGCGATTCTCGCGCTAACGAACGCGCTGAAGGCACCTTCCTCAAATTTGGTGGAGTCACTGAGTGGACTCATCGACTTGGACTCATTTCTTACGTATTGGGCCTTCGAATCCCTTTTGGGACATTGGTCGGGCTACGCAGGAAATCGCGACAACTTTGTTTTGTTTGTTGATGATGCGTCGAAAAAAGTTTCGTTTATATTACTTGGGGCTCCAACAACTTTTTCGGCGGAGCATCCACTTCGAGCTGAACCCGGCCCTAACCTCGTGTTGGCGCAAGGATTTCTCGCGAATCGACTCTATCAAGATTCGCAAGGGCGAACACTTTATCTCAACAAGATGGAGCAAATCCTGCGCGAGTATTGGAATGAAGATGAGTTATTGTCCCAGATAAATGACTTCGAAGGGCTTATCAGAACTAAAGTAAAGAGGGAGGGCTTCGGTGAAGGAATCGACAGCGTTCGCCAATTCGTGCGAGAACGGCGAAATCTAATCCAGACAGAAATTGATTCCAATCGACTCGATTGGAATCCCGAACTTCCTGACACTGTCTGCCGAGGACCGCTGGTCAAAATGGATGGAACGGTATCTACAACTTGGGGAACACATCCGACCGATGATGGCTTTATGACCGGCACAGGCACCATGAATCTGGAGTTTGGCGATATCTTTTTACCCGATTTGGCTGGCGGTGGTTCCGCAGGCTACGACGAGAATAGCGGCACTCAAGATACGGCGATTGTTATGGCGGTGTCTTTTATTCCTAATGCAGGATTTCCGGTTTTATTTATGTCAGTTCCAACTTCCTCATTCAAAGACGGAGAAACGGTCGTAGTCGATCGCACTGACGTTGCGGGGTTATATTTCTTTCAACCTTTCGATGGACCGTTTACCTATGTAGGAACCGTTAGTACCGGAACTGTGACTATTCAAAAAGCCAGCACCAGCACCGGTGCAGAAGTTCTTCTCAATTACGAGGTCGAGGTTTTCTAGAGTGTCTCGCAATAGTGATAGACGACAGGCGTAAGTTTGAACGTTCTTGATGCCTGAGCGCATCGGGCTTATAATTATCAAGAGCCGCTAATGAAGTTAGATGCTACAAACAGCTTCCGCCCACCGAAAGACATCATCCTATGGGATGGTGACTGAGGATTCTGACGACGAGTAAGTGCCTGGGTCAGGCATAAAGATACAGACAACTTTTTTCAGCTCTACGCATTTCAAAAAGCACCTTCGCCACCTATGAATGATGTGCTGTATGAAGAGTGCAAAAAGTCTATTTATGTCGTGACACGAGAAGGAAAGATGCTGAACCGTGGTCGTGCCGTGATCCACATTTTTTCCGCTATTGGCTACGGCTGGATGAAACTTGCGCTTGTTCCGCCACTCATTTACTTCGTGGATATAGGATATATGTTTGTGGCTCGTAATCGTCGTTTCTTTTCAAAGTTCCTGTTTACTGAGGAAAGAGAGCTCGACGATGAGTTGAGCTAAGGTAAGGGAAGCATCGTGCCACCGGTGACAATCGTCATTCCTTTGCCTGGGGCACCGACAAGTTTTTCTCCGCAAGACACACCAATTGGCGAACCACGTGAATCCAGTTGCGAGTACGCGTAGACTATAAATAAGGATGTTTGGCCTGATGCAAAACGAGCAAAGGTCATCGAATACTGTGAACTCGCTTGAATCACGTTCTGGCCTCGAGTGTCTAATGCGTTATGACAAGAGGACGTCCAATCAAACTGCTCTGCGTATACATCTTCGCAGGTCCACTTCTTACCGCCCGCAGATTCCGACGCAATGACAGCACCGGCGAAGCTGACAGCATTGTTGAACAATGCGCCGATTTCAAAAAAGTATCTAACTGTATCGCTGGTTTCTAATAAGGGAGGTGTAGAACAATTGCCAAAGCTGCAGATAGAACGATGATAAGGTATGCAAGCTTTGCAATTTGTGGCGGGAGGAAGTGCCGTTCCGCAGTTGGAAGCTGACTGACATTCTGCGCTCGGGTCGAGTGGACACAGTGCGGGCATCGTCTCGATACAGTCAGGTGGAATTTTGAACGCCTCAGCACACTCATCACAATTTTCACCTGTGAGTTTGGAATCGATACAGTCCGTACAATTTGGCCATGCAAGAAAAGGTTTTATGCAAGTGTTGCAATCAGGAAGTGCAGCGAAGTCAGACGCACAATCACTACAATCGACACCGCTAAAGAACTCAGGACAGCAGAAGTCGCCTTGAAATCCTGTTCGACAATCTGTGCAGCCTTCTCCTCGAAACCTATCACTACAAGTTGAACAGTTCGTTCCGGCGAAGTTAAAGGGACACTCTGCGCCAGTATCAGTGATTGATGCATCTTTCATTTCGGCGATGCATTCACAGGGACCAAATTCGTCAAGGGCGACGCATTGTCTCATACCCACACAGTTGTTATCTCCAAAACATGAGGCTGTTTCGCCGACTTTACATGTCTCAGTGGTAGTGGTTTTGTTCGCACACGATGTTGAGAAAAGGGCGAATATGAAAAGCATTATGCTGTTTGGAAAAGGTTGAACAAACTTCATTAGTTGAGAAAAATCTTTTGTAGAGTTGTGCGGTAAACGGCAAAGTCCGACAGATTGTTATGTCCACCATCTTCGATAATGTGAAGAAAAAATTTAGGGTTGATTTTAGATAATCGGTGCGAGGCTTCGACGGGAATGAGGGCGTCCTTTGTGCCATGGATCAGGTGGACCGGGCATTTCACTCTGGTGAGCCAATGATCGTTACGTAATTTGTAGCGTACCAAGGCCTTGGGGACGAAAGGATAAATGCTCGTCGCGAGATCAGGCAAATTAAAGTAGGGTGTCTCTAGGATAAGTTTCTTGGGTGTATGAACGGTTGCTAGCCACGATGCGATTCCCGTTCCGATGGAGCGTCCAAAAATGATTGTATCAAGTTTCGGGTGTCGGTTCTTGAAAAAGTCATGAAATGTCTCGGCATCCCTCTGAAGTTGAGTTTCTGAGGTGATCTTACCGCCGCTTTTCCCGTATCCTCGATAATCGAGAACATAAACGTTGTAATCCCACTGAGTAAACTGAAGGGCTACATGTCCCCACGAAGCGAGGGAGCCTGCGTTTCCGTGAAAATAAATGAGGAGACCTTTGGGGTTCTCTACTTCGAAGCCGAGCGCGTGAAGCTCGATATCTCCACTTGGTATGAAGAACTCTTTTGTATTTGGCCCAAAATGGAATGTGAAATCTCGCTCAAGCTTTTCAGGAAAAAACAGCAGCTTCTCCTGCCCGAAATATAAACCGAGCAGAATTGCTACGTATAATCCTAAGCCAGTGAAAACTAGTCGCAGTAAAGTAGGCCTTATTTCTTCCATAGGTTACAGTTAGATGATCATCTAGCAGCCAGACTTTACAATACTCAATCCCTCAAATGCTACATGAAACACTGATGTCTGCCCCTTAGCTGAAGAGGTTCAGTTACTCCTCTAACTCTGACGCATCTGACTAGTGTGAATCTTCCGAAATCCTGTTACGGTGATACCTAAGAAATGGAACACTTTCGAAAGTTAGAAAATGTTTATCGGGTGGCGCCCATAAATCAGATTTACAAGCCAGAACTTGAAATCTCAGAAGGTGCCGCGGAACTCAGAATGGTTCTTACGCCAACATTTCATCACTCCGCTGGGGCAACTCACGGAAGCGTGTATTTTAAGGCATTGGATGACGCGACCTTTTTTGCTGCTAATTCTCTGGTTGAAGAGTTTTTCATGCTCACCGCAAAATTTGAACTTACCTTCATTAGGCCGGTGATAAGCGGCGTGATCGTTGCACGAGCCCGGGTGACGAAGCGTGACGAAAATCGAATATATGCCGAGGGCGAGCTCTTCACTGAATCGAATGATATTTTGGCGAAAGGTTCCGGAAGTTTCGCTGTGAGCCCCGTTCCTCTGACACCAGCTGTGGGCTATACGTTGGAGATCGAGGCCTCTTGAGTATAGGGTAAGCTATAGATCATGCTTTATTGAGGGCAGTAGATGCTAAGTTTCGAACGTCGTTTGCGGTGGCGGAATGTTATCCACTATTATCTGGGTACAGAAGAGCAGAATGAATCTTGAAAGCTGAAGAGCTGGTAAATATTTTTTCCGATCACTGTAACAAGAAATGCATTGTTTAGTTCATCATGCCGATAATGATGTGTGGCTGTCTGCTGAGGTTTCAAATCTCACGTCGAAGACTGCGGTACTGAATCTAGAAACAGTGATGGAGTTTGGGACGGTCATCACTCTTAAAGTCTCTGACCTAAGTATTGAAAGCACTGTTGTTTATAGTAGTTCAACCGAGAAAGTTTGCGTGATTGCTTTCGATTCCGAGGCGGCAAATTATGAAGAGTTGAGAGCGAGCCTTGAGAAAACTCGACTAAAGACAACCGAACACGTGCTTGAGGATGAGGGGAGTGACGAGTCTACCGACGAATCGGTGTCATTTCACGACGTCGAAGACAGCGGCAGCGATTTTTTCTCTGAGGCGACGGCGTTTCAATCTGAGCTTACTGACCAATCAACGCGCAAAACGATAGCGGCGCCACCGCCGATGAGGCTTGACGACCAAGAGTCGACGGACGCCAGTTTGGAAATGAGAAGTCCAAAACGTACGCTTCCTCTACAATCACCCGCAGCTCAGCTATTATCTCCGGTTGCTTTGAGTACTCCGCCGGAAAGGAAAGAGGCGTCTAGACATAATGACTCTTTTCCGCCTCTCGACCAATCTGGCCACGATTTAGAAGTGCAATTACGAAGACCTTCTGAATTTTTGGTTATGCCAGAAGTTGACGACGAAATAGACAAAAAAAATAAGCCTGAAAATCTAACGAATGGAGATGCTTCATTGGTTGACCCGAGCTGTCTTCCGGTTCTCCTCGATGAAGACTCATTGGTACTTTTTCAGACGAATGGACAATTCCTTTGGCATTACGATCGGCATATTCGAAATTGTGGCTTAGTGGTCGACGCAACAGGTCTTAGTATAGGGAGTAGGCACCAGCTTGGGCTAACTATCCTGGGAACTGAAATTATGGTGCGGGTGCAAGCTCAGGTTTGCTACGTTGAAGAAGGCATGGTCGGATTTATGCTGCCTGATGATAATGAACATAGGTCTATCATGCGCGGCGTTGTTCACCTGTGCAGGCCTTAGTGTTTGTTCTGATAGTATTGCTCAAGATGTGAGGTGGTCTATTTTCTGCCTGATGTCGTCGCTCACTCTCACTTTTTCGCCTGTCTCGTAGTTTACGAGAACAATTACACCCGTTCCTCGAGCTACAAGATTGTCAGGATCATTTTCTAAGGTAACGCCGTATTCTGTCGTGAAGCTTGTATTTCCGACACTAGGTACACGGACTCCAACGATTACGTTGGCGGGCCAAACGACGGGTTTCAGGAAGTCACACGTTGTTGTAGCGAGGATAGGACCTACGGAGCTGGGGCGATCGGCGATAATACCGACTTGCCGAAAAAGCTCGATTCGAGCGGATTCGAACCAGGTAAAGTATTTCGCATTATTGACATGATGAAGAGAGTCCATATCTCCCCAATGCACGGGAAAATTGAGAGTCACAGGAAATTGTTTCATATCCCCAACCTAATTGCTTATCGACGAGATGCCAATAAGCCTTAAGCATTTTGGGCGTACAAAAAATTTTAGAGAAACCAGTGGTTTACAATGAAATAAATTGTTCCAATCACTCCGAAAATGAGAGTCCATTCGCCCAATGAGCGACGTCGGGAGAAGACATTCTCCCGAGCCTGACCGCCGCCACTAACCAGGTTTCGCATACCAGACATGGTCCCTCCGGAATAATCGGCGTCAGAAGCGTAATCGATGAGTTCTTCGGTTGGCTCCGAAGAGCTATCTTCGGATGAAGAAGCGATACTCCTTCGCTTATTGCTGCTTACTCCCGGTTTCTTATCTTTTTTGGGCTTTTTTCGGCGATTCTTCGAACGAGCCATACCTTGAGTCTGGACTGATACGGAACAGATGACAAGCAACAGCAAGGATAGACTCGGACATCAAACTCTATTGGCTTCTCGATGATAAAGCTGTCCTCGTTCCCGACGTTGGTAAACGCTCGATCCGGCAAATTTTGGACGTCAGGTAGAGTCGCTGTCCTTTGTTCTAGTCGACCTATTTTTTCGCTGCTTGACGCCTCAGCTTACGTTGCTTGTCCTTAGAACCGAACTCCGAAGGTCCAGCGAGCCCCTCCAAATCTTGCGTTTCCGCCGTTGTCTATTTCAATGACGGCGTCTACTCCAGTTTCGAAATTCTCTTTTTCAACTCGTAACCCGGTGAAGAATCCACCCGTCGTCGATTCACTGAGTGGAATACTTGAGGGGGCGAGTGCTGCTGGATTGACGAAGCCACCGACGTCCAATCGAACGTTTAAGTCGTCTGTGTTACGCTCCAGGGTCACACCGGCGACACCCGTCGTAGGAACCGCGAAACGTTTGGGCATTGGTGCACCAAACAAGGTTGCGTCACCCTTAGGTTGAGTGACCTCGAGGTATGACGCCGGGACGGCACCGACAAAGATGCTTCCTGTGTATTCCGCATCGCCGCTGTGGATACCTCGGGCGCCAATCCGTCCGAGCACGCCAGGAGCAGCATCTGAAGCGCCGTTTCCGACATCAAAGATATAGGCGGGCGTTGAACCGGTTCCTTTCGGTAAGATCACTGAAACTTCGGCGACAACCGGAGAATCTACGGTGCCGAGGCGAACGATACCATCTGGTTCAACGACCAAATTTTTGGTGATATTGATTCCGTCACGAGTGAAAATTCGCCCCAAAATTGAAGTCATTCGATTACTATCGTACGCCTCATAGCGAGCCGCAACCTCAATAGCAGAACCTCTCAGGCTGAGTGGTCCCGCAGAGAGTCGTACATTCCCGCGTCCACTTGGGTCTCCGACGTAAAAACGTGCGTTGTTCTCAGAGAGATGCGCGAACGAAGAAAACTCGTACGCATTGTCGATATCTAATTTGACTGGAATTCCAGACAGTTTGGTTCTCACTTCCATATTGATGCGAGAGGATGTGCTCGTTGGAACTAAGTGGATAGATGCGCCATCTGTTCCACGCAATTCACCGGTTGTGCGAGCGATATAACCATTCAATTCATCGATATTAATATCGATATTCCGACCACCGACGTTTACATTGATATCGGTTCCTGTGATCTCATTGATGACCAGCTCACCGCTTTCCTTGTTCAGGGCGACCTCGGCTGTGCCTCCCGTGACGCGAACTTTTGCATCCTTGGTGGCCACATTGATGTCCATCCCTTCAGCGCGCAATCGATAGCTTCCATTGTCGTTTATGAAGTTGATAGTTTGAGGTCCAAGTCGGGCTGAAAAATCTTCATGGTTGACCTCGATTTCGCCACCATTAGGAATTTTGAGAAAAGCGCGCTTGATGACTTCACCATTTTCGTCCGCTTCCATGTTGAGACGAATTCGGTCGCCGCTTTCGCTGCGAACCCAGAAGTTGACTTCTTTGACAGAACCTTCGACGCCCTCTACCTGAAGGTCTAAGCCCTGAATCCCTCGGTCAGAGTAATCGACGACCAGATCCATTCCCTCGACATCAACGTTAAAACGTTCTCCGACAGATTTCAGAACGGTTGCGCTCGAAACATGCATCCGCGCTTGCCCGTCGGTCACACTCAGATTTGCGTCTTTGATATTTGCCGTGAGTCCTTCTCCTCGAAGTACGACATGACCTTCCTCGAATGATGCATTGATTGTTGTGCTGCTCTTCACGTTACTTGCCTTCACGTGGAGGTTCTTGGCGCGAATCCCGAGTTCGCCATTTCGGTGCTCGAATTCGACTTTGTCGGGGAAGGTCGCAGCCAGGTCATAAATCACGCCATTCTCATCTGCTTTGATATTGAGGTTAGCCGCGTCGCCCATATCAATATTATGACCATCAATATTTAAGACAGCATTTTTAGCGGACAAGACCGATTCTTGTCCATCTGAGGTCCGAACGAAGCTTACATTGACGTCTGTTGCGTTGACGGAAACATCGTGATCTTTCTCCGACGTTCGTGTGAATTGAATTCCATCTGAGGAAACGTCAATTTTTGTGGGCTCGCCGGTGTCTCCATAGTTTGCGCTGATTTTACTTTGGCCACTTGTTTTGAAGCTCGTGTTGCTGTCAGAATAATTGATTTCGCCGGCTGCGACGGCTGCTTGCTGAAGTCCGCCACCATCAGATAAGAACACATGCCCATCAATGCCGCTGATGCTGACGCTTCGGTTTTCTTCTTCGTTTTGGTAGCTTACGTCTCCGGTTTTTGCTTTGAGTTCTTTGAGTTGGCCTGACGTATCGAAGATGGCGTTCGCCGACGTGTCTTTCGTGCGAATTTCCTCGCCACCCGGTAAGGTCGCAGTGAATTCTCCGCTAATTACTCGTGCTGTTGATAATTTGTCGTTTTCACCGAAACGAAGGTCGACAGTTGTTCCAGCAGAACTCAACTTGTAGCCATTGGTACCGTTCCATTGTGCATCGCCGCTCGCCCAAAGCCGCCGTACTTGACCATCTTCAGTGATATTTGCCGTCACTTTACCTTCTGCGGCGTTGAAGTCGCCTGCGGAAGAGGAGTAATTTGCGGTGGACGCATCAGCGGTCACGTCTTTTAGATTACCGTTGGTGTGAAAACTCGCATTCAAAACGCCGCTCGCTGCAGTGAACTCAGCGCCACTCTTTGTTTTGACAGTAACGCTATCGCCGCTGCCGTTCGCGGAATTAATCTGTCCGTCTGAATCGAATGTTAGGTTAAGAGAACCATTGGTGACGTCTACGTCCGTTGAATTTGTAGAGACTCGAGCCGAATCTGCGAATAGTGAAGCGGCGCTCAGATTTCCGTTCGCGTCGGTGCGCAAGTCTATTGAACTTAGACCCGTCGTTGCAATATCAGTTTCTGTTAGGCTCGTGTTGAGGTCGGTGACGCTCGCAATCATTCGAGATGAGCCGTCAGGATTGCTAATCAGTCGCACATTACCGTTTTCAATGTCTGCGTTTATTTCATCGGTTCCGATTCGACCATTAGTGATGTTGAGATTGAGTTCGGTCGAGGAATCGGTGTTAGCGCGAAGGTCGAAGCTGATTTCGCTCGCGGAGAGTTCGACTCCGCCGGTTGCGATATTCAGATTATTAACACTTCCGTTTGCATCGCCATTTTCTGCCGCGACGAGTCGGCCGTCCGTAAACCGGACGGTATTGCCAGCAATGTCGATATTCGCATTGTTACCGGCGAGGGTGTAGGTCGAATTCGCTCGGTCCGCACTTAGTTCGAATTTTTCAAATAGGACGTTGGTTGAACTATCTCGGTATTCGAAGGATCCCATCTCGAACGCTTCTGAGGCGTTACCAAGGCGAATCGTCGCATTATCCAGTCGGACGTTTGTGCCACTGATTTGGGCATCAAGGCTGGGAGTAAAGATCGAGATTTCGTTATTGTTGACTTCGAATCGTGAGCCAGCACGCAGGAGGTAGCTATTCCCACTGGGGTCGGCGTAGATTGAATCTGTAGAAGTTGTCCATGAGCTATTTGGAATAGCCGGAATCCTATCGATTGTATTTTCCGCAGCAAGGTTATAGACGCGGGCGACGTCACTCACTCCGGCCGTAACACTTCCGAGGTCTGCGTTCATGAAACGAAAGAGAGCGTTCGAGTTTGTATCTAAGCTCGGTAGGGCACTAATGACGGTCGGACTATTCAGTCCGCTTGTGCCAAAGGCCGAGTGTCGCGCAAATACGTCGCTGAGTGCACCTTCTGGTGCTGCCAGAACATCAGAAACAACGCGCGTCATATCAGAGACCAGATTGTTAGGAACTTTTCCATCGTAATTGATAACGTCTGTGATTCGGCTGAGGAGTTTGTCTAGAATGATGCGGTCCCCATTTGCTCCTGTACGATTATTTGAGACGCTGTTGTTGTCGCCGATGGAGATTCGGTCCATGCGAGCGCGAAGGACGGCTTCATGGAGACCTTTGAGACGAATATTTTGAGCATTGAGTATACGAATCTCGGTGGCCTCGAACTTGTTGTTGATAGGACCGGGATAATCACTAAGACGGAAAGGCGTACCGGCTCGTGTCTCTGAAGAGGTGTGGGTAATCATCTCAGGGACGACTGCGTCAGCCGGCTGCTCGATATTTTGGGCCAGTGCATCTGTTGGGATACCGACCAACATAGGTGCCGCGCTTGCGCCTATAAGCACGGCCGACGTAGCTCGTTCATTTCGACCGAAAAATTCTGCGATATGGCTAATGAAACCGACTACGGAGTCTGCCGGATTTTGAGGAGGTCTATGAGTTCGCGGCAAAGGAGACTGTTGCGGTGGCTTTTTAATGGCCTTGGTCTTATCAGCCGCTGGTGCAGCTTTGGTCTGACGCGCTTGCGGTTGAGAAAAGAAATTATATCGGCCTTTGTTGTTCGTTGAAAACTGTCCCACTATTTACCCTCTACTTTGTCACCCTCGGAAATGCTGCTTTGTGATCCAAAACACATCAGTAACTTCAGGCACTTACGTTATCGGCGAGAGTTGCCAAATCGTTTCCAATAGTCTGCGATTTTGCGGACATTATGAAGCTTCTGTGTGTCAATGTCCACGAACCGTGATTCCTATCACCAATTGTTTGCACTCTAATGTGACAAGCCGCACAAAATTCGCCGGTGTTCATGGTCGATTGTTCTGCCGGTCGGGCAACTATATTTCAGTGTGATGTTCAAAGAAGCCGAGAATGGCCCCCGTGGATGTCTCAGCTCTAGGGGATATATAGGTGTCTCTGGCGCTGTGCAGCTAGAATTGAGTCTGAATTCTTACCAGGCACCGGCCAGTCATGAACACAACGTCGTGCCTTGTTCTGAGTCTATCTGGTTTCTCCAGCGCAGCAGAATTAGGGCGCAGAACTTGTCGTAATTTTGCGAACGGTGCCTTAGAAGGCTGCGTTCATAAATGACCGCTCGTTCGTCGAGGAGGCATGAACCTGTCGTGGAAGCCCTAGCGCTTGTAACCAAAGTCAACAAACCGTGATCGAGCAAGAACGGAATGACGACCGAATCCTAGCGTCATCCGCTGGGCTTTTTGGATGCGGAAACGCGACAGTTAGCAGGGAAATTAAAACAGGTACGGATATAGACTTCTGGGCGGTCACAGTGCCTTCGTTCACCTCGGTAAATCTTAGCGCGAATACCTGCCGAAACCTCGGGATTCCTCAGGAACAAGCTTGGCGGATTATGACGATATCTCTCTAGGCAATAACGTTTGCTCGGCGATCACCAGCGTTCAATTCAATAATTCAAGTCCCACGGCCATCGATTATTGTATCCGTATTTTATCATTCGGAAATTCTAAGTCGTTTCCGTATTTGATGGACATGAATCTCCCTTAGAATGGACAGGTAACGTCGTTTACGTTCACCGGGCCACTCAACTCGGCGAACTCTTCCTCTTCAGAAAACTAAAGAAGGCCAAAAACGGGCACCAATGCGCCTCGCGTCACGGTGTTTTGTGGCGAGCCTAAATCGGCCATCGCCTTAGCGACGCTTTTTACCGAGGGCCATTTTGAATGTTCTGCGTCGGGCATGGCAGCGACGTTAGCGGGTGTATTCATAATGGACGGCGCCACGGCGTTAACGAAAATGTCTTCGCTCGCCAATTCTTCTGATAGAGACCGGGTCATAGCAGCTACGGCGGCTTTCGATGCATCATAGGAAGTTGACATTCCCGCAGGCTGAAGGACAGGGCGAGCAATCACGTTGACAATGCGTCCGCCTTCACCCGTCTTGCGCATTTGTTTTACAGCCTCACGACATGAGAGAAAGCTTGTCACCGCGTTTCGAGTGTACATTTGATTAAAGATTTCGAGGGTTGTTTCTTCTATCGGTTCTCGAGAGAAGCCACCGGCTACGTGAAACGATGCGTAGAGTGATGGGAGTTTTTCGTAGAAGCTAACAACGGACGCTTCATCGCTGAGATCTATCGACCCAATGACGTGCACATTTGGTCGATTCTGTGCTTCCGGTGCTGACCGGCGGGAGGGAATATAACAAGTCGCTCCGCGGTCGACTAAAGTGGTGACGAGAGCGCCGCCTAAAGCGCCAAGGCCGCCGGTAACGACAACACTCTTTCCTGAAAAATCTTGCATTGGTTATTCCTCTTTCTTTGGTCGGTCCTATTTCTAAGTGTAATATCGCGCCAGGTGAGCACGCCGTGTTTCTTCGTTTAGGGTCTGAGAACTTTACCGAAAGAGCCTTCGTAAACGGTGTCGTCACCTTGATTTGCGATTCCGACGGCGGCAGCACTTGCGCCTAAGCCAGCGATCAACACTCCGAGTCCCACCCATATCCACGGCGACATAGCGGACTCTTTTTCGATGACCTTCACGGTGGTCGGAGGTGGAACTAAAGAAAGAGCCAACTCTCGGGCGCGTTTCTCTTCTCGTTTTTGTCGCTCTTCCTCCTTTGCTTGCTCCTCTTTTTGTTGTTTCTCTTTGAGTTCTGCAGATTGTTTGCTCTGAGTGCGGAGGATTTTTAGAGTTTCTGTGACTCTTTCGGATTCTGCTTTGCCTTCAGGAGTGACTAAATATTCTTCAAATTTCTCGATGGCTTCGTCGTAGCGCTTGAGCATCCTCAGGCATTGCGCAAAACCGAGAACGGTCGAAGGTTTTTTGTTCGAAGTGATATAGGCCTTTTCAAAATAAGGCAGAGCCAGTTCATACTCTTCAGCTTGGAAGAGTCGCTGTCCTTCGATGTATGCTGCTTTCGCTGTGGCTAAATTTTTGTCTTCACTCGCCTCGCTGAGGCGAGAAGAGGTCCCGACCACTAATGAGGCAAGCACGATGAGCAATAATTTCTGGCTTCCCATGAACGAGCGCATGATAGCCTCAACTTCGATTTCCTGCCAATATGACCGAAGTGGCTTGGCTCATTCTTAGTCGTGAAGTATAGTCACGCCGGGTCAAAGGTACATGTTTTCCCTAGCTTCTAAACTTGTGGTCGTCGCTTTCTTGGCGGGTACCTTCGTTTTCTCGGCTTGTGGTACCGAGCAATCGACCCGAATCATCGTGGTTGTTCAGACGGATGTCCCTACACAGATCAATCGGATTCAGCTCAATGCTCAGAATTTATTATCAGGAGCTTTCGAGACAGGCGATATTATTCAGCCTGAATGGAATGGCGCTGGCTGCGGCTCCTTTATTGTTGCGGCTCGAGAAGGTCTAGAGCGTGCTGAATTGTCGATCGAGCTCATAGCAACGGGACCCTCGACAATGATTACCCGTGAAATACGGACGAAATTCACGCCTAACGTAAATCAGGCTTTGTATATTGAGCTGCCGAAATCTTGCGATGGTATCTCATGTTCTCCAAGTAATACTTGTACGGAAAACGGATGCGAAAGTTCGCAAATATCCACCGATGTTTTGCGAGAAGTGGAACTTGGCGCAGAGTTTGCCGCTTTTACGAAATGTTCCCCCTAAATTTTAGCTTGCTGGCACCGGGCTGCAGCAATTTTTGCTAAGGTAAAGCTCAGGTGAAGAAATGAAAAATCTTGAGATTTTCAAACGTGCTTCCGCAATTGCATTCATGGCTCTGCTTGTAGGGTGCACGGCCGACGCCACTCAGTTTATGTTGCTCATCGAAAGCAACCTCGAAGTTGAAACCGAGCTCACGAAAGTTCAGCTGACAGTGAATTGGCAAAACGAGACGGGGAAATCTCCGTCGACGCTGACCGAGGAGATATTCTTGGCTCAGGGCGCAACAACTTCTGCTGACAAACGTACCTTGCCACTGACCGTAGCGGTCGTCCCACGCCCTGAAAAACTTGATGGGAACGTTCGGTTTTTTGTAGAAGCGTTCGGTCCGACCGACAGTCTAGAGGGAGCCGAAATAGGGAGCCTCTTTAGTCGGGAGGTGCGTACCTCATTTGTGCCGAATCAACGTAAGGTTTTACAAATATTCTTGGCACGTCGGTGCCTCTCTGAGGATTGTAAGAACGGAACTACGTGTACCGAAAACGGTTGCGTGTCTCCCGTGATTAACTCAGCTGATTTACCGGATGTTAACAACGATTCTCCAATTGACATCAAAATCGAAAACCAAAAACCATCTCAGCCGGGCGTCCAAATTTTAGATGGTAAACCTGTTGTCGCATCAACATCGACCTTGTCTTGTGCGTTGAATAGGAATTCTGTCGTTGCCTCGGACGATAGCGCCACTCCAAAGTATGAATATCAATGGTCACGCCAGCGACAAGGGGAATGGGAAAATATCGGTGACCCTGTCGCTGTTCCGCGCAAAATTCCAGCGAAAGACACCCTGGCGGGCGACACCTGGAGATGCAGCGTTACGGCAGTATTGGGTGAGGAGCGCAGTGCGCCTGGCTTTGCAGACGTGAAAATTCGGGCTCCGATCGTCAATACTCCACCAAGTAGCAGCCTTATCGCCTCGGTTTCGATCGACCGGTCTCATGGATGCGGAACGTCAGATAATCCTAGATTTGCAAGCACCATTGGGACAATTCGGTGTGACGCACAACTCAACTCTAGTTTCTCGGGAGAGCTGAGCTACGGATGGTTTGTTGACGATATCTTCCGAGAATTAGGTGAGGCGTTTAGTGTTGCCTCGTTCGATTTGCAAGGGGGTGAAGAGGTTCGATGCCGCGCCTGTGTCGGGAACTTCCAAGAAGGCGATATTGGTGCGAATTCTACGAATTGCCGAGATTCTGCGATATATAAAGCGAACACCCGACCAATGAAGCCACAGCTCAGCTTCTCTTCCTCGGGACCACAATCTGACTATCATTTTTCGGGTGACAGTTTACGTTGCGACCTCGAGTTACCACCGTTTCGCTCGTATCGTCTTTCGTTTATTCGCGAAGTTGGTACGAGCACTCGAATTGAAAGATTTTTGACGATAGACACGGAAGCGAGTTCTAAAGCCTCCGAAAGTTTGGAACCCGAAGACATAGAGGGTGGAGACGAATGGTCATGCTCAGCAATTATTGAAGATGAATGCGGAGATTTCTCAGGTAGGGCGTACACCCGCACGACGATCTTGCGGGACGACCTTGTTGGGTATTGGCCCTTAGATGAGGTCAGTTTCGCAGCAACCGACATTACGGGAAACTTCACGGGAATGTCTTCGGCTGTTGGTGTCACGCCTGCGGATGACCGAGTAGGTGGTCAGAATTCTCTTAGTTTCGAGCAAGCGAGTGCTAATATTAGCATTTCGGATCCGAATCAACGCCTTGCGTACCGTGATCAATACACCATGTGCGCATGGGTCTATCCAGAACTCAGTGCCAATATGGAACTTCAACCTAATGTCGTCATAGGGCAGTCCACATCGATGGTAGGCTCGATTCCCGAAGAAGGCTTTAGCATGTACGTAAGTACCGTCAATCTTCTGTATGCAGGTCAATCGACGGTGCAAGAGGGGAGCTTTACTCTTGCAGGGACCTTTGCAAACAATACCGTCGTTCCGCAGGAGTGGTCGCACATCTGCGCTCGCTACGACGGAAATTTTGTGGCTACTTACATTAACGGGCGAAGAGCCTGGGATGTACCGCTTCGAGGAGCTACCGTTGCGCTGAATTCGCCCTTGTTCATCGGGTCCGACGAACAGGGAAATCATTTTCGTGGACGCATCGATGATGTGAAAATATGGAGCACGGCGCTGCCTGAAACAGAGATTTGCCGTCAGGCCGAAAAACAAGGGTGCATAGATTGGGTCTATAGCCCATATTCACAGCTGCAAATGTCCCGGAGCGAGGTTTTGACAAAGATTGCTCAGGAGTGGGCGGCACAGGACCAAAGCATCAACCAAGCAAACTATACCTCTAACGCTGACAATGGTGATTGTAATTTCAAAGATCGGGCGATCGGAAGAGATTACGATGAGCACCCCATGAATTGCATCAACTATAATGGGGCCGAAGAGCTTTGTCGCTTTTACAACGCTCGACTACCGACGTTGAGTGAACTCGCACTAGAAAAAAATGCAGATTCTATTAGAAACTATCCTTGGGGTAACATTGATCTCAGATGCGGCAAATTAGTCATGGCGGATTGCGGCGCTGTGAGAAGCCGGCCAGCTTGTTCGAAAACGGCCGGTAACAGCGCGAGTGGACTATGTGATTTAGCAGGGAATGTAGCGGAGTGGACGATGTCCACAACCGTCTCCATGGGTGGCAACATCGTTGCGCAATTTGAGGCTGCTGGCGGGCACTACGAAACTCCGCAAGAGGATAAACAGTACTTTAGTTTGCAAACCAACGACGTTCTCATGAGGTTGGACAAAGTTCCAACGGTCGGAATTCGTTGTGTGAAGGAACCGATTGGAACAAGGGAAAATGCAGCCAAATCGTGTGCCGAAATCTTTGTGGAGCGCCCGGACCTTGGAAGTGGACATTACTGGCTTGATGACGATAAGCAGCAGGGCACTTACCAGCCGTTTGAGGCCTTTTGTCAGAAAAAAGGAAACACAATTATTACTTGGGTGAAAAAAAGCGGAACGGTTTTGTATTACATGCGAACTGAGGCGACCGTGGAACAATATAAAGAATGCGTAAATAACGGGAACGGGAGTTGCTCCGATAATAATTTTCTCTCCGGTAGTTTAGGGCAAGGCGAGGGCGGCTGTAATTATCTCGATGATCCTAGTTTTCTTCGGCGATTTGATTTTCCAATGAACTGTGTGAACTATGACGGCGCGGCAGAATTTTGTTCTTGGGTGGGCGGAATACTTCCAACCGAAGACGAATGGATCGATGAGGCGAGCGCTTCAGAAGCGCGACCCACGCCTTGGGGCGGTTTAGATAGTACCTGTAGACGTGTTGTGATGTCGGCTGGTAGCATTTCACCTTCCTGTGATTACAACGAGACCGCGTCCGTCTGCAGTACGCTCCGCGGGAATAGTCAGAATGGAGCCTGTGACCTGTGGGGTAATGTTAAGGAGTGGGTAAGAAAATCAGGCCCCATGGCACAGCGAGCAAAGGCGCTTGGAGGACACTTCGAGCTCGATATGAGCCAGGTTCAAGCGAATGTTCAGCCCCAGTGGAACAACCCTGGACTCATTCTTGGTACTAGAACAGACGAAACGATAGGATTTCGCTGTATTCATGAAAGGGAGCCTATCGGAGACGACCAACAACCCTAAAATCCGGGCAACTCGCCGCGCCTAAAATCCGGGCAACTCGCCGCGCCGATATGGTTTTTTGTTTTTTGTTGATTTCGGATTAGAGCCTTTGGTTTCGGCAGGCGAATTCGGTGTTTCTTTTGTCGAATTCGCTTTGATGCCTAGAAGCTTTTTCAGCTTCACTGTCGATGGTTCCTCTGTGGACTCTATGGTGATGCGTTCCTCACGAAAACCTTTCAGTGAAATGGCTACTTTCAAGCTGGCACCGGTTTTGAGTTCTATGACCGCGGGTGTTCTACCAAGCTTCTCTCCGGTCTGTAGATTCGTCACTGTTGCGCCTGGGGGTGCGCTTTTGACGATCTGCTGAACGGATTTTGGTGTGAGTGGAGCGAAATTTAGTCTTCTTACCTCGACGGGCTTCACTGTGGTTATGGGAGTTGCTTGAGTCGCGTTGGGGTCAAGACCTCGGCGTGGCAGCATCCAGGCGCTGGTCATGATGGTCGCCGCTGTGATCGCGAAGGCCATAAGATATTGTGCGACTTTATTTGGTTTTTTATTGCTTGTTGCTGACTCTTCTTTGAAAGCGTCTAAAAAACCTTGGTTTCGTGGAACATCAGGAGCTAGGTTTCTCGACGTGCTTTGAGGAATCGATTGGTTGACATAAGACATTTGTGAAAGTCGCATGTTTTCAAACATCGAAGGTTCAATTTCGGTGAGTTCTCGAGTGAATTCGATGGCAGTGGGTCTAGATTTCGGCTCCCGAATGAGGCCTCTTTGAACCAAGTTATGAATCTTGTCGGCAAATTTCAGCGATGAGAGTGCTTCTAGATTTATCGTGTCATTGATGAGTTTCTGCTCCGTGATTGATTTCATTTCGCCTCGAAAAAGTCTTTGGCCCGTCAATAATTCGTAGAGGATACTGCTTATGGCGAAGACATCAGACTTTTCAGTCGGCCCAGAGCCAATAATTTGTTCGGGTGCCATATATGCAGGCGTACCCATTGTGATTCCGGTTTTTGTCGCATGCCTCTCTGGCCCAACGAGTGTTTTAGCTATCCCGAAGTCTAAGACTTTTATACTCGGGACATACTCGAACGAACTCGATAGACCGGCGATCAGAAAGATGTTTCCGGGCTTTAGATCTCGGTGAATGATTCCTCGACTATGTACGGTTGCAATGGCATCACAAACTTGAAAGCAAATTCGTAAAGCTTGCTCCTCGCTAAACCGGTGACCCGATGAAAGTGCGTGGGCAAGCGATGTCCCTTCCAAATACTCCATAACCAGCGCGAGCTGTGGCGGGTTTGCGGATTCTACAAAATCAAATATTTGCACAATGTTCGGATGGGTCACCTCGTTTACAATTTGTGCTTCTTGTAAGAAGCGTGACTTATGTGTTTCGTCACGGATTAGCGAAGAAGATAAAACCTTTATTGCAGCTTTTCGATTTAGAGATTCATGCTTTGCGAGAAAGACCTGACTCATGCCGCCAGCATCGAGTAGTGACTCTAGCTTATAACCGCCCAATGTTCGGCCAGTCAGGTCTTCTATCTCGCTTGAGTCTGAGGCGTAATCAAAGTCCAAACGTCTTGAGGCCTCTTGAGAGACTGCCGTCGTATCGAAGACGGAATCATAAATCTCTTTCGTAGGTGTATTCGCAGGGATGTGGTTTCCGTCCAGGGTGTTGAGCGACGATGGATATCTCGGAGGCGACTCGCCGGTATCAACTGTAGAATCGAGGCTTTGAAGGTCGCGGTCGGTCGCGACCTCCTTTGGAGTCGAGGCTTCTTGCTCGTCCTTGATAGTCGTTTGCCGAGAATCGACATGAGCCGTCACTGCGACTGTTTGTTCTTCATAGTCACTGTCGCTCATCGCTACGTTACTGCGAAGAACATAGCAGCATAGAGGCCTAAATTCGAGTCCGGGAAGGGTTTGTTTTTACGAGAACTAGCGCGCATTGCGTATGCGTCACGAGGAGGGAAAGGTTGCGGTTGCTGTATTACTGCACTTTTTTGAAGCCGTATTGCACAAGCTTCGTGGGGCGCTTATCAGCAGAGCACATGTTGTTGTCTTTGGGGCGTTCCCCGAAAAACAAGGTGTCACCCTTCACGGTGACGATATCGTAGTCCACGCTGCAGTCGGCGCTCGGATAGACACCGAGGTTGGGGCAGCCAACTTCGTGAACGCTTTTGGCTTGGCCAACCGCGAAGGCTTCTTCGCCGCCACATGGTTTCAGGCCGGAAAGAAAGCCAACAGCTCCCTCTAAGTGCGGAGTGACCGCGCGTTGAGCAAAACCAAATTCCGCTTCGTATACGCCTTCCGCGACACTCGAAGAGACAGTGAGTTTCCACGGGCCATCTATGCCCATGGTCATCATGCCTGTCTTACATCCTTCGTCAGCGAAGCTCATGAAATCCAGGTGCCATTTATCAGCAGCAATATCGAATAAAAGTTTGGCGTGGTTACCGTTCATTGGGAAGCAAGCACTTTCCCATTTACCGACCATTGACGCC
>JAYZDF010000107.1:0-51450 GCA_036337945.1 Myxococcota bacterium
TCCGTATTTTGGCCATGGCCTCAAATTTAGTAGCATTCAGAATCTTTGGACTGTTCAGGAAGGCTTCGGGACGTCCATTTGGTGAAGCACTTGAAGACGTGAAGCTGAATATTGATGATTTATTTGGGATATCTTTATCGCTCCCGAAGACGAACTTCTCACCTATGAATTCGACAGCTGAGATTTCACATCTTGGGGGCTTCGTTTGAGACTTCATGAATTCTTCTGTGAAGCATTCGACGTTCCCGTTTCGGATAATTTTGCCGGAGTATTCGTGCTGAGCTGAAGTTAGCCTGGTCCCGGTTTGGCAAGCCGCGAGCAAACTCGCGAGCGAAAGGAGTACCCATTGCTTAGTTCCCCTCACGCTATTTAGCTTCATTCTTTATGCCTGTCTCAAAGCGGAGGCAATTTGTAAAGTTTGCAGACTCTGATTCTCCTGTGAATTTTCCGATTGTGTGATAGTAGTCACGTCAGAGAAGCGCATGAGAGTAGCAGTTGTAGGTGGAACCCATGGAAACGAGCCCGTAGGCATTGAAGTGATTCAACACTTGGAGCGGCGTCCTCCCGATAACCCCGTACATAGTTTTGAAACTTTTTGGGCCAATCCCAAAGCTTTTGAGATCGGTCGTCGATTTGTTGACTCTGATCTGAATCGTACCTTCGGCAAGAATGGTCGCGGCGAAGGCTACGAGGTTGAACGTTCGAAAGAACTCACCGAGAAGATCACCGGAAGATTCGATTTCATCATGGATTTGCATACCACGACCTCCAATATGGGTATCACAATCATCCTTACGCAAACCGATGACACCACTCGTCAAGCGGCGGCCTATCTAAAGAGTAAGCATCCAGACCTGGTCTTGATCGAAACGATCAAGACGGATGATGAGTGTTGTTATGTTTGTAATATGGCACCAAGCGGTTTCATTTTTGAAGTAGGCCCCGTGGCCAACAATGTCGTTCGCTATGACTTATTCATGAAGGTTTATGCGATGGTTTGTGACATTTTATCTTGGGACCAAAGCCAATCACATGATTTATCAACCGTCGAATACTACAAGTCGTACAAAGATATCGTCGTTCCCCAGGGATACTATATTCACCCAGAGCGCGAAAACGCCGACTTTCAACCCATTGAACCTGGCGACCCATTGTTCATAAACCTAGATGGTGAAGTCATTCGTCATGAGGGCGAAGATACAGTTTGGCCAATGTTTATAAATGAAGCCGCTTATCAAAAAGATAGGCTTGGAATGACGCTTTCCCACAAACGAAACGGCTTCAAGTAAGTTCGTACTTCTGACCTCGAGCGAAACCGAATGACACCTAAACTCAGCGATAAAGCGTTAGGTATCAGTACCAGTGGAACTCTCCCAGTCCACGAGTTTCGATTCAACCATGTAAATCTGCAACATGCACGCCGTTATGAAGCGACGCCCTATCACATTCTTGAGGATATGCTTCTGGACGTCCATGCAGATTTTCGTGATTTCGCGTTTATAGATCTTGGCTCTGGCAAGGGTCGCGTGACGGTATTAGCGGGTCAGCTACCCTTCAAAAGAGTTATCGGAGTAGAGTTCGTGCCAAGACTCGTCAAGCAGGCCAGGGCCAACCTCAAAAAGATTCCACCGAACGCGCTTCTGTGCTCAGATGTCGATTTTGTCTTAGGCGACGCTGCGGAATATGAATTTCCTCTTCTGCCCCTCGTCATATACTTGTTCAACCCTTTCACTGAGGTCGTCTTACGGAAGGTCCTAAAGAACTTGAGTCGAAGTCTTATTGAACAACCCAGGTCTGTATTTATTATGTACTACATGCCTGAGTTTGAGGGCGCTGTTGGCGATTTTCCCGAATTTAGAAAGACAGCAATGGCTCGAGATTGGGCCATTTTTCAGCACGATGAGTCATTGACATGACGGCATCAGTTTTCTCAAGTACATTACCGATGGAAATGGAGAATTACAGATGAACGTGAAGCTACTTGGTTCACTACTCTTATTTGTGAATTTTACAGCGGCCAACACAAATGCTGAGCCACAAAGCGAGACTTCGTCAACGGCATGGATAACTCTAACGAAGGATCAAAATGTGCTTGTAGAAATGCAAGAGCGTGCGAGCCAAGAACCTCTGATTCGCGGGACGCTAACATTTTCGCATCCTATTTCAAGAATTCGCCAAACTTTGAGCGATGTTTCCAGTTATACTGATTGGCTCCCCGATACGGCTGTATGGCAGGTCATTTCCAGGTCTGAAGCTGCCGTATTTGTTTATGCGCGTCACAACCTTTCATGGCCAATGAAAGATCGCGACTATCGCGTTAAATATAGTTTCAAAGAATTAAGCGCAGGCGGCTTTCAAGTCTCAGCCCGTGCTACGACAAAAAAGGGTCCGAAGCCCATTGAAGGGGTAATTCGACTCACTAACGTCCATTCTGTTTGGACAATCAAGTCTTTAGGAAAAAATAAGACTAGAGTGGAGTATCGATACGATGGAACGTTAGGTGGTGACCTTCCCGGATTTGTTAAACGAAGTGCATGGAAGCACGAACCTGTGTCGCTTCTTCGCAGTTTGCACCGTTGGTTGGACGCAACGTCCAAATGAGAGCCGCCCAAAACGAGAGAAGAGGTAATATTGATGTCTGTGGAAACTTTAAATTTTCTTTATCTATTAGAGCTTGAAATTAATAGGTCTGAGGCAGGGCACCTCAACGACGCGTTAGAGGAAGAAGAATTCCCTATGCGCGATGTCCTCGGTGAATCAGAACTAAAATCTCAGATAGCTTCCGGACAACTGTCCTTTCTCGCTGAATCTTCGGAAAGGTATTTATGGTATCGCGAAGCAGTTCAGTGTCTGTCTGCCTTTGTTTCAACCTACGTGCGTGGCATTGAGGTCCTAGAAAGGTTTGATGAGACAGGTGAGCGTACAAGTACGAAAGTACTTCAGTACGTAGGTCGAAGAGGAGAATTCATCGTTGTTCCTCTGGAGTATGAGATTGATAACGACGGCATTATTTCGCCGGGAGATGTTCGGTTAAGCTATTTGCAGCAAAATTGGGGAGAATTACCCAGATGGGCCCAGGATGGTTATCGTTTGAGGTTTCCAGAGTTACGAGCTCTCTAGCTTTTTGCCTCTGGTTTGGGCGGGCTGAATTGAAGAGATCTGGTTTCTAGCCGACGCTCAGAATTGAATTTCAATCAACTTTTCGCTTTCGAGGCCAGAGATATTCGGCTTTTCTTGTTCTAAGAGATCATCCCAAAATGCCTCATCTTCTAGTAAATCGATGGTTGCACGAAGGTGTCCGTCCTGACTAAAAATCACCCCTCCTGGTTTCATCTTCGGGGCGAAGTGTGCCAAACAGGTCTGGGTTGATGAGATGAGATCAACATCAAGCAAACAAATATCTGGGGTTAGTTCGCAAGAAGGCAGCGTGTCGGCGAAAAGCCCTTTTGTATAGTGACAAACTTCCGGTGCTCCATAGGCCTCTACTCGTTTTTTGACGGCGGCGAGTCTGCCTTTGAATGCCCCTCGCACAAACTTTAGCGGTCGTCCGTCGAGAAGATGATGTTGCTCATCGTTTTCTGGGATGCCCCGAAAACTGTCAAAAACGTACAACTGACCGCCCACGATACGCGTTGCCAGACTGAGTTTTGCGGTACTTGAACCTGATCCAGCTCCTGCTTCAATGACTACGATGTTTTCTTGGTCTCCGATCCTAAAAATTCGATCGCACACCGTCAGAAGTTCGGTGAGAGTGTGATAACCGCGTACTTGATGCGTCACATGTAACAGGTCGCGAAGGAACTTTACGCGATGCCTGATAGGAAACGAAAACGGATAGCTTGCTGTTAGAAATGATAAGACGGCTTTTCGATCTCTTGAGAGCAAAAATTTTATCGACTGGCCTTTGCGGTACCACGTGCCTGTGCCCCGTCGAATCCTTCGATTTCGAGGTTTGTTCCACTTCCCTTTTTCAGAGTCTGGAGCCATTCGAACGCCGTAGGTCACGAAATTTGACTAGCGGCTTGAGCACGGCTCAACAAGCACCTTTTGTTCCATCTACTTCGAAAAGAAAGTGCTTTGATGGTGGTGCAGTTTTCACTCATTGCTGGTCATGTGACCAAAATCACTCAAAACTGATCGTTGGCACCGAATTTGCTTCTCCTGTTTTCGAGGAAAAGAAATGAATCGAATAAGTGAAAATACTAGGTACGTGAACGACTATCGACCAGCGCCGGCTACGGGAGCGCTGAATTTTGGCTCACGAGGACAAGATGTTCGCGAGGTGCAACGTCATCTTCGGTCAAGAGGATACAACCTGGCTGAAGACGGCATTTATGGACGAGGAACTGTGTCTGCCGTCAAAGATTTCCAGCGGAAAAATGGGTTGGCACCGGATGGAATAGCTGGCTCTCAAACGACTTCTGCTCTTCGTAGTTCTGTACCGGGCGGCTCAGGCTTGGTGGGTCGAACGCCAAGTGCCGTTATGAACCATTACCGTAATCATCCCCAAGCGACAGAACGGTTACAGCGTATTCTAAATGCTCGCGGATATGCAGTGCAGGTAAACGGTCGGATGGGACCGCAAACGATAGAAGCGGTGAAAGCGTTTCAGCGTGAGCATGGTTTGGTGCCAGACGGAATAGCTGGCCCTCAAACAATCAACGCCTTGAATCGCACCCGAGCCGGTGCTGCTCCTGATGTGAGTCGAACAACAAATAATCGTAATCACGTTACGAATCGCTGGGGCCCCAACGCCGGGCCTCCAAACGGTGTAGCCCAAATCGAGTCCTATCGTTCGCGCGGCCAGAGACACCAAATGGCGATTGGGAAAATCACCGTTAATGGTAAAGTGTATAATTTCCGAAGCGGAGGCGGTGGTCGAGGTAATTTACCGCCTGGTGATTACACGATTCGTCCTCACCTATGGTCACGAAGTGACAAGGCGAGCATGATGGTTGATGGCGTCGGCTATAGCTTTGCGATGAGCAATAAATATGATCCGAGAGTGGGAGGTACTCGAACCTTGCTTCGGATTCATCCCGACGGGCAAGGCCCCGGCACGATCGGCTGTATTGGTATCGTCGGCAACGGAGCTGTGCAAAGGGCGTTCAGAGAAGACATGCGTGCTGAACTTGCAAGAAACGGAGGCCAATATACTCTCCGCGTTCGTCCATAGCTTAGAGATCTGCTAAGCCTTGCTTTGCTCGGTGTGAGAGGTACATGACGCCGGCGATAGCTAAAACAGAGACGCCAATGAGGACATTGAATGTAGCGTCGTAACCATAGTTATCAATTGTATAGCCAATAATTTCCTCTTGAAAAATTGGTCCAATACTCCCGAGACCGTTGATGATGGCGGCCGCCAAAACAGCGGCTTTTTTACCGCCAACATCGATGGCACCAACTCCGGACAGGAGTGAGTCGGGTCCCATGAGCATAAACCCACACAGAGCCAACCCCACGCCGAAAAGAAGAGCTGATTTCATTCCTAAGGTTGCAAGAAAGATAAAGGCGCCAAACATCCCCCAGGTCATATAATTTACGGTTTGGTATCGACGTCCTGAGAATACTTTGTCGGATATCCATCCTGAAAAAATGACCCCAAGAAACCCAACCCAGTCGAAGGCCGTCGAGACATATCCTGCGGTAGCGTCGTCGAGCGAGAACAGTTCTTCACCCGCTAAAGGTGCCCAACTATCTAGGGCGTATCGTAAAAACTTGAATGAAAAATAACAGCCGCCCATCAGAAAGACAGCGAACACGGTATTACGCGTCCATCCTGCGAAGAGTCCTGATGAGTTTTCTGATCGAATATTTGCTGTGTTTTCATCTACCGGGATAGTGACTTCTTCGACCAGCGGGTCTAATCCAACGTCTTCTGGTTTGTCTCGTTGGTAGAAATAGAAACCAATCCAAACGCCGAATAATATAATGGATGCTCCCCAAAATGACCATGCTGCTCCAGCTACACCCAACATGAGCGCAGCAAAGCTTTTTGCGAAAACACTTCCTAGTTGATAGCAGGTCGCCCAGAGCGCCATCGTGCGCCCTCGACCTTTCCGCTCAAGCCAGTTTCCTAAAACACCTACGTTTCCGGCCCAACCTGTGGCCTGAGCGAAGCCGTTGATTATCATGAAAATGACGAGAGGCCAGTAGCCCGCTGGACCGCTCAGATACGCAAAACCAAAGACGATGTTACAAACAACACTTGCTGCCATACCGACGAGAAGCAAAATGCGAATTGCGTATTTCCTTCCGAGTACCCCGGTCAAAAATTGCCCGAGCATGTACGCTACAAGATAGGCGGTCATAATGTGCGCTACTTCGCTTTTCGTGATTTGCAACGCGTCGATAATTGATGATTTTGCGATTGAAAAATTCTTCCGACAAAAATAGAAGCCGGCATAAGAAAGCCAAGTGGTCGTGAGCACACGGGCTCGCCAGACTTTCATTGTAGGACTTGCAGGGGATGAGGTATTTGGCATCGTTCTTATCTCCGCATATTACAAAATTCGGCTGGTAAATCTGCATATGTGTCTATCGTTAGATGAGGCTCAAGCTCGAGCTCCTGCGAAAATTCACCGTTGCGACGATTGATTCCTATCGTCCACATCCCGGCAACCATCGAAGACGTAATTCCTGCATCACTATCTTCAAAAGTAAGTGCTTGGGTCGCTGGAAGCCCAAGTTGTGTAAGAGCATGAAGATAGGGGTCCGGAGCAGGTTTAGGCTTTTCTGTGTCCTCTTCACCGATAAAAAATTCGATACACGACAAGATCTGTAGACGCTCGAGAGCCTTCATAATTGTTGAGCGAGGGCTTGAAGAAACGACGACACAGCGAAAGTACTGACTTGCTTCGCTCACAAACTCAGAAGCTTTCTCGATCTGTCTGACACTCTCGCTCACTATGTGGGTATCAAATTTTTCGCGCAATATGTCTGCCGAGATGCTCCCTGAGAAATCTGGAGCAATCTGGTAAAATCGTTTCACGACCTCGGTCCATGTCACACCGTGAAACCTACTGAGTTCACGAGGATTTGGAGTCTTACCCGCGGCGATAAGGTAGTCACTCATCAGATGATCGGTCAGCTGTTCGCTGTCTAAGAGTGTCCCGTCTAGGTCAAATAATACTGCCTTTATCGGTCGAAACTGGTCTACGAGGCTTAGCAGTGAGCCGTCAGTTAAAAAGGCATTCACGAGATGTGAGACCTATAGCCGATGTCCCACTTTGATTCTAGCCTTACTCTGGATGACTAATGTTTACTCTTAGAAAAAGACTTTCCCTAGACCTGAATCTTGAGGTTTGGTAGCAAACATCCATCACAGCGCGATTCCGATGGTGGCTCATTTATGAAGATATCCTCATACGACCGGTCTCTAGAGTCCGCTAAAAACATAATTTACGATGAAACGTTGAGTTTCTTTCAGCCCAAGAAGGCTCAGAAACGAGGCTCAATTGCTTGTGATTACAACAAATAATATGAAATTGAGAGATTCAAATGACTCAGCAGACTAAACCTAATGATCCCAATCAGTCTCTGCGACAAGATGTTCGCCTACTGGGCCGAATTCTCGGAGAGACGATAAAGTCTCAAGAGGGAGAGCGAACTTACCAGGTGATCGAACAGGTCCGTGCTTTAACGAAACAGGGGCGAAAAGATGAGCTCGATGCGGCGGAAGTGATTCAGTCGATGAAAGAGATTCTTGGAAATATGGAAATAGAGGAGGCCGTTCCCGTTGCCCGTTCGTTCTCTTTGTTTCTCACACTCGCCAATATTGCTGAGCAACATCATCGGATTCGACGTCGTAGAGAGTACTTACTTGACGAGGATAAACCTCCTCAGCGCGGCTCGATAAAAGAAGCCGTCTCAAGACTTCGAAAAGAAGGAAAAACAGATACAGAGATTTTCGAAACGCTGTCTAAGGTGAATGTTGAGTTGGTACTGACTGCTCATCCGACAGAGGTGAAACGTCGTACTGTTGTGCAAAAATTGAACGAGATTGGTGAAATTTTACAGCATCGCGACTCGCCCTTGCTCACTGAAAACGAACGACTCGAAACAGAAGAGCAACTGAAGAGAATTTTACATGAAATCTGGTGCACCGATGAAATTAAGCGACGTAGGCCGACGCCCATGGAAGAGGCGCGTGGTGGCTTGGTTGTTATCGAGCAGAACCTTTGGGAAGTTCTGCCAAAGTTTCTTCGAGAAACAAGCAGTGACGTTGAAGAGGTACTAGGACGCGAATTGCCGATCGATTTTTGCCCGGTTCGTTTCGGATCTTGGATGGGAGGTGATCGTGACGGAAATCCTAACGTTACTGCACAAGTTACTCGAAGAGTGATAGCAAATGCGAGATGGTTAGCTGCGGAGTTATACTATCGCGAAATAGATCTGCTTCGCGCCGAACTCTCTATGGCAGACTGTAGTCCTGAACTCCGAGAAATTGTCGGTGATGCACCCGAACCCTATCGAGCTTTTTTGGCCGGCGTCCGTGCGAAGATGGGCTCAACTCGCGACTACTTTGCGAAAAAACTTGAAGGCGGAGAATTGCCTGAAGGCGAAATCTACGAATCCGAACATGAACTAAGAAACGACCTGATGGTTTGCTTTCGCTCGTTGCATGAAAAAAATTCAGGTCCCATTGCAAACGGGAGACTGTTGGATATCTTGCGCCGGTTGAGTTGTTTTGGTGTCAGTCTTGTCAAATTGGATTTTCGTCAGGAATCAGAGGCTCATACCAATGCTCTGTCTGCAATTACTCAGGCGCTCGGGCTTGGTACTTATGCAGAATGGTCTGAAGAGCAGAGAGTTGAATTCTTAATTGCCGAATTAGAAAACCCGAGACCACTTGTGCCGCACAACTTTTCAGCCACCGAAGACGTCATGGAAATATTGGAAACTTTTCGGGTAGCGGCTGAAAGTCATCCGGAGTCTTTGGGTGCATATGTGATCTCTATGGCGAAGAGACCTTCTGACGTACTCGCGGTTGCGCTTCTACAGAAGGACGCAGGCGTAAGCCCGCCGATGAGAATTGTTCCTTTATTTGAGACGCGAGCGGATCTGGAATCTGCGTCAGACACGATGTCTACCTTATTAGCGATTGATTGGTACAGAGAGCAAATAAATGGTGCGCATGAGCTTATGCTCGGTTATTCTGATTCCGCAAAAGATGCAGGTCGTCTAAGTGCAGCCTGGGCTTTGTATACGGCCCAGGAATCTTTAGTGAAGGTATTCCAAGATCAGGAGATTCATCTCAGTCTCTTTCACGGACGCGGCGGAACGGTCGGGCGCGGAGGAGGTCCTACTCACCTAGCGATTCTGTCTCAGGCACCTGGCTCCGTGAATCATAAGCTTCGCGTTACAGAGCAAGGTGAAATGATTCAGGCAAAGTTTGGGCTACCCGGAATTGCGCACCGTACTTTGGAACTGTACACCACTGCAACGCTACAGGCGACGCTTTCTCCGCCAGCAGCTCCTAAAGACGACTGGAGAGCGATGATGACTGAGATGTCAGATGTGGCCTGTTCACGATTTCGAGAAATGGTTCATCAGACACCAGGATTCGTATCTTACTTTAGGACGGTCACTCCCGAGCAAGAATTTGGGATGTTGAATATTGGTAGCCGTCCAGCCCGTAGAAAACCAGGAAACGATATCTCAAGTTTGAGGGCAATACCTTGGGTTTTCGCTTGGACCCAGATTCGTTTCATGTTGCCCGCATGGTTAGGTTTAGGAACGGCTTTGCAGCATCAAGTTGATGAGGGAAAATTATCCGAACTTCAGTCTATGTATAAAGAGTGGCCGTTCTTTCAGTCTACGTTAGACCTCATCGAAATGGTTTTTGCGAAAGCATCAAAACGAATTGCTCAACACTATGATGGTGCGCTTTCGAATCATGATCAGACATCAATTGGTAACATTCTGCTCAGTGAGTTTGACGCGAGCAAACGGTTGCTTCTTGAGGTCATTGGCTCTGAGGAATTGCTACAAAATAATCCCGTGCTTCGTCGCTCCATTAACGTGCGAAATCCATATGTAGACCCTATCAATTTATTTCAGGTGGAACTATTGGCCCGTCTCAGAAATGAATCTGAAGATAATGAACGCCTGCATCAGGCGCTGCTGCTTACAATAAACGGCATTGCGGCTGGCCTGAGAAACACCGGCTAAGAGAACGAATTTAAATGACCAGGGATTATGCTCTTGGCCCAGAGCATTTCTGGCGTTATTGAGCTTTTTTGAAAGCCTGACGGAGCAGGGTGACGCCCAAGGCGATGCCGGCTACGGGAAGAGCAACACCGGTCGCTCCAACAGCTACCCAAAGTCCCACATTAGGGACACCCATCACTGAAGTGATCGCAAGAAGTGCACCGCCGCCATTGATCGCGGTCGCGGAGAGTAAACCTGAGCCAGCAATACTCACAACTCCCGCTCCCGTCATTGCGGCTCGCTCCGCTTTCGTCGGTGCGCCATTGAAATGGACGGATTCAGAAGGTCGATTTTCATTGGCCGCGTTGAGTGATGCATCAACCATCGAAGGCGGACATTGTGGCTTACTTCTGATAGTCCGAGGCATGACCAGTTTATCGTCCTGTCTACGCGATAGTTGCGCACAATGTAGGATACGTTTATCGGATTTTATGAAATAACCATGATATATCAAGGGTTTTGCGTAGTCTGTTTGGCCCCTAAGCCTCTGAAAAGCTTGTTATAATGTGACTCTGTGAAGTCGCATCCGAGTGGATTGAAAATTATCGAAGGCGGTCGACGTGATTCGGTAGAATTGAAAGGAAAAACGATTCATCTGGTCAAGGAGCGCCCTGCGGAACGCCACTTTGATTTAAATATCGTCGAGGATGACACGTTTCGCGTGTTCAGTGCACCGACTCAGCTCGAAGTAAAAGCACAGCATCCGGTACAAGTGATGACTGGACTTCTTTATGCCGAACCTTTGCAACTAGGCACGATCAAAATAACTAAGCGCGTTGGGCCTAGAACAGCAGTCGCGATTGTCTACGATAGTAATCTTGAAGATGTCACCACCATAGAATGTCTGAGCCAGACATGGTGCAAATTGTGGGAGCTTACGCGAGAGTTTTCCGCGAAGACGGTTTATGTCCCTTTACTTGGTGCCATGCATTCAAGTCTTCCCGCTGAGGAACTTCTAACTGCATTTGTATCCAACCTTCCTGAAGACGGAAGAGAAGAGATTTGGTTACAGTTATCTGACGAATTCAAAAGAGCTTTGACCGAGTTACTAGAGAATACTTAGTCGTCTTGCCCGCCAATCAAGCCCGCTCGAGCGGCCCAATAAATGAGTTGGAGAATCGCACCTACAGCAGCCGCTAAATATGTTGCTGCGGCTGCTGTTAATACCTGCCTTACGCCGGTCATTTCGTGAGGAGCGATGACTGATGTCGAGGCCAGGGCGGCGGTTGCTCGTCTTGATGCATCAATTTCCACCGGCAATGTTACTAATGTAAAAACGACAAAGGCGGCAAACAATCCAACCCCGAGTTTGGCAAGACCAGTCATGCCAAGCATTACGCCAATCATGACGAACCACACCCCCGCGGAGGTTCCAAGATTTGCAATCGGAACCATTGTTTGCCGAAAAGACATTGGGGCATAGCCATCGGCGTGTTGTACGGCGTGTCCAACTTCGTGCGCCGCAATACCCGCTGCTGCAACTGAACGACCATGGTAGTTATCTGGGCTTAGCCGCAATGTTTTATCACGAGGGTCGTAATGGTCGCCCATGAAGTTTCGAGTTTCCTCTATTCGGACACCTCGAATGCCTTTCGTATCAAGAATCAATTGAGCGACATCCTTGCCCGTTAAACCTCTTCCGGTGGGTACTTGCGACCATTTCTTGACGGCTGACTTGACCCACATTTGCGCACCGAAACTCAAGATAAACCCAGCTCCGATAACTAACATGTACAGAGGATCCATAAACATAAACATTGACAGTACTCTCCTAATCCTTGCTTAGGCACGGTTTCGCGACCGGCAAGCAAGTTTCTCAAACTAGTACGACGTTACTTGGCAAAATATTCCCAAAAGTTCGGTAAAAACTTGGACTTAGTCGAACAAACCCACAGTCTCACCCGGAAAAAGCATTCCTGACCATTGTTGAGTCTAGACCTCGAAGTAAATTATCCTTTGGCTTTTTGAATAGATTGATTCTCCGCGCGTTGCCATTTTGAACAGCCGTGCTCAGCGATTCCTCGATCAGATTTCTATAAGATACTCTTCGCGCTCTTTTCTTTTTATTGCTGGTACGGTGCAGTTCTCAGCTGGATAGCCGACAGGGATCAAAAGATATGCTCTTTCATTTTCTGGACGGCGAAGGATTTCGTGAAGAAATTTCATGGGACTAGGAGTATGAGTTAGCGTTGCCAATCCTGCATTGTGTAAGGCCGCTAGAAGTAGGCCGGATGCAATACCGACTGATTCATTCACATAGTAATGTTGATCTGTTCGATTCTGTCCATGCCGCTGGGCAAAGATCACGATGAGAGCTGGTGCCTGTTCAAGGCATTCTTTGTTTTCGTTTGTATCAAAAGGTTTCAGGTCGTTTAGCCATCTTTCCGATGCACGAGATTCATAAAACTCCCTTTCCTCTTTTTCCGCTCCTATTCGAATCTTCTTCTTAACCTCGGCATCTGTAACGAGAACAAAACTCCAAGGTTGCTTATTCGCACCAGAAGGCGCTTGAGCGGCCGTTTCAATACACGTTCTGACCACAGCAAGAGGAATGTTCTCTTTACTGAAATGTCGAACGGAGCGTCTTTTTTTCTGAACAGCGAGAAATTCCTCCGCTGCTTGATTCATTTCAGATTTAGATTTTCTTCGGAAGTCCAGAGAGACCATTGGCGCTGATATTGCCATGTAGCGATACTAACGTTGCCGCGCTAAAAATCCAGGGTCATACAGCAATAGAACTTGAAATTTTGGAGATATATTCTCTCATATTGCGCTGGTTTGCTTGGCTTCCTGAGGAAGATCCGCAGACAACGACAACTTTCGCCGGTGTATGGATGAAAACGTAGCTTTGAGTAACGGTACCGTCTTCATGCTCTAAGGTAATTTCAAGTTGATACGCCTCGTGGCCGGTTTCTACGTCCAACGAACCCTGTCGAATGATCTCAGATTTTTGGTGCGAAGCTCGTATGATTGCGGCTTGATGTTCGGCGTACAAGGCAAGTGGAACAGGCGGGTCCATAAGAGCACGTCGGCCGACCGTAATCATCGTAGCTCCTGAACTCACCGAGTTGACAGCAAGCAGGCCCTCAAATTTTTCTTTTGAGCGATGGACGAGTGTTATGGTCGTGGTGTCGTTGAAGTTGTCTGGAATATTTAGCGATATGCCACCGTACGTCTTTCGAGGCACGGTTAGTATATCCTTTCGTCTCGATTTATCGTGATTCCCATTGCATGGTAAATCGGTCTTCGATCGAGGTGTAAATGTTTTCCTATAACGTCTGCGACATTGCAGACGGTCACGACACCAGCTGCGCCAAGGGCAACGTGAATTGTGTGCGGATCGAAAAGCGTTCCCACGCCTAAGCTTGCTCCTACGCCGGTGAGCATCAGTAGTTCTTGAGAGATGCCCGCCTTATTATTTTTTTGGTACTTCTTGATATCTTCAAGCTTTCTATACGAAGTGACGAAGTCTCTACCGAAACTTGAACGAAATGTTTCTACAGTCGCATTTATCGCGTCAGCCCAGAAGCCAACAGTGGCTTTATGAAGAGAGTTATTCACGCTTCTTACAGCAATAACTTCACCGCTATCTTGATACCTTCCGCTTTTTCCTAGTTGTACTCTCATTTTCGGTTTCGCGAGTAAGGGCTTGTCGATAGTTGGTAGTACGTACAACTGGGAGTTTTGATCTTTAAAATAGATAAGGTCGTAACCTGTCTCGTTGAACCTTTCGTTAAAATCTTTGATCGTTTCAGGATCATCTGGGTTGCCAGGTAATGGATAGGCTTCTTTAAATTCGACGCCATTTATCGTGACATCCGGATGAACTACGAGGTTTCCTTTTCCCGTTTGCATGAACCATTCAAGTTTGCTGAGGTGCTTATCACAAATCAGTGATGCATTATCGCAAGCTGGGATTGAGTTATTTGCGAGGGCTTCTTTTGCCTGATTAAGTTCTGTTAGATTTAGGTCGTTTTCGGAACGCCCGAATGCCTTTGCGACGGCCTGAGCTGCCTTTCGGGTGTCTGGGTCTCTAATGCAATCGATGTGAAGACTCGTACAAAATGGTTTTCCAGTGAGAGACCGTTGCCGTTGTAAGTTACCATCGAGTTCTCTCAACGCGTCGATGAAGTCAGTGCGAGACATGCCATGCTTTTCAAGGAGCCCGTCTGAAAAAAGGTCGCGTTGTTTGTGTAGTGCTGTGCGAACGTCGTTGTACGAAATCTTGCGGTCATTCTTTTGACCGATATTCTGGTCGATGATTGCGGCCGCTTTACGAAGGTGTCCCTCGGGTGCATCCTGAAGTGAATGCAGCTTATTTCCTAGAAACGAAGTTCGTTGTACTTGTGGCTTACTGATTGGCATTGTCTCAACTTCCTAATGTTCCCTTTGAACTGACCTCGCTTCTGGCTAAGTCGATGCTACTCACGATTTCTTCGAAAACTGGTCCCCATTGCTTTTGCGCATTACGGGTCGTTGCCGAACCAGTGAGAATGTAGATCCATGACTCACGGGTAAATGCGCATTGGATTTGCCAGAGGCTTCCGACTGGAGACTCTGTGTACCACTCGGCTGTTCGTGCTTCGATTTCCAATGATGTGACTGGAATATTTGGTCTCCGAGTTCGCTGTATGACCCCCTCCGAAACGCTGGGGTAAATCAGCTCGTCGAGATTGATTGAAGCTTCTTGAAGACGGCGCTGAACCAGGGTCAGAGAAAACGCTTGGGTATACTCATCCTGAGAAGAAGGCACTGACCAAGTCGAAACTGTAGCGTCTTCCCATTCCGGGGCGACTGGGATACTGGTTTCTCCGTATTTTGTCGTTTGCCACACAGTGTTTAACCCTTTTGATGCAGGTGCGTCTATGTAGGATATCGGCAGAAACCTGAATGCGTTGTGTGAAGATCGAAGCTTTTATTACGGGCTTCCCTTGAACTGGTATTGCTCCGCAGAGTTATGACAAATTGCTCAAGCCGAAATGGATGCTTTGCGGAAATTGCAACTGGAATTGGTCAACTATTGCAACTATCGCTGTCCGCTTTGTCGGACTCTTCGCAAAGACGATGTGCGAAGGAGGAAGCTCGAACTTTTCGAGTTGAAAAAAGTGGTCCAGTCGCTTCCCGAAAGACTCGAAAACATTGCTCTTTATGGGACTCGAGGGGAGCCTTTTTTGCATCCTCAACTCGAAGCAGCCACGGAGTTACTGAAACAAAAGACAGGTGCCTTTATCGACATCTCCACCAATGGAAGCTTGGTGGACCAAACGCGAGCACGCCGAATTTTAGACGCTGGGTTAGACCGTATAATATTCGCAATTGATGGACTTTCTGAAGTCTCATACCAGTCCTATCGAGTCGGGGGGACGCTCGAGGAAGTAGTCAATAATCTGAGGTACCTGTGTGTGCTCAAAAAAAAAGGGGGATACAAGACGAAAATCATCGCGCAATGGATCCCAATGAAGACCAATGAAAAAGAGCAGGACCAACTTGAGTCCATGGCCCGTGATTGGGGCGTCGATGAAGTTCGAATAAAGCACTCGCACAGCGTTCAGAGGAGTTCGTTGTTCAGAACTAAAGGCATTGGTAGTCAGCGCGCAAACTCTGGCATTATAAGCTGTTCTTTCGGCCTTGATAAGCTCTACATTGACCCAAACGCTGATTGTTATCCTTGCTGTTACGCAGAGGGGAGGCCGGATCTGCACTTAGGCAACGCGCTTGAGCAACCGATAGAAAAAATTTGGTTTTCGAGGCAGGCCGTCGCCATCCGAACAGCGCTCCGAGCGCACGAGAAATATCACCCGTTTTGCGTCGACACCTGTAAACACCGGAGTCCGAGAAAAAAACAAAGACTCAGAATTGTCACATAAGTATTCGGAAATTCCCGCCAGAATTTTCCTGTCCTGGAATCCGAGCGGAAAAAACATCAAACCACAGTTGACACTAAGTACTAAGGCCCTTAGTCGACCCGCGGACTAAGCATATTGGATGTCGAAAAGCGGCATCCGAACATTCAAATTGTTGGAGGACAATGTGGCAAATTTATTACTCGAGTATATCTGGCTTGATGGTTACCAAACCTCGAACTTGCGTTCGAAGGTAAAGGTCTTTGAATTCGGCGAAGACCGTGAAATTACCGCGGCGGATTGCCCAGACTGGAACTTTGACGGTTCTTCAACGCAGCAGGCGCCAGGGCATGCATCAGAATGTATTCTCAAACCTGGTCGAACTTACCGCTGGAAAGAGAACCACTACCTTGTACTCTGTGAAGTCCTAAACACCGACGGAACACCTCACGAAAGCAACCACCGCGCAGGACTCCGCGCACACCAAGAAACCTTCGAGAAAGCTGGTTTTTGGTGGGGCTTCGAACAGGAATATTTCATCACGAAAGACTTCATTCCGCTTGGGTTCCCGAAGGGCGGCTATCCTAAACCGCAAGGTCTTTACTATTGCGGCGTTGGTGGCAATCAGGTTCGCGGCCGCGCATTGGTTGAGTCGCACTTGCACAAGTGCCTTGAGATGGGAATCTCCCTGACCGGAACGAACGCAGAAGTTGCTGTTGGCCAATGGGAATTCCAATGCTTTGCTAACGATACTCTCAAAGCTTGCGACGACTTATGGGTTAGCCGTTACGTACTTTACCGCCTAGCTGAAGAGTATGAAGCGGATGTAAATCTCTCGCCGAAACCCGTCCACGGTGACTGGAATGGCTCTGGCTGTCACACGAATTTCTCCAACGAGAAGGTGCGCTCAGAGGGTGGAAAAGACTACTTCACTGGCGTTCTAGAGCGATTCTCAGGTCGACATGCTCACCATATTGAAAACTATGGTGAAAATAACGACCAACGATTGACGGGTCTGCACGAGACACAGCACATCAGCAAGTTTAGTTGGGGTGTAGGTGACCGTGGTGCGTCGATTCGTGTACCGAATGCGGTAGAAGCCAACGATTGGAAGGGATACCTTGAAGATCGTCGTCCTGCATCAAACTGCGACCCTTATCGAGTCGCGACAGTTATTGTTGAAGCTGTAGAAGGCAAGTAGACCCTCGTCTAACTTCAGCGAACAGGAGAAGCGGTGACGGGTGTAAGCCCCCGCGGTATTTTACTGTCACCCTTCTTTTGTATCTCCTCCGTAAACCTATCTGCTCAATGTGTTCACTCAAACGCACTTCGCCAAAATTAGATGGCCAACCCTGGTTATTAGACTTGCTTTATCGCTTCTAAACATATTGTTACGGCGCGAATTCGAAAATACACAAAAGTGGACAGAGATTCGAATTAGGAAACTAACGAGAAATTTATGAGAAATATTACAACTGACGACCAAGAAGCAATCTATCGCGGAGAGCATACCCGGCTGTATCAAATCCTCGGAGCACATCCGGCGGATGAAGGCTACGTGTTCCGCGTTTGGGCTCCTAACGCATTTAGTATTTCAGTAATAGGAGATTTCAATGGCTGGGATGATACACGACATTGGATGACTCAGACTCCACACTTTGGAGTTTGGGAGGTTCATATTCCCGAAGCGCATATGGGCAATGCTTACAAGTTTTGTGTTCGCTCAAAAACCGTCGAGACCTTCGAAAAAGCGGACCCTTTTGCATTTGCTGCAGAAGTTCCTCCCAAAACAGCCTCCGTTTTGACGCAAGATAATTATTCTTGGAACGACACGAAGTGGATGAAGCAAAGAGCGGAAGCATCGTTGCATAAGTCTCCGATGTCCATCTACGAGGTTCATTTGGGCTCTTGGAAGCGTCCTTGGGATGATGGTCGTCGATACCATAACTACCGCGAGCTCGCGCCGATGCTGGTTGAGCACGTCAAAGATCTTGGGTTTACGCATGTGGAACTTATGCCGATTACGGAATTTCCATATGATGGTTCTTGGGGATATCAAGTCACAGGATATTTTGCTGCGACCTCTCGCTATGGAGATCCAGACGAGCTGAAATATCTCATCGACCAATTCCATCAAAACGGTATCGGGGTGATTGTTGACTGGGTGCCTGCTCACTTTCCGTATGATGCCCATGGGCTTTACCGCTTCGACGGCACACCGCTTTATGAACATCCTGATCCTCGGCGTGGAGATCATCCAGATTGGGGTACCGCAATTTTTAATTACGGAAGAGATGAAGTTTCCAGCTTCTTACTCAGCAGCGCTATGTTTTGGTTTGATAAATTTCATGTTGATGGTCTGCGAGTGGATGCCGTCTCTTCAATGCTTTATCTCGATTATTCTCGCAACGACGGAGAGTGGGAGCCCAACGCTCACGGAGGCCGTGAAAATTTAGAAGCGATAAACTTCCTAAAATCACTCACCTCTCTGGCTTACCGTGACTTTCCTGGTGTGCAAGTGATCGCAGAAGAATCAACGGCCTATCCAGGAGTTTCGAAGCCACTGGAAGCGGGCGGGTTAGGATTCGGATTTAAGTGGGATATGGGATGGATGCACGACCACTTGGAATATTTCTCTAAGGATCCCGTACATAGAAAATTTCACCATAAAGACGTCACCTTCCGCCCCATGTACGCAAATAGTGAAAACTTTATTTTGCCGTTGTCTCATGACGAAGTCGTTCATGGGAAGGGGTCTCTCTTCGGGCGGATGGCAGGCGATGAGTGGCAAAAATTTGCGAATCTTCGACTCCTCTACACGAACATGTACGCGCATCCAGGCAAAAAATTATTATTCATGGGTGCCGAGATGGGGCAATTTGAGGAATGGAACCAGGAAGCGCAACTCGATTGGGCACGCCTGCAAGATCCCAAAGCGCAGGGTGTTTACAATCTTCTGAAAAAACTCAACCAGCTATACAAGGAAATTGGCGCTCTTCATGAACTTGATTGCGATGAGCGCGGTTTTCGATGGATCAATTGGGATGACGCCGAGAATAGCGTCCTCAGCTTTATCAGGCAGGGGGATGACCACAACGAGTTGGTTGCGGTTATCTTCAATCTTACGCCAGTTGCTCGTGAAAATTATAGCCTTTGCCTCCCTCGACCAGGGAAGTGGGACATCATCCTAAACACAGATGATGTTGATTTCGGTGGTTCGGGTTACCTTGGCACAACGGAAATTGAAGCGGCCCACGAAGGGCATTATGAACATCACTGGGCAAATATTACTCTTCCTCCTCTAGGAGCATTAGTGATTAGGCCAGCGAGCATGTAAAGAGGAAGGAAGCCAATGACCCGTTCGATTTGTATACATGGACATTTTTACCAACCTCCACGAGAAAACCCATGGACAGACGATGTGGACCGACAACCTTCTGCGGCACCGTATCAAAACTGGAACAAGCGCATTTATGCCGAATGCTATGCTCGTAACGGCCGTGCTCCCATCATGGACGAAGACGAGAGTGTTCTTCGTTATATAAACAATTACGAACATATCAGCTTTGACTTTGGCGCGACTCTTCTAAGGTGGGCGGAGCGGGACGAACCACGTCTGCTCGGATTACTTGCTGAAGCTGAGAAGAAGAGTGTTTTTTTTCATGAAGGTCATGGCAATGGGGTTGCTCAGTCCTACCACCATATCATTCTTCCACTGGCGACAGCTGAAGAACGACAAATTGAGATTCACTGGGGCCTTGAAGAGTTCGAAGTCCGATTCGGAAGGAGACCAAAAGGGCTTTGGTTACCAGAGACAGCCGTAAATCTGCCTTCTTTAGAGTCACTGGTTGATGCCGGCGTTGAATATACAATTCTTGCACCGAGTCAGATAGAAGCGATCGCGGCTCCAGGCGATGATGATTGGACCCCGGTAAGTGAATTGAAAAAGGGCTTTACTCGTCGACCTTATCTTGTCGACTTACCTTCTGGTCGGACAATCACGGTCTTAGTTTATGACGGTGATATTTCGCATGGCATAGCCTTTGGCGGACTCCTCAATGATGGGAAAAGATTCGCGGACTCCATTGTCAGTCGCTTTGACGATACCTCGGAAGACGAACAACTCATTTTAGTTGCTACGGACGGCGAGTCCTACGGTCATCATCATCGCTATGGTGAAATGGGACTTGCGAAATGTATCGCCGACCTAAGTGAACGTGATGATGTTGTTCTCGAAAATTGTGAATCATTTTTGGCGAGAAATCCTCCTGTCTATCGAGCAAAATTGGTGACGCCAAGTGCATGGAGCTGTGCGCATGGAGTCGGTCGATGGGAGCGAGATTGTGGATGTGCAATTAATCCTGGGTCGGGTTGGAATCAAGCTTGGCGTGCTCCGCTGAGAGGCGCCCTTTCGTGGCTGCGAGATCAATTTCATCTCAAGGTGAAGCAAACGGGTCTAAAATTTAAAAATGACCTAAAAGCCGCACAATTGGATTATGTGAAGGTAGTTCTGAAGCAATGGACGACAGAGGAGTTCACTCAAAAGCATCTCAAAAGCGGGAAAGGGGATATGCTGCTTGGTGTGATGGAGATGTTCCGATTTTCCCGTGCTATGTTCACGAGCTGTGCATGGTTTTTTGATGATGTGTCAGGGATTGAATCCCAACAGAATCTTTTATACGCACGCCGTGCTTTGGAGCTAGCGAAAGAGCATTTGGGTGTTGATTTAGAGTCAGCATTGTTGACGAAATTGAAGTTGGCTCAGAGTAACCTCCCAGAACTGGGAAATGGCGCAGATGTATACCAGCGAGCACTCGAAGAGGCTCTTTCCGCTCCCGGTCCTAATCAGGCGAAGTTTAAAGAGATTTCTCACTCAGGGGACTACTTCGAAAACCGCACCGCAGGGGTTTTACTTCATCCAACCTCTTTGCCGGGGCCATATGGTATCGGAACGATTGGTCCCGAAGCTTTTCGCTTTGTTGATTGGTTGGCCGATGCGGGCTTCACTTGGTGGCAAGTGCTTCCGCTGGTTCCGCCTGAATCCGGTGGCAGTCCTTACAGTAGTTGGTCGACTTTTGCAGCCAATGTTCTGTTGGTGGAGCTTGCTGGTCTCTACGAACAAGGGCTCTTAGATGCGCCACCGCCTAGAAGCGACAATACTGGGCAGGTTGATTTTGCTGCTGTCAACGCTGAGAAATGGCCTCTGTTAGATCATGCTGCATCTGTATTGCTAAATAAACCAGATCATCCTTGGTTCGCTAAGATGCAAGCCTTTCGTGAGTCATCGGATTGGATTGAGGATGCCGGCTTGTATTTTGCGCTTCGAAATAGGTATGACGGTAAAGCCTGGTGGGACTGGCCTACAGATCTCCGACAGTACAAGCCCAAAGCCATCAAAAAAGCTCGGGTTGAGCTGGCTGAAGACATCGATAAGTTCGTCGCAATGCAGTACTTCTTCGAGCGACAATGGTCCGCCTTGCGTCAATACTGCAAACACAAGGGTGTCCGGATTATGGGAGACATTCCGATTTATGTAGGACACGACAGCGCGGACGTCTGGGCGAATCAAGGTCTCTTTTTGCTCGATAAAAAAGGGCAATGCCTAGAACTCGCAGGTGCTCCACCCGATGCATACAGCGATACCGGCCAGCTTTGGGGCAACCCCATCTATCGCTGGGATGTGATGCAGGCCCGTGGGTTTAGATGGTGGAAACAGCGGATTGCTCGCGCGATGGAGCAGGTCGATGTTGTTCGATTAGATCATTTTCGTGGATTCGCTGCCTATTGGTCCGTTCCGGCGGGCTCCGAAACTGCTCTGACCGGACGATGGGTTCCGGGACCGGGCGCTGCGTTCTTCGAGGAAATTCAACGCCAGTGGCCAAAGCTTCCTTTCGTCGCTGAAGATTTAGGGTTGATCGATGAACCTGTCGAAGTGCTCCGAGACCAATTTTCTCTCAAGGGCATGAGAGTCCTGCAGTTTGGCTTTGATGCAGATCCTACCAATATCCACGCTGTTCACAACGTGGTGCCTGATTCGGTAGTCTACACAGGAACACACGACAGCGACACCCTTTTGGGTTGGTGGCAAAATGAGTCCGATTGGCTGAAAGATCAGGTTCGCAGGTATTTTGCTGTCGATGGACACGATTTGGTCTGGGATATGATTCGAGCGTGTTTTGGCTCTTCTGGCCAACTCGCGATGGTACAGATGCAAGATCTGCTCGCCTTAGATTCGAGCGGCCGAATGAATCGTCCCGGAATCGCAGCAGGCAACTGGGGTTGGAGATTGACGAAAGAAGCCCACGAATTTGGCGTGACAGACCGAACAAAAGATCTCATATGGATGTACGGCCGCCGAAAGCGGTGACCAGGGACACGTGTTTTGGATACATTTATAAGAGATAACGCTGAAGAAGCGTTGGCCATCGTCAGACAAATTCTCCCCACCTGTGGCGAGTATCTTCTCGTCGACAGGGTTCTTGAAGAAGGGCCGAATCTGCTGTCGGCAGAGTGGAAAGTGCCGGGAGATGGGCCGTGGTTCCGAACCGATGGAGCAGGGCAAAAGTTATTATTGCCAGGAACAGTTACGACTGAGCACCTTATCCAAGCCGGAGAAATACTCATTTATCGTGAACGTGGCGGGCGTCTTGAGGATGACGGTGTCCCCGTCTTGGCGCGTATTCGAAGCGCGCGCTACCGAGCCATGGTGAAACCAGGAGATGTACTTACTTCTACGCTCAAGCTCAATGAAACGGTCGGCGCCGCTTATTACGTGACCGGCTCCGTGAAAGTAGGGACAGCCACCGTTCTCAAAGCAGAATTGACCTTTACCGCCACGAAAGCAATTTCTGTCCAATAGCTCTCTTCTTTTCGCAACTCTTCCAGCCCGTCGCCGAAATACTGCTACGAAATCACGCATTAGTCACCAAAGGGTGTTACGTTAAGGCTTAGATATTCACCAAGGGACACAAGAGCATGACAGATTCAATCGTAATGATTATGGCCGGTGGTAAGGGTTCTCGTCTGGGGCCGCTCACAACCCACCGAGCAAAACCAGCAACCCCTTTTGGCGGGCGTTACCGAATTATCGACTTCGTTTTGTCTAATCTGACAAACAGCGGGTATCGCCAGATTTATGTACTCACGCAATATATGGCAGCGAGCCTGATTAGGCACATGAATCGAACCTGGCATCTTGGCGGCCACGACGAATTTATCGAATTTGCTCCTGCACAAATGCGACGCGGAGATCATTGGTACTTGGGAACGGCGGATAGCGTGTATCAAAATATGCACATAATTGATGATCATCGTGCCCGTCACATCGCTGTGTTTGGAGGCGATCACATTTACAAGTGCGATGTGTCTCAAATGGAGGCTGCGCATCGTGATTTTGATGCAGATGCAACAATAGCGGCATTCCCTGTGCATAAATCCGAAGCTCATCAATTCGGAGTCATTGAAGTGAATGACGAAGGACGGATCATTGGTTTTCAAGAAAAACCATCCAATCCCAAAACAATTCCGGGTCGCCCAGATACCTGTTTGGTGAGCATGGGCAATTATTTCTTTCGGGCCGAGCCACTAAAGGAAGCGCTCACGTACGACGCAGCGGACCCTAATTCTAGTCATGATTTCGGGAAGAACGTCATCCCAAATATGCTGGCCAGTGGACTGAGAGTGTTTGTCTATGATTTTAGTTATCACCGCGTCCCAGGGGACCCGCCCGAAGCAAGACCCTATTGGCGCGACGTCGGTACGATTGATAGCTTCTTTGAAGCAAACATGGAGCTGAGAAGCCCTCTGCCGTTGTTGAACCTTTACAACCGTGAATGGAGAATTCGAACGTCACAGCGTTTTCATCCTCCGGCGAGATTTGTTCGACATATGGGAACGGCACCTGTGGATATTCATGATTGTATGGTTTGTGAAGGCACGGTCGTTGAAGGTGCTCGGTTACAGCAGGCGATGATCGGGTATGATTGCTTTATTCATAATGGAGCGTCTGTGGAGAATTCTTTACTCATGAGTGGATGTTCCATTGGTGCGAAAACGAAGATCAGGAATGTGATTTGCGATAAGAACGTTATTATTGAGCCCGGAACATCCATTGGCTATGACGATGAGCTAGACCGAAAGAGGTTCCCGTTTGTCACTGAAAAAGGAATCATTGTCTTACCTAAAGGGACTCACGTTTATCCAGAAGGGCCTCTTGTTTTGGCGAGTGATATGGCGGAGCTTTTGACGAACGACCCTGCTACGAAAGATGTCACGTCAGCGGTTGAACTTGCCCCATCTACAGCAAAGCACAATCGCCATAGTTATCGTTCTCAAGGTCCCCGGGCTCAGGACGGGCAGTCTTAGTTTCGAGGTATAGCTTCATTGAAGGTACTCAGCGTAACAGCCGAACTTTCGCCCTATTGCAAAACGGGCGGTCTAGGAGATGTGGCGGCAGCATTCCCCGATGCGTTTGCGCAATGCTCCGCGGATTTTGAATTTACGCGCCTTGTTCCGTTTTATCGGGATGCGAAAAACAATCTCTTACGATCGGGCAAAGGCGTGCATCTTTTGCCCGTTGCGGGACGATTAGAACTTGCAGGCCGGACTTGGAATCTTGGCTTTTGGCAGTTGTCTGACTCGAGAGATGTTCGGACCGTGTTTGTCTCTGCAGAGGGCCTTTTTGATACGGAAGGCCTTTATGGGTCGGTCAATATCGGCGGGGTAGAGTACGGTGAAGAAGTACGATTTGCTGTTCTCAACCTTGCAGCACTGACATTTGGAAATGAGCTGGTCCAGACGAAAGTCGATATATTCCATGTTCATGATTGGCATGCGGGATTATTGCCGTGGCTACGAAAACGTGAAGGCTTTGCTGCACACCGGCAAACTCCAGTTGTGATGACTATTCACAATCTTGCCTATCAAGGCTGGTTTGAGGCGGGTTGCTTGCCTGAAGTTGCCACGAAGGAAGAAGGGCCTCTTCATTTTCTAAAACTCGGCATAGAGCATTCCGACGTGGTCACGACAGTGAGCCCCCAATACGCCCGTGAAATTCAGACCCCTGAGTTTGGTTATGGACTAGAAGGTATACTGAAAGAAAAAGGTGTTACGGGAATTCTCAATGGCGTTGAGTTAGATGCATGGGACCCGCAAAAAGACACTTTTATTAAACATCATTTCTCGGCGGCAAATCTCTCACCAAAACAAAGCTGTAAAGAGTCCTTGCTTAGCGCGTGTGGACTGGACGATGCGTCAAAACCACTCCTTGGAGTTGTGGCTCGATTTGATTATCAAAAAGGTCTGGATCTTCTCGCTCAAACAATTCCCTTACTCTCCGAGCAGGGATGTAACCTAGTCATTCTAGGGAGTGGTTCAGCAGACCTTGAAGAAACCTATCGAGAGCTTCAAATACGATATTCCGAGTTCGTATATACCCACATTGGTTTTGATAATGCGCTCGCGCATCAAATTTTTGCTGGATGTGACATGATATTGGTTCCCAGCCGCTTTGAGCCTTGTGGCCTGACTCAACTCTACGCCATGAGATACGGAGGTCTTCCTGTCGTGACGCCGGTGGGAGGTCTTCTTGACACGGTTGTTGAAGTGGCAGTCAGTGATTCTCCACCCCAAGGGTCAGGTTTTGTCGCGAAGAGTGTTGATGCTCAAGCTTTTCTTCAGGCGATGGTTCGGGGCATCCATTTATTTCGCTCAAATCCGAACGAATGGAAGCAGGTTCAAATGCAGGTCATGCAAAGTGACTTCTCTTGGGAAAAATCGATTCCTGAATATATTCGCTGCTATAACGCCCTGTTTCAGTCATGAAATGAGCAATTCGTCATTTTGACGATGACAATACCTGTCGAATACGTGAGTTTCTGCTCACATGACTAAGTTATTGGTTTTGGATTTTGACGGCACAATGACGGATGCCGAAAAAGAAGGCGCGCCTTATCGTACCGGTTACTTAGCTGATCTGGCTCTTCTTGCGGACAAAGACCCTGATGTCATTCAGACGTGGGCGGAAGAATTTAGTGAGCAGGTGAACCAAAACCCCCAGGATTATGGCTGGAAATTTGGCGGTGAAATTGTCGCGCCAGCCTGCGTCGACCCATATCTGCGAATTATGCCGATTGCCCGCATGATCTTCGATCGTGCTTCAGCATTTACGAACGAGAATGAACGAGACCGGATTCTCGACCGGATTCTGTACAAGTATAATTACAAAAAGACCATCACCGCTTTTCGACCCCATGCGGGCGATTTTCTGCAAAAGTTCAATCAACAGTCAGGCTACGAGACTTATATCGTGACCAATTCACATACGGAGCCGGTGAGAGATAAAGTTCAGCAGTTGGGCTCAGAGTTTCCGGACGGTCTCAAGTGGCTCGTCGAACGCGTTTACGGAAGCGCTAAAAAATACATCATCGATTCTTCGTTTGATCAAATTGACGAGCATCTGACTTTACCGGGTCTATCACGACCCATTTTATTGCGACGCAAAAACTACTTCGATGTCCTCGATGGTCTCCGCTCTGCTGTGGGCGTGGATTGGAAGGATGTTGTCGTACTTGGTGATATTTTCGAATTAGATTTGTGTCTGCCTTTTTCTTTGGGCGCAACCGTTGGATTGATGAAGACGAAGTTTAGCCCAAATTACGAAGTTGATTATTTGGATGCTCACGAGCGCGGCGCAACCTTTTGGGATCTGAATTCTGCCGCTGACTGGCTTGCTAAATTATAAGGTCTACTGACCATAGTTGGTTTTCATCCACTCCCGAATTTCAGGAATAGCATCAATCATCTCATGATGTTTCTTTAGCGCACTATGCTCGTCGAGAATTGAACGAGGGATACCGTCTAAGATTCCACCACACAGCCAGCTACAGAGTCGCCATATCACAAGGTCCGCTATGGTTAGACGTTCGGTTACAAAAAAGCCTCCTGATTCGACACTCAGTCTTGCGTTGAGGAATCCGAGCCATTTAGGAAGGTCTGATTCTGCCAATTTTTTTCGCAAAGCGAGTTTCTTAGTCTGATCTTTTTCCCGCATTGAAGGTCTAAACAGTCCTGTGATTTGATTCGCTGTTTCCATCAGCTCATCAACTCGTGCAGCGTCCACATCATCGTTAGTGGGATACAAGCCAGACATCTTTCCGCAAAACCGCGCAATCCCGACTGATTGCGCGATTATTTTTCCTTCAACTTCAAGAACCGGAAGTTGACCATAAGGAAGTTCTCCAGACTGTTTCATTCTGGTGAATTCTTCTCGAGTTGGTCGAACATCTTCAAACGGAATGTCGGCGAGGTGAAGAGCAATACGGCTCGCTTCCGCCCGCCAAAACGGAAAATTGAAGTAGGTCAATTTGAGATGCATGACATCCTTGTAGTCAGCGAAGGATCTCACAATCAATCTTATCCCGTTGGATTTCGTGAGAAGATAAAGTTTTTCTTCCTCTTTTGACGCATTTGGTCTTTTTTGAGGAGGTGGATAAAGTAACCAAAACAGATGAAGAGTGGCGGGAACAGCTGAGCCCTGAGGAATTCAGAGTGACGCGACAAGCCGGCACGGAGCGTCCCTTTACGGGAAAACTCCTGACGGAGAAGCGGATTGGAACCTTCAGCTGCAAGTGTTGTGGGCTGGAGCTGTTTCAAAGTGACGCAAAGTTTGAGTCTGGGTGTGGATGGCCTAGTTTTTTTAGGCCGCTAGAGGGGGCTCATCTGACCAATGTTGAGGACTATTCTCATGGAATGACCCGAGTCGAGGTTCGGTGTTCTCGATGCGATGCTCATCTTGGACATGTTTTTCCTGACGGGCCGCCGCCAACTGGTCTAAGGTACTGTATTAATTCGGTTTGTTTGACTTTCGAACCGGTTTCAGGTGCTGACGAATAGAGCTATTGATTCACACAGGGATAAATGATGGTGAGTAGCGGGATTATCCTAGCCCTGCTCCGAACTTTGTTCTAGGTGGTCACATATACCGATGGACGCTGGGGCGCCTAACACCATAGTTTCTGGCCTGGGGCCGGGAATAAAAATTTCAGGACGTATTGAGAGAATGATGAAAAATTACGCTGGATCAATTGTGATGACCGCTTTGCTACCGCTTGTTGCGTGTTCAACTGACACGACTCGAGAAACGGCGCAGCCGAACAATAACAACAACAACATGAATAACGTGAGTCCTGACGCAGGTGTGCCTATGGAACCAGATGCGGGACCACCACCGCCCCAAGGTTTGGCAATTTTAGGAAACGGTACTCACTCCCTCGGCGAGGTAGATCTTACTGTTGTTGCCGACGCGGCTGATGACCTGAACTTGCCCACAGACCTTGAGTTTCATCCAGAACGCAAAAACGAACTTTGGGTAGTCAACGAAGGGAGCAGTCAATTTTGGGTGGGAACCGACCTTGGTACAGATCAGAAAAGTGTAAACTCTATTCGAGGTCGGGGCGCCCATCTCCACTTCCTTACTAAACCTTCGGGCCTAGCTTTTGGTGATAAGTATTGCGGCAACGAGCTTTGTTTGGCCACCAGTCACGGCAACGTGAATGATCGACCTCAGACCACCGGTAATGCGCCGGTCGATTTCATGGGACCAAGCCTGTGGACTTCAGACGTGATGACCTATCGCGGCAGCGGTCCTTATCATGCAGCCCACTACGATATGCTCCACAATAGCCCCAACGCGATGGGTATCGCTTGGGATTCTGGAAACGCGTTTTGGCTGTTCGACGGATATCACCGCGCGATTGCTCACTACGACTTCAACGACGATCATGGAGCAGGCGGTTCAGACCATAGCGACGGCGAAATCAATCGTTGGGTCCAAGGCTCGGTCGCAATGGTCGATGGCGTACCTTCGCACCTTGAGTTCGATTCGGAATCCGGACTTCTTTACATTGCGGATACGGGAAACAAGCGTGTCGCAGTTATGGACACGAACAGTGGCGTACAAGGCTCTTCCTATCGCAACTACGATACGAACCGTCCAAGCTACCGTTACGACGCGACGATTACCACTTTGGTTGATGGTGGAATGATTGGTATTCAACAACCATCTGGCTTGGCACTTTATGAAGGACATCTTTAGGTGTCTGACCATGCGACAGGGACCATCTACGGCTTTAAGCTCAATGGCGAACTGGTTGACTATATCGATACTCAGCGCGGGAGCGGAACCATTGCGGGACTCGCCTTCGATTCTACCGGCAATCTCTACTTTGCCGATAAAGCGAATGAGCAAATCGTAAAAATCTCCGTAAAACCCTAGAACATCGGCCCAGCAGCGTCTCTTCTTATCCCGTTCGCGATGTAAGACCCTACAGGCTTGAAAGCTCGGGTCAGATCTTCGATGATGGTTATCATGTGCTTTGTTCAGGACACTGCTAAATATCTCTGCACATCCCTAACGATCGCCATCCTCTTCGCATGCTCTGAAGACGTCATGCGCGCGCAAAATGTTAATCAGCGGCCGGCTGAGCCTGCTTTCGATGGCGGCACTTCTGGCCAAGATTCCGCATTTACGGGGAATGATGCTGGAGCGGCAAACAGTCCAGATACAGGCGCGACCTCAGCGGCTGATGCTGGCGATACGTACCCGGACGCAGAAATCGATTGTGATGAACGGAAGCGAGCCGTCACGCGTTGGCCTGAGGCTTCGACGCGCGACGTCCTTCGAGGTCAATTAGAATTCGGTCAAACGCACGTAAACGAACCAGGTGACACTCGCTATGCGCCGCAGTTGATGGCCAAACGCTCGGCTTTGCTGTTGTTTACTCCCGAAAGAAACATCTCTGGTTCAGCAGCGCTTTATGTTCGAATCAAAAACCAAAACTCACAGAGTGTTCCTATCGCCTTGAATCCGCCGAGCAAACCGCCCGAAATATTAGAGCAAGGACTGACGAATGTCGCTCTTCAAGCGTATTCGACGGCCGCTTTTCATGCAGTTCTGCCATGGAACTGGATTCAAGAAGGCTACGAACTTGAGATAGCGTACGTCGAATCAGACACTCTTTATCTTTTTGAGCATACGTTCATCGATCTTTCCGCGCCGAATGAATTTACCGTCACCCGAGCAAAAATGGTGCTCTTTGGTGAAGAAAACTTTGATACCTCTACTCGGCAAAGCGACAAAATTTTGCGCGAGTTTTATGGCTCGGTTCCAGCAGCTACGATGAAATGGGTGGACTATTTACCTTGGAGATTAGACCAGGTGGTGATTACGACCACCCAGGGACCACAATTGATTCAGTCAGAAGCCGAACACGACTATTACACAGACAATGACCACCATTGGTCCATTATTAAGAATCAATTTGCGCTTCGTTTAAACTTGTCGAATACCGGTCGTGGCCTGAACCAGAATAGGGCAGCTGATGGTGATGATTCTCCATATAGTTTTGGGACTTCCGTAGGGATGGGTTGGTTTCGCAGACCGGATGGTGAATACCAAGATTTGGACGACGCCCCTTGGGCGGCGGGCTGGACTGGATGGACAGCAATGTGGGCCGACGAATGCGGTAACGCTTTTATTCATGAAGTCGGCCACTCCTTCACGCTCGCACATTTTACAGAAGGAACCGGCGTACGCTGGGGAATCGCTGACCAATACCCGAGCGATGGTGTCAGTCTAGAAACTCATCCGTGGGGCTATAACCATTATACAAAGGAGCTCCGCACTTGGTACCGCGTAGAGCGTGATGGTCCAACTCTGACTCAGGAAGGTGCTTTCGCTGGCAAACGAGACCCCATGAACGGTGGAGAACCAACGAACGCCCTAATCTGTTTCCCGCAATACACCGGTTATCACGCTTGGAAGGCTCAAAATTGGATGAACTCGCAGCCCACGATCATGAACGGGCCACAAGGACCTGGAGTTTACCGATGGGACTTTGGAAATCACTCTTACGTCCGTGAAGCGGCCCCTTCCAATGCGCAGGAGCCAATAGCTGTAGGCGTGCCGATTGTGACGCTCATTGGTACTCTCGGCCGAAATAACGGAACGTCTCAAACCTATCCCGCATTGTTCGCGCCCTCGGGGAACGTATTTGAAATGCCCGACCCGTTCGGAAATACAGCTCCAGATTCATATCGTGGAGGTGAGTATTTCTTAGAGATCCAATACCAGACCGGTGAAATTGAATATGCTCTTATTGCTCAGACCGAACCAGCGGATGATCAAGTGTATTTGTATGCATTAAATCTATCGCTCACGAGAACCCCGACGCTCGTGAAGTTACATCGAGCGCAAGCTGCTTATCCGAATATACGACAAGGACAAAGCACCGTCATTCATACGCGTGCTATCTCAGTCCCTGACCTCGAGCGATTCACGCCTGTATTGACGATAGGCGAAGGCGCTCTTGCCAACGCATCAACGAAACAAGTGACTAGACCCTGCGAAGTGGGTGTCAATTGTGAAGCTCGAAAATTGAGCCAGACATGGCGCCGACAAAAAGAATCAATCTCCGAGGTAGATTCAGCACTGTCATTTATTCTCAATGATGCAGAACCTCCTCAGTTCCGCACTTGTTCAGACTTTGATTCCGTCAGTACGCAAATTGTGAGCGTCGAGAACGAATCTGGACAAGAATTTAACGTACTGCTTCATGCGCAACGAGGGGTCAATGAGGCGGGGCAGAACCAATTTGTACAAGCAAATGATAAAACGGTTTGGTCACAGGCTCCCGATTTAGAGCAAAGCCTCGACATTTGGTTGCCTTACTCGGAAACAGCAACTTTGCCGCCAGGAAAATATCAGTCCGACAAAATTCCAGTTCGAGTATACGCCTCGAACAACGCTGAAACTGTTGAGTTGAGTCAGTCCGGAGTGACGCTGAACTTTGAAGTTTTTGATGTTCAGCCGATTAATCTTTCCAATGGCGAGTTCGTGAGTCGTTCGATGAGAACGAATGATTCATCAATGTACTTTTTGCCTCGGGATCCAGAAGTTGGTCCAAGCTCTCGCGTTTGGTGGAATGATTCCGACCCCGAACCGGTCGTTCTAAGAGTCCCCGCGAAATCTACTACGACCAGTCAAGATACCTATCTCAATATTCGAGCACAGCATCAGTCTTGCGGTAATTCCCGCCGAGACCTTCATGCTGGTGAAGCGAGCCGGGATTGTGCTCATGAAGTGGTTCTTTTCATGGATGAAACCGACAATCTACATCTCACGAGTGGCCAAGCATACGTGACCTATGATTCGATGCCCCTCGTTATAGATGGTCGTCGATGGCACGAGCCGAATAATCATGATTTGGTAGGCACGGTAGCTGTTCAGGTCACCTATCAGCCTTAGTATCTAAATGATTTTTATCGGTCACATCATTTAGCTGGAATCTGCATTTGAGAATCAGAAAGCCATTGAAGACGGTATTGAAGGGCCTTGCCGCGATCTTCTTACTTCTTTTGACGGTGATTATTGCTCAGGGGTATACGGCATTTGGGACATCTCCAGATGAATTTCGAATGGCAAAGCTGTCGAAGGAATCACTGTATTCGGACTCAACTTTTGAGAATCCTGAGCCCCTGTATAATGATTGGATTTTGATGATTCAAAAGTCTTTTTCAAAGGGGCAGTTTCCAGAACCGAGCGAACCTATCAAGCCGATGTATGGACCGGAATTTGGGACTTCTACGAGCACCTCCTATCGAGCGACATGGCTCGGCCACTCTACGGTACTGATTGAAATCGAAAATAAAGTATTTCTAACGGATCCAGTATGGAGTGAGCGATGTTCACCGGTTCCTTGGTTAGGCCCAAAACGCTGGTACATGCCTCCTATTGCGGTCGAACACCTACCGAAACTGACGGCAGTTGTAATTTCTCATGACCATTACGATCACCTTGATTACAAAACGATACTGTCATTAAACGAATTGAGGGCGACGTTTGTTGTGCCACTTGGGGTCGCAGCCCACCTTCGATATTGGGGCGTCTCAGCGTCTAGGATTCGCGAGCTTGATTGGTGGCAAACAACCGAATTTGAGGGCGTCGAAGTGATTAGTACGCCTGCTCGTCATGCATCGGGGCGACATCTGTTAGATCGAGACCGAACACTCTGGTCAGGTTACGTCATTCGGGGCTCCAAACATCGCGTGTATTTTTCGGGAGATACAGGGCTCTTTACGGAGATGCAAGAAATCGGGAAACGATATGGGCCATTTGACCTAACGATGATTGAGGTTGGAGCATATGACCAAGCGTGGCCCGATTGGCATATTGGTCCGGAACAAGCGGTTATTGCGCACCAGTGGTTACGGGGTAATGCGCTTTTACCTATTCACTGGGGATTATTTGATCTGGCTTTGCATAATTGGACAGAGCCAATTGAGCGAACATTGCTCGCTGGCCAGCAAGAAGGAGTTCTCGTTTTGACACCTAAACCTGGGCAGCCCATCGACCAAACGACAACGAGCCTTCCAAGATGGTGGCCTGAAATAAAATGGCAAACCAAAGACAAAAACCCAGTCAACTCGACCAAAGTAATTTTTCCGAAATGAGCTCTAGAGAGCGGCTGGGAGAACGTACTGGGTAATCGCGATGTAATGACAAGTTGCGCCGAGAAAAACAAAAATATGCCATATGGTGTGGAAGAACGGTTTTTGATCTTTGACGTAGAAATAAACGCCAGCAACGTACACGACGAGACCTAGAACAATCCAAATTTGTCCAGCATAGGGATAAAGTTCAAATTTTGGGATTGCGCAGAAAAATCCCACGCCCGTTAAGATAAAGTACGAAGAAACGGATTCGACTTCGCTACGCCCGAAAAAAAATATTTTGTAAGCGATACCTAACGCGGTGAGTAGCCAAACGACCAGGACCCAAACGAGTTCTCCGGGCTCACGTATAAAGCAGTACAGAAAGGGCGTTACTGACCCTGCTATCATTATATAAATTGTACTGTGGTCGAAAATTCGAAAATAATGCTTGTAGGGCTGTACCTGAAATCCGTGATACAAAGTTGAGGAGACGAAAAGAGTAATCATGCTTGCCCCATAAATTTGTGCACTCCGAATTGCGTTTATGCTTCCCGTCGATTTGGCAATCGCAATGGCATATGCAGTGGCTCCGATGGCTAGTCCGAGTGCAATCGCATGGGTCACTGCATTTGAGATCTCTTCGTAGAGTCCACGGACGTCTGCGGGCTTCATTACTGCTGCTCTCTTTTTTCTGTACGAAGGCCCACCAAGGTAGACTCTAACATGACCGTGAATGATTCCGTAATTCGGAACACTAGTTAACCCTTTGGATTCGCAGGTGTGCAGACAAATTTTCAAAAGCGAAAGGCTTTGTACTCATTCAACAGTCTTAAGACCGATTTCCGCGCGTGCAGATTTGTACCTTTCGGTGATTCGACCGAACGCAGTTCGAATTGCAAACCCATCATAACTTGGGACTGCTTCGGTCTTTCGAAAGCAATACACGGAGAGAAAAGGGCGATCGCGATCTTCTCGCATGAGTACGTTCAATTGGTTCTGAAGATACAGCTCCGCTTGTTCAGCTGCCTTCAGTACTCTCTCATTCCACTCAGTCTGATGAACTAAAATGAAGGTGCCCGTCTCGCTCATCGCTTCGGCGGCGGAAACACAGTAAGCCTCGACCCCACCACGAAGTTCAAACCGACAAGCTGAGCGTTGATAGTCTTTGGACATCGTTCCGGTCCCCACCGGGAAATAGGGAGGACTTCCTGTGACCAGCTCGAAACTTCCCCTCAGTTTCGTATCAATGACTGAGCGGAAGTCAGAATGCATGACTTCGATCGATAAGTCTGTAGGTAGCTGCGACACGGTCTTTTGAGCCATGAGAGCACTTTGGGCCTGAGCTTCGATACCAATTGAGAATTGCGGTCGAAGTGCGTGCGAGGTTAGCAGAAGCACTGAACCAATGCCGCAGCCCAAATCCAAATAACGATTTGGCGCTCGAAGGCCCATATTCTTGGCGGCGTACCACGCAGTAAGGACATCATCGGTACTGGTCTTATGTCCGTTTTCCCTTTGGTAGATCGACCAATTTGCAACCAAGGCATCGTAAGTCGCATCTTCAGGCCAGCCGGTGGGTTCGAGTGGAATGTCCACAAATAAAGGCCATAGCACAGCTATCGTGCTCACCTGAAGACTTCGTTTTGATGCCGAACTCTTTCGCACTTATGCACAGCAACCGTTTGCATTCGACCTCTAGGCCAAAATTTGGTAATACCCGGTCGTCTCGAGGTACTTTGAATAAAACCCTCGAAAGAGTGCCTGCTGATTAGGCATTTGAATATGGAAGCAGAGGTCAAATATGAGTGAAGATAAACTTCTCCTTGATTACATTTACGAAAGTGAAACGAAGTACGCGAACAGAGTCTGGTTGACTCAACCGCTTGGAAATGGAGTCACCAAGGACTACACCTGGAAGGAGGCCATAGGAGAGGCTCGTAAGATGGCCGCGCACATTCAGACTTTGGGTTTGGAGCCGGGAAGCAACATCGCTATGGTTTCAAAAAATTGTGCGCATTTCATGATTACTGAAATGGCGATCTGGATGGCAGGTCACTGCACGGTCGCTATTTTTCCAACGGTCAACCGACAGACAGCTTCCTACGTTCTTGAACATTCTGAAGCAAAAATCATTTTTATTGGGAAGTTGGACCAACCCGATTGGAATGAGATTAAGCAAGGCATCCCGGCTGAAATTGCCCGAATTGGTTTTGCGATCGCGCCCAACGACGAATATGAAAAATGGGATGACATCATCGCTAAGACCGAACCACTACAGGGCCAACCTGCTCGCAAAGCCGATGACCGGGCTATGATTATCTACACTTCAGGCTCAACGGGAACCCCGAAAGGTGTTGCCCATGGGTTTGGACCGATGTCGATTTCCGCGCGGGGAATGGTTCGTGACCTGAAACTCGATGAGAACGATCGATGCCTTTCATATCTTCCTCTCGCCCATGTTTTTGAACGCGCCTATATTGAGTGCACCTCTTTTTTGAGTCGCGGGCATATTTATTTTGCTGAGAGTCTCGATACCTTTGTTCAGGATTTGCAGCGTGCTCGACCCACCGTATTCATTTCGGTTCCACGACTTTGGCTGAAGTTCCAATTGGGTGTCTTTCAGAAGCTACCAAAGGAGAAACTAGGAAAGCTTCTAAAAATCCCTCTGCTCAATCGCGTCATAAAAAAGAAGGTATTGAGTGGGCTCGGTTTACAGCATGTGCGTCTGGCTGGAAGTGGCTCCGCACCGATACCGGCAGATTTGATTGCTTGGTATCGCAGCCTCGGTCTAAAACTTCTCGAAGGATATGCCATGAGTGAGGATTTTGCTTATTCTCATCTCTCCACTGACGAATACAACGAACCAGGGTACGTTGGCGTTCCGTACAAGGAAGTCAAAGTTAAGATCAGCGAAGATGGGGAGATTCTTATCGACTCGCCAGGTAAGATGCTTGGTTATTACAAACAGCCTGAGCTTACGAAAGAATCTTTCACCGAAGACGGCTATTTTAAGACAGGCGATCGCGGAGAGCGCAAAGCCAGCGGCCTTCTGAAGATCACCGGGCGTGTCAAAGAGATTTTCAAAACCTCCAAGGGCAAGTATGTTGCGCCTGCGCCGATCGAAAACCTTATCAACAACGATGTTCACGTTGAACTCAGTCTCGTAACAGGCGCAGGTCAGCCGCAGCCCTATGCACAAGTTGTTCTGGCGGAGGACCTGCGAGGGAAAGTTAACCAAGGGAATACGAAGCAAGAAGTGAGCGCCGCGTTAGAAAGCCTATTGGCAGACGTCAATAAACAGCTTGAGCATCATGAACAGCTTGAGTTCATGACTGTTGTATCAACTGAATGGACAATCGGGAATGGTTTCCTCACACCTACGATGAAGATTCGACGAGGCGCAATCGAGGACGCTAGCAAAGAGCAAGTCGAATCTTGGTACGAGAAAAAAGAAAAAGTCATCTGGGCCTAATCCTAAGCTCTACAATCCATCTTATACTTAAAATAGAAACGCCGTGTAGCATGTGGCGATGCTACACGGCGCGTCTATTTTGGGTGGGGTAGAGTTACGATTACGGCATGAGTACTGCGTCAATGACGTGTACTACACCAGTAAGCGTTCTTATATCTTTCAACGTAGCTACAACGTTTGCACGTCCACCTTTTCCGTCGACAACAGTAACCGCTCCGGTGTTGCTATCGATTTCAATGGTGAGTGAACCATTTGCTGCGTTTACAGTCATTCCATCGCTCAGGTCCGAAGACATTGCTTGCGATGAAATAACGTGATGAGCGAGAACTCCGTCTAATGTCGCTTGGTCGAGTGCGTTCAGGTCAAGCCCGGTCGCGGCGAATGCGGCATTCGTTGGAGCGAAAACAGTGATCGGTGAGTCACCAGCCAATGTGTTTGGCGTGACAGCTCCCTGAATTGCGGTAGAAGCTTTACCGATAGCGTCGACCAAAGTTGAAAGGTCTGCGGTTGCTGATGCAACTTCAACAATGGTTGGGGGCACGATGACTTCATCCATGATGTGAATGATGCCGTTTGAGGCGGCGACGTCCATCGTTGCACTGAGTTGTGCACCGCCCACGCTCACTTGGTTATTTTCATTGCTGACAGCAAGACCAAGGTTAGCGAGAGAAGATAGGTCGTTCGTGCCTAGAACTTCGTCGGATTTCATCGAGCGTCCAACGACGTGGTGAAGTAGAATATTGGTGATAACGTTGACGTCTACGGGCGTGAGATCTACGCCGAGAGCCGTGAACGCGGCGTCAGTTGGTGCGAAGACCGTGAAAGGGCCGCCGGTTGAGAGCGTGTCAGCCAAGCCCGCATTTGTTGCTGCGGAAAGAAGAGTTGAGAACAGACCAGCGTCAGATGCTGTGTCTACAATGTTCTTCAGTGGGTCTTTCGCTTTTGGCATAATGACCGTGTCGATCAAGTGAACGGTTCCATTGAGCAGTCGGATGTCTGTAGCTACGATCTTGATGGTTTGACCGGATTCATCAGTGAGCGTAGCGCCGTCATTTCCGATTCCAACCGTGAGTTTTTTGCCGGCAAGCGTTTCGACTTCTTGACCGTCGGTCAAATCACCAGCGAGGACCTGGCTTGGTACGACGTGGTATTTCAAGAGCATGTCGAGCTCGGGTGTGTTCTCGAGAAGTGCTGTGAGTGCATTTCCGTCAATCTTCGCGAATGCGCTGTTGATTGGCGCGAAAACCGTCATGGGTCCACCTGCTGCGAGGGCATCCTTGATGCCTTGCGAAGATGCGCCTACGGCAGAAACGAGCGTAGAAAGGTCTGCGGTCGCTGCTGCTGTCTCCAGAATCGTTGGAGGAACAATAACCTGGTCAAGGATGTGGATGACACCATTGGAAGCTGCAACATCGAGTGTGCTGCTCAGGTTAAATCCATTCACTTTGATTGGGCTTCCGCTTGCGTCGAACTTGAGTGAGGTGTTCGCTAAGGTTGTGAATTCCCCTGCTGCAAGTACGTCGCCCGATTTCTGTTCGCCGGCCACAACGTGATGGAGGAGTACGTTCGCTAGGAGTCCCGCGTCCGAAGGAACAGCATCGCCAAGCGCTGCGAATGCGTCATTCGTTGGGGCGAAAACGGTCAACTTGTCGGTTCCCGTGAGAGCGCCTACGAGCCCCGCCGTTTCAGCCGCAGAAACCAAAGTGCTGAAACCAGCCTCGGTTGCGACTTCAGCGATATTTCCCGGCGTTGTGTTGTTATTGTTATTCGTATTGTTGTTATTCGCGGGGGGAACCACTGGTTCGGATTCGTCGCTTCCGCAACCGACGGCAACCATGCAAGAAAACGCCAGCATGCCAGGGAATACCCACTTGTTTTTCAGGTTTATCATTCTTATCTTATCTCCCAGTCACAATGATCCCCGCTTTTTCGCTTGGGAAATTACCAGTGTGACGACAAGATATCTATACAATATCTAGACAAGATCAAGATCTTTTGTGACGTCGCTCAAAATAATCTATACAATAGGTCTACACTCGGAGTTAACCCTAGATGCGGAACATAGCGATCGCTAAGATCCCTCGAACACTCCACAAGACCGTTCGTATCCAATTCGTGCGCACGAGCCTATGATGGGCCTCGGCATTGAATCCACTGCCTAACACTGTATGGGCCGGAACCTGCAATAAGGCGGTGGAGGCCCAGATTCCAAGAAGTAAACCGAATGCGATAAGATTGAGCCCGAAGTGCTGTTCCGTGGCTGGGTCCAGAGCCAGTAGAAGTGCGCAAACGATCTCGACGAACATACCAGGGAAAACCACGAACGTCGTTCGTCGCACGTTTTTCTCCTGATAGTCTACGAACCGGTCGTCTGGCACCTCAGCAAACAATGGATAGTGGACGAGCTGCACGAACCAGATGACGCCAACCATATAGAAAGTTGCACCCAGATGAGCAAAAAGCAGCATTGGATACCAATCATGCCCGACCATGCGCTGGGACTAGGCACCTTACCGGTTCATGAGCAAATGCTTTATTTATGCTGACATTTGGGATGAATACGCCGTTTGAATCAAATTATTGCGGACAAGCGTGATTTTTTGTCGCAATAGTACGCCCGGCCATCGTGTTCCTTTCTTTGGGCAGATGGCTGAGGAAATATCATGGCCATCAATATCGGGATCGTTGGACTACCCAACGTCGGCAAATCTACTCTATTCAACGCGCTGTCTTCGGCGGGTGCCGAAAGTGCGAACTTTCCTTTCTGTACGATCGAACCGAATGTCGGAGTCGTCCCGGTTCCGGATGAGAGATTAGATACGCTCGCGAAAATTTACGACTCTCAAAAAGTCATTGCCACCAGTTTGGAGTTTGTAGACATTGCTGGTTTGGTCAAAGGTGCGTCACAAGGCGAGGGTCTCGGCAATCAATTCCTTGGAAACATTCGCCAATGTAACGCTATTGCGCATGTTGTTCGCTGTTTTGAGGACGAAAACGTTGTACACGTGGATGGCTCAGTGGATCCTCTTCGAGATATCGAAGTGATCGAAACCGAACTTTGTCTGGCCGATATGGCGACCGTAGAGAAGCGAGTTTCTCGCCAAAGTAAAATTGCAAAGTCAGGTGACAAAGAAGCCCGTGCTGATATGGAGGTTCTTGAGCCACTCTTGGCGCATCTCAATGAAGTCAAGCCTGTTCGAACCCTCGACCTTACGCCTGAGCAGCGAGCTCGCATCAAGGACTTGCACCTGCTGACCGATAAGGCCGTGATGTACATTGCGAACGTCTCAGAAGAAGACGCAGCTGACCCGAGTGCGAATCCACACGTCAAGAAACTCCAAGAGGCAGTATCTCCCGCTCCAGTCATTTGTATCAGCGCAGGCATCGAGGCTGAAATCTCTCAGCTCGAACCCGAAGAGCAAACTGATTACTTAGAATCGCTGGGGCTTACCGAACCTGGACTTCATAAAGTCATCCGTGAAGGCTATGCGCTGCTCGATCTAATTACCTACCTCACTGCCGGGCCCAAAGAGTCTCGGGCCTGGACTGTGAAACGCGGTTCGACCGCACCAGAAGCCGCTGGCGTCATCCACACAGACTTTCAACGCGGCTTTATCAAAGCTGAAGTTTCCCGGGTAGATGACTTGGTGAGCCTCGGCAGCGAAGCCGCAGTCAAAGCGGCCGGCAAGCTACGCATCGAAGGAAAAGAATACATCGTCTCGGACGGTGACGTCATGCACTTCCGGTTCAATGTTTAAGACATGACGGAAGGTTGATGAACTTGGAGGAACTTCTCCAAATTACCCCTTGGATTCACGCAAGCTTCGGAATAATTTGCATATTCAGTGGCCTGCTGGCGCTCACGGCCAAGAAACGCAGAGGGCGTCATTCAAATGCTGGACGCATATTTGCTGTCTCACTGACCTTTGCGTTCGCAGCGATTCTGCTCAACCTCATCATTCGTAAAAATGTCTTCATGTTCGGGCTGGGCTGGCTTGCTGTTTACACGGGTATCGAAGGCTGGCGTGCACTCCTAAGATTCAAAGGCAGTCTTCCGCAACAGCCAACGGTATTCGACTATCTCTTCGGTAGTTTAACCTTGCTCATATCTGTGGGACTGTTCGTCTTTGGTGTCAGGGTCTTTATTCAATCCAAAAATCCCATGGGATTCGTGTGCATCCTTTTTGGTGTTCTTGGCGTGTCTGTCCTGCGCAAAACCTGGCAACGGTACAAAACGATAGCCTCTGGGAAGAAATGGCTGAAGTTCCATATCGACATGATGCTCGCTGCCTTCTCTGCAGCAGTAACCGCATTCCTCGCCGTTCAATTTTCGGGTCATTTAGGCGATTTTGAGTGGGTGGTCTGGGTGACACCAACTTTGGTCCTATCGCGCTACGGCAGCTATGAGGCAAAGCGGCGTGGCCTTCGTGCCACCCAGTGACACTTCGCCGAGGTATGAGTCGATGATCAGTAGGTAGAGTGATTTTAGGCTCCGTAGGCGTATGCGACTTGGATTTGGTTCCTTTTTTCGCTCTGATGAAAGCAGTTAATCCTGCCCAAAGGTTTTAGTTCTTATCAAACTTTTGGACTTGCTATTGTGCCTGTCTCCCAACAGTGGTTTAAGCGAGGTCAAGTGAGCGTCGACTCACACGGTGCCATGCACCAGGGGGAACAATAATGACCGAATCACAAACACCACCAAAATCTTTTACGATTATTCACTGGATAGCGCTTGTCCTTCTGTTTTTGATGATGGCCCAGCCTACTTTCGACAACACTCGTGCACTAATGTCGGGTAAGATGGTCATGGGCGATCTCAGTATTGATGTGACTCCCGCGAAGATGGCTTTGCACCTTGTTGCTATGGCTGTGGGATGGGTTGGTATTGTTTTGTTCTTCAAGCGGAAAAAGCTCGGAGCCTACGCCAGTATTGCCGCTCATATTATTGGGTTCGTCGCTGTTTTTACGCAGACTCCTGAAATGCTTGAAATGATGCCACCTGCCGCTTTGGGCGTGTTTTATGTGATTCTTTTTGCCATTACTTTGGGACCCATTTTCAAGTTCAAAGCGCAGTATGCGTGAAATACTGACGGGCCTTGACTCTGCTTCGCCCGTTCACAAATAAGCTAAGAAGACGAGTCCTTGATCAAATTACAGCAGTCCGTCTTTGGTCGTAGGTATTCATTATATACTGGCCGGCGACAGTCTCTCGACATTCTCTAATAAACGTCTGAAATGACGGGGTAAAGTCGTCGATGCCAGGCATTTTAACGGCCCCGTTCCCGAAATTATCGGGCATGACACAATAGGCTGCCAGGCTGCAAAATGCGATATCCATGGCTCCGAAACTTCCGTCCGAACTGAGCGTGCCTCCACGCTCAGTCACGGCAGCACCTACTGATTCAAATATTCGGCGTACTGTTTCTTTACTGCGCTCAACATTCTCGGGTGTAATCGCGAGCAGTTGCTGTATCCCTGCGATGACTTTGCCGTTGATGAAGAGCCAAAGGATACGCTCATAGACTGAGGAAGAAGAGATCATGCGGTTGAGCAAGTGTTTTGATTCGGGAGCGAGAAGATAATGGTAGCCTAATTGCCGAACTGAGACGCCAAGTTCCTCATCGAAAAGCGTTTTCCATTCTTCATCGGTTTCGCCGAGCGCGTACTCTAGAACTTCCCAGCTGTCCTTTAGAACTCGACCACCAGGCAGGCAAACCAAAGGTACCGCATATTTGCGTCGCCCGCCGTGAACACCGCTTTCTTGACCCACGTAACTGCTTTGAGAGCGGTCGGATTTATTGCGACGTAATTGGCCCACAAATTTTCCATGATAACCAGGTATGTATTGTATCTCTTCGAAGTCGATTCCAGCGTGTTCCAGAGCCCAGCGGCTCAGCTCACAATAATGAGAGTAGGCTATCGTAACCAAATGTGGCTTTTGGATTGATTTAGGGTCAAATGAGCTGGGCATCAACATGGGCGTTTTCTCTTCGGAAAATATCGATTTAATTTCCGTTGGCATCCTACCACCTCTTTTCAAAGGAGAGATATTTTTCTCGGGACTTTTGCCTGAATTAAGTCGCTGAACCGAGTTATGAGAAATACGAGAGACAAATTGTACAATCGCTGTTCGGGTTCGAGCGAGGTAACGCTGGACCTGACCCTGAAGCTTTTACTCACCGTGATTGAGGAAATGGTATTAGGCTTTGAATAGTCCGAGATTTTTCCTAAAACAATTGCGCACCTGGCCTTTGCACGCCTCTCGGGACGTTATAGGTAACAGATAAATGATTTTATCAGACCGAGATATCAAGGCGAGATTAGAAAAAGGTGATTTGGTTGTAGACCCCATCACGGATTGGGACCTGCAGCTTCAGCCCGCAAGTCTCGACGTTCGATTAGGGACTGGGTTTGCAGTCTATCAATTGCCGCACCTTCCTTGTATTGATCCTCGCGATAAAGCGAATATTGACGCTGTGACCGCGCCCGTCGAACTTTCTGAGGGTGAGCCTTTCATTCTTCATCCGGGTGAGTTCGCGCTCGCGCATACTGCAGAGTACGTGAAGATTCCGGCGGATCTCGTGGCCCGAGTAGAAGGGCGAAGCAGTTTAGGTCGTTTGGCGATTGTGGTCCACGCGACAGCTGGCTTTATTGATCCAGGTTTTGAAGGAACCATTACTCTTGAGTTATCAAACTTGGGTCGAGCCGCAGTAAAACTCTATCCAGGCATGCGTATCGGCCAACTGGTGTTTCATACGATGACGAGCCCTGCGGAGCGTCCTTACGGTTCGGGTCGGGGAAGCAAATATCAAGGACAGCGGGGTGCTGTACCAAGCCGTTCTGGTCAAGATATCGATAACTAGAATTACAATAGCGAAGACGCCCACAAAATTTACGAATGCTGTGCTGGAAGCTTTCACGTTTCGATAATAAATCTAACGGTTTGTTACTGGCTTTCTAATGAGACCCAAAGGTTCACGCCAGGTGCTAAAGCCCATGTGTTTGTTCTGAGTCCGTAATACGCGACAACATTTGGCGTGAAAGCAACCCGTTTGTTTATAAACCAGCTGAGTCCCCCACCTGCGCCCACGAAAAACTCTGCATTCTTCCAATCGTCACCAGCCTGGTCGTGCATCCCTGCTAGAATAAGGTCGGCGCCAAAGTGATCGTTCAAAGGATAATCAGCGTAAAGCATGGCCATGATTCCCCAAAAATTTCCGTCGGCGGCCCATTCAGCACCTAGACTCGGCGAAAGAACCCATGATTCTGTCTCGAACGTCAGAGAAAGTGATAGGCCAGGATAGAAGGCCATATGGTCAACCTTTTCGCTATCGATCGTCGCAAATTCCATGCCCCATACGTTAAGGCCTACATCTTGAGCCTGGACAGGCGTGGCGGCGCATATGAACCCGGCGAGTAACGTCGTTAGTAGTGTCGTAGAAGTATTTTGTGAGTTGTGCGAATAGGTTGCCATGTCAAATCTCAAAAAGTCGCCGGCTTGAGAACCGATTATGCCGCTCGATACGGCCAAATCTTGCTTGTATCAACGCTTTTGTTCTTTATTCAATTGCGCTGAACGCTTCTGCCAATAGGATAAGAGCGTCTAGCCCACTCGCACCCAGCTGTATACAGCGTTCTGGACTCCAGCCAAAAATCGGATCGGGAGCATTATCATTGTCCTTGAAAGGCATTTCAAGAGTATAGGCTGGGCACTGAAATCGGTGAGCGACGGCGTTGGTACACATCTTAAGATTCGCTTGGCCAGGCGACGCAATGGGGTAGCCGTGTTCACGTTGTAGGTCTGGATTGGCCCGCTGATATGCCGCCGCAAAAACTTCGCAGAGCTCTGGTATTCGGGTTGTCTCATAACCCGGGATCCCTTCAGCGCCGCTGAGAAAGTTATAGGGCAGTTCTTCGTCTCCATGGACATCTAAGCAGAAATTCACACCTGATTTATCCATCGCGGCCCGCGTGTAATAGACTTCTGGACTTCGTTCTATTGTCGGTTCGGCCCATTCCCGATTTAGGTTAGCCCCGGCAGCATTGCATCGCAGATGACCTCGGATTGCACCATCTGGATTCATGTGCGGCACGATATGAATTGTTGCTAGCTCTCGAAGGTTTCGTGAAATAGCGTCGTTCGAGTCGAGCAGGCGCCCCAAGAAGCCCTCCATCCACCACGAAGCCATGCTTTCACCGGGATGTTGGCGAGCAATCACCCAAAACTTCAGCGGACCGTTGCCTACGACCAAACGGTGGAGATCTCGCCCGTCGACCGTGGCACCTAGTCGATCAACAGTGACCAGATCAGAAAGCTGACATTGAGCGAGAAGGTCTAGATGTTGTTCATGAGTATGCGGAGCAAAGTATGCGTACCACTGCATTTGCGCTTCTGGCATATGAGCGATGGTCAAAACGCCATCCTCAAATTCGGTATCAACCCGAGTCCAATTTTCGCGGTCGACACTCGTGCAGACGCGATACCCGTTCCAGGCTCTCGGATAGCTAGCGTCGCCGGCATTGATGATTTGTAGTGTACACGCCTTACCTGCGGCGCCGTCTACGCGAAAATAAAACCACTGCATGTGTTCATCACCTGCATCCTTACGAATGCGAAGTTTGGCGTGGGCATCGTCAGTGATGTCGACAACTTCGATGTTACCTGAGTCAAAGTGAGAATCGATATGCATAGCTACTCCTCGCTCCAAGAAGAAACGGTCTGTCTCAAAGCTTCTGGAGAGGTTATGACCCAAAATCTAGACAAAAGTCATCGGTTGATTCGTCGTTTGGGAGATTGTTTCAGAGGTTAGCGCGGAATATAGCCCCAGACCGGCGGAGCGGTTTGCGAAGACGTAGATGCAGGAATACACTGGTTTTCAGTGACGCAATCGTTATCTAGTACTAGGTCGGACAAATACCTCATTCGTGCTGCGGAATCAGAAGACGATATCGCGACCATGTCGTCATTGTCTATACTGACGATTTTGGAGACCCTTCCCGAAGCACGCCGTGATCCGTCGATCGTGCCCGGGTTTTCTCATGAAGAGATGGCCGCAATGTACCGAGAAGGCTTGAGTAATCCGAATCATAAATATCTCGTCGTCTGTGACAACAAAAGCCAGGTGGTCGGGCATGGAATTTATTTACTCCGCCGCGATGATACGAATAAGTCTTACGGTTATCTCTATACACGCTATGTATTACCAGCCCATCGTAGAAATGGATTAGGTGGGCGAATGTTAGATATGGCGCTCGATTGGTTTAGAGAGATGAACGCTGAGTGGGCTGAGGCGCATACGCATTCGAGTAATCTTGGACTTCAAAAGTTATTCATTTCTCGAGGCTTTGAGCTGGGTCCAGTCCTGGAGGGCCGATGGGCCTCTATCCGATTAGAGAAAAAACTCCGCTGACGGGCTATCGTTGCAAGGAATCTCGGGCGTAATCTCTTTCGACTATGATGGATTCCCGATTATAATTCGACATCAATTCAATTTGGTGTAAAACGACCGCGTAGACATCGAAGAACTCAGGTTTTCCCCTGGCGACATATTCTTTGAAGGAATAAGAAAATGAACAGGCTTACGAATAATGCAGAGAGAAAATTTCGTCATATCAGTTACGCAGCGGTATTAAGTTTTTGCCTACCCGCTTTGGCGTTCGCAGGTGAGGAGCAGAGCACGACGTCCTCGGTCTCATCCTTATCTGAAAAGGTTGAGGTGAAGGATGAGACCGCGAAGCAAGTTCAAGAAGCGAATGCTGAACCTGCAAAATGGTATGCGACACCGGACAAGCCTTTGCAGATTGACGCGCTTTTTCATGCAGCGGTGGGTTGGACCGACCGGAAGGCGACGAACATCGATGCTCGCCCGTTTTTTTCCGTGCATCGTGCGCGGTTGTGGTTCCGCGGAAAGGTACATGACCGCGTAAACTATGTTTTACATCTGGCTTTCGACCGCATCGGTGCGGATGAATATGCGATGCTTCAAGCGGGTCCTCTTGGACCGGCGCGTCCGTTGGCGGTTCAAGACGCTCTTGTCCAGTACGATGTCTTCGGGACGAAAGCACTTCGAATTAGTGCGGGCTTCCTTCGACCGAATGTGGGTCGTGAGAGTAATACACCCGTTCCGGCCGTTGGGACTCATGAACCTGGACTGACCTCATTTTTAGCTCGTCGAATGACGACCGGAACCGGGCATGGTCGCGCCGGAGGTATTGATTTAGGTGGTCGCTTTGAAAATCTGGCAGGTGACTCGTTACCGCTCTCTTTGATTTATCATGCAGGTGCATTTACGCCGACGCGTGAAGGAATGGGCGCAGACGGTACGCAATATTCGAATAGTTTGGGCTTGCAAGGAGCGCCTCTATTTGGCGGTAGCCTAAGTCTCGTATTTGGAAGTCTCAGTCACATGCGGGCCGGAGACCTTCTCTTTTTGCCGAACTCTTGGTCGAAAGATTGGACCGTAATGCTCGGAGGCGCAGCTTCAGCACAAATGGAAAACGACTTCTTCGATCAAACCGTTGTTCAATCGTATTACGCGAACGCTTCAGCGTACGGCGTTTATTTCGACGGTGAATTCGTTACGGCCGAACGCAAGTTGTCGACTGGTGGTCGCATGAGCAATCAAGCCTATCACGCTCGACTTGGTTATAACATCTGGTTAGACCGTTCGATTCTTTCACCGTTTGCGATGTATACGCAGTTGAAGGGCGACGACCTTTCATCGATTGGAACAAGCGCAGTCGACGACTTTGGTATGGCATTAGGAACCGGTAGCTTGGTGGACGCCGGATTCAACTGGCATTTTCGAGCTCATAAACTCCGCGCCGGTTTCCACGTGATTTACGCCATGACCGAAGATCAGGGTGCAACCGCAGCGTCCCAACCCATACGCGACGGCTGGTCTAGCTTTGTGACTCTGCAGGTTCAGCGTTAGACAAAATAAGTCTGTCTATCTCAGTCTTACTTTTAAGAAGTTCTCTAAGTCACAAATACTGCCTCAAATTTTTGGACGGTTCTTTCCGCAATAATTCCGCTGACGGCTTCTTTCCAGATATGAAAATGAGAAGACGCGAAATGTTTCTGTTGCGCGTCGTGATCGACGTACACTTCGTATAGGTAAAAACAAGTCGGATCGTCTGGTTCGCGAAGAACATCAAATCGAACATTTCCAGGCTCTTTTCGGGTCTCAGCTGCGTTGGCTAAGGTGGCTTTTAGGTAATGTTCAACATGGTCAGGAATTATGCGGTGCTTGATTTGAATAGTTATCATGAGAATCTTGAGTCATTTAGACGCATATTGTTCTTGGATGAAATACTTCCTTTATCTAATTTTCGAAATCAGCGACAGACGGTACTTTTCTAAGCGCGGCTCCGGTTAGAACGGTGACTTTTCAAGATACATGAGCGTCCATGCGGTATCACAGCCTATTTTATGAGCTTTCCAGGTTCTCCATTCTCTTGAGGATGAATCACTAGGCTCGCCGCCTAAGGAGCACTTATTGGTCAAAAGCGTATACATGAACGCACCGATAGATTTGTCTAAATCTCGATGCATATGCCATGCGTCTCGGTAAGCCGACTGGTTGGGCGTGGCTTCCTTCATTTGTGCATAGAGTGTCCGAATCGGAATTGCTCGACCGTGAGGTAGCTCTGATTGTTCAATCATAAAGCGGGCGACGCCTAAATCAGTATCGTTGACAACGCCACCGTCGCGTTCATCGAGCCCATATAACATCGATACGTCACCATGATTACCGTGGTCTTGCATTGGGAAACCAAAGGAGTACTGAAAGCGGGTAGGGTCGATTTTATAGCGTTTGTTAGGCTCAAAGTTGGTATTTGCGCGGCCATAGTTGAAAGTCATGGGCGATGAATTGCCGCGTTGAAGATCTTCAGTTGCTTGATTGAATATCCAATTGAGCCCGTCTAATATTCCTCTCTCCGAACTTGTTCCGGTGTGGTTATACGTCAAGGTTGAGGTCTCCACCTTGCAACGGCCGAAAGGAGATTGGTTTTCGAAGTCGCCGGAATAGTGGTTGTTGGTTTTTGCTTGGTTTACTGCGCTGAACGCGACGACTGCCAGCTCGACGGGATATTGATAGGATGAATTGGCCGCCGATGTTTCCGTGATTTGAGAATAGATAGAAGCCGCAGCCAGATACGCTCCATTTGGACTTGGATGATTCTGTGAGCTATCTCTTTGGTTCGTGGACAATTCAGCCCAGGCGAGTCCGGCAGGTACAACCGGTAACTCCACCGGCGCTCCGTCAGCGGTTCGATAAACAATTTCCTCAAATCGTTCGGTCTTAGAAAGGTCGTCCGACCACATCATGAGTAATAATGGCTGTGCGCTGCCTTCGGATATTTTGGCTGAAAGCTTGTGTGCGCCCAGCGCGAAATATCCGGGCATATTTGACACGATATACGGGTCCGCACCGATAACCACATAATCCCATTCTACTGCGTCTTTTCCTTGAAGATTATCGACTCGTGCTTGGGCGTCTTCGGGCCAATAAAGATATTGGGTGAGCGAGTGACGGTAGTGAGGAAGCGTGTATTCACTGCCGTTTCCACCCAGCCCGAAAGTCACGGGTTTGCTGGCATATATGTCTTCAGACACGACATTCACCGTTTCTACAATTTCGCTGTCGCCTTCCAATATATTTTTGAGCTCGGTCGCGATTTGGTCAGCTGAAAAACCAGGTCCGCCGCTTAGCGATGAGGATGTTCCGAGAATCAAGATATTGATTTGCCCATTATTATTTCGGTCAGGATGAACATAGGTTGCCATGGGCGTCTCTCCTGCGTCTGCATTTACGCCTGCATCATCCTGCAAGGGAGGCTCATTACCTGTGTCGCTTGGGGATGCTGCATCGGTCGAATTTGGATTGCGAGAAATATCAGTGCTCGATTCGTCCGAATGGGTTTCGTTGCTGCACGCGTGGAGTAGAGAACCGAAGAGCAGGATCGAAAGCCCGAGGCGGGTCGTTTTGTGTAAGTGTTTTGAGCCATGGCTTCTCTTTCTCGTCATCAAATTGCTCTTTCTCATCAGCAGTATAGACGAAAATGGTTACTACATTAAATCGACCGGTATCGTTCGAGATAGAACATGAAAATGTGAAAGATGGTTAAACGGTTTTCATACGATCCGACGAAAACCGTGATGATTTGACGCTCTGCCTATTCGTGACTAATCTTTCAAAAAAGACGCCTAATGCAGTTACCGAAACCGCTAAAAGCTCGCTGGATGCCAAAACCGCTGAGTTCGGCCCAATATTGGGTCGCTGGTCTGGATGACGGTCGCACTAGATATTGTATAGAGCACGAGGTCCTCAGCGATGTGACACCGGCGATGATTGTTTGGTTTTTGAATCACATGACGGATCGTATTGAGGTTGAGGGCGAATTGGTTCAGCAATATCGCCTTTGGCATCCGGTCGACCATATTTCTCTGACCTATCTCAAGAAAGGAGTGGACGGCCGGAATTTTGGTTCAGGCGCACAAATTAGAATTCAGGAAGCGTTTCAAGGAAATCCGGATTACATGATTAATGTTTTAGCGACGGTCGAATATTTGGACGAGACTGGTTTTGCACATTACGAAAAATTTGCGGGTATGCGGGCGGCCGAGATGCGATACACCTTTGAGCCAACCGAACAAGGAACGGTGTACAAGAACTCGCTTACGGTCGGCGTTGCAGGCGATTCTTTGGCCGCCCGGTTTATTAACCGCGTTGTTGCGCCCAGAGTGTTTCCAAAAGAAAAAGGCCTGGCTTGGGTGAAGCATAATATCGAAGAGGTGGGTGCTTTTGAAACCTTCCTACCTCAGCTGTATAATGAACGTAAGGACAAGGACTCTTGATTGCGATTGGTTCTCAGCATCAGAAATATTCATTCCGCTCAATTTTTGTGTGGCTGGTCTTAGAGGATTTTTGCGATGTCTAAGCTTGGTGATAAAAATGTGATGATCGTTCGATTCAAGTGGGCCTGGGTTTTTGTGTCCGGCTTGGTTCTGACGAACTTTTTTCTCAGCTTTTTTTGTGGGAATTGGTCATTATTAGCTTACCTCAGCGTAGGCGGCATAGGTGCTTGGAGAGCGGAGAGTTTGCAAAAGCGGTTTTCCGGAGATTCCTGGTTTTCCAAAATCGTTCGAGCTGGGGCGGCTTTATTGGCGGTAGCCTCTTTCGTAGGTTTCATCGGCTTATCGCGTATGCCGGTTCGCTGGGATACAAAATGTTCTTGGCGCTACTGTGGTCGCGCTATGGGGCCTGGTTTATTGAAGTCTCCTTTCCCCGTCGGAACGCCGACATGCCGAGGATGGTCGGTATGCGCGAACGAGTATCAATATTCATCTGCGGAATACTCGGAAATGCTAAAGCAAATCGAAGCTCAGGGCTGTCCGGCGCCGTAGCTCCGGGTTTTATGAGTACTTTC
>JAYZDF010000108.1:0-5823 GCA_036337945.1 Myxococcota bacterium
CGTTTGACCGACGGTGATTTGGCGCACGGCTATTACACAGCGCCCACCATTTACGACCACGTCGATTATAAAAGCCGTATTGGACAAGAAGAGATCTTCGGACCAGTCCTTTCAGTGATTCGAGTCAAAAGCTGGGAAGAAGCCATTGAAGCCGCTAACAGCGTTGAATTTGGTCTGACTTCATCGGTATTTACAAACAACGTCGCCAAAGCCATGGAGTATGTCGACGAAATAGAAACCGGCATGCTGCATGTCAACTCGGCGACCGTTGGTGGTGAGTCCCAGCTACCCTTTGGTGGTATCAAAGCAACGGGTGTCGGCCAACGAGAGATGGGCCCCACGGCCATTGACTTCTTTACAGAATGGAAGACGGTGTACGTTGATTACACCGGTCAAAAGCGAGAGTCGAAAATTTACTAGCCTCGGACAGCACACTGAAGGTTGCGACCGCCGGGATATTTTGAGGCGCAAGCGTTGATGGCCTCAAGGCTGCAAACATTCATCGCCTCGATGCATTCCACATAGGCTTCAAATTGTCGGAGCTTTCCTTCGCTGCAATTATCGAGATTGGCCTCACACATCATATCCGGCTGAAAGACGACCCCGGTTCCGTCGCACATCCTGGTAAGCACACGGTCGCGGCGTTGGCATAGATTCGCGCAGGCCGACATCGACATGATGACGCCGCAGGCAATAAGGGCCGAAAAAATTCTCGATGTATTCATGTCTTTAAAAAGCGCACTTTCCAGACCTAAATGCAAGTTGGGGACGAAGAAGTTGGACGAAGCTTATTTGAGATCAATTCGCTCAGGCGACCAAGGTGCGAGACGTTTCATCATCACATCGACCGCCTCGGGATTCTCATCGACCATAGTAAAATTGCGGTCAAACTTGGCTGCAGCCTCGCCAAAAGTACCGCTGCCGGCAAAAAAGTCGAGGAGCATATCCCCGGGATTACTGTGAACTTTAACGATGCGCTCAATAATTCCGAGAGGCTTTTGCGTAGCGTATCCGGTTCGCTCTTTTCCGTTGGTTGGTACAATCGTGTGCCACCATACATCGGTGGGTGTTTTTCCTTTTGCGGCTTTTTCCGGACCCACTAAGTCCGGCGCCATATATGGAATTCGGTCGATGTCCTCATATCGATAGGTGTAGTTTTTGTGGTCTTTGACATACCAAAGGATATTGTCGTGTTTCGATGACCATCTTTTCTTCGACCGGCCCCCGAAATCGTAGGACCAAATAATCTCATTCATAAAACACTTTCGACCAAAGATTTCATCAAGCATTACTTTGAGATAGTGGACTTCACGATAGTCGACATGAAGAAAGAAAGAGCCCGTTTTCGAGAGGATGCGATAGGCTTCTTCGAAGCGAGGACGAAGAAAACTATAGTAGTCATCGAACTTATCGACATACCCCGTTTCACCGAGTTTTATGGTCTTGTAGCGCTCACCTTGAAAACCGACGCGATCGCCCTCTTCGTCTCTAACTGTCTGAATTCGGACCCGCTTTTGCGTTTTTTTCGTATTAAACGGTGGGTCAATATAGATCAAAGGGACGCTCTCATCTTCGACCGAACGGAGAAACTCCAGATTGTTTGCTAGATATACCTTGTTGGCCGCCACAGTTGTCTCGTGTCCCTAGGAACTCCGGTGGCTTAACAGGAGAGGAAGTAGCTGTCCAGCTCTGTTCACCATTGAGTACTCAATGCGCGCCGACGAGAGTCTATTGTCTGCAAGTCGTTGTCGCGGAAGGTATTCGAGAATAAGCGGGCTCTGCGCGTTGAGAAGCGTCTTAAAGCCTTGATGGACTAAATATCTTGAATGGTTCGAACAAGTTCGTTGAAGGAACCAAGAGGCAAGGCGCGCTGAGAACCCTTTTCTTCGGTCGTCTCCAGCATGACTCCATGGGCTCCCGCCAAAACAGCCGCCTGAGCTAACGCAGGAATCCATCGGCTTTGGCCGCATGCGTCGGTCGGATCTACAATCACCGGTAAATGACTTCTTTCTCGAACAATCGGAATAGACGTCAGATCTAAAGTTCCGCGGGTCGAGGTTTCGAAAGTTTTGATCCCTCGCTCACACAAGATCACTTGTTGATTTCCTTGCGCGAGAATCACTTCAGCTGCAGAAAGCCATTCATCCAAAGACGCCATCATCCCTCTTCGCAAAAGAATGGGTCGATCAACTTTCCCAAGGGCATGAAGAAGAGCGTAGTTTTGCATGTTGCGAGAGCTAACCTGCAAGATGCCGATCAACCCTTTTGCAGCATCGATTTCGTCGGGATGACTGACCTCAGTCATTGTCGGTAGCCCGTAATCCTGACCGACCGCTGCAAGGAGATTCAAGGCCTCACTATAAGTCAACGACGCAGCCGCAGCGTGGGTGAAGCAATTGACGGACAAGACACCACCGCCCAGTTCTTTGAGATTTTCAGCGAAACTCCGAAGCTCTGTTTCAGCGAGTCCCGCGGGCCCCGCGAGGACTATACGACCGGCTCCGCCAATAGAAAAATCGCCGACGTTGATCACTGTATCCGCTGAGCGTTTGGCTCTCGATGCAAGTACATATGGTTTTTTTTCTAAGTCTTGGCGTATTTCGTCGCTAATACTATCGGGACGTGGTTTGGCAGTCCTTCCTTTCGCCTCCAAAGATCGCTTTGGAACGGCAGGTGCGCTCGCTTCCGTCGTCCGAGAGGGATAAGAGCCAAGAACCTTCATGTAACTGGTGTAGGCTTTGACTTCGACAAGTGCTTTTTGAACATTTTCAGAAGCGAGATTTCCTTCGAAATCCAGGTAAAACAAGTATTGCCATGGAACGTTAGGTCTTGGTCGCGATTCAAGCTTCGTGAGATTGAGCCCGTGTTTGGCGAGTTCTGTGAGGCATTCCAACAGCGCCCCTTTTTCGTGTCTCGTCGCGAGAATAACACTCGTTTTACAGGGAATTCGTAAATCATATTCCACCGGCGTTTTGCAGATCACTGCGAAGCGCGTGTAGTTATCCTTCTGATTGGCGACATTTCTTTTTATGACGTGCAGCCCGTAAATTCTCCCCGCTTCTTCACTCGCAATAGCCGCATCGGTAAGATTTTGGTCCTGCTGAATCTTTTGGCAGGCCATAGCCGTATCTGTAAAAGAAACCGCTTGGCAGTGATCGAGGCTATCTAAAAATTCAGTACATTGCGCCAATGCCTGAGGCTGAGAGTAAATTCTGCGAATTCTAGAGAGTGGTACGGGCTCAACCGCCATCAAGCAGTGCTCAATCCGGTGGATTTCCTCTCCGATTTGGTGCAAATCATATTGTCCCAAAAGGTCATACGTTTCGTTAATTGAACCAGCCGTCGTATTTTCGACAGGAAGTACACCGTACTCCGCGGTGCCATTGGCTACGGCATCAATCGCCTGCTTAAAGTTCGGAAACCCGAGCAGCTCCACTTCAAAATCGGCACTGGCAAAATGTTTCGCCGCCGTCTGATTACTATAAGAGCCGTTGGTGCCTTGATAGGCGATACGCACAACCGCGTTATCGCTCTGCGCATCTCCTTGCGCCAACCGGCGGTGTTGCCTCCGTAAGGAATGATCCATGATTTCTCGGAAAAGGCGCGTCACTAAATCGCGGTTAACACCGGACTCTTCTGCATGGTCGGCGACCTTCCCCAAGAGAGCTTCTTCTCGATTGAGATCTCGTACAGGACGATTCGGGTCGGACTTGAGGTGCGCGACCTCTTCTACCAGTCGATCTCGGGCCGCTAAAGCGTCAACGATTGACTTGTCGAGGGCATCTAACTTGTCGCGAACTTGCTTCAGTTCATCGGAACTCACAGGGCCAACTATAGAGTCAGGAGGGGATGGGCTCCAGTCCGTGAACCGCTAATCTTGGTAGAATCACCTGATTTACCGTTTGAAAAAAGATTTTCCGAGCCAAATTACCGTCACAGACGCCTACTTCAGCCGCGGATTCCGATGGAGGAGGCAAAGGAGAAAGATGCTTGAGTTCGTGTTCTTCCAGGGCGGCCAAGGCAACCGACAGGTATTGAGAGAGACGGTGCCTCAAGCCTGGTTCTAAGGAGAGGGATTCCAGTAATGACCAGCCGAATCGTGCATGACTCACTTCGTCCGCGAGAATTCGCTTGAGAACATCGCCTAAAACATTGTCTTCGAGCTGTAGTCGTTCGGCGTTAATGAGTGAGACCGCGACGGTTTCACTCAAACAGCAAACGCTGAGAACGTTTCGAAGTAAAGCCTCAAGAGGGTCGGCATCGTCATGACTTGGAAGAGGAGAGAGGTCCGGCAGTTCACCTACCGGTGTTCCTCCAAGCGCTTCAACCACAGCCGCACATTGCCGAGCATGTCGGTATTCTTCAGCCACCATCTCGGCGACCTCGGCCTGCTTCTTCGGACAGATTCCTGCTGCCATCATTTGTGGAATCAATCCCGCGAATACGCGAGCAGAGGCGTGCTCATTGAGCATTCTTCCTTTCCAGGTTTCAATCGCAAGGGTTCGCTCAAATGGCTTGAGTTCAGGAAAGCTCGAGGAATCGATTGCAAATTCAGCAGTATGACCACGTAAGTCTAGTTGTACCATTTTACGCGACCTCCTTTGAACTTGAGAAGGGCGGCGGAGCGGGCGGCCCCCAGGCAGCACATCCTTTATCCCAATCCCAGCCGATTGCGTCACAACATTCTATCCATGCTTCGATATCCGGATCATCAAAACTACCTCGGTGACACGCTAAAGGACCACCGTCATTGCCTAATGGAATCGGGATTCCAGCGTCCATCGTGACGCCTGCGTCGACCAACTGGGCTTCAAAGTGAGTGTTCACTGAAATTGTAGCGCTCTTTACAATCGACCCGTGGGGCGAGAACCCCGAAGTTCTCGGGTACAATTCCTGAGTAGAAATATCTTCGCCGCAAGCCACAGCTCCTCCCAGCAAAGCTACACCCGCGGCCGCTCTGAGCGCTTTCTTCATAATTTCGTTTTGAGTCTTCTTTTTGGTTCGTTGAGTTTTCATTCGCAAACGCGCCTCCTACACATCACTATAAGCGGAGACTCATAATTCTGTTATCCCTATTTTTGTTACATCATTATATGGTCTATACTTATAATTATGATTGACCTTGAATCGCTCCAATGCTTCGAATTCGCGGCAGAAGAGCTAAATTTCCGAAAAGCTGCAGTTCGTGCCCATCTGTCGGCCGCTGCCTTCGGCGAGAGAATTCGGAACTTGGAAGAACTGCTTGATGCAAAGCTCTTCGAAAGGACTACTCGTCGAGTGCGTCTCACAGCTCAAGGTCAGATGCTGCGTCCTCAAGCCAGACGGACACTCACCGAAGCCGACCGTTGTCTCACAATTTTTGACGATGAAAACTCAGATAAAGAGCAATATTCGATAACTTTAGGAACGCGTTTTGAGCTTGGAATGAGCTGGATTATTCCAAATCTCGAACGACTGACGAAACTGCAGCCGCAGCGAAATATTCATCTATACTTTGGAGATAGTCCTGATTTATTGATGAGGCTTGATCGTCATGAGATTGATGCTTTTATTTCCAGTTATCGAATCACGAGTACTCAATATGAATCAATCACGCTTTACGCTGAAGACTATGATTTTGTCGCCAGTCCCAAGCTCATCAAGAAGCAACCCATTCGAACGGCAGAACAAGCTGAAAATCACACGCTCATAGATCTTCACAGAGATTTGCCTTTATTTTCTTACTTCCTCGATGCGGTCGAACCAGAGGAATTATGGGCTTTCCAAAAAACAGAGTACTTGGGGACCATCGCTGCCGCCAAGCATCGTATTCTACAGGGAGCT
>JAYZDF010000109.1:0-17555 GCA_036337945.1 Myxococcota bacterium
TTTGCATGCTGGCCTCTCTCCTTCCGCGAAAATCATTGCGGGGGAATAGAGCTGCTAAGCCCGTTTATTCCCGACAATCATTGCGGGAGAACGAGCCAGAGGAACGAGACACAGCATCATGAATGCAAAGAAATTCGAGCAGAGTTTATTCCCGACAATCATTGCGGGAGAATAAACCAGCGGGAGGTTGTTCGCGTGAACGGGTGCAGACCAGTAGGGTGAGGCGCTTACTCTTTTCGCCGCGAACAAAGTTCCTAGGCTCTTCAGTCCATCTTGTTGATGATCTATACTCTTTGCATGACAACGCGCGGGGGCCGTTTTTCTCTCATCAAACAATCGCTAGGAATTCTGAGTCTCGGGATCGCTTTGGGGGTATTCTTAGGCCAAGACGCCTGGGCGAATCCGCCGGGAGAGGCAAAGTTTTCCGGGAGCGAGCCACCTGCGACGATGACTTCTACGACCGTGGTTCGACTGGAGAAAATTAAGAATCCAACGAAGAAGCAGCTTCGAGAAGCGAAGTCCGCCTACAAAGAAGCCCAAAAATTCTTCCGCGCCGACGAGTTTGAACTCGCGCTGCCACTTTTCCAAAAAGCGTACACTTACTCTGGCGGAAAGGCGTCGGCCACTATGGGACTCGCGCAATGTGAACGTCAGCTCCAGATGTATGATTCAGCCATCATCCACTTTAAAGAATTGCTGCAAACTAAGTTGAAAAAGTCGACAAAAACCCGAATTCAGCAAACCTTAGATATTTTGCTCCAGCAACAAGCGCGGGCTCGTAAGAAAGCCCAAGAGGCAGAAGAGCGACGTCTTGCGGAGCAGAAGGCCGCAGAAGATCGTCGCCGAAAAGAAGCCGAAGCTTTGGCGGCCAAACTCAAAGAAGAGATCGTGGTGCAGGAAAAGAGCACGGTCGTAAAGGTGCTGGAGAGTCCATGGTTTTGGGTTGCGATAGGTGCGGTGGCCGCGGGTGCGGGAGGCACTGCCTATTATTTCACCCGCCCGACCGTATACTCTGGAACGACCGACACCATATTCGGTCAAAACTGAGCACCACCACGCCAAAATAACGGTTAGAACCCTTAGATTTCGGCGATTCGACTTGGCTATTCGCGAGGACAGGGGTAGTCCGTCTTGTGATGAGCTTGCATAACGCACCCGCAGTCGTCACCGGTGCTGGTCGTGGCATCGGACGCACCATCGCTATCGAACTCGCTAAGGTGGGACATCCCGTTGCTTTGCAGTCCAGAACTATCGAACAACTCAACGAAACGAAAGCGCTGATTGAGGCGGCAGGTGGTCAAGCGGTGTGTGTGCCCGGTGACGTCACGGATGCCGCTGCGTCTGAGACCCTCATCGAAAAATGCACAGAGGCATTCGGTATTCCGAAGATTGCGGTGGCTGGCGCAGGCCAAGCAATTTCTGCGCCGTTGAAACGAACCAGCGTCGAGCAGCTTCGCCAATTATTCGAGGTGAATACCGTGTCTGCGTTTCATTTGATCAAGTCCTCGAGCGAGCGGATGATCAAAGCGGGTGAAGGCGGACGGATTGTGGTGGTGGCTTCCACGGCAGCGACACGAGGTATGTCTTATACCGCAGCCTATTCGGCCTCTAAGCACGCCGTGCTTGGACTGGTGCGGTCGGCGGCGCACGAGTTGGCCTCCAAGAAAATTACCGTCAACGCGCTATGTCCCGGTTGGGTCGACACGCCCATGTTTGATTACACGCTCAAAAATATCTCCGAAAAGACCGGATGCAGCCTCGAAGAAGCGCGAGCTAAGATTGAGAAAAACATCCCTCTCGGGCGAGTTCTCGAGACGGAGGAGGTTGCCGCGACTTTGATGTACATGGTCTCAGACGCGGCCGGCAAGATGACGGGACAGGCTGTGGTGATTGACGGAGGCGAGAGTTTGTAATGAAGCACGAAACGATCAATCCCGAAGACTGGGGCCGTCCAAAGGGCTACAGCAACGGTATTTTGGCGCAGCCCGGTCGACTGCTTTTTGTGGCAGGCCAGATTGGCTGGGACAAAGCCGAAAAACTGGTGTCCACCGAATTCGTTCCTCAATTCGAGCAAGCGATGCAGAATGTCATGGCAGTGGTCCTGGCCGCTGGCGGTGAGCCCACAGATATTTGCCGCCTCACAATTTACGTCACCGATAAGCAAGCCTACATCGACGGTATCAAGGACGTAGGACGAGCGTATCGCGAAGCAATGGGCAAACATTTCCCAACGATGGCGCTGGTTCAGGTCGCAGATTTATTGGAAGAGGGCGCAATGGTTGAGATTGAAGCGACCGCCGTAATTCCGGAGAAACAATCATGAGTGAAGAAGTAACAGGACTGCATTACGACATCGAAGATGGCATCGGTAAGATTCGACTCGATCGTCCGGAAATGCTCAATAGTCTAACCTTTGATATTTACGCGCGGCTTCGTGACCTGCTGGTTGAAATTGAAACCGATGAGCGGGTGAAGGTCGTGACGATCACTGGAACCGGAAAAGGTTTCTGCTCCGGCGGAGACGTCCACGATATCATTGGTAAGCTTCTGAGTTACGGCGCAGCGGATATGACCGAGTTCGCCCGTATGACCGGTGATGTGGTCAAAAACATGCGACGATTGCGCAAGCCCGTCATCGCGAGCATCAATGGCACAGCGGCGGGAGCAGGTGCGGTGATCGCATTGGCCTCTGATCTCAAAATCGCTTCAGAAAAGTCGAAAATCGCTTTTCTGTTCACGAAGGTGGGTTTGACAGGCGCAGATATGGGTGCGGCCTATTTGCTTCCTCGGGTCGTCGGACTCGCGAAGGCTTCCGAGCTCCTAATGCTCGGCGATAAGGTGTCCGCTGAAGAAGCCCACCGCCTGGGATTATTCAACGAGGTGGTGCCGCATGAACAGCTTGAAGAAAGAACCTTGGCGGTGGCAAAGCGCTTGGTCGAAGGGCCTTCTTTTTCACTGGGTATGACGAAAGAGCTTATCAATAACAGCTTGGGAATTGATTTATACACCGGCATTGACCTCGAAGCGCGAGCGCAAACCATCTGTATGCTTGCAGATGATTTTAAAGAGTTTCACGCTTCTTTTGTTGAAAAACGTAAACCAAACTTCAAAGGGAGATAGAGCGTGACTAGCATTTGTGAATCCGTAGGTATTGAACTTGAATCTTCACATCCTGAACTTGAGGAGCGTGCCGCAGCATTCGCCCGAGAATTTGTTGCGCCGCGGGAAGATGATGAATCGGACGAGTTCGGTATTGAAATCACTCGCAAGCTCGGTGAGGCGGGCTTGCTTGACGTGTGTGTCGACCTAGATGTCCGGGGCATCTGTTTGGTTCGTGAGTGCATGGCGCAATACTCTGGACTGATCGACTCCATGGTTGCGTTGCAAGGACTCGGATATTGCCCCATCGAATTGGCAGGTGACGAGACCCAAAAAGGGCAGTGGCGTGAAAAAGTCCGAACCGGTCAAGCCATCCCGGCTTTTGCAATTACAGAGCCCAATGCCGGGAGCGATGTTGGCAGCATGACCACGCGAGCGGAACGCGACGGTGACGAATGGGTGATCAACGGCGAGAAATGCTACATCACCAACACCGGCATCGCGGATTTCTATTTGACCTTCGCTCGAACCTCCGACGATCGGGCACGCGGTATTTCGGCATTCATTGTTCCAGCGGACAAAGTCGAAGTGATAGAACGGTATGAATTGATCGCACCACACCCGTGCGGCGCCATCCGATATTCGGATGTTCGCGTGCCTGCCAGCGCGATGGTCGGCGAAGAGGGCGATGGCTTCAAACTAGCCATGGGAACGCTCGATCGATTTCGAGCCACAGTGGGTGCGGCAGCGCTAGGTTTGGCTCAACGCGCACTCGATGAGGGGGTTGCTCGGTCCAAGGCGCGCGAACAGTTCGGTAAGCCCATCTCAAGGTACCAACAGATTGGCGCCATGTTGGCGGATAGCTGGACAGAGCTCACGGCAGCAAGATTGCTCGTGTACAAAGCCGCCGCCGCGCGAGATGCTCAGGACGACAACGCCGGTCTGCTTGCGAGTGGAGCAAAGATGCTGGCCACCGAGTCCGCACAGAAAGTGATTGATAGAAGTGTGCAAATCCACGGCGGACTAGGGGTCAAAAAGGGCACGACGGTGGAGAGATTATACCGAGAAGTTCGCGCTCTTCGAATTTACGAAGGAACCACAGAAATCCAGCGTGTGGTAATAAGCCGAGGATTATTGCGCGGCTAAGCTGCGAAGTGAGAAAAACTTATGTTTGATGATTTACAAGACCGCCTAGCGGGGACGTTCAAAAAACTCCGCGGACACGGAACGCTTTCTGAAGCCAATATCAAAGATGCGCTGCGCGACGTCCGCCTGTCGCTTCTTGAAGCCGATGTGAATTTCCGCGTTGTCAAAGAGTTCGTAAAAACGGTGAAGGAACGAGCGGTCGGTCAAGCGGTATTAGAGTCGCTTTCTCCGTAACAAGAAATCAATAGTATAGTTTCCGAAGAGTTGACCGCAACTATGGGCGGTCAAGCGGTAGAACTCGACTTAAAGCGAAAGCCACCTGTGGTCATTTTGATGATGGGACTTCAGGGTTCCGGTAAGACGACAACCTGCGGAAAATTGGCTTTTCGCCTAAAAGCAGAAGGCAAACGCCCACTTTTGGTTCCCGCTGATATTCAAAGGCCTGCCGCGATTCAGCAACTGAAGACCGTTGCCAATCAGGTCGGTGCGGAGTGCTTTGATACTCAAGCGGGTATGAGCGTGGCGGAAATCGGCAAGAAGGCGCTCGAACAATGTGATCGCCAAGGTCAAGATGTCATCATCGTTGATACCGCCGGTCGACTACACGTTGACCTAGAATTGATGGACGAGTTGAGAGATCTCAAAGAACTCGTTGAACCTGCGTATTCGTTATTGGTCGTTGATGCCATGACCGGTCAGGATGCAGTGAATGTTGCGGGTGATTTCAATAACCAAGTTGGAATTTCGGGCGTCGTTCTCACAAAAATGGACGGTGATGCACGCGGTGGTGCAGCGCTCTCGGTTCGAAAAGTGACCGGAGCACCCATCTATTTTGTTGGTATGGGCGAAAAGTTTGATGCCCTCGAGGTTTTCCATCCCGACCGCGTCGCACAACGCGTTCTTGGAATGGGCGACATGATGACGCTCATCGAGAAAACGCAACAGAACTTCGATGAAAAGAAAGCCAAGAAGATGGCCAAGAAGTTCAAGAAAGCAGAGTTTTCTCTCGATGATTTCCGCGAGCAAATGCAGATGATGCGGCAAATGGGCGACATGAAAGATTTGCTTAAGATGATTCCTGGCGTCGAGCAAGCGATGAAAAAGATGGGTACGAGCGGCCCCGACCCGGACAAGGAAATGAAACGAGTCGAAGCGATTCTCAACTCCATGACCCCGAGAGAACGTGCTCAACCAAAGATCTTGAATGCCTCCCGGAGAATGCGAATAGCTAAGGGAAGTGGGACGTCGGTCCCAGAGGTTAACGCTTTCATGAAGCGATTCAAAGATGCGCAAAAGATGATGAAACGAATGTCTAAGCTTGGTCCCGGCGGCCTCAAAGGTATCATGCGCGGCATGGGCGGTGGAGGTGGCGGCTTCGGCGGCTTTGGTGGCATGCGATGAGTGATTCAGAGAGTCCGATTCGGGTGGCGGTCCTTATGGGCGGACCCAGCTCCGAACATGACATCTCAACGCGGTCTGGCCAACAGGTGGTGTCTGGACTGGACGAACCTTTTGAAGCGATTGCTGTTGTCATTGGCAAAGATGGCCTTTGGAAAATCGCGGATGATCAACCTCGAAAACTGGGCGAAGCGCTCGATGAATTAAAAGAGCGCGCGGACGTTGCCTTCATCGCATTGCACGGACCCTTTGGTGAAGATGGCACGGTACAAGGTGCGCTCGATTCGGTCGGGATACCGTATACCGGTTCTGGGGTACTTGGCAGTGCGCTCGCCATGGATAAGGTTCGCGCGAAAAAGATTTACGAGGCGAATGGCCTTCCTATTTCACCGTCGGTGACGATTACGCCGATAACATGGTCGGACCATAAGTCGGTCTTGCTTTCCCAAATTTCAGAGACGATTGGATATCCTTGTGTCCTTAAACCCGCAGCGTCAGGATCCAGCTATGGTGTGTCATTCCCTGACTCGGAAGAAACACTAGTGACCGAGATTAGCGGGTTACTCCATTCTGATGTACCCCTCATGTTGGTAGAAAAACGGGTAATAGGTGCAGAATTTAGCTGCGGGGTTCTGGACATCGATGGCCGACCTCAGGCATTACCAGTGATAGAAATCATTCCGGACCCCGAGAAGTATGAATATTTTGACCTACAAGCAAAATACACCCCTGGTGCGACGCAGGAGATCACGCCTGCCAGAATTGACGCCGAACTTACGCAGGCGCTCCAAGAACTTGCGGTCAAAGCGCACAGTGCGCTGGGTTGTCGCGATTTCAGCCGAACGGACTTCTTAGTCAGCGAAGACCGCCAGCCTATACTCCTCGAAACGAATACCATTCCGGGCCTTACTGCAGAGTCTTTGCTTCCCAAATCAGCGAAAGCCGGTGGCTACACATTTTCTGCGCTTGTGGGCTTGTTGGTTCGAAACGCAATTCAGCGTGGTGTGACGAAGTACTACTGATAACGCGCTACATGATCGCGTCCATGCTTTCTTTCATGACTTGCACGGTGCGAAGTAAATCTTCATTACTAAAACTGAACGGAGGCATCAAAACCATCACGGTGCCAAGGGGTCGAAGCAAAACTCCTCGATTTCGAGATTCCTTGGCTACTCGATAGGCTACTCGGTCACGGGAATCGGAATGTCTGAGTTCTAGACCAACCATAAGGCCGCGTTGTCGAATTTCTACGACTCGATCATCTGAGTGAAAGGGCTCGAGAGCTTCAGTCAAAATCTCGATCATTTCTTGAACGCGTCCCGTACTGGCAACTTCTTCGAGAGCCTCAAGCGCCGCACTTGAAGCAGCACAACCAAGTGCATTGCCGGTAAAGGTGTGACCGTGGAAAAATGTCTTCTCACCCGTTGGTTGACCGTCGGAGAATGGTTCGAATACATGGTCGCGGACGACGGTAGCCGCCATGGGTAAATATCCACCACTCAGGCCTTTGGCGAGACACAGAATATCCGGCACAACGTTTTCGTGGTCGACAGCAAATCTCCGTCCAGTTCTCCAAAAACCGGTTGCCACCTCATCTGCGATAAATAGTCCTCCGGTGTTTTGGCAGGCATCTGCAACCGCCTTCACATAACCATTTGGCTGAGTGATCATGCCGGCTGCACCTTGCATGAGCGGCTCAATGATGACCGCGCAGAGTTCGTCACCAGCCTCTTGAATCATTTTCACCGAGCCCTCGATGTTATGTGGGAGTTTCTGAACATCAAATACCAAGTGATCAAAATGACGATGAAACCAAGAAGAATATCCGAGAGACACCGAACCCATGGTGTCTCCATGATAGGCCTCCGCAAGACTCAGAATTTTGGTTCGTGGTTTGTCGTGTTTGAGGCGTGAGTACTGAACAGCAATTTTGAGCGCGATTTCGACCGAGGTTGCACCGGCATCGCTAAAGAATGTTCGATTGAGATCTCCCGGGCAGATTGCTGCGAGTCGAGTCGCAAGCTCAATCGACGGAGTTCCCGCGAGTCCGAGCAGGGTAGAGTGGGCAATCTTGTCGAGTTGGTCACGAATCGCGGCGTCAATTTTTTCAACGCGATGGCCAAGCGTGTTGCACCACAGGCTTGAGATCGCATCTAGGTATCTTTTGCCTTCAATGTCGATGATCTCATTTCCTTCGGCGCGGTCGATGATAATGATTGGTTCAGCTTCAGAGCCCCAGATCCCGTGATGAGTGAACGGGTGCCAGATATGTCGTTGGTCTAAAGTTTTGAGGTCAGTTGTCATCGGTAAACTCACTTAGTGTCTGCACTAATTTGTCCAAATGTTCTTTGGTATGGTCGGCGCGCAGGCTCAAGCGAATTCGTGATGTACCTTCTGGAACTGTGGGCGGTCGAATGGCAACGACCAGAATTCCTCGGGTTTCTAGAAAGGATTGTATGTCGAGCGCTCTTTTTGGAGTGCCAACGACAATCGGGAGAATAGGGCCATCCGCGTCTTTCGAAACTAAGAATCCTAGATTCGCCTCATTGAGGGCTTTTCTCAGATAATCGATATTCTCGCTGAGCTGCTCAAAGGGTCTTTCGTCGATGATAACTCGAAGCGCTGCACGAGTGGCTGCGGCCAAAGCTGAGGGTAGGGCTGTGGAGTAGATAAAGGTCCGTGCAAAGTTCGACAACCATCGGATAGTCGTCGTTTTTGCTGCAATGAAGGCGCCATGGGTCCCAAAGGCCTTTCCGAGAGTACCTATGATGATGTCGGTGTCTGCCGTGAGCCCAAATTTATGCACCAGGCCGCGACCCTCTCCATCGATACCCGTTGCATGAGCTTCATCGACAACCAAACCAGCATTGAACTTTTTCTTGAGCGCGACCAGGTCGTCTAAAGGCGCAATATCGCCATCCATAGAAAAGCGAGACTCAGTCACAATCACTTTGTTGACGCCTTCATGGGCGATAAGTGCTTTCTCCAAAAATGCGGTGTCACGGTGAGGATAAATAACAAGGTCAGCGCCCGATTGTCTGCATCCATCAATGATTGAGGCGTGGTTGAGTTGGTCCGAAAAAATAACTAAGTCTTCTTTTTCTCGGCGATATAAACGCCCAATGGCATCGAGCACACCAAGGTTAGCTTGGTATCCATTGGTCATAAGAAGAGCAGCTTCAGTACCTTTGAAGTCCGCTAGTTCACGTTCTAGAGATTGAATTACAGGTGAGTTACCGGTGACGAGACGGCTGGCGCTGCTAGAACTACCACTGGCGTCAAGTTCGTCCTTGAAGGCTTGAACGATTTTTGGGTGATGAGAGATTCCCAAATACCCGTTGCTGGCAAAATTTAGGAATGCTTTGCCGTCGATGGTTACGGAGGCGGTCTGAGGACCTTCGATCGGACGTTCGTTTTGGTCTCTGAGTAGTCCCAGGCGTTCTCGTTGTGTGACGAGTTGCTCTATTCTCTGGGAGAAATGGTTCACAGTTACAGAACTCGCAGACGACTCTTTTGCTTGTGGTACTTTTCGGCATGCTCGTCAGCGGCCATGGGCGCTGTTTGTGCAATCTTTTTGACGTGGTCCGGTGCTTCGTCACTCTGCGTGATCCCTACGGCTTTGAGACCCAATTCTTCCAGCATTTCTTGGTCCTTAACCGCTCCTCTTCCCGGCGTGGTGAGATAGTTCCCAACCATGGTACCATTTGCACCCGCGTCGAACATACGGTGCTGTTGCTCCTTCAACTGAACTTCCCGTCCACCACAAACAAAAATCTCTTGGCGTGGCATCATCAGTCTGGCGACGGCAATGATCTTGAGACAATCCTCAGGTGTCAGGTCCCAAGTATCTTCAAGTGGAGTTCCTGGTTGAGGGTTCAAGAAGTTTAGAGGAATGCTGTCGACGTCCAGGTCTCGTAATTCTTGTAGAAATTCAATGCGCTGTTCTTTTGATTCACCCATGCCGAAAATACCACCAGAGCACACGTGCAGGCCGAGAGATTTGGCATGCCTGATTGCATCGACTTCTTCTTCATAACTGTGGGTTTTCACAATGTCGGGATGAAAACTTCTAGCGGTCTCAAGATTATGATGGAAAGCTTGCAGGCCGGCGTCACGAAGTCGTTCTAGATCGGCTTTACCCATCAAACCTAACGACGCACAACTCATCATTGAGGTTTGTTCACGAATACCTCGTAGAGCGGATTCTACTTCACGAAGTTCTTCTTCCTTTTGTAGACGTGTACCTGAAACGACGATAGAGAATTCGCCTGCACCTTCTTGGTCAGCTTGGATTGCTTCCTCAACAATCGTTTCAGCTTTCTTCAATGGGTAGACCGGTGCTTCCGTGTCGAAATGAGCCGACTGGCTGCAAAATGCGCAAGATTCAGCGCAGCGTCCGCTTTTGGCATTCGTAATTCCGCAAAAACGGATCTCGTTTCCTTTGTAGTTTTCTCGAGTCGCTTTTGCACGCTGCAGTAACGCTTCGAGCTCGTCACCCTCAACGTCTAAGAGCGCGCGGGCCTCATCGATAGTGATGCCTTCGAGACCAGGGACTTGAGTGGAATATGTAGAAGCTTCCGACATAAGTGTTGCCGTATGATCTCGGTTTGAAATAGGCAAGAGCCACCGAGAAACTTCGAGCAGAACCAGGGGAATTTAGTTCGTTTTGTACTTTTCTCGGAGTGAGGCAAGCCCAAGACGCGCTGCGTCTCGAACGTCTTGACTCTCATCTGAATTACAGGCCTCAAGTAGGTCGATATCAGCTTTGTGACCGGAATTACCTATGACCCGACAGGCTGCCGCGAGCAGAAAGTCCGGTGGCGGATGACGTGATGCGGCAAAGCGCTTGAAACGTTGCATCTTCGAGCCGTATTTGTCTTCGATAAGTAACCGAATTCCTTCAAGAGATTCCTCTTTTACTTCTTTGCTGATACCCGGCTTATCGATCACTGCTCCGAGGGAGGCCAGGGCTTGTAAGCGCATGCCACCTGGCTCACGTTCATTTCGCAATATTTTTAGGAGCGTTCGTATCGAGGCGTCGGCCGTCTTGGGAGCGCTTGCTACGGCAAGTGCAGCGTTTCTTCGAAGCTCAGGGTCAGAATCTTCGAGTGCTCGACTGATTATTCGTGATGATCGCTCAGGAGCGAGAGATGCCATTGTCTTCAGGGCTTCTGATCTTACTTGTGGATGGATATGTTCGAATAATTGAGCGACTTGATTATATGCCGCCTCGTGCTCGGTTTTTCTCAGTGCGATCATTACGCCGCGTAGCACTCTCCAGCTTCGTTCGTGGTCCTCAAGAAGTCTTAGGGTGTCATCTGGGATATCCCATGCTCGTCGCACCAATTCGTCAATACACCATTGCTGCAATTGAGGAAGGTCCGCATGCTCTAATACAGCAATGAGCAGCATCAGCGCTGCCTCCGGCTCAAACATACGAGCGATGTTTAGGCAGTCTTCATTGGGCCCCATTGGATTGAGGATTTCTTTTTGCAGAGCTTCAATCGATTCCTCAGTGGCAAGGTTTTGTAAACTCTCGTACGCAACTTTAGCTCCCCCAACAGGAACAGGGAATTCACCTTTTGCGTATTTGTAGATGGTGGCAATCAGGTCATTCGCCGTCTCCCATTTAGACATATCAAGAAGTGTCTCTGCAGCAAGTCGAAGGTCTCGTATTGTTGCGGCGAAGGGCTCGTCTTCTCCAGAATGGTCCATCTCTTCGAAAAGTCGATCAGGAGATTCTAGTGCTGCCTCCGCGAGGGCATTTGCTCGAATGAATGTCCTCGCCGATGCTGAGAGATTGTCTAAGTCGATATATCCGTTCGTATAGAGGACAGCCAAGGCGTGAGCAGCTGGTTTGTCGCTTCTTGAAATCAATGTTCGGAGCATCAATTTTATGAGTCGAGCTCGGCAGCGACGGTCATCGGCATGTTCTTCTTGTTCTGAATCTTCCCGTAACCACGGTTCAGACATTTCAACAGCAACTTCCGGTACAAGGCTTTCGCCAAGACCTAGGATCAAGTGCTCTTCCGCTTCGGCACGTGTCATTACTTCTTCCTGCCCTTGAAGTGCTTCACCGAGATGTCGTGCGAGCGCGAGGAGTAGAGGAGCTTGCTGTATCCCTCGGAGAATATCATCCATGAGGCGGCTCTTGATTGTTCGCATTTCATCTACACTTGCGTTGGCGAGCATCGGAATCATTCTAAGGTCCTTACGTAGCCGGGTTAGAGCGAGCTCTGCGCGCCACGGGATAGAACCTTTGAGGCCCTTAATACGATCTTCGTTGAATACAATGGAGACACCGCGAACACCTGAACTAGCGAGGTCTCGTGACATGGCTTCGCCGGGGTGAGTAATGTTCATGTCCGGTGCTTGCGTCATACGCTCAATAAATTTCTCGAAATGTTCTTGAGTAAGGTCTTGAGCCAGAGTGAATGAGAGTAAGCCTTGTCGATGAAAAAACTCGACGAGTTTCGGTGTAAATGTTCGCCCTGTGCCCTCAGCCAGTACGTCTCTCATGAGCTGGATATCGTTATCACCGTCATAGAGCGCGACATCCTCTTCAGCGGTTTCGCCGCGAGAGAAGCTCAGTTGAAATGAAAACTCGTGACCCCTCATTTCCATGAGATTCACAAAATCGTCATAGAGACCCAATAATGCCTTACGTCCTTCAGGATGGTCGACGGAGTAGTAGCCCGTCCGACACATCGCCTTGGTCATACCGAGGACAAAATCAGCCATTTCTGGGTCGATGCTTTGACCGAGCAGAGAGGGGGCGACCGATTGGCCTTCCTCAACCGGTGACTCGATGTTTGCCGACATGTACAAAGTCTAAACCCAAAAGGAGATAGACCCAAGCAGGGCAGGGTATAACATAGTGCGTAATCGATCGAGAGCGATTTTGCGTCGGGCATGGATGTGATAAGGGTAGGGAGCCGTAACGCTTTCACAAAGCATAACGGATTTTTGGACTACTTATATGAATCAATCTGCAAAACAAGATCCGATGATTGGCCGTGTAATTGCGGACCGTTACCGACTAGAAGCCCGAGCCGGTGAAGGAGGGATTGGAGCGGTTTATCGCGCACGACATCTTCTCATTGACCGGATTGTCGCGGTAAAGATTTTGCAGCCCTTGCGACGAGGGGAATCACACCACCGAGATTGGTTTTTGAGAGAGGCCCGAGCGGCGAACCGTGTTAATCATGCGAACATCGTGGACATCTACGATTTTGGTGATGATCGCGACGGCCTTTATTACCTCGTTATGGAGTACTTGCATGGTTCTCCTCTGTCTCACGTGATTGCGCGCGGCCCGATGCCCGTCGGTCGTGCCGTTGACCTTATGGAGCAAATTTGCGCAGCACTCGCACGTGCACACGATCTCGGGGTCGTCCATCGCGATATCAAGAGTGATAATGTCTTCCTAACCGAGCGTGGTGGTCGTCAAGACTACGTGAAAGTTTTTGATTTTGGTCTCGCTTCACTAAAACACGACGGGCGCCTAGCACCCGAAGGCGCGGTTTTCGGCACCCCTGAGTATATGTCTCCGGAGCAAACGCGGGGAGAAGACGCGACGCCAGCCTCGGACCTTTACGCCCTAGGAGTACTGTTTTTCGAAATGGTGACCGGCCGTCTCCCTTTTCTAAATAACGACCGGCAGAAGTTGCTTGAAATGCATCGAACGGTTCAAGCAGAAAGTCCGAAAGTATATGAGCCAGATGTTCCTGACCGAACGGCCGAAGTTATTCTAAAATTGTTGGAGAAGACCGCGAGCGACCGTTTTCGTGATGCTCACCATTTACATGAAGAGATCAAAAAAATGCAGCGAGAAGCGCCGAGAGCTTTGTCTTGGTCTCCCGCAAAATCAGCCGATAGCTCGCGACCGAAAAACAGCAAGAAAAACCGAGTGGCGGTGACCAGTGGTGTTGCGGCTTGGGCGCTACGTTCAGTTATGTTTGGACGAATGGTGGCAAGTGCAGAAATTAAAGGAACTGCATTGCCTCTCGTTCAGCGTTCCCTGGGAGATATGTGGATGTTTTGTACCTCGGCTGCGCGAGTCGAAAGCGAAATTGCAGCAGAAGCAAGTCGTGTACAGCATTACGAACGTCGTTCACGGGATTTACGAGCTCAGTTAGGTCGTCAAATCGCTGAACTTGCAACAGAAGAGTCAAGGCTCGTTCGTTCGGTAGCGGATGCAGAGGCAAAAGCTGAAGCTATCCGAAGAGACGCACAACAAGCTCGTGATCGACTCGACATGCAATGGAGCGAAATTGCAAAACTTGAGGCAGCGGGCGAACAACAAGAACTGAGAAAAGCCTATGAAAGCGCTGGTGCGGCAAGAGTGCGTTTCTCACAAAGGTCTCAGGAACTCGCGAAGACCGAGATTGAAATCAGCAATATGAAGACAAAAGCTCGCAATATGGGCCGTCGTATCATCGAGCTTAGAGAGTCACTTGATCGTCAGGCCGACCGGTTGGACGCAAGCTTATCGGACGCGCGTCGAAAAATGGCTTCGAGTGGTCGTAACCGCGCTCAAGTACTCCGTGACCTTGAAGACTCTGCGCTAGCTCTGCTCAACGAACTCGAAAACCGCCCTGAACTCAGCGATTTGTTTTCTGAAATGGAAGCACTGGTCGGACCGCTTAATCGGATTCCAGGTAGAGCGTCAGCCATGGATTTAGACGAGATTTCGAAGAACCCGGAACACAATACGGTACTGACAAGTCTCCACGTAAAGCAATAAACGTAGTCGTTTATTCACCAAACATCTTAAGCCGACGCTTCGCTTTGGTGTGATCACATTCTGAACCAGAATCAGAAGTGACTTGAGCTCTGAGTTTTTGGTTATGGTCAATCCAGGCATCTCTGACATGCTGAGGAAGCTGGTGCTTTTCCATTGATTCCCGCAAGATTTGAAGACGTCGCTCAAATTGTCCCCCGAGAATGGGGTGCTTCGCGTGAGCCTTTCGAATTGTTTTTCCTTCGTATTTCATATCACTCGCGCCAAGAGCGATGCACGTCATCTGTGTTTCGACCCGAATAAGTCGTTCTTTATCTGCATTCCTGAAGTGAAACCCGATCATCATGTCTTCAAATACTTCGTCGTAGAAGGTTCTAAGTATCTCTTCGATGGCCTCTTTTCCGCCAGCTTGTTCGTACAAGGTAGTCATGATTACTAAAGTCCTTTAGTGATGGTGGCTATGAGCGCCATGTCCATGGTGATGTACTTGGTCATCGCCATGCATTTCTTCCATGGTACGTGGTGCTTGTGCTCCGTCTGTTCCATATCCCAGTTCGTTGATCAGCGAGCGTAGCGCCCAAACCTTCTCCCTACTTGTTCGTAGGTCATTATCATCTTCTTTTAGAGATGTTCCCACGATGACGTAATCAATGTAAGGAAGCACGGGCTCAATGTTTTCGACGGAGACACCACTTGCGAGTCCGAGAGGATAACCTTTGGCAGCTTCGTGCGCTTGCTTGATACGTTCAACGTCGGCAACGATGCCCGTTTTTGGGCCTGTGACGTTGATACCGTCGACCGAGCCCAGTGCTGAGCTCATCGCCTGAGGGAACGTAAGCTTATTGAGTGGTTTCGTATATTTCATATGTACGCCGGCAACATGCATCGCTGTAGGAAGCACATCTTTTTGATGTTTGAGAGCAAAATTTCGTTCCGTAGTCTCGCCTTGGACGTATTTCCCATCGTCTGACTCATACTCAAAAGGTTCATCAGGAGCCACTTCACACCATACGACTTGAGCGCTGAATTTTTTGGCTAACCGAAATCCCTCTGTGAGATTTTTTGGTCCGTAATCGAGTGCGCTAATCGCTAACGGGAAATGGGGGTAACGCTCTCTAACGGCGGCGATGACTTTTTCGTACACGTCGAGTTCTGCCTTTGAATTGATCAGCACAATGGCATCACCACCTCCTTGCACAACGGCGTCGGCATCTTTCAGAGTTCCGGAAATCAGAGTCTCCTCGTCTACCCTTCCGTTCGTATCAAGGTGCCGGTGAGCCCTTACGTGCGTAACGACCCACAGTTGCACTTTGTTGGTTGAAAGGCGGGCGAGTTTCGTGTGTGCTTCTTTTTGTGTCAGTGGACTCTGGGGAGGCACACTGGGAGAAGGCGGTACAGTTGCACAACTCATCGTGAGGCACATTGAAAGCAGGCTGACCCTATACATACAAGACATGTAGTCAACTAACTTTGACTTGTCGAGGCGGAACGACATGTCTCAATTGATTCTTCGCGAATTTCCGGGCCTCGTGAGTCAGAGAAAAGACCGAGTTGTTGCATTATCCCTTCCTCGACCTCTGAAGCGCGAATCGCGGTTCCGAACAAATAGTCTGCGAGCGGAATGACAACGTTGAAGTTACGTCCTGGATGCCGATGATGAAGAAAATGGTGTCGGTTCAGAAAACGAAAAGCTGAGTTTCGAAAGAACCATCGGTTGGATGGGATATGCATCTCGGTATGTAGATGATTCCATAGAAACATATAGCACAGCAGCATGAACGCTAAAGCTGCGCTCCCTACAGGCAAATACCAAATGTAAAGGCTGTGAATCGGAGCGAAGATTAGATTAGTGACAAAGTAATCAGTCCAAATGAAGCGTAGGTTTAGTTCACGACCAATAGGGTCCAATTCGTGATCATAGATTTTATAGAACTTTCGATGATGCAGGATGGCGTGATTAGTGTACACGTCGGTGAAATAAGCTCTCGCGCGATAAAGCAGTGAAGGAAGAGCTTTTCGATGCATGAGGTAGCGATGGGCGAACCACTCTACGAAACTAAACAAAATAAAGTGCATCAGTACGAGGATACAAAAAATGTATATGAGCTGGAGGTTCATCAAGAGTCCTCTGTCTGAATATGTTTTAGACTTAGTTGAATTGCATCAGCGCCCGTGCGCTGAAGTGGCGTTCCCTGGATGAGTTCGGCGACATAAGACTTGTTTTGAGCGATTTTGACCAAGTCTAGATTCACCATCGAGTCTCTCGGAGTAAAACGCGGTTCGCTTGTTTCCTTACTAAACTTGTTCCAGGGGCATACTTCTTGGCAGATGTCACAGCCCGCAATCCAATTGTTAAAATCAGGGGTCTCCTCCGTAAACTCTTTTCGATGCTCGACATTCCAATAGGTAATGCATCGATTGGCATCGAGTTGGTAAGGCTGAACAAAAGCGTCAGGGGGGCAAGCATCGAGACAAGCGGTACACGTTCCACACCGGTCGATGTGACGTTCATCGACGAGTAGATCGATATTAGTGATAAGAGTCGCTAAAAAGGTATAGGTCCCAAGGCGAGGGCTGATAGCCATCGTGGATTTACCAATCCAAGCGATACCCGCTTCTTGCGCCCAGTGTCTTTCAAGAACAGGCGACGTGTCGACCGCCGGATGTACTGCGGCTTCCGGCTCCAAGGTAAGGATATATTTTCAGCTTGCGGATCTTCTTCCTAATGACCTTATGGTAGTCGTCGAATCTTGCGTATCGAGAGATTTGAACTCTGTCGCTTTGGTGTGGCTGCGACTCTGGAGTATAGTAAGACATTGCCAGTGCAATGACCGTCTTGGCATCTGGAACAAGTAGAGAGGGATCGCGACGTTCGTTCTTCGTTCGCGCCATGTAATCCATGCCAGCGTCGAATCCCCGATTTAGCCACTCCTCAAAGTGTCCGTCCGGGTCAGCGTTTCCGGCTGCCGCGATACCGACAGCATCAAACCCGAGTTCGAGAGCTTTCGCCTTTATGGCCTGCGTAAGGCTATTGGAGCTTGAATTGCTCACAAATAGTACACTGAACGCTTCGACGGGCGCTGTAAAGCATTTGACAGCGGGCGTTTGCTTTGGGTATCCCCGGGCCTAACATGAAAGCATTTAAACACTCTGTATCATTTATGATTGT
>JAYZDF010000110.1:0-28784 GCA_036337945.1 Myxococcota bacterium
GGCTGAATAACCAACGATACGATAGGGTTCAGATTTTGACACAGCTCTCGCGTGACTCGACTGTTCCGACTCCAATGGCAATAACTGAACGTCAGAGTATGCGCTTGGAACCGCATAATCAAAATGGGCACAGCCTATTGACGCGGTTAGACAAGCGAGCGCAAATAATGAGAGACGATAGGAAGCCATCGGGCGCAAGGTTACACGATTGTAGGTCTGCAATGAAGTCCCTAGAGAACGAACCTCAGACAATATTTTGTTACCACTGCACAACTTCGCCGGTTTTCACCTGAGAAGTCGTCAATTCTAAAATACAATATCTAGGGCGCTTCGATCTCGATTCTTGAGTTCCGCCGCGATCGCGCGCGCATGGGGCAGTACCGATGTGGCGAAAAAACGCGCCGTTTTGACTTTCCCGTCATAAAAGCGAGCATCTTCGTTCTCGCGAATTATATTTTGCTGTGCTTGCTCATCGTTCGCGCCTTTATCAGAGAAGATCGCTTGTAGCTTCGTGTCCGCAAGTAAAGCTTGAGAAGCCAATACTCGCCCGACCTCAACTTGGCCGAACATTTCTAAAAATGGAGTAGCACCAAGCAAAGTCACTTCGATGTCACCCTTACCTCCTTGAGATAACCCAAAGGCGGTTTCCGCCAGCACATTCTTCGCTTTATCAACATGCTTGAAAATATCTCCCAGGCGTTCATGTTCGAGGTTATCCTGGATCGCGTTGTTCGCTTCTTGTAGCCACGTGAGGAAAAGTCCACCACCTTTCATACGCATCTTCCGACCCAAAAGGTCCAAAGCCTGAATTCCATTGGTACCTTCATAGATGGAAGCGATCTTTACGTCTCTCATGTACTGCTCTACGCCATATTCACCAACGTAACCGTAACCTCCGTGAATCTGCATCGCGATTTCTGTGACTTTGAATCCAATATCGGTCGCGTAAGCCTTGCAAATAGGAGTCATGATCTCCATGAGGTCATTATTTACGTTGCGAACCTCTTCGTCGTCCGCGTGCCAAGCTCTATCAGCATAAAAAGCAGCTTGGACGAGTAGCGCTCGGAGACCTTCAGAATAAGCTTTACAGAGCATGAGATTTCTCCTGACATCAGGATGCTCCAAGATAGACACGGACTTTGCGCCATCAGACCGGTCAGTAACTTTTGAACCCTGGACTCGTTCTTTGGCGTAGGCAAGCGCGAGCTGGTAAGAAGCATTTGCGCTCGCTGAGCCTTGGACCGCCGTTGCAATCCTGGCTTCGTTCATCATCTGGAACATGTACACAATCCCCTTGGACTGCTCGCCGATCAGATAGCCTTCACAGCTGTCGTTCTCTCCAAAGGATAGAGCACAAGTTGGTGAGGCATGGATGCCCATCTTGTGCTCGATCGCCGTGACGTTGACGTCATTGAATTCGCCAATGTTACCATCATTATCGAACCTGTACTTAGGTACCGCAAAAAGGCTAATACCCTTTGTACCTGCGGGATCACCGGGTACACGTGCCAAAACCAAATGGACAATATTCGGCGTCAAATCATGATCGCCAGCCGAAATAAAGATCTTATTCCCGCTGATACTGAAGCGTTCCGTCCCCTCAATAGGTGTCGCCGTTGATTTAATGTCACCGACGTCGCTACCAGCATGCGGTTCAGTGAGACACATCGTGCCTGTCCACTCGCCGGTGTATAGTTTCGTTGTGAGCATCTCCCTCAGACCTTCACCAGCGTACTTCTCTAACAAATGTCCGGCAGAAACACTCAGTCCAGGGAAAAACATGAAAGAGCAGCAGGCACTACTGAACATTTCTAGCAGCATAATGCCCATCGGGACCGGCAAACCCATTCCTCCGAAGTCAGTTTCATTAGAAGCTGCAATCCAACCTCCTTCGCGGAACTTTTCGTACACGGGGCGGAATGCATCCGCGACGATCACTTTGCCGTCGACGAGTTGGGTTCCCTGACGATCCGCAATCGCGTTGGCGGGAGATAACTCTTCTCTAGCAAGCTTGGTCGCCTCATCGAGAATCATCTTGAAATCATCCTCGCTAAAATCTGAGTATCGTTGATTCTTGCAGAGCTCACCCAGGTTGAACTGCTCAAATAGAGTGAAATCAATGTCGCGTCGGTCAAGTATCAAGTCTGCCATAGGCCTTTTACTTACCTCGACCTTCCCAGGTAACGTCAAGAGTGGGATATCGAGATTAACAAATTGTTTGGTGTACGCACTCGACTTATACTGCATCACGACGATGAAGATTACGAACGCCGCTATTTTTGGGCTGGTTTTGACACTCGGAGTTGCCTGCACTGCGCCTCCGCCAGCAGCGGAAGGAACCCGAGACACCGCTCGGCAAGGTCAAGACCTCGATGCCGGAACCACCAACGATACTGGTGGTGCAACTCGACTTGATACCGGATTTCTGCCAGATGCCGATCCCAATCCAGCGACGGATGCAGGTGAAAATTCGAATGATGCAATGATCCCGGGTGATGGTGGCGGTAGCTCGATGAATACGAGGGATGCTGGCAATGCGCCAGATGCAGCAAGAATTCCAGATGTCGGTTTCATCGGTGACTCAGGTGTCCCTCCCACTATGCTTACAGTCACTCCAGACTTCGTGAGTATCCCGTTTGGCGATTCAATCAGCCTCAATCTTGGGATACCGATGGCGGTCCCAACAATCTGGTCGGTTGATGGTGTCCCCGGTGGTGATTCAGCCATAGGAACGTTACAGATTTCACCAACTGATAGCAGAAGTGTGGTTTTTTCTGCCCCGCAAGATGCGCCTTCAATCCCAGTGACTCGAGTCATCACAGCTCAAACCTTCGGTGGTCAAGCGACTGCACTGATTACACTCATTGCCCCCTTACCAACCGTCGTTTCAGCCATGCCCAATGAATTGGACCGAGGAGCTCCAGATACAATTGTGACAATTGAGGGAACGGGATTCGTTTCGAGCACCGTTGTTGAACTCGATGGAGTTCGTCTTCCTATTCAAGCGCGGACCTGGGACCGTCTAGAAGTTCTCGTTTCAAGCAGTCTACTTGCTTTGGCAGGTGAAAAACGACTTGTCGTTCGTTCACCAGCGCCGGGAGGAGGAATCGTTTCGACACCTTTTACGGTCATACTCAAACAAACGGTTATTGAAAATGGACTGCCTTCAAATGTTGCTTCGTACTTCAACAATGCGAGCGTAACGACGATAGCGAGTCAGCCACCTGCGCTTTCATACCCAGAAGACAACTCCTATGCGCCGCGTGACTTCCCTTCGCCTCAATTCAGTTGGAGCCAAGACGGGCAACAAAATGTTTGTCGACTTAGTCTGCGGTCTACTGCTGCACAAATTGATATCTATGTCTCTGGAACGAATCTCGCCACGAATGAGAACCCAAACTATATCTTGGATAGTCAGTTGTGGAGCACAATCGTGTCTACTTCACTACAGGAATTTTCTATTCGTTACGCTATCGCTTGCGGCGAATTGAATGCCGGCGGTCTCGTAAATAACACCATCAACCAAAGCGCTGAGCGAAGCTATACGATCGTGCAAGACGAAGCCGGAGGAAGGATTGTTTATTTCTCTGGCCTAGTAGAAGGTTTATGGAACTTAGAAATTGGTGGAAACCAAGCAAGTGCTACGCCTTGGATTGGACCAGAAAATACATTTGCGCTGAATTCAACGAATTGCGTCGGATGTCACAGCTTTTCACGAGACGGACAGCGGATGTCTTACGCAAAACGAGCCCCCGATTGGTCGCTTGAGTTGGTCGACATCACAAATTCGGTGCCGAGTATTCGAGTTGCCGGGAGTCAGGGCGGTGAAGCAGTATGGACGACGATTCACCCAGATGGAACCTACGTGCTGGCCACCGACTTAGGCGCCCAAATGACACTTCTCGATGGACAGACTGGCCAACTCATCTCAATGGTACCAACTGCGCCAGCAGGAATGAATGCGACCCAAGCCTTTTGGTCTCCCACCGGCGACGCATTTGCCTTTGTCACCGGAACAGAGGGCACCAATGGAGTCACGGATTTTGCTGCCGGCGAAATTTGGACCATGAGCTTTTCTGTGACCGGAGGCCAGCCTCAATTCGGAACGCCCGTCCGTATAGCCGGACCTGATGTAATTGGAGGTACTGCCTACTATCCGGCCTACTCTCCAGATGGCGAGTACCTCGTTTTCTGTCGAGCACCGAATGGAAGCTCCTATAACAATCCGGATGCCTCACTGTGGATAGCGAAGGCAGATGGCACAGGGGCTCCGGTTGAGCTCACCAGCGCAAATCAAATAGCCGGAGTTTCCAATTCCTGGCCTAGGTGGGCTCCTACGACGAGTAACGGACGGTACTGGTTACTCTTTTCATCTCAGCGAGTTTATCCGCCGTATTCGGGAACCGGCCCCCAACAGCTTTGGGTAAGCCTGGTTGATCCAAGCCTACTTCCGATGGACCCCTCCTCATCTGCGATCTGGTTATCTGGGCAGGAGCCATTCACAGGAAACCTTACCGCTGAATGGACAGTCGCGAGGTAAAAGCCTAAGGGAAAGCACATGTGCGTGAATCTACCCTCATGTATTCAGTTCCTATTTTTTTCTAAAAAGTATCAAGGAAAGTCCAGATATCAGCGAGATGGCACGGGGAAAAATTGCAGACGGAGACTTGCGAGTCTATCTTGCTTCTGCCCATAGTGCGGGTGCGTCACAATAAGAAAAAGAGAAGGCGGGGGCGGCCTAAACATAAACTCTTTTCGGCGTATTTCTGGGAGGAAACTTGTTAGTCAGCGACACCATGGTAACCGACGTTGTCTCAATCTCTCGACAAAGCTCCATCATCGAGGCTGCTCGATTATTGGTGAAATCATCAGTCAGCGGCCTTGCAGTGGTCGACGAAAACAACGTTTTGGTCGGCTCTGTCAGTGAACGCGATATCATCGCGGTCGTCGACTTCCTCAGTCATGAAGTGATGGTTCAAGACATAATGAATTACAGCCCGGTCTCAACAACGCCTGAAAAGTCGGTAAAGAGCACGATAGCGCTATTTAGAGCCCAAGGGCTTCGTCGAATATTCGTTTGTGACGATGAAGGCAAACTCTGCGGAATCATTGGACGCCGGGACCTTCTCAGATATTATGTTCAAAGCTCACTGCAAGCGAATCAATACGAAAGAAAAACGATGCGTCGACCAAGCAGTCACTTTGAGCTCGGTCCTCTGCTAGCGCAATTCGAAGAGAAGATTGCCACCAGTTCCTAAGAGGCTTCGGCCAAGACTACCCGGTTCCGAGGTCACCTTTCGCCCCTTGAGCTCTCATCATATTTGGAAAAAACTTCTTCATGTTTGAGCTTCGGCGTCGTCCCGACTCAAAGGCTTCTCTTATCGTATCTTGCCGAAGCTCTGCTGGAAAATATTCCGGATGTGGTTGAGTCTGAACCTCACGTAAAAAGTCGCACAATGGCTCGCACGGCATACCTAATTGTGCGAGTGCATACCCACTAAACCAATCGGCCCTCGTCTCTTCAAACCGACATAGTTCTTCCATCTCAGACTTCGTCACAGGGGGTTGCTCTAGATATTCGCGCCAGCGCTTTGGCCGATGCCCGATTTCATGAGCAAGAACTCCGATTCGAATCGCTCTACTCTTCGCGTGCGTCGATAAGAAATCGGCACCGATATAAATCAAACCATCATCGTCAATCATGGCAATAGTGCCTTTCGCTAATTGAAGGTCGTAGTCGTTTTCTTTATCACCGATCAGCCTTGCGAGTTTTTTGCGATAAGAGTGCATTTCTCCCATGAGCCGATCAATGACAGGATCATCAGAAGTAACCGGTTTCGGTTTTTTTCCGCCGAACAGTTGTTGGCGAACCTGCTCACCTACCGATTCCGCACTGGGTTTTTGACCCACCCACTGGGTACCAAAAGGATTTTGAGAAATTCCTCCGCCTGGAATGCGTCGGCTCATCTACACGATTCTCCTGTTACTACTTACAAATTCCAAAGATTAGGGGGGAGCCACTCAATGAGTTTTGACGGACGCATGACTTAGAAGCGTTTGAGCAAGCCGGTGCTTCAGGATCACAGGGCTCATAGCAAGAAGCTGTGCCGTCTACGGTGATACATATACTACCTCTTTGACAGCGCCCTCTTATGTCGCAGGCGCCACCTCGTTGGCCCGTCCCCTCATCGAGGCAACGAATTTTGCCTCCAGAATATTCACAATATTTGCCACTCTCACATTGATCATCGAAAGGCAGGCATTCCGGCACAACCGGCGAACATACACCAAGGTTTAGATCACGATTAATGGAGATTGTGCATTCAAATCCGTCCGGATTACCAGTCAAGCCTTTGCAGTCCTCGTGACTTCCACGGTCGCAGACTTTACGGCACTTCGAGTTGCCGGACTCGCCTTGGAATAAAACGCAATAGAATCCAGCTCGGCAATCTTGCAAACTGCGGCTACATTCTTCTCCGTTTTCCTTAGGCGGATCCGCTTGTTCGCGACACTGCGTGCCAATCAGTTCGCTCACGTAAAAGCAGAACTTACCATCTGTACATCCATCACCCGTAATTGCGCTACAAGGAGGTGGATCCTCGCCCGCATCGGGTTGACTGTTAGCGGGTGCGCCGGAATCAGGCGTCGAGACTTGCGCATCCATGGCTGCGGCCAGGCCGGCATCTTGAGATTCCTCAGATTCACTGCAGCCGGCTTGGAGAAGAGATAATGCCGCGACGATTGATACGGCCGTGAGGTGAAAATTACGCATAATTGTTCCTGTGTTTGATCAATACCACGAGCAAGGGGCATCAAGGGAAATTAGCTTTTCCCAAAGGGTTTTACCTGCAAACTTTGATTTACTTTGGGCGGCTTCTGGACAAGGTATGACAGTTTATCGTTTATTGTGCCCTATGTTAGTGAATCGATTTACATTATCCTGCAGTATTTTGTCATTGAGCGTATTGGCAGCATGCTCAGCAGATAATGAAAAAGATGGTGAGCAGTCGACGAATAAAGTGGCGGTAAGCCTTGCTTTAACAGCGCCAAATCTAAACCTGCCCCTCGGACTTACAGAACAGGTCAACGCTACCGTGACTTATGAAGATGGGACAACCGAAGATGTCACGGAGAGCGTAACCTGGATTTCGAGTAATTCCGATGTCGCTGTCGTTTCTACCCAATCAGAAGTCGCTGGCCTCGTAATTACGGGTAATGTCGGAAGCACGCGAATTGGTGCGCAGCTTGGAAATCTCATTGAGTATGTCAATTTTGAAGTTGCTGAGCCCGCTGTCACCGGGCTTACCATTGAGTCTTCCAAAGGGGACACACTCGGTATTGGACAGAGCGTTCAGTTACGCGCTTTAGCGACACGCACCGACGACACAAGAACGGACATCAGCAAAGACGTCAGCTGGTCTACATCTGACAACGCCGTTGCTCTCATCGATAACCAAACAAACAAAGGCTTTATGACAACCCGAGATAAAACGGGTCAGGTAAGCATCACCGCAGTTCTTGGTGAGATCACAGCGTCAAATGATTTCACAATCACAGATTCCGTTCTCGTGAGCCTCGAACTCACAGCGAACCCTCGCAGAATTGAAGTTGGCTCACAAACCATCGTGTCGGCTCAAGGAACATACACTGACGGCTCAACCCGCAACATGAGCAGCCTCGTCACTTGGTCGAGTGCCGACCAAGCGGTGGCAACTATTTCAGACAGTGGCGTTGTAACCGGCATTGACCGTGGTGATAACGTGGAGATTACTGCAACCAGCGATAATGGGATCATGGCCTCAACGACAGTCTCGGTATTTGTACCCGGTGATTGCAACTATCCAGAACCTCATACCTCAATCGCAAATGGGCAAACGATGCCAAAAATCGAATGGGAAGATGCATTACTGGTCACCGCTGGCTCCACTGAGCCGAACCAAGTCTACTTCTCAATGGAACAGTTCGCCTGCGCTGAACAATACCAACAGTATACCAGCATCTTGTTTGTCGTTAGCACTGGGTGGTGTCCATATTGCCCTGATTACAATCGTCAAGTGAGTAACCAAGCCGAGGAACTCGCCGCCGCTGGCATGCTCGTCGCTTTCGCTGAAGCAGAGACGAGTTCTCGACAACCACCAACGAGTCAGCAAGCCTACGATATCGTCGCCAACTGGGGTGTAGATGGGCCGGGCTTACGATTGGGTGATGGAGCGACAAAACCGATCGAATTTGCGATTAAGCAATGGGCAAGCGCATATCCAAGTGCGTTCGTAGTTCGGCGAAGCGACATGAAAGTGTTGAACGAAAACCCAAGAGGAATGAACCTTCTGAACCTCGCCCAAAACATCGAAAGCTTCTAATCCCCTCACCGCTCTCATCTATTTGGTCACTCGTAGAACTTACGCGCATCTGACCCACCGCGTTATTCAAAAAATCCCTGAAAAAGGCCTAATGTAGCCTTGGAACTTCACCTTGGGGTAGTTAGTATCCGTCAGAATCATCTTATCAGGAGAAAGTATGTCAGCAGCTCTAGACCAATTTATGAACTCAGTAATCGCAAAAAATCCAGGTGAGGAGAAGTTTCACCAGGCCGTAGAAGAGGTTGCCGAGTCCGTACTACCACTCATTGAAACAACACCAATATACAAACAAGCACGCATCCTCGATCGAATGGTCGAACCAGAACGCGTGGTGATGTTTCGAGTGCCATGGGTCGACGACCAGGGCCACGTCCAGATTAATCGTGGATTTCGTGTTGAAATGAATAGCGCAATTGGTCCTTACAAAGGAGGACTACGGTTTCATCCAAGTGTCAGCCTAGGCGTACTGAAGTTTCTCGCATTCGAACAAGTCTTCAAAAATAGCCTCACAACCCTCCCCTTGGGTGGCGGTAAAGGTGGCTCTGATTTTGACCCTAAAGGAAAGTCAGATAACGAAGTCATGAAGTTTTGTCAGTCTTTTATGACAGAGCTCTTCCGGCATATTGGACCTAATACCGATGTTCCAGCAGGAGACATTGGCGTTGGGGGCCGTGAAATCGGTTACATGTTCGGTCAATACAAGAGAATTAAGAACCACTTCACCGGTGTCCTCACAGGTAAAGGCCTAAACTGGGGCGGCTCATTGATTCGACCTGAAGCTACAGGTTATGGCGCAACTTATTTTGCCAATTCAATGCTCAATACGCGAGACGACACTTTAGAAAATGCTCGTGTCACGGTTTCGGGTTCTGGAAACGTTGCGCAATTTGCGGTCGAAAAACTGAATGAGCTTGGTGCCAAGGTTGTCACAATGTCTGATTCTGGTGGGTTCGTACTCGACGAAGAAGGTATCGATTCAGAAAAGCTTGCGTGGATAATGGATCTAAAGAACAATCGGAGGGGACGAATCAAAGAGTACGCTGAGAACTTTTCGTCCGCTGAATATTACGAAGGTAAGCGGCCTTGGGGTGTACCTTGTAAAGTCGCCCTGCCCTGCGCGATTGAAAACGAAATCTCGGCCGACGACGCGCAGCAACTCGTCGACAATGGATGTATTTGCGTATGCGAAGCGGCAAACATGCCTACTGTTCCTGATGGAGTGACAATATTTCTCGAGAATAAACTTTTGTTTGGGCCTGGAAAGGCCGCAAACGCCGGCGGGGTAGCGACCTCAGGTTTAGAGATGTCGCAAAATGCTTCGCATATGAGCTGGACTCGGGAAGAAGTAGACGCAAAACTTAAGCAAATCATGCATTCCATTCACACGGCATGCGTCAATCATGGCCAGGATGGCGATTACATCGACTACGTTCGCGGCGCAAATATTGCCGGATTTCTGAAAGTCGCGGATGCGATGATCGATCAGGGCGTGGTGTAATCGCGAAAAAAGCCATCTCAAAGGGCGTGAAGACCTCACGTCAGGTCACTTTTGCATCAGACCGACAGAAATTTCAGAGGCTGATGCCCTTTCGAATCCGAGAGATATTGCTCGTCTCTTCGGCGTATGATGCTTTCGTCCTTGAGGAAGATGGTGCGCTGACCGACCAGCTCTATAGCGAATATTCAGAACTCAATCTCAGTCAAACACCGCGTATAACTCACGTCGACTCCAAAGCGTCAGCACTAAAGATGCTTGAAGAGCGTCACTTCGACCTGGTCATCACAGTGATTCGAATCGGAACCACGGATGCAGGAGACCTCAGTGCGCAAATAAAGAAACTCTATCCTCGCATGCCTATTGGTCTCCTCGTTTTTGATGAAACGGACCTTCGTTATTTTCCAAACGCACAATCTCCGTCCACCGTGGACCGAACCTTTCTTTGGACCGGTGATGCGTCAATCCTTATCGCAGCCATCAAGTTGATGGAGGATAAACTCAATGTATTTCACGATACACGCGAGGTGGGCGTTCGCGTTATCTTGGTCGTGGAAGACACACTAAAATTTTACTCAAGCTTTCTTGCTAAATTGTACAGAGAACTCATGATGCACTCTCAGTCCTTGATCGCGGAAGGTCTCAATGAAACCCACCGACTGCTTCGAATGAGAGCTCGACCGAAAATTCTTCTCGCTCATACGTACGAAGAAGCTATGGATATTATCGACACTCATAAAGATTATCTGATGGGGCTCATCACGGACCTTCGTTTTCCGGTAGATGGCCAAACTGAGAAATACGCAGGCCTGCGGTTAATAAAGAATATTCGTGAGTACGACGAAGCATTTCCTGTTCTCCTGCAAAGCTCCGAAATCACGAAGGCGGTTAAAGAAAAACTCACAGACATAACTCTTCTAGAAAAAAACTCACCTCATTTTCATCGAACCGTCCGTAAGTTCCTTGAAGACGAACTAGGCTTTGGAGAATTTCATTTTAGACTCCCTTCGGGAGAAACAGTTGGTCGTGCTCGCGATACGTACGAAATGACCGACTTCATTCAGTCACTGCCGGCTGAATCATTGCGACATCACGGGAGTAAAGACCATTTTTCCAGTTGGCTGAACGCACGCAGTATGTTTGCCCTTGCTAGCACAGTAAGAGATATGAAAATCGAGGACTTCGCGACCATCGAGGAATCCAGGCAATTCTTACTTAATGTATTATTAGAAGCGCAACGCAATCATCAAGAAGGTGTTGTGACGGACTTTGCTCCGCACCATACCGGTCCGCACAACCGGTTTGTCAAACTCGGCAAAGGCTCTATTGGTGGTAAAGGCAGAGGGATTGCATATATGAGCACCCTCATCGTACAGGACAATCTCATAGATAAATTCCCCGGACTCCAGGTACGCATTCCAAAAACGGTCGTTATCGGCACAGAGGAGTTCGATGAATTTGTATCACGAATCGATAAAACCATTGACTTCGCAAAGCTCAGTGATATCGAAATCACGAAGTTCTTCCTCGAATATAAGTTACGACCATCACTACTCAGAGATCTGTGGACCTCTTTCCTCGCATTAAAAGGCCCCCTTGCTGTGCGGTCCTCTAGTCTTTTGGAGGATTCTCGATTCGCACCCTTTGCTGGAGTTTACGCCACTTATATGCTGCCAAACAATCATCCTGATCCTATGGAGAGATTCGACGAACTTTGCCGGGCAATCGTCGCGGTATATTCTTCTACCCGATGGTCAGATGCCAAAAGATACATCGCAAATACGCCTCATCTGCTTGAGGATGAAAAAATGGCCGTAGTCATCCAACAAGTTGTCGGCCGTGAATATGGAACGCGTTACTACCCGCATTTTTCTGGTGTCGCAAAATCTCATAGTTACTACGCAATAGGAGAGCAAAAGCCTGAGGACGGAGTTGCCGAAATGTCCGTTGGTTTGGGAGAGATGGTGGTTTCAGGCGGACGTTCAGCTCGCTTTGCGCCTGGGGCGCCTAAACTCGGACATCAATTTCGCTCCGCAAAAGAGCAATTTCAGAACTCGCAGAGTCACTTTTATTCGTTAGATCTTTCGAAACATCAAATTGATCTTAACGCGAGTCCGAAAGCATCTTTATCTCTAAAGCCTCTGAAGGAAGCGCTCGATGACAAAACGCTGAATATTGCGGTGAGCGTTTTCTCCGCTGCGGACGATGTCATAAGAGAACAAGCAATCCTAAATGGACCACTCGTTGTCACCTTCAATAATATTTTGAAGTGGGATGCGATTCCTCTTCCCGAGGCGCTCAAGAACGTCCTGGATCTCCTAAAATCCAGAATGAGTAGTGATATCGAAATAGAATTTGCTGTCGATATGGGCGACTGGGGTAAATATATTCGTCGAAATCAAAAACGTATCACTCCAAGATTATATATCCTTCAAATTAGACCAATGACTCACCACGAAACGGTTCAGAATCGTGCTGAATTCGAAAATGTTTTACCTCATCAGATTTTTTGTGAAACAAACAACGCTTTAGGAAATGGTCGATTCGAGCACCTTCGAGACATTATATTCGTGGATATTGAAAAACTAGACGGACTAGCAACGCCTCAAATTGCGAGAATCGTTGGAAACCTAAACGAGAAGCTGAAAGAGAACGGTAAAAAATTTGTCCTGATCGGGCCTGGCCGGTGGGGAACTTCTGATTCCGAACTAGGAGTACCAACCACTTGGCGGCAATTGAGTGAAGCCAAAGTCATCATCGAGACCGCGATTGACGGGAAATTCATTGAACCATCGCAGGGGTCACATTTTTTTCATAATGTCGTTGCGATGGACATCGGATACCTCACTGTTTTTGAAGTGAACGGTAACATCCTTGATCTTGATTGGCTAAGGAATCAACAAGTCGTTGAATCCGAGGGACCGGTCAAACACATACAATTAGAGCACTCACTCAACGTTTTGGTTGACGGAGTGAGTAGTTCTGCCACTATTTTAAAGCCTGAGAAGACCGATGATGAAAGCTAGCCGTATTCTCACTCTCTTAGCGTTCGCCTTGACGACCGTTGCCTGCTCAAAAAGTGAAAGTTCAAATACGTGTCAAACAGATGCGGATTGTGCTGCTCCAGGTACGAGATGTGATATCGCACAAGAGCAATGCGTCTGCCTCACCGACGAAGCATGCAGTGACGGTGAATTCTGCAACGCTGCTGGTTCATGTCAGACACGACCTGGATGTAACTCGAATTTAGATTGTATCTCCGTAAGCGGCAGTTTTTGTGACCTAGTCAGTGGAGCCTGTATTTCTGGTTCCACACAAAATGAAAGCTCTGCTTGCGGCCTCGCTACGCACTGCCCTTTTGGGACAGCATGCAGAGACGATGTTTGTGAGCCACTTTGCTTTGATGATGGTGACTGTTTGCTGGGAAGAATCTGTTTCAACGGCATGTGCCTAGAAGACGCAGGCCTTTGCAACGAAGACGCCTTCTGCGGATACGGAGAACGCTGCGTAAACCAGCAGTGCCGGCGCGATCGCAGAGGACCATTTTGCCGTGGTTGCACCCAGCGCACCGCACAAAATCCAGAGCCTTGCGATGACCCGCGGAATTTATGTCTCAATAACAACGCTGAGACCGGAGGGTTTTCTCAATTCTGTGGTGTCGATTGCTCGCTGGGTCAAGACTGCCCTAATGGATTCGAATGTAACTATGTCGTTGTGTTGACCGATGACGAATGTAGTTCTCAGTCCCAATGCCAGTGTGATCCACGAAGAATTCAAGGGCCTTGTACAACGAATACAGATTGTAATTCGGGACAATGCATTGGTGGCGTTTGTTGCACGGGTGAAATCAGAGATGACAGACAATGTGTAAAGGGTGAAGGACAGATCAATGGGTTTTGTACCTGTTCAACCGACTTAGACTGCCCAAGGGACAGTTGCGACCCCACTCGTGGTGCCTGCACAATTACTGGAACGCCCTGTACAATAGGAGGCGACGAGTGTGGAGCTATCCCATGCGTCAACGGTGGATGCCAAATTGGGCAGAACTGCACACCTGTCGCTGGATTGTCTTGCTCAGAAGTGCTCGGCGGCTAAGATTCAGTCAGGGCTGAAAATGTAAGACCTCTTGGTTGATAGAGGGAATTTGAGGAACTTCAATCGTCCCATCAGGCCACCGAATCTCGACTCTCCGGATATCTGAGTTGCCCAGACCGAAATGTAGTGCAGTATCGTTGCCAGAACCAAGGCTCGACCCAATTTTTACTTCTTGCATCAGTGTTCGGCCATTGGAAAGAACGATTAAAACTCGCGCTCCGACCGCATCACGGTTTACGCCGACGCCTCCAACTAAGCGGTAACGAATCCAGTTTCCGAAATGAGAGACATTATTTTTATATAATCGATAGCTGTTGCCCCAATTACCGACGACATAATCTAAACGCCCGTCATTGTCGTAATCCGCATACGCAGCGCCAAGTGTGTCACCTGTTTGACGTAAGCCCAAAGGAATAGTGACGTCTGTGAATTGCCCAGAGCCTATATTCTGAAACAAGCGATTTCCAGGCATTCCCCAAAATTCTAAACCAATTGCGAGATAAAGGTCGAAGTCCGCGTCATTATCGTAATCGAAGAAAAAAGCGCCCCAGCTCACACTGTAATAGGCCGCGCCTCGTTGAACTGCAACTTCACTAAAACGACCCGTTCCATCATTCTCTAACAGCACAGGATTACCTGTATGAGTGCAGTAAATATCAAGATCGCCATCATTATCGTAATCTGCAATTGCTAGTCCCATGCCATCAACTCGCGCATCCGCGTTGACCAATGTCCCGACCTCTACGAAACACCATCCATTACAGCCTGGACCATTATTCCGAAAAAGAGTGTTACGATTTATATATGCTCCCGGAGTGTAAGCACCTGGTCGGCCACCATCATTCGCAACGTAAATATCAAGATCACCATCGTTGTCGAAATCTAGAAATGAAGCAGCATAGGCTCGCCCCAGCGTGTTGTAATAACCGAGCGTAAAAGTGACGTCGGTGAATCGACCGTTCCCCTCATTGTGATAGAGTCGGTCACGCGCGCCTAAAACACCCGGCGGCTGCACGCACTCAGTACATCCGTGGTTTGCAACATAAAGATCAAGTAAACCGTCACCATCGTAGTCTCCCCAGGCAGCGGTTGTACCTTTCCCAATATCTCCGATGCTAGAGGTAGATGTGATGTCCTCAAATCCTTGGCCGCCTAAGTTCCGAAACAAGGTATTCGCGCCGTAATTGAGAACATAGAGATCTTTGAAACCATCATTATCAATGTCAACAAACACTGCACCACCGCTTAGAGCGTTATTGAGGCTGACAGACGAAGACATTGTAGACAACATGAACTCCCCGTTTCCCTGATTTCGATAAAGTCGGTTCTCACCTAAAGCGGAGGTCACGTATAAATCTTGCCAACCATCATTATCAAAATCACCCCAGGCCTGACCGGTCGAAATATATCCGAACCTTCGCGCATGAGGTGGTGTGCCACCCAAGCATGGATTTGCGTCATAAAACGGGGACGCTGTTGAAGTAGAGACAGCACAAGCAGAACTTTGTGGTACCTGCCCTGCATCTACCATCGCATCAAAAAATACGCCTCCGGAATCGACCGTGCCTCCATCGACGCTTAAACCGCTATCAGACGGTATCAAGGCATCTGGCCATGAACCGTCTTGTTGCAAAGCGGAATCTGAACGAGATTCAGCAGCGTCACTGGAAGGAGATATTCCGGAGTCAGCCAAAACATCTATATCTGGTAGGAGGGAGCTATCTTCTCTAGAACCCGAATCAACAGAGAATTTGCCATCTACGATGTGAAATGCAAACGAATTAGCTGAAGATTGGTACTTCTGACGAGCGGTTTGAAAAAAATCAAAGCTCTTATTCGATCCCTCGGGCTGAGCGTCTGTGGATAGAGCCAAATTCTCGATAGACTGATTCGTATTGCATCCTAACGAAATCACGCTCAAAATAAGGAGAGAGGAAACCCAGCGCCATTTATGCTCCAAACAGGTCAACACGCTCAAGATGAACCAAATGCTGCTGTTCGCCAAGTGTATGTGCGATTTTTATCACTTGTCTTTGCTGTAGTAAGTCTGAGCTGTAGTAGCGATATCGGTTCTCAAAATAGAGACCGAGGGGCAAACTTCCGACAAGAAGATGCTAGCCTGAGCGCTGATCAAGACTCACTCGAAGACCTGGGCGTTAGAGATATTGGCGCCGAAGACAGTGGTTTCCGGGAAGACGCTTTGATTGCAGATGGGGCACTCTTCCACGACGCTGCAAGTATTGAAGATGCAGGCCCCGTGATCGATGCAAGCACAGCCGCATTCATAGAAGTAGGAACAGGAGACACCCAATTCGTTCCTATCAGCAATTCTGACGTTGTGCCCTTTGCTCTTGGCCCACAAGGAGGAGGAAGCGCGGGAGGTTATCACGTTTGGCTGGCTTTTCGCAGTCAAGGTTATGTCGCTCGAAATATCGATGTGACTGTAGCGTTAGAAGACCCCTCGAACAATATTATTCTGAACTCGATGAGTCGACGATTAGATCTCCAACCATTAGGTAGTTACTTCGGGCTATTTGGAATTCGGCTTGTACTTCCCGACTGTTGTGCTGTTCGAGGTAAATCACTTCGGTTTCGCGTGACTCTCAACGATACAAATCAGCAAATGGGCAGCGCATCGCAAGACTTTACGGCAAGTAATGTTTGCCCAGATATTGATGGAAACGACATTTGCTAACAACATGTCAGCGCGGACGAGCATTATCGGACCAATGGGGATAATCTTTTCGTAGTTTTCTGAATTCAAAATTCTCTTCAATCCAATCGATCATCTTCGGTGAGAGATTTAGATCTCGGCTATGATGATCTGCATAAAGATCAAAACGTCGTTTTTTCCCGTTTGGTGCAACAAGCGTAACGACTCTCGGAAGCGCAATCGCATAAATGTCGACAGCCTTGCCGTCGTAATGCGATGAATTCTTAGCGCCACCAACTGTTGCATAGGTGACGCCGAAATGATGAGCTAACTCTTTTGCAGCCCGAACACTTTCGCGCCAATGTGCCTGATGCATAAATTTGACGTCAACATTCAAACCCCACAACTCACGAAGCTCATTTAGACGCTGTATTGTTTCCTGAAGTTTTTTTTCCGAGTTGACGCGACTCAAAACGAACGATGCATAAAGCAGAAAACCGCGGCGTCGATCTCGGACAGTGGACTCAATCGTAACAAAAGCCCCCTGCTTTCTCAGCTGTTTCACGAGAGATCTCACTCTTTGCGTAAAATCTGGGTTTTCACGATACAGGGCCCACAGTCTCTTCGACTCTGTTTCAGGTTGCTGAAAACGAAGGGCCCACCGAGGACCAATATACGAGCCGTCCACGGCAGGCTTTTCTACGGCTTTTTTCGAACGCGTTGTTATGCGCAAAGGATTATGAGCTTCCCCGTATTTTCTTGGTTTGCCGAAAAACACATCATCTGGGTGAACAAATATCCCAGAATTCCGTAAAGAAGCCGCAGAGAGTTCCACTGGATTTTTTAGAAGCGCTACCACGTCCACGGCCAGCAAATCGTCCAGGAAATACAAGAAATCAGCTGCGTCGATGGGAAGTCCCAGATGCTCGCGAAAAGGACGATTGAGTGCCTCTTTACCAGAGAATCGACGTCGAATGTTCTCAAGCGCTTTTTTGTCGACAAGTACGCCAGCCAACCGAAATTGCCGCACCCCCATCTTTTTCACCGCAACCTCTAAGGCTTTCTTAGGACCGAGCTCTCCGGGCAGAATGTCCCACGTCCTATTCGATTTCATTTCAATCGCATAGCTGACGGTGTCTGACGGAATGGAGCCAACTGCGCACTGCGCCGTGATGAACAAACTTATAAGATTCAACAGCGATTCCCTCTTGCTCCGCGCAAGCTCTAAGTCCAAACTAAGCCTAGTGGATAGGTCTCTCAAGATTTTAGTTCTTGTTATCAATCTGGTTGCTGGGCTTGCCACAGCTGCTCTGCCTGCGTCCGCGAACTCGGTCTGGGTCTGGGGTAATAACGAAAACGCTGCCAAATACATTCCGGATACCAAATATACGCAGGCAGTTGGGTCCGGTGAGGCGCAAATAGAACGTCTTAGCCCTGGTAAATACCAGCTAACCCTGTCTGGTTGGGAAAAGCAGCCACCCACGAAGAGCAACGTTCAGGTCACCAGTTACGGGGTGGGAAGTGCTTACTGCAAAGTCGCAAGCTGGTCTCCCTCCGGTAAAACCCTAATGGTGAATATTCTGTGCTTCGCCACTGGCGGGACCCCAAAGGATAGTAAATTTTCAGTGCTCATCTCCTTCGAGAATACGGCGCGTACCGCCTTCGCTTGGTCAAGCAACACTGTCAAGGACCACGTAGCGAAAGAAAAGTTTGCAAAAAACGACAAGCAACCGGTGTTCATCAAACGAAATGAAAGAGGAATCTACAGCGTTACTTTCACCAGATTTTTAAGTAACGGTCGTAAATTTGGGAATGCGCAGGCCACCGCACAAGGAAGAAGTCAAGCGTATTGCAAAATTCGCGATTGGAAACGCGTGCGGGCTGACTTGACGGTCCAAGTATCTTGCTTTTCACCGAATGGAGAGGCCAGTGATTCGCTATTTTCGATTCTCGTCTCAAGCCCCTAATCTTGAGTCAGTTAGGCATAGCTGATTAATTTCATCTGTGCTTAACTTCACAGTACCTTGGCTGGCCCAAATTTAGATACTTCGCTCGTAGGACGAGTCATCGCCGGCAAACTTCAGTTGCAAACACTTCTTGGGCAAGGGTCTATGGGTCAAGTGTATAAGGCGCAGCACACTTCACTCAACAAACCGATCGCTATCAAAGTCATGCGTCCAGAAATGAACCCCACCGAAGAGCAGCTCGCTCGATTTCGTGCTGAGGCTCAAGCATCAAGTCGACTTGACCACCCCAACACGGTACAAGTTCTCGATTTCGGAGAAGACGGCGAAGATAAGCTTTTGTACATCGCCATGGAATTTCTCGAAGGAGAAGAGCTTTCGCGCGCTCTCAAGAGAGATGGAGCTTTCGATATTACTCGGGCCTGTCTAATAAGCAGACAAATATTGGGCGCACTGTCAGCCGCGCATGACTCAGACATTGTTCATCGCGACATCAAGCCGGGAAATATCATGCTCGTTTCACGAACAAATGATGAAGGTGAATCGCAAGAATGGGTAAAGGTGTGCGACTTCGGAATCGCAAAACTTTTGGTCGCCGAAGAAGGCGTTCCTCCACTAACGATGGAAGGTGTGTCATTAGGAACTCCTGCTTATGCCGCTCCAGAGAAAATTCTAGGACAAGCAATCGACGGTAGAGCAGATCTCTACGCAACAGGAGTTATTCTCTACACGATGTTGGCTGGGAAGCGTCCATTCGAAGCGGATAACCCGATGGCCATGGCGATGAAGCACATTAAGCAACCTCCGCCCTCTCTTCAAAGCATTCGTGCGGAACTGCCTGAAGGACTTTGCGCTGTTGTGGAACGAGCTATGGCTAAGAAAGCTGATGAAAGGTTCAGCAATGCCAGAGAAATGCGAGAAGCCTTAAAACCATTTGCTTCTTCAGCTCGTGCCGCCCCTGCCGTATCAATACCGGTATCGTCACCAATGCTACCGCCACAAATCACAAACACGACGCCAGAACCTTCAAGACAGTCGTCTGCGGACTTCATGACCATGTCCGTACCAACCGAAGAGATCGTAAACTCAACCTCGGCGGCAAGCTCTGACGCGGATGATCTTCTTCGTGCATTTCTTCAGGATTCAAGCCCTGCCAAACCTGCAACTCAATCGAAACCACCTCAACCGTCTTCGAAGGAATCAAAGATAGCGGCATCCTTTGCAAGCAGTCCCATCGTTGAGAGAAGCCAACAAGAGCAAGTCGCGGCAAAGCCAGCAGCTCAACACACAGCGACAAAACCGGGCTCACCAGTCATAGCGCAATCCCAAAGTCCAAACGAGCAACCGCCGAACGTCGGCGCAAATCAAGATTCTGCCTCAGGCAATCAATTAATGAAATGGCTAGGACTGGTTCTTCTCGTCAGCGTTTGCATCATCATTGCTATGCTGTTTCTGCAAAGCTAGCGGTACCTACGCCATCGCTGATAGAACTGAGGGCCTTAATTTTCGTAACCCAATTCAGGATTCAAGATTGAACCGATTCGGTTTTGAATCCATTGACCGTCCCACCATTCAAGGGGACGGACAGCAAGACCGTGGACGAGTACACTAAAGTGTAAATGGTCTCCTAACGCGAGTCCCGTCGCACCAGTTGACCCGATATCATCACCTCGCTTTACGGTCTGTCCTTTCTTAACTCTTAATTCGGACATGTGGCCATAAAGCGTCATGATTCCAAAACCATGATCGATGACAACGGTCTTCCCGTAAATCCCCAAGTATTCAGCTAACACAACAATCCCGTTATTTGCCGCTGGGATGCTCGCTTTCTTTGTTGAAGCTAGGTCGTACCCAAGATGATACTGCTGGTCGATTTCCTGGCCATCATACATATAGGTACGATGGTCCGCGAATGACGCAAATACTTTCGCCGGCATCTGAATGAACTTTCGATTCCATTGAAAAGAAGGTGTACTCGTCTTCGCTAGTTCAACTAACGTTTTATCATTTTTGGTTCGAAGTTCTCTATTGATCCAAACATACTCTTCTACCAACTTATCGCGAGCTGGAACCTCAGAGACCTCTGCTTTTATTTTTGGAACAACTAAAGACATAAAGCGGTCAGACACCCTAATCTCGTCCTTCTTTGAAACTTTGATCTTTAGATTATCTAGGAACTTCTGACTCGATTTGTTTCCAACGTCATCCTTTGCCACGATTTTTACAGTCTCTTCTTTGTCAAAATCATAAGGAACTGCAAAAAATGCAAATGCTTCATCTTTGTTTCCGCCGGGTAGTTTCGAACCAGGAAACCACCATTTTCCTGCTTGCACACCGTGCCTTATCGCGGATGAACCAACTTTATACCGAACCGCTCCAGAGCCTCCTTGCGTTACGAAATGATCCCGGGAAAGGACAGCGATTTCGGGTGGGCGCAATCGAACTGGTAAATTAAGAACCTTAGTCGCGGCGGCGGGCTGATTGAGCCAGGTACCTGCGGGTTGCGCGTACACAACTATAGAACCAATTCCTTCTTTGATCGTTGGAATAGTCTTTCGACCAACCGTTAATTTCACAGTAACAACTTCATCGGAGGTTTTCCAAAGTTCATGGGCCGGAAGGACAGTTCCTTGTTTTTCATCAAGCTGGACCTCACGTTCGTTTTGAACAAAGTACGCTCGTACAGCAACCACTCCTCTTGTCGGCTCACGGACTTTAATGGTTATTTCGGTCTCATTTCCTATCGCAGGTAAATTGCTCGTCATTTCGATTGAAGGTGGGTCACCCGCACGTAGTGAAACGACTCCAATACCGAAAAACGCGGCAAGTAAACACGTGACGAGAGCGAGTACGAGAGGTAGCTTTGATTTCTTTCGAGTTTCACCCAGGTACATTACGCGTGGGAGCATATCAAAACTCAGATAAATGACAGCTTATGTTTTGAAAAAGAATGAAATGAATCAACAAGAACGCGGGTTACAGCAGGTGATCGTCTGAGAGAGGATGTCCGCTGGGCAGTGAGAGATGCTGTTGTGGTCGATCCCATAAATACCGCCATAATTCTTACTTCGATAGGCAAACGTACTATTTACGCCATCTTCATTGAGATCAGTTGCTACACCTACGGAGTATTTGGGAAGCACACCTGCCGAGGCCGTTACTCGAGTTGTAGCGTATTGAAAATATACGCCAGCAGGCGGTTCGAAACCGATACAGGTATATTTGGTGCAACTTGCCGGTGTCTAACGCGTACAATCGGTTGAACACGGGCGATTCGTCCAAACGACTTTCCGAGATCCTGGGACTGTGGCGGGATGCGGAGTCACCGCGACATAGTTTTCGAATACGGCTGCAAACGTCTCTTCACTGGTCACGATCGAGTCAATAAGTAGAAAAGCTTCCGCGCTTTTAGCTCTCAGAGAAGAATTAATGAACTTTGCAAACGCGATGTCGCCTTGAAATGGAGGTCGCTTCTTTTCTCTCAAAGCACGATGCAGATGGTAGCACGACTGAAAACCGTGAGGCATCGGGTAAACACTAGGTTGATGGAGACATCCTAGGCGATTTGGTCGGGGACGTGCTAGCTTTGGCCCCGCGTGAACGCCCCCTCAATTCTAGTAACTTGTTTCTTCGCCACTGTTTTCGCGGGGAGCTACGCATCATCGGAAGAATTAGCTCCTCGGACTACGAAGATTCAAACTCAGGTTACGGTGACTGCCTCGGTCGTTGTGCCGCGCGAGACTTTGAGAAGCAATGCCGTACAACGTTCAAACGATTCGGCACCAGACGCTCGAAAAAATGTTTACGCAACTCGCAGCAGCTCGACGTCCGACAGCGCTAAACAAGAAACCCCACCGGTTCGCGTATTGATTGTTGGTGACAGTATGGCAGCCACCGATTTCGGTCGAGAGCTCCAAAAGAAACTTCGAGGGCGAAAACAAACACGCTGCTTCCGAAAAGGAAAAAGCAGTACGGGCCTCGCGCGCCCCGACTTCTACGACTGGATGGGCGAAGGGAAGCGACAAATCAAGAAGACAAAACCCAATGTGGTGATTGTTATCGTCGGAGGAAACGATGGTCAGGACCTCATCGACAAAGCGCGAAAAAAGCGTCGTGTTTTTTGGCGAGGCAAAAAATGGGAGACTGCCTATTCGGAACGAATAAACAACTTTGTCACGCTACTGCGGGAACCAGACCGGCACGTTATATGGCTGGAGCTACCCGCGATGGACCGTAAACGTCTGGAGAATAAACTCAAACTCATCCGTGAAGTACAAAAAGAGACGATAGAGACCATGGGCAATCGAACTCATTACGTTCGCACCGAACAGCATTTCTATGAGCCTTCAGGGAAACTTATTCGAAAAATATCAGACCCCAAAAGTCGTAAAAAGGTTCCTTTGCGCCAAGAAGACGGCATTCATTTCAGTCTTGCTGGGAGTAAATACTTCGCTCATCGAGTGTTCCTGCAGGTTGACGAGCTTTTGACATCTATCGGTCAGAAGTGAAGTCGAGCAAAGAAGCCAGTGTTATAATTAAACCCATTGAGTCGTTGGGGGTCAACGGGCTTAGCACCGCTGGCTTTTCTCAAAAGCTCTCTAATTTCATCCGGTATCATGTTTTCTTCGCTGATTTGGTCGATAGCCTCGTTCTTCGCACCCGCAGCGACCTCCTCCCCGGTGATCAGCATATGATAACCTAGTTGCCCATAGAAACCGACGCTGAGTATCGGCAGTAGCTCGACTCCTGCGGCCACCCGAACTCTGGCAAGGTTCCACCCGAAGACCCAACGACTCAGATCGTCTTCCATGTCGTTAAACATGTCGAACTCACTTTCTACCGCGGACAGATCGTCGAAGCCTGCAAACATAGCAGCCTGTTCGAGCTGCGTTCTTTCACTGGCGCTCAACAGCTCCCAGTTGAAACCACCGCTCTCAGACACTTGAGGCGGGAAATGAAAGGCGATGGGGCCGGTAAAAAGCCCGAGCTCCAGCCACAGCGAATCGCCAAAATCGATGTCGAACCCGAGATTGGCAGTCAGAAGATACTGGTCGTTACCCATGAGAAGCGCTTCGCCAAATACATCTATATTTAGAAGTTCAACCCCTGCTTCTACACCACCGGCAAAAGGGCCATCGAAGTAAACAAATAGATCACTTGTTCCTCCTGAGTTTGCAGCCTTAGCCTGAATCCAGGGCGAAAAGAGCTTCGCTTGTGCCGGCACTGCGGTGCTCGCCAAAAGTAAAGACGCTATCCCTAAAATAGAAAATTTGTTCATAATTCTAGTCATTCTTGAATCTCGTCACAGTTTTTCTGTTGTACAAACTCACCCGTCTCCACGCAATAAGCGGTCAATTCATTACCCCATACGCATCCGCTATCGAGCCCAACAAATCGGTCCAAATCACGAAAGCCCAACGCAGCCCAGTGTCCAAAAAAGAAACGTTTGTCGTCATCTTGTGTTGAACGTGCCACGAACCATTCTTTGTACCCTGCTGGCGATTTTTCGGGCGGACCTTTATACGAAAAAACGGGGCGATGGGACTCGTCCACCATCCGAATTCGAGTGAAAACTGCGATAGACTCACATGCTCGAGCCCAACGATGTTCTTTTTGGTGACTTTTTTTATCTGCAAGGACAGTAAGAAAATCTAGCCACTCAGCTCCGCACAATAATTCGTTGACCTCGTTGGCTCTATCGAATGCCTCTTCAAGCGGCCAGTTGGGATGCAGACCAGCATGCACGACCACCTCGTTCTCATACTCAAACATTAATGGTTGTGTGCGCAGCCAGTTCAACAGAAGTTCCGCTCGGTCCGAGAGTAAGATTGGACTAATTGTATCTTTCGGATGCTCTTGTCTGAGACCTTGCCAGCACATCAACAGATGAAGATCGTGATTCCCCAAAACTAATCTTAGGTTTTCTCGGCGTTCGTAAAGCCACTCTAAGATGTCAAGAGACCTGGGACCACGATTGACCGTGTCACCGGCTAGCCAAAGTTCATCTTTGGTTTCTAGGTACTCTATTTTGCTCAAGAGCTTTTGGAACGAGCGGAAGCATCCTTGCACATCGCCAACCACCCAAGTTTTGCGCGCTCGACTAGGCAAAAGCTGGTCTGGTTGATGGAGACTCATTGATGGGAAATTCTCTACTCTTCTTCTACGTGGCGCAAGACCAAGTAGCGATTCAAATCGTGCGTTTTTCCGTCTTCAGAGAATCGGTCGACAACTTCAACATTCAGCCCCCGAATGAGCTCAGCCTCTTCGGCCTCACTGACATAGTGACAGTAACGGGTTCCAAGACCGCCTCGATTCCAGGTGAGAATAAAATCACCCTCTTCTCTTTGAAGCTCTTCGGGCCACGGAAGAACCTTCGAATCAAACCTTGGTCGCTCCGCAAAAGCCCAAAACGCCACGGCAATGATTCCTCCAATCTCAGTATGACTGACCATCTTTTGGAGAATGTCACGTCTCCGTTCAAAACTTGGAATGTGATGAAAAAAGCCAAATGAGCCCACAAAGTCGCATGCTAACTCGGGATATCCCTCCGTGAGCACATCATGCTGAATTAACTCTGAGTTTTCAGCCTTGGGAGCAGCAGCGAGTAATCCCCTGCAGGAGTCGACGCCTAAGTATCTGAATTCCCTGGATAATTCGGTCGTCAGGAATTTCCAGAATCGTGCGTTTCCACAGGCAAGATCAACGATTCTAATCTGTGTCTTGGTCTCATCTAGGGATTTGAGGTGCGGAATCAGACGCAGCCATCCTGGCCACGCCGCGTGCCGAGAGTCATCAAAATCAGAGGCGAATTCGCCGTAGAAGCGGTTGTTCAAGTCGATTAAGGTTTGGATTGTCGAATCGTTCATGTCTCGTTAGATTGAAATCTCCAGTGGAGACGTACCATCGATATAAGTTTGTTCCAGAAAAGCACAAGCAAGAACTTATCGGGATCATCAATGATCTGAACGCACTCGAAGAGTATAACGAAAAGAAACTGGGGCAAGTCCTAAAAAAATATCCCAAGAACGGAAATCAAACCTATTCGAAGAGCGAGATCATTCAAGGCTTTCGCGCCTTTTCGGAAGAATTCAGTTGGAACGAGGCCCATTTTTTTGATCGGCTGCGGATGAAACCAATTCGAACCGCAAGTGGGGTCGCTCCGGTCACCGTTCTGACTAAGCCCTATCCATGCCCCGGAAAGTGCATTTTTTGTCCAAACGATGTTCGGATGCCCAAAAGCTACTTATCCATGGAGCCGGGAGCCCAGCGGGCGACACAAAATGCGTTTGATCCATACGCCCAAACCATGTCCCGACTCAAAGCCTTTCACTTCAATGGGCATAGGCTAAACAAGGTTGAGCTCATTATCCTGGGTGGAACGTGGTCCTCCTATCCGCGGAGTTACCAAATCTGGTTCGTCAAACGTTGCTTCGATGCCATGAACGACTTCACGGGTAAGGAGGCTTTTGGTCGTCCCGATGTGGAGTTAGATATGGATTTCTTGGACCTCAACGACACTTTTCACGGAGACAAAATTGAGCAGAGTTACAACGAGATTGTTTCTGACTACCTCAAGGAGAAATTAGACGGGAAATTGCTCCACCAAATCGAAAGTGCTTCTTATGAATCCCTAGAAGAGGCGCAGCAAAAGAACATCATGAGTAAGCATCGATGCGTCGGCTTGGTCATCGAAACGAGACCTGACGAAATTTCAGAAGCAGAGCTCGTGCATATTAGAAAGCTCGGCGGAACCAAGATCCAAATAGGGATACAAAGTCTAAATGATGAAATACTCGAATTAAACAAGCGCGGACATACCGTGGAGCGAACCAGAAAAGCGATTGCACTCATTCGAGAAGCTGGATTCAAAATTCACGCACACTGGATGCCCAACCTTTACGGCGCAACGGTAAAATCAGATATCGACGAATTCGGCGATATGTTTGGTGATCAAGATTTTAGACCGGACGAACTCAAGGTCTACCCATGCAGCCTCATTGAAAGCGCTGAACTCATGACAAAGTATCGAGATGGTTCTTGGCAGCCCTACTCTTTTGACGATTTAGTAGACATAATGGAGGGCGTCCTCCCTCAAGTTCCAGAATATTGCAGAGTTACTCGCGTAATTCGCGATATACCTTCTCACGACATTGTCGTAGGCAACAAACTATCGAATTTTAGGGAACTAGCAACTAAGCGACTGCAAGACCAAGAAAATGCACTGCGTGATATTCGCAGCCGAGAGATACGAACAGACAAAGTCCATGCTGACGACCTAACTTGCGATGAAATCGTGTACGAAACTTCAATTGGAATGGAACATTTTCTTCAATTTGTTACGAAAGAGAACCGGATTGTTGGCTTCTTGCGACTATCCCTTCCTAAAGAACCTGTCTTCTTAGATGAAATCTCAAATCACGCGATGATACGTGAACTTCACGTCTATGGGCCTGTCGTTCAATTCGGAAGCACAGGCGATACTAAACCTCAGCATGTAGGTTTGGGAACGAAGCTTATCGAACGCTCTGTCAAAATTGCTCGCGACGCAGGATTCAAAACACTCTCTGTCATTTCGGCGATCGGGACAAAGGGGTACTATAGTAAACAAGGCTTTGAAGACGGACCGCTCTACATGCATCGGACGCTTTAGGACTTACTTTTTACCCCATAATTGTTCTAGCCGCCGGTCACGGCCGCAACCCGCACGATAACGCGTATAATGCGAGGGCTTCTTCTTGTAGAAATCTTGATGATATTCCTCAGCTGGATAGAACGCCTCAGCTGCAATGATCTCAGTATGGATGGTTCCGGTAATTCTTCCAGAAGACTTGATAGCTTCAAGGGAAGATAAAGCTGCTTTCTTTTGCTCATCATTGATGAAATAGATTCCTGAGCGATACTGAGTGCCGGCGTCGCAGAACTGCCGGTCTTTTGCTAACGGGTCAATATTTCTCCAAAAGACCTTGAGCAGCTGAGCATAGGTCACCTTGGAAGGATCAAAAATAATCTGAACGGCCTCAGTGTGACCGGTTACGCCTCGGGAGACATTGCGGTACGTCGGGTTTTTGACATGACCGGCCGTGTAACCAGAAGTCGTTGAGTACACGCCAGGAATGACGTCAAAGGGCTTTTCCATGCACCAAAAGCATCCGCCGGCAAACAGGGCGACATCAGAGTTCGCCGGTCGCTCAGGAGCGGTCCAGGGAAGTTTGGCATCGGAGCCCTGAGACGCAGGACGGCTGCTTGGGGAAGCCGAGGACTGGCATCCACCAATCATCAACGCCGTAACAAATAGGGTGTATGACGATGTTTTAACGTATGAAATAGACAACTTACCTTCCTTTCGCTCTTAGTTTAGCACCAAATCAATCCAATCTTGAACCTAAACGTTCGTCCGACAATGGTTGGTGGATTGTATAAAGGGCGATACAATGCCGATATTAATGAAACAGCTGGTTCGATTTTTCATTCCCATTTTAGTCCTCGGATTTTACGCCTGCGATTCGTCAACAGAAGAAAGAAGCATGAGACGAAACACTAACAATTCGAATTACGTGGCAGATGGCGGCAATAACGCCGTTGTCGATTCGGCAGCACAACCAGACGCTTCAGATACTATAACGTCAGACGCACAGGTCATGGATGCGCAGACTCAAACCATGGATGCCGGCAGCATGATGAGCCTGCCTGATGCCGGACCATGCGTTCCACAGTGCCAGGGCAAGCAATGTGGTGATGACGGTTGCGGTGGCTCTTGTGGAGAATGCACCATGGGTCAGACATGCAACACCCAAGGCATGTGCGTAGGATTTTCTCCTGGCGGAATCACCCACAAAATGGCTATTCGAAAAGGCGCATCACCTATGCGTCCCACGGTCGGTGCCCCCTATTCTGAACCCAATTTCGGAACCATCCTTCGACGGGTCAGCAATAGAAGCGAAATACCTGTCGAAGGCGACAATCCGGGTCAGACACATTTGGGTGGATATGAGACCCAAATCTATTCACAACTCCAAGCGTTCAGCGCAGACAACAGTCATATTCTCTTGGTCTGGGACGCCTGGCCTTCTTTATACGCGGTACGAAGAATGTCGGACTTTTCTCTCGTGCAGGGTATCGATCTTTCTGGCGCTAACGCGCCGCGCTGGCATCCTACAGACGCAGATAAGTTGGTGCATTGGGACACCAATGCAGATGACATTCTACGCTTCCAAGAA
>JAYZDF010000111.1:0-27962 GCA_036337945.1 Myxococcota bacterium
CTCCTTCTTTATGTTTGGATCTAAGGAAGCAGTCGATATGGATAATGTTTTCTGATGCCCGTTGGCAGTCAGAACACATAGGTCGAGTGTTGATTTGTATTCACCGATACGAAACCCGTTCAATAGCTGTTTAACATTGGCAAGATAGTCGTCATGGACAATGTCAGACAACCGAAGTTGCGAGAGATCATTCTTCGAGAATTCCATGATTTCCAAAGCGGCTTTATTTGCAAAAAGAAACTGCCCTTTGCCATCTACAATCGCAAGGCCATCCCCTGCCAGATCGAAAAACCGTTGATACTTCTCGATCTGCCTAAGCCTTCGCTCGGCGCGAATCCTAGCATTGAGTAAACGCTCCGTTCTTTTCCGGATAGACCGAAATGTCTTTGCGTTTCTAAGGGCAATAGCGGTCGCATTTGCAACAATTGTCGCGAATCGAATTTGGCGAGGCGTAAGACCTTCGGTTCTCACATCTCCGCCGCGCACCATGAGTATGCCTTGAACGCGCTGGTTCAATTTGACCGGAAATAATGCAGTATTTCCTACGGGTTTTGTTCTAATAATTTCTCGGACCTCATCGAATAGAGGCTCCTGGTGAACGTTATCGATGACCAAGTGTCTTTGTGTTTTGACCACCTCAAAAATCTCAGGATAGCCGGTGAGGTTAATTAGGTGGTCATTGATCGATTTATCCTCAGAGTCAGCAACGACAAACGCACGTGTGAGTTCATCGTCGAGCAAAATAATAGAACATCGATCGCTATGCATTACTTCAGCCATTCGATACGCAATCTGATACAGGGTTGCGTCGACATCTTCGCTCATCGTGAGTGCTTCAGATAAATCGAGTACGGCTTCCAAATCCCGTCGCGCTTTACTTTCATCAGTTCTGCGCTCAAGCTGGCTTGCTATACGCTTTAGCCGAAGCCGTAGCTCCGCTTCTTCTGACGGATTCCATATCAATGCGTCGTGAGCACCCAAAGCCAAGGCTTCCGCCGGGCGTGACAAATCCTCAGAATGGCAAAGGACGACCAGCAAGTGATTCGAAGAGCGAAGATTCGGTAGTCGATCGAGCGAAAATGTTGGGCCGATAAGATGAAAAGTAGCTTCTCCATCGATCTCGAAACTCGGCTCGGACCAAGCGTAAATCGTATCTTCTAAAGTGTGACGGAGCTTCGGATCGTCTTCCCAAATTCGGGCGGGCAGCCCAAAAACCTTATTGTTATTCTCCTGCACTAGTCCTACGCTCAAGGGTGTCGGGTTCATGATCGATAGAGGTCAGACCGACAATGGTGGTTATTACCAGGCCAAATCATACTTGTCGTCTGTTCAAATGAACCAATACTATCGGAGCAGAAATGAAATTTTACGAGACCATCCACGACGTATACTTTGACGACCTTGACGCCTTTCAAATTCTTCACAACGCACGATATTTGCTTTTGTTTGAACGAACGATTGGAAGCTTTTGGAGCCATTTCGGCTTTAGTGGACTCCCCTCCTCTGCCACAAATCCGGACCATTTTCAGCTGGTTAGGTATAACGAGCTAGACTACCTGAAGCCGGTAATCGGCATCGGACAAGTCCGAGTACGCGTTTGGGTTGAACGACTCGGTCGCACCAGCATTACTTTTCGTCTCCGCATGTCTCCTTTGGATGAGGACATGGATTACGCCACCGGGCGTAGGGTAGTAGTAAAGGTTAACCCCGACACTAAAAAGCCCGAGTCATGGACAAAGGAGTTTTGTGAACGCATCGCGCCCTACGTTGAGAACACAGATCAAACGGCAGTTCGTGCCTAAGTGGAGTTATCGGCCGCCCAAAATGCCGCAACCGCCGCCTGCTGAATGGTGATCACATCGGTTTTGTTGGTCTGCGCCAGAGCGCGACAATCTTCGTACTCAGGAACGCAAAGTACTTTACCGTGCGGTCTTGATCTAAGCTTTACCCGGACCGGGCCGTATTTCGTTTCTACCTTTTTTATCTCTCTAGCCAACCGATGCCGCGTAATTGCGGTCTCTCGCACTCCTAACGTTGTGGAGTGAGAAAACAACACATCGAGCATTGATGACATTGACTCTCGCCGAACCAAAATCGAAACCAGCTGACCCATTCTGCTCTTCTTCATCATGATGGGTTGTGCCCAAACGTCAGTGGCACCTGCATCTTGTAAAGCCAAAAACAGTGAAGACAATTGCTGAGCAGTCATGTCATCGATATTTGTTTCGAGAACGACTTCCTCATTCTCAGAAGAGGTATGAGACGTTGACCCTTCTCCGAGAATCGCGCGGATAATGTTTGGGCGGTCAGGCCATGATTTCCGGCCGGCACCCAAGCCTATCTTTTGAACTGTCATACTCGGCATACCGCCATAGTCATGGGCCAAGGCACGGAGAAGTGCAGCCCCTGTTGGAGTGACCAGTTCACCCTCAATATTTGTCGAAACGGTAGGCACACCTATAGAAAGTTTCAGCGTTGCCGGAGCAGGCAAAGGAATGACTCCATGAGCGCTTCGCGTGGTCCCGTGCCCTACAGGGAACGGGGAACAAACAATATGTTGAATTTCTAAAGCCGTAACCGCAGCGGAGACACCAACAATATCGGCAATCGCGTCATCAGAGCCGACCTCGTGGAACTCCACATCATCTTCCGAAATGCCGTGTGCCTCAGCTTCAGCTTTGGCCAAATGGGCGAATGCCGACAAGGCAAGATCTTTGACGGAAGAAGAGAGTGACGATTTTTCGAGCAATCGGCGAATCTGTTTATAAGGCCTATGCTCATGGTGATGATGTACTGAGTGAGTCGAATCCGCTGTGTCAGAGAGACGGCCATCGATTAGAACTTCAGCACTATGGGCTCGGAGGCCCGCGGGAAAGACGTCACGTCGCTGTAAAGAGACTTTTTTGAGCCCACAAGAGGCCCATGCTTCTTCAATCACGGCCGTTGAGACACCGAGGTCAAGCAAGGAAGCCAGCAGCATGTCGCCGGAGGCCCCGCCAATCAAATCGAAGAAAATAATCGAAGCCACTTAGACGTCCCTCTTTCGATTGATAAGACTCGCTGCGTACGCCGCACCAAAACCATTATCAATGTTCACAACCGTGATGCCTGAAGAGCAACTATTGAGCATCGATAGCAAAGCTGTGACGCCGCCAAAATTTGTTCCGTGGCCGACGCTCGTTGGCACGGCAATGATCGGACGAGAGAGGAGACCTCCGATCACACTCGGCAAGGCTCCTTCCATACCCGCTACAACGATAACGACTTCACATTCTTCTAACTTATTACGAAAAGGCAAGAGTCGATGCAGACCTGCAACTCCTACGTCGCAAACTCGAAAAACCTCGTTACCGAAAAACTCGAGTGTTTTGGCAGCTTCTTCGGCAACAGGAAGATCACTCGTCCCCGCGCTCACGACTGCAATGCGACCCCGACACTTTCCTTTCTGAACTTCGCCGACAAACAAAAGTTGGGCAACGGAATCGAGCACGGTGTTTGATTGATCGGCTTCTGAGAGTTCTGCTCGAACCTTCTGAGCAACATCAGGCGAAACACGAGTCACCAAGGCATTCTGACCCTGTCGACGGATCGACTGAACAATACCGCTAATTTGGTCCTTCGTTTTACCAGCGCCATACACAACCTCTGGAAATCCGGTTCTCAACTCTCGGTGATGATCAACTGTCGCATAACCGAGACTTTCAAAAGGAAGATCAGCAAGTTTTGCCGCCGCTTCATCCACACTCGTGTCGCCGCGAGCGACAAGCGCAAGAAGCTCTTTTATCGCCAAGGTATTCACAATGAGTTACTTCGCGCGAGCGACCCAATCTGGTCAACTATGCACCTGTAGATAGAATATTTTTCATTGAAAATGATCAAAGCCAGGAGTCAATGAACGCTGCTTTCCATCCTCCTGCAGCACGATGATGCCCGGTTCAGCGGTCAGTCGGCCGATACGACTGACCGGCGTCCGACATGCTTCACAAATACGAAAAACCGCTTCCTCGTCAGGCGAAGTAAACAAAAGTTCGTATTCTTCTCCACCGGACAAGGCATACTCGACGGCCTCCAAGGGATTGTGCTTCCTCAAGGCGTCGGAGATAGGTAAACGCGGCATCTCAACGATCGCACCAGCATCGGCCGGAAGGAGTTGGCCCAAATCGGTTGAAAGCCCATCAGAGACGTCGCACATAGAGGTCACAACACCACTGTGCCCCAACGCGACTCCGGCTTTGACTCGAGCGATCGGTCTATATTGGGCGTCAAACAAAGGCCCCTCCTCGACTTCTAAACCAGCTTTCGCATCGCCCAAGTATCCTGTGACAAATATTCCGTCTCCAACCTGGCCGGTTCGGCGCCTAATCGGAACATGCGCGCCACCGACAACGTTCAAAACGAGCACTGCTGGGCCTGTCGTCTTACTGACATTGCCTCCAATAAGCTGCACGCCATAACGCCGCATTCCCTCATTGAAACCTTTCATTACATTAGTGAGACTATCAACCGTGACTCGCCGATCCAGATGCAAACTGAGTAATCCGTATTTCGGGCTCGCGCCCATGGAGGCAAGATCGCTCATATTCACAGCCACCAGCTTTTCACCGGCCGCTTGATTCAGCTCCATGAAATGCACGCCTTGAACCAAAGAGTCAGTGCTCATCACCATCAATTCGGTTGGATCATCAATTCGCACCGCTGCAGCATCATCACCGTTATCGACTACAACATCTGTTGAAGGAGGTAATCGACCTTCTGTAACCAAGGCGATGAGTTCTGTTTCGCTGATATCAGATATTAGCTTTGTCATTCATTATCACCCCGTCGGTGGCGCTATTGAAATCATCGGGAGATCGATGAGAGATTTTTCGGAAGGTACGTCAGCAACCGTCCAAGAAACACGCTCGGGATCAAAAACTCGAAGTTCAGCCTCGTTTTTTGGATCAATCACTAAATGACACAAAATAGGTCCATTCTGAAAACTTTCTTCGGTTTGATGTTGGTCTTTCTTACCTCCGGGCAACCAACATCCAGTGTTCAGATAAACGCTTTGTCGGTCCAGTTTTGCTCGTCGTGGCTGGTGACTGTGTCCCATAACAACATAAGGAACCCCCAAAATCTTGGCGATTTTCTTCGCAGCTAAGGCTTGTTTGGGCCCAGGGAGAAAGTAGCGACGAGGAACAAGCAGTTGATTGACTCTCAGACCAATTCCAATCGTAACAAAAAGGCACAAAGCGAAGATCCAACCAAAGTCCAACACCAGAAACCAGAACGCGCAAAGCCCCAAGGTTCCCAGAACTAAGAGAAAACGGTCGAGAAACAATAGCCTCATGAGTTCGGGCAAATTTCGGCTCACGGGAACATGACGCTGTTGGTCGATTTGTTTCAACTTCGCAAGTGGAATATTTTTTTCGTCCGCGAGCGCTTTCAGAGCTTTTTGATGTTCTTTTTGGTAAGCACGTACGCTCCCCAAAGACCATCGAACCGCATATTCGAGTAATCTATAGACTGTGCCCAGCGCCGTTTTTGCTACGTAGAAAAGTTCACTTAATTTTTTGGCTCGCAACCACGCGATGTAATCAGAGAAAGACCAGTAATCTGCATTGTGTGGACTGAAGTCTGCTAAGATATTCACAAAGTATCGCATCGCAAACAACGATACCGGCGTATCGATTCGTCTCGGATTGTAGGGGCTTACGGGGTATAACCAATGGTCGAAACTACAATACGTATCGTACTGATTCCCGTGTTCAAGATAAATTCTGCCTTCTTCGAAATAGAACCAATCCTCAAAAGTAATTCGGTCTTGAAATGAGGCACGAAGCTCAATGGCTTCATCGACCTCGATTTGAGAATCTGAATAGGCAAAATCAGACAGCATCCTTCGGAAAACACGTTGAACTTTTGGCCAGAAGAATTCGACGTCGTGATTACCTCGAACCAGTACAAGCTCACCGCCTTCCTTTATGAAATGAGAAAGTCGTTGAAAAAAATCGACATGATAACGAAATGTTCTTTCTAATTTTACAAGAACTCGCTCGGCCTCACTTCCAAGTCCAAATTCACGCTCCTCGTCCGTAACTTCAAAAGAAACGACCAAGCCAAATTTGCTCTCATCCGATGGCACAACGACAACTTCCATAAAGTCGATAAAGTCGCCGCCGATCACCAGTCTCCAGTTCTTTTCTTGTCCGTTTGTGTAGTGATTCAGCAGTTTAATAAACGCTTTATCGAATTCAGGGTTCGGTCTTTCTTGTTTGAAGCCTGTAATTTCGTTGCAATCGCGTCCAACATGCATGTCAGACAAGATGAGCAAGTTTTTCATTCTTCAACCACACACATATAAAACTTGTTGCTCGACCGATCAATAATTTGGAGTTTATCTCGTTTGTCTGGAGACAAGGTATTCTTCAAGGTATGAAATCTTGATTGTTCGGTGATGATAAACTCTCTTCCCGGTTGGTCAACGAGCTTTCGAATCCTTTGATTCGCGCCTTTCTCTTTGACCTGCAACACGCGATTTCGAGAATAAAAGGTCTCACCTCGCCAATTCAGCTGATAGGCATAGATTGGCTCGTTCCCTTTTTTCTCCTTGTAAAAAGTTTCAAACAAGTGCGCCTGACTCCAATGTGGCGAGAGCATGTTAAAGTGATGATGAGATACCCAAGTTCCAAAACAGATCGCGATTGCCATAAATGCAAGTAATGCATAATCTTTTTGGGCCTTTGGAAGCTTTGTATTTAGCCAAGTATCAACGTCTTCCGCGCTCCACTTTACGAGCAGCATCGGCGCCGAAATAATTTTTAACAAAAGGCGAGAGAGACCGAAACCCGTAAACAACTCAATCGTGGCTACACCGCCCGCAATCACAATCGGTAAAATATAAAAGGCTGGCCGAATTTCGCGAGGGAAATCTCGGTCATATTTATATGTGAACAAATTGACTAAACTTCTTGGTTCAATAATCAGGTCACGAACAGTCACAATCATCAGCGCACAAACGATAAGCCCGAGGGCCGCCTTGAAACGTTTCTCCGGATTGCGCGATATCCAAGTGAACCAACCACCCGCCAAAATGGCCAGCGCAGGGACTGCAGGAAAAATATAATGATGAAACTTGGTCAGACTCATCGTGAAGAAAACATAGACCCATAAGGCCCAGATCAACACAAACAGAATTCCGCGTTTGCGGCGGACGATCTTTTCCTCTGAGACGCTTCTTGCTGCAAATCCCAGCGCAAATGGTAAGGTCGCAGACCATGGAAACATCCCGTACGCTAATTGTTCCAAGAAATAAGACAATCCTGCTCGGTCACCGTGAACTCCGGAACCAACACGGTTGAAATTGTCGTGGAACCAAAACCTTTGAGTAAAAGTCAGGCCTTCATCGTCGCGACCTTTAAATAAGGTAAGTGTCACATACCAAGGTGAAGCGACCGCTAAAAATAGAAAGCCACCAATATAGAATTTGCTACGCTGAAGAAGATGAAAGTCAAAGCTCAAAAAGCAATAGAGGAGAACGACAGGTCCAATGATCGCGAGTACGGCCAAACCTTTCGCTAGAGCCGCCAACCCTACGAGAATGTAGAAGCCCATCAAATAACAATCTCGCTTGGATGCTTTGAACCAAGCCGCAGCGATAAAGGCCAGGCCTATGATGCCTGGAATGACGAGAAGAGCTAGGTCTTTGGCAGATTTGAGTTCGCGGCCGATGAGCAGAAGCTGCGGAAGAATGGAGACGATAATTCCAAAGATCGCGATAGACCTTTCGCGAACATTCGCGCGACGCTCCTCTTCATCATCGAAAACCGCGACGATAAAAAGCGCAAGCGCGCAGGTCAAAAGCCCTACGAGGGGACCGTCAGTAATGGCTTGTTTTCCAATGAATATAAATTGAGGGCAGCACGCGAGGACAAGCGCACAAATCAGTCCAGTCGTTCGATCCCATAACTGTTTACCGATCCGGTAAACGCCCCACATCATCGCAATGGCGATGAGGGCGAAAGGTGTTCTCATTCCCCATTCGGACCAAGTACCCAGAGCTTCACCTGGAGCCCCACTTTCGGCGCCAGTGGCAAACAGACCGAGCGCCATCAACCACAAGGAGAGAGCAGGTTTGCTAAAAAAATACGAACTCTCCCAGTAAGGGTAAACATAGTCATCTCGAGCAATCATCGCCCGGGCAACTTCGCCATAATGCGTTTCCCAAGGATCCCATAGGCCCAAAGTGCCCAGGAAAGGGAAGAAAAGCAGAAAACCAAGGCCGAGAACGAGTGACACAGCCAATTTTTCGCGATCTACCTTTGTTTCTAGCCAAGTAATCCAACGTGATGCTGCCTTTGGATCGGCGCTTTCAACCGTTGAAATATCGTTCAAGCCTTCGGCTCCGCCAAGAGCAGGGTTTTCATGTGATTCATTCACTGCGGGCGCGAAACTAAAACTCAATTTCAAAAAAGACAACGGGATACCGAACAGACAGCGTGCGGATGTTCAGAATCTGCGAGAAATAGGTATGATGCGGCTATGTTAACCAGCATGAGGGCACTATCAGTCCTCCTGACTCTCATTTTCGCTCTTTCTGGGTGCGGCAGAGATAACCCACTGTTGTTCAGTGTGAGCCAGACCACCGAAACGCGTATCGGGATTGTACCCGATGCAATTGAGCTTCGACAGAATCAAAAGGTCTCTCTACAAGTCGTTCAATTTACATCAACGGGGACCGTGAGTCTGGTCGGCGATCCAGACCTGATTTTAAGCTCTTCGAATACCGAAGTCATAACGGTCACCTCGTCTACTGCGGTCGTCGTTGGAATTCAGGCTGGAACAGCAACCGTCACAGCGCGGTTCAAAGGAGCGACAACAGTCGCCCGAGTCACAGTGACTGATGAGTCTATTCTTGGGATTGAACTCAATCCAGCCGTCATACCGATCACCAGGAATGAAACTCAACAAGTTACCGTCACTGCCATCACGTCCGAAGGTCCGGTCGACGTTACGTCAGGCACGGGAATTGAATACGAAAGTTCCGACGAAAATATTTTTGAAGTTTCTGATACCGGTCTTGTTCTCGGTAAAGATGCCGGCGAGGCGGAGCTCGAAGTTAGTTACGGCGGCTTTACAGTGACGGCAACGGTCTTTGTCCGGGAAGAAATGCTCCAAATATCGAATCTGAGACTCGAGCCAGAAACACTCAGTTTACGGTTCGGCGAATCACAAGAGGTTCGAGCGATTGGTACCCTAGAAAATGGTCAGGACATTGACCTCATTTCAGTAGGCGCTATCGTTGAGTTTCAAATTACCGATGATACCGTCGCGAATGTTTCAGACGAAGGTATTGTTACAGCATCATCAGACACAGCGGGTAACGCAACCCTGATTGCGCAATATGGAGAGTTCACCGCGTTTGCGGAAATTAATGTGACCCCTCCCCCTGCAAGCCTGATCGGAATCAGTGTCCGGCCAAATGTTGTAGACATGGGAGTCGGGGCAGTATCTCAGCTCACAGTTCTCGGGATTTACTCCGATGGTAGTACGGCGGATCTCACCTCATCCCTCACAGGTACTCTCTACGAAAGTAAGAACGTGTCCGTAGTTGAGGTCAGTGTCGACGGGTTACTTAGAGGCGTTAGCGCCGGAAACTTGGTAGAAGTCTTCGTTCAACACGAAACGTTTGAAGCAGTCGTGACTGTCAATGTACAGGCAGAAGTTCGCCTTGTTTCTCTCGCTGCTGCTCCAAGTCAGATCAATATGAATGTCGGCGAATTTACGTCGCTCGTTGTCATCGCGAGCTACTCCGATGGCAGCCAAGTCGATGTGACAAATACCGCGCAGTACAACTTTTCTCCGCCGGGCGTTGCAAACGCCTCCTCGTCAGGCGTGATCGTTGGTGCAGCCGCAGGAACCACTGTACTAACCATTTCCTTTGATAATCAACAAACCAATGTACCAATTAATGTTGAATCAGACGAGCCAGAAATCATCGCTCTTTCCATTCAGCCCTCTCTAATCACGGCCGGTATTGGTCCAAACGAGTTATCCCTGCCGATTACGGTGGAGGCAACCTATTCTGATGGCAGTCAGCAAAATGTCACGGGTGCGAGCAACCTGGTTCTATCGATCACGAACCCGCAGATTGCTCAAGTTGTGCTTGGCAACTTCATCGAGGGTGTTTCGGTAGGCACCACCGAACTCACTGCAACTTACGATGGACTCCAAGCGAGTGTCCCCGTCGAAATTTCACAAACAACCAACCAAATTGTCTTTATCTTTGTATCGGGACCGCCGACTCTGAGCGTTGGCCAACAAGAGCAGATATCTGTCTTGGCTGTCCTCGCAGACGGAAGCTTTCAAGATATTACTTCTAGCTCTCGTATAACGATAGATCCACCGAGCTCAGGTATCGTATCTATTCAAAATGGAACGATTACAGGCCTCGCCCAAGGGCAAGTTTCAGTTTCTGCGCAGTATCAAAGCTTTGTCTCAGCAGACTTTGTTGTACGCGTAACCCCGGCGCCTGACCAACTCATTGGGATCGAATTTGAACCCACGGCGCTGAATCTTCTCGTGGGAGAAAGTGAGATTGTAAATGTTTTTGCTTTATACCAAAGCGGTGCACGGGTTGCGGTCACTTTTGATCCACAAATCATGTCTTCATGGGTTGGGCCGATTCAAGTTTTGCCAGATGTCAGCGGTGCTCGAGTTCTGGCCACTGGACCCGGTAATGCACAAATAGACGTCAACTATCTCGGCTTCACAGCACAACTGCAAATTGCAATCGCAAACACCCCGCCACAAGTCGTAGCCCTGACCATCAATGTAGAAGCAATGGTTGAAGCAGGCTCGAGCGTTCCATTCTCCGTAGAGGGACAGCTCTCTGACGGCTCGTTCATCGATTTGACTGTCGACCCCATGCTGAGCCTTACGACAACTCCGAACGGTATTGTAGAGATCAACAACACGCTACTGCGTGGTTTACAGCCTGGCATGGTGACGGTTACCGCTAGTTACGGCAGCCTATCGGAGCAGGTGATGGTGACAGTTATTGAATCGCCAGTGACGGAGATCTTTTGGACACCAACATCCGTGACCATGGATATTGGCGACACAATCAATCTCACATTACGAGCCCGCCGTGCGAATGGACAAGAATTTGATCTGAGCACAAACCGATCTGTCGTGCTTAATGCTTCTTCCTTCCTCAATGTGAATCGTTCTTCTACTGGTATTGTCCTAACGGCTCAAACAGACGGAGCGGGTGTAGTTACAGCAGAATACCAAACCTTCACCGCGCAGCTACGGGTCACGGTTAATCCACCAGAACTCATTCAAATCCGCGCCGAACCAAGTCCGCTTCAACTCTCAGTAGGAGATACGGAAACAATTATCGTAACCGGTGAATACAGCGACGGCTCAGAACAGACACTGACCGGCGCAACCTTCAGTGTTTTGAACACGGCGATTGCTACCGTTGATGCAAACGGAGTTGTAACAGCCGTATCTTCTGGCACGACTTTGCTAGCCGTTGAATTCAGCGGAATTCGGACGACTGTAAGCATAGAGGTTTCCGCTCCGGTTCTAGTGAGTATCGAAGCGTCTCCGGTGCAGCTGACTCTACAAGTTGGCGCAACGGCTCAAATAAGTATTTCAGGGACATTCAGTGACGGCAGCGTGCAGGCATTGAGCGGCGGAACATTTGTCAGTTCAAATACGAACTTTGCGACCGTTGATGCCAACGGTCTAGTTTTGGCCGTAGGCGCTGGCACCACATCCATTGAAGCAGGCTTTGGAGGGTTCACTGACCAAGTTCGCGTAACCGTCAATAATGCACCGGTTACACTCCTCGGAATTACGCTGGCACCAACGATGAGTTCGATAAATATCGGGGATACTCAGTCTTATGTTGTCCAAGCTTCATATAGCGACGGCACTCAGCAAACGGTCACTGGCGCAAGCTTTAGCTCTGATAATAATGCAATCGCATCGGTGTCGAGCAGCGGAATTGCAACAGGCATTTCGCAAGGGACAACAATAATCCGGGCAAGCTTTCAAGGTGAAACGGCTACGGCTTCCCTAGAGGTTCTTCGTCCGTCCGTAGCCTTGGTCGGAATTCGCGTAGAACCGGGTGCAATCATACTAGCGCCCAATGGCACGCAACAGGTGACTGTATTTGGAATATATAGCGACGGCACAGAGAGCGCGATTACCGGTTCGAATTTCAGTACGAGCGATGCATCCATCGCAACAATTTCGTCGCAAGGACTCGTAACGGCTGGAGCCAATGCAGGAAGTGCCATAATTACCGCGCAACGTTCCGGCTTTGTAGCCAACAGCGTGGTAATTGTCACAGGCTCACCTGTGACCCTCACTGGGATTCGAATTGAGCCAGACCCGATTTCGTTGACGGTTGGGCAATCGGTACGAATTCAGGTGATAGGAAGTTATAGCGACGGCACAGAACAAACATTGAGCGGCGCTACGTTCATATCGAGCAATGCTAGCGTAGCAAGCGTACAATCCAATGGCGACGTCCAAGGCCTTGACGTCGGGTCCAGCCAAATTATTGCAACCATTAGTGGCTTTACTGCGGTCGTAGACGCCACCGTTATTGCTGCTGGCCCCGTTCTTTTCTCAATTCGAATTGAGCCGGATAACATCACCTTATCGCAAGGTGGTTCGACGACAATCACCGTGATAGGAACCTACAGTGACGGAAGTGAAGCGCCCGTCACGGCAGACACGCTCGAATCAAGTGACTCGTCAGTTGTCACCGTTACGCCGATGGGCCTTATTGCGGGAGTTTCTCCCGGCGCAGCAACAATCTCTGCCACGAGGGGGAGCCTGAGTGCGCAAGCGAGTGTCACTGTTCAGACAGTCAACGCGCCGACGATTACGGGCATCACACCAGACGCGATTCCCGTCAGTGCAAGCACCGTCAATGTCTCAATTTCTGGAACTGACTTTTTGAATCAAAGCCAAGTCTTGATTAACGGACAAGTGGTTCCCTCGATTTTCCAAAGTAATCAATTAACCGCGGTCATTCCGGTGAATTTTCTACAGAGCAGCGGTGTTCTTGAGGTGGTAGTTCGTAACCCCGCGAACCAAGGCGGCGACTCAAATACATTTGAAATACTCGTGGGAGAACCTCCACGAGTAACCTCCTATGCACCAAGTGGAGCGTTGGCCAATTCATCGGTAATCGTCACGGTCCGAGGAACTGACTTACTATCACTAAGTGCTTCGTCCGCTGTATTAAACATTGTGAATATCGTTGAGGACCCAAGCGGTATCGAGGCACAGATCACCATCGTGGTGCCGAACATCATGCCAGGAAATGAAACAGTAACGATAAGTAATCCATTCGGGTCGACGAACATTGTTATCGAGGTACTTGAAAATACAGGGAACCCAGATCTCGAAGTCCTGAACGGCCAGACCGTCACACTGTCCGGAGTGAACGTTTTCAATAACATTCTGGTTCAAACGGGCGGAACAATCATCGGAACAGGAACAGAACCGCTTGTACTGTTCTCCACGGGGGACATCACCGTACGAGGTCACATTGAAGTCGATGGCCAAAACGGCGAGGACGGTTTCTCAGATCCCGCGAATGGCGGAGTTGGCGGCCCTGGCGGCGGTGGCGGTGGCGGCGCTGGTGACGGTGACGCCAATCCGATCGCTCAAGGCGGTGTCGGCAGCCCGAACGGTGGAAACGCAGGGAATCCGATCGGGGCTGGAACCCGCGCTGGAAATGGCGGTGGCGACGGCGGCGGTGTCGGAGGTAACGGCGGATGCGGTCAGGGCGGCGGAGGCGGCGCCCTCGAAGGTGCAGGCGGTAGTGCAGGCGGTGACCAAGGCATCGGGACCGGCGGAGCTGGAGGCACACCCGGTTCAGGGAGTACCTTCGGCGGAGGTACCGGCGGTGGAGGTGGTTCCACCTGTGGCCCGAATTCCGGCGGCGGAGGCGGCGGCGGCGGTGGTGTTCTGATCCTTCAGGTCGCTCAAGGCGGCACTCTGATTGTCGACGGAACGCTGAGCGCCAATGGAGGTAACGCTGGGAATGCATTCTTCGGAACCGGTGGCGGAGGCGGTGGCTCTGGCGGCCGAATCGAGATTATCGCGCCGAGCGGTAACATCGTCATCAACGACACCATCAGTGTTCGTGGCGGAAACGGTGGCCAAGCTGATTTCGGTGACGGTGGAGCCGGCGGAGGTGGTGGACGAGTGCTTGTAAATGCACTTCCTCTCGGAAACATCACGGCGAACTTAGGTCTGTTTGATCTTGTTGGAGGCCAACCTGGTCCATCACTTGGCAACGGCTTCCCTGGAGAAAGCGGTCAAGACGGCTCAGTAACCATCACCCCGTAAGGGCGCTTCTGTACTCATTTCCAATCTTGAAATTGTTCTTGAAGATTCCGAGGAATCTCAGCGTACACATCTTCGATCAGTGTTTCGATTTCCGGATTCGGCCGAGCTTCTGCCGCTTTCACTGCAGCAAGAATTTGCTCATCCAGACGAGCGCGAGTTTCGGCTTCTTCTTCTTCGGTCCAATGCCCTTGTGAAGTCATAAACCGATGAAATCGCTGTAGCGGGTCGCGTTTCTTCCATTCAACCACTTCGGCTTCATCTCGGTATACACGTGGATCATCCGAGCTAGAATGCGCTCCAATTCGGTAGGTCACAAGCTCTAAAAAGGTTGCGCCCTCACCGGCTCTCGCGCGGTCAGCTGCTTCTTTGATTGCAGCATAGGAAGCGAGAATATCGTTTCCGTCGACCCGAGCGTACGGGAGTCCATAGGCGGTCGCCTTTTCGGCAATCGTTCTCGCACGGGTTTGTCCGTGAGTCGGAATACTGATCGACCAATGGTTATTTTGGCAGATGAGAATACAAGGTGTTTTGTACACGCCGGCAAAGTTCAGCGCATTATGGAAGTCACCTTCGCTCGTCGCCCCATCGCCCATGAAACCGACAGTGACAACATCGTCCTTCTTCAGTTTAGCCGCCCAGGCAGCGCCAACCGCTTGCGGAATTTGGCTGCCAATACAGCTTCCCCAACTGACCTGGTTCACCGAACGACATGCTTGATGCGAAGGCATTTGTCGGCCTTTGGTCACATCACCTGCATTTCCGAAAACCTGGCAAATGTAGGTCTCTAGCGAAAAGCCTCGATAGAGCATTGCCGAGCCCTCTCGCAGGGCAGGAAAAATCCAATCACGATCTTCAAGAGCAGCGGCAGTAGCAATTGGAGTTGCTTCTTGGCCCGTACAAGCTCCATAAAATCCGATCCGTCCTTGACGCTGGAGAATCATCATCCGCTCATCTAGTAAGCGGATAAGAAGCATCGTCTCGTACATTCTTCGAAGTTTGGATTCTTCGATCTCAGGTACTGAGCCAATTAAATTTCCATCATAATCAAGAACCTGAAAGACCTCAGGTTCATCAAGGACGTCCGGGGGAACCAGGGTACGCTCTTCCGAAGACGAGCGAGCCACGTTACGCCATCTCCATCATCAGCCGATCAGGACTTTGGAGCAAACGAATCACTGAATATGTGAATGCAGCACCGATGTGTCCATCGATCAATCGATGGTCGAAGGATAAGGAAAGGTTCATCATTGAACGGATGACAATTTGATCATCAACAACGACCGGGCGTTTCACCATCTTGTGGATACCCATGATAGCCACTTCCGGATGATTAATGACCGGTGTCGCGAAGATACCGCCTTCTTTTCCAAGACTGGTGATCGTGAATGTAGAGCCACCCATGTCTTCCATACTTATGGTGCCACTGCGGGCCGCATCACCAAGTCGCTTAATTTCTGCAGCGAGCTCAATCAAAGAGAACTGATCAGCATTACGAATCACTGGAACCATCAAGCCGCCATCGGTCGAAGCAGCGATGCCAAGATTGAAATCGCGACGTCGAACAAATTCCATGTTCGCTTCATCAACGTGTCCGTTCAGGTCAGGGAATTTTCGAAGTGAGGCCATGACCGCTTTGAGAATGAAAGGAAGATAAGTCAGCTTGTCTTCGTCGGGACCCAGATTGGCATTGAAACGACTTCTCAGCTCAACCAAGGCTGAGCAATCGCATTCTTCGACAAAAGTAAAATGGGCGGCCAAAGATTTCGAGCGAGCCATATTTTCCCAAATCTTTTTGCGCATACCACGAACCGCAACGCGCTCTTCATTTTCAACAGGAGCTACTGAAGGAAGCGCTTGAGCGTAAGGCACCATGGTTACTCGATCAGCGGCTGCTGGAGCCGCGGCCTTGGCGTCTGCGTAGGCGCGAACATCTGCAGACGTTACACGGCCCGAAGGACCACTTCCCTGGATGATGGAAATTTCAACTTCCAACTCTCGAGCCAAACGCCGAGTTGCCGGGGCTGCAAGTACTTTGCGACCTGGAGTTTGCGCCTCGGTACTGATCTGAGTCGGCTCGCTCGCAGGCTCCGGTCGAGCCGATACTGGTTCGACAGGCTCAGGCACAACGGTGGATGTCGGTGCAGCGGGTGCTGGTGTCGGCGCAGGAGCCGGAGCTGGAGCTGGAGCTGGTGCCGCTGCTTCTCCTTCAGCGTCGATGACTACGAGTACTTCGTGGACTTTTGCAATGTCCCCTTCGTTCCCACGAGTTTCTAGAATCTTACCCGCTTTTGGTGACGGAATGACAACGGTTGCTTTATCCGTCATGACCTCAACCATAGGTTGATCTTCGGTCACTGCATCACCGGGCTTGATAAGCCATTTTACGATCTCGCCTTCTACGACACCTTCACCGATGTCAGGCAACTTAAATTCAAAAGCCATAGTTCGCCGGAAAGCTAGGACCCTGGAACCCGCGGGTCAACAATTGGATGGACCCGAAGAGAAACGGGAGGAAAAAAGTTGTGGGAGGCTACTCTGAAGATTGGCTGGGACCCGCTCCAAACACGGCGTCGGGCACATCTCCCTGAAATTGTTCAAAATTTTTATCAAACAGCGTTGCTAGCTGCTTCGCCTTGGCATCGTAGGCCGCGGGATCAGACCAGGTCTTTTTCGGTGTAAGCACCTCGTCCGGGACACCAGCGACCTGAACCGGAACATCCAGGCCAAAAATGGGGTCCTGAACGAATTCTGTTTCACGGAGCTGACCGGAAATTGCCGCATTGAGCAAGGTTCGGGTATGCCTTATGCTCATTCGCTCTCCTACCCCAGTCGGACCTCCCGTCCACCCGGTATTGACGAGCCACGCCGTTGCACCAGTCGCTCTCATCTTCTCACCTAATAATTTTGCATAATCGTTGGGTGGACGCGGCATAAACGGAGCGCCAAAACAGGTAGAGAAAGTCGCAGTAGGCTCCGTTACACCCAGCTCGGTCCCAGCAACTTTGGCCGTGTATCCAGACAGAAAATGATACATGGCTTGGTCCTCAGTAAGGCGTGATAATGGTGGCAAGACCCCAAAAGCATCACAGGTCAAAAAGACGATATGTTGTGGGTGACCTGCCACTCCACTTTTGACGTGATTGGGAATCGAAGAGAGCGGATATGAAGCACGCGTATTCTCGGTCAAAGCTGCGTCGTCGAGGTCTAGCTCGCGAGTTTCCGCGTCGAACACGACGTTTTCTAAAATTGTTCCAAACATCGATGTCGTCGCATAAATTTCGGGTTCAGCTTCTTCGTTTAGCCGAATGACTTTTGCGTAACATCCTCCTTCTAAGTTAAAGACACCATTATCTCCCCAGCCGTGCTCATCATCTCCGATGAGCGCTCGATTTGGGTCGGCAGATAATGTCGTTTTGCCGGTGCCTGAAAGTCCGAAAAAGAGGGCTACATCGCCGTCATGGCCAACATTCGATGAGCAGTGCATTGTGAGAACACCTTTGGCATTCGCAAAGTAATTCATCGCAGTGAAGACACTTTTCTTGATCTCACCTGCGTACTGAGTACCACCAATGATGACTTTTCGTTCGGTGAAATTTATCGCGACGAAGGCCTCTGATCGAGTATCGTCCGTCGTTGGATCGGCCTGAAAATTTGGGCAATGAAGCACCGTGAATTCAGGGGTGAAGGATGTGCGTTCTTCACTAGACGGAATCAAAAACATATTTCGAACAAAGTGACTGTGGCGCGCTTGCCTGGTCACTATTCGGCACGCCATTCTTTCTGTTTTGTCCGCGCCACAATAGACGTCTTGAACAAACATTTCTTTACCTTGAAGATGAGCCGTCACCTTGCCATAGAGCATCTTCCAGTTTTGTTCAGTGAAAGACGTATTCGCTTTCCAATCAACTGTGTTGTCGCTGTTGCTGTCACGGACGGTAAATTTATCTTTAGCTGCACGACCTGTGTATCGTCCCGTCTTCGTGACAAAAGCACCTCCGCAAGATAGCTTGCCTTCTTTCCTTTCAAGCGCTTTTTCTACGAGCTGAGGTGTAGATAAATTGTAATGAATCTCCCCTACGCGGTTAATTCCGTTATTTGTGAACCAATTCATTAGGTTCTGTTCGACCTGGGCTGCCATAAGTGCAGGCACCATAGCTATTCGGCCCAGCGTTTAGAAGTCATAAACACGGGAATTTATCAGAGTTTTTCCGCCTACTTTTGCCTACATTGCACGCAACTTTCGTAAATCGACACCGATAAGACAAAGCAGAGGGATCAGATTGCCTACGGGAAGAGTTACGCAATTGGCTGGGTTTTGGACTGACTGGTCAATTATGAAAATGGACAAGGGTATCCATGGAGTGGGTGCCGAGGATGGATATCTATCTTTGGAAGAACTCTCTCACCACCTCTCCGACCTTTCAAATACCAAGAAAATTCGAGAGGATGCGGGAAAATCAACCAGTTTCGTGGACGACAGTATCCTCGATGGTCGCAAGTTATACCAGGATATGACCGCGAGCCACGTCACCAAACTCGCGTATCTACCAGACAGTCTGCTGGACCTTCCTTCTGGTGCTCGTCAACGAGCATGCGAAATGCTGAGGCTCGACGATACGACTGCCCAAGGGGAAATTGATCAGTTTTGCCTCGACCACGCTCGAGCTCGATATAACGATATGAGTCCAACGTCTTCTGGAGCCCTTGCTTCTAAGCAACGAGCACTGAGTGAAATTGACGCAGTTGCTAACGCTTTAGGTCTTCAATGAACCTCTCTCAACTATCGGCGTGGATGATACAAGAATCCGTCTCCAAAAATATGGAGCGACTTCTCGACGCTTGGAACAAAGAGCTCGAAGCGGCTGAGAAAACCTCAAGGGAACTCGCGAAACAAATCCATGCTGAGAAAAGCAAAGAAGCTCAGCAAACAGCACGCGAAAATTATCAAGAAAACCTAGTCGATGCCGAAGCATCGCGACTACTCCACTACGTCAACGGCGCTCTCAATCATGCCGAAGCGAATGAGAGTATTTCGATAACGATCCCAAGCGGAGTCCAAGTTGCCTCGCAAGCCATTGTGGCAACTCAGGTTGGAGAACTTCTCGAAGCAATTGGAGATCTTAGAGCGGAAATCAACGACAACGATGATCAAATCATCAATCGTGCGCAATATTCGGCGGTTTGGGCGACGGCGCACGGCTTTGTACCTCATCCCCGTGACATCGCTGACCTCGTCCGCGCGTATCCACAAGGAGAGGCTTGGGCACAACGGTTCGCTGAGTTTTCTCAAAACCTAAAGACGGCGCAACATACAGAAAATCAACCAGGACGACTCCAAGGCTATTTGGCCCACAAAGAGATTGATACTCTGCGTTCACACGTTCAGCACCTACAAGCTTTGGGAACAAAAGCGCTCTCAAAACTGATCAGCACGAAACCGAGTACAGCTTTACCGCTCGGCGCACCACCCCGTTTCATTTCGAAACAAGACGCAGCAAACGCTGGCCCTACTCAAATCAAAAGTGCTTCCCTGCAAACAATTTTGAATGACTTCAACAGACCTACTCGCAAGTAGGTTAGCTATAAACTTGCGAAGCTCTGCAAGGAGCGAGTTGAGATGCCGCCTTTACCTGACTTTCCTTAGTCTGAAGAGCTATTGAAGGCTTTTTGAAAAGCGATCAGTTCCGCTTCAGTAAATTTCTTATTGGCTTCGCTATGATTGAGGGTCACCTCAGCTAACGCCGGCATACGGAACTCTCGCACGGGAATTTTGCCAATAAGAGTGAAAGCCTCTTTCAGCTTTTGTTGCTTTGCTAAGGTTAGTGAATATTCAGTAACGCCCTTGGCACCCCAAATAGGAGATTGGGTCAGCGTTGGAACCATTTTTTCAGCTTCGTCGAAACGGCCGGCCTTGGTATACGCCCGAATAAGTCCAGAATGGACTTTTACTAAAGCCTCCGTCGACTGCACATATCGAGCAAGAGTAAGTGCTTCTTGGGTTCGATACTGCGATAAGAAAATTTCGACCAACTCTTGAATAGCAGCGTCTCGAACCGCGGCATCTTTTATCTCCTGAACCTCTTTTACCGACTCCTCCGCTAAGGTCTTCGCGAGTTTATTAGATCGTTTTTTGACAAGTTCCATCGCCCATCGAGCTCTCGTGGCCGACCGAATCCAAACAGATTCAATCGCTTTGACCGTAAGTGCGGCTTCTTCAGCTCGGCCTTGGCGATAAAGATAGAGTGCAACTTCACCCTGCGCACGATTCCGCATCGTGCCGCCATTCATGGACTCCAGAAGCTGCTGTGCCTCTTTGAGATTCTTTTTCTTAAGGTACGCTTCAACCGCTGCTCTAAAGATCTCAGCCCGAAGCGCATCATCGGTTACTTTTTGTCCCTCTTCGAGCCCCTGCGCAATCTTGCCGGCGGAAATAGAGGCTATGGACACAAGCTTATGTGCGTGATTCTTAAATTCAGCCTCAGAGAATTTTGAAAGAATCTCCTTCATCTGCTCCATTTTTTTATCCGTCACACATGATGCAAAAACGTTCTTCGCAAGTTCCATTCGCTCTGAGGAAGCAGGCATTGCCTGGATTAGGGCATAGGCCGAACTCGAATCTTTGGCGTGAATATACGCAGCAGCGATTTTACGGTTCAACAATCTGACTTCGTCTGCATCTTTGACAGTGCGAGAAATAAGTTGAGCAAAATTAAGCTGCTCTGTCGCCTTGTCATATTGCTTCAGAGCAATATACCCCTTGGCGAGACCAATCTTGGCGTAGACCTGCTCAGACGGCTCCTTCAGGTCTGCCGTGCTTTCGTCGTACAGCTCGACCACAGGTTTCTTGAGGTCAGCTTTTAGCTTTTCAGCCCGTTTCTCTTCGTCTGAGCGACAGCCTGCAATGCTTGCGATCAATATCGCCAATACAGCCGTCGCGTAGATTGATCTTATCAAAGGTTTTTCCGCGGCCGCATGGCCAATTTTGCAACCTCGGGAGAATATTTTGTTGCGACCCATCGAGGTTCTGATACCGCTTTTTGGACCGCATGTACAACATTCAAACGAGTTGATTCTCCCCATTCCATTGCAGCCCCTGTTTCAAAATCATGGGTAAAGGAGGTGACTTCAGAAGCAGGTAACTCAATCGCTAAGTGTCCAATCAACAAGGAGCCCTTGAGTACAACCGCATGAATTTCTAGCCCCTGATTTGGTGCCTCCTCTAATTGAAGCTTCATGGACTTCTTCTCTTCGTTGCTGTCCTCATCAAAGTACAATGCTACTTTCCATGCATCATCGGCAATCCCATCCTTCTTGAAGCGGGCATGCTGAAAGCGAGCCAGTTGTGACACGTAGACTGAACGGAGATTTTCGATCTGAGTTCGATATGCTTCTCTGAACATCTCTGGCGCTTCCTCTTGCGCTTGTTCTTTGAATGAAGAGTGAAAGTGTTCAATGGCGGAGCTTTGATGTCGAATAGCTGCAGGAATGTCTCCCGCCAAGAAGTATAAGCTCGCCAGAGTATCCAGGATTTCGTGTCTTTTCGGTTCGAGTTTATTCGCTCGCTTCGCGGCGGTCATCGCAAGCTCAAGCTTTCTCGCGTCCCCATCAGGGTTCATGACAACGCTCCACGCAAATTGATTCAGAGACTCAAAGTTAGAGTCATCGGACGTCACGAAATGGGTCATCACTTTTAATTCATCTGTGGCTTGATTTTCTTGAGCCTTCTTTAGCCCAAATATCATCGAGAAAACGGTAAGCGTCACAGCAAGACCGGCAAAAAAACGTAAGATCCCATCATGTTCTTGCCGGGTTATCGACTCAAGGGGTCCGGGTTTTATCAATAAAGCCGTGCAACCCAAACCGGCGATGAACCCTCCAACGTGCGCGGCAAAATCGATTTGCGGAAGGACAAGCGGAAGAATCGCGCTGGTTCCTAAGACGAAAAACCACCACGAATAACTCTGACGAAACGTGACGGGAAGGTCATCTTTGAGACGTATATTGATGACCAACAGGGCACCTAGTATCCCGAAGATTGCCGAAGAGGCTCCAACCGACAGACTGGCCTGAGAGAATAAGGATGAAAGCAACGCACCGCATATGCCTGATAGAAAATAAAGACACACGTAGCGCGCGGGGCCCAATAACCGCTCCACGACTGCGCCTAAACTAAAGAGCGCAAAAGTATTCAGGAGCAAATGAAACCAACCGGCGTGGAGAAAATTCGCCGTAATTAAACGAAAGTATTGGCCCTCAAATACTAATGCAGGAGCATTAGCACCGAGCCTAATCAAACCAAATGTGTCTTGTAGAGCGCCTCGGCTGTATTCCAACGCAAATACCAAGAAGATCATCGCGATGAGAACATTGGTCGCCTGCGCAGGCTTGGACCAAATGCGCTTCGCCAAGGCCATGTTTTCATCGATAAGGGCGAGTTGCTCTTCGCCTTCAGGGAGATTTCTTATTCGAGTCCTCAGCTCAAGGACGAAGAGATTAAAAAACTCCTTATTCGTAAATCGAGATTCAGCGAAGAAATACGATTTACCACTTGCGCCTATGAGACAAAATCGGAGTGGAGAATGGCCTGAGATTCGAAACGAGCGGATCTCGTCATAGGAAATCCAATCCGACTTCACGCCGTAGCGTCCGCGAGGCAGCAGTACTTGATCAGGGTTAAACTGGATGAAAGGCGGATTGTGATAGGTTCGCCAACGATCCCGACACACTTGAATCAGGTAAATACCGAATGCAACAAAGACAAATAGTGGAAAGCGTTCCTGATTCGATATGGGCGCATCAAGGGTGATCAACCAACCGACCAGGCCAATAATCACGGTCCAATGCACCGCCAGCATGAACAATAAAAAATACATTGCTCGGCGAGCATGAGAACCCATCTTCAGTGGAATGCGAAATGCCGGACTCATCAGCTATTTTAAAAACACCTTTTTCACGAGCTTATGCCCACTTTTTTCATTTTATAAAGCGAACTCACTACCTAAACTCGAAAGGCGATCGCATCAAAGGTCAAGCTCGATTTTATCAAGAAAGTCACTCATATTGATGACTTCAATTTGAGCTGTGCTTTCTTTTGTGATGGCAGAGTTGGAAATCCATTCTGAACAAATCTCACTTGGTACATGTATGATTCCTTTGTCTTCTAGGCGATCAGATTTCGTATCGAGAGAAACAATGAATGGAAGCCGAAGCGTAACCTCGTTTTTCGTCCGCACCACAATTTCCCGAAGGCCGGGGAGATACAGAACAATCTTAGGCGGCCGCTTGAGAACATCGCTCGTGAAATCAAAAAATCCCATAATGTTCTGCTTTCCGCGGCCCTTTTTGAGATCAATTTCTCTGTATTTTCCAAAAATAGAAGAAAGTTTTTCCGAAAAATTTACCCCGACCATCTCTTGTGAACCGAGGAAAACCGGACGGTCTCCAAAGGACATCTCGGCAAGCGCTTGAATATAGTAATCAATACGCTTCTCATTCGGCACAGCTTTTGTTCGAAAACATACTTTCTGATTACTGCCATCCTGAGCAATAATCTTGGGTTCTCCGTCGAGGGTTACGTCGTAATACGAATCAGCAAAGCTCGCCCAATAGCTGCGAAACGCTCGCACTTGGTCCGCGGCGGTCATCGCCAACAGATCACTACTCTGGGCTAAGCCGGAACTCGGGGTGAAGGCGAGCGTGAGAAAAACCGCTGCGCATTCCGTAAAGCGCCAACGCGTCATCTTTTTTAGGATTTTCACTTGATGCTAAGTTTGCCCTAGTAAAAAATTTCTCGGAAGACCCGCTCGGCGTGATCGGTCACTTCTTTCATCGTTGGAGCCTGCCCAGACTCCCTTTCAATCGAGGTTACCCCGAGGTCTTTCAACCCGCACGGAATAATCAGTTCAAAACCCTGCATATCCGTTGATACATTCAGGGCAAATCCGTGACTTGTAACCCATTTCGATAAACGGACGCCAATTGCACCAATCTTGCGACTTTCATCGATCCACGTCCCTATTTTGCCATCAATCCGACCACCGCGGATGCCATATTCCGCAATCACTCGAATCATAAGCTCTTCAATGTCATGGACATATTTTCGAACATCGCGACGGTCTTTGGGCAGCTCAATCACTGGATAACCAACTAACTGGCCCGGCCCGTGGTAGGTGACGTCACCCCCGCGACCACTATGATATACCTCAACACCTTGTTCAGCTAAGCGTTTACGGTCGATCAAAATATTAGATTCGTCAGCGCTCCGGCCCAAAGTGAGGACGGGCTCATGTTCTAGTAAAAAAAGAGCGTCGGTGACTTCTCCTCGCAATCGCGCCTCGAACCGCTCTTGCATGAGTTTCATAGCATCACCGTAACTGATACGGCCGAGTCGAATGACTTCGAGATCTGACTTATTCACTGGCGATCACGTTGCTTACTTACATTTATTTACGTGGTCGATAAGGACGATTGACGATGTGAACGGCTTCACCACGAGCAGCGTTAGATGCTTCCATGATTCCTTCGGAAAGAGTCGGGTGAGCATGAACTGTCAAACCAATATCCTCAGACAAAGCGCCCATTTCTAACGCTAAGCAAGCCTGCGCAATAAAATCACAAGCACCAAAACATGACATACCAACGCCAAGAATTACGTCATTCGCTTTATCTACGACAACTTTAATAACTCCATCGGTTTGGTTCATCGCTGCAGCTCGACCTAAAGCTGCAATAGGAAATAAACCAACGTTAATATCCAAGCCTTGTTCTCTTGCTTCGGCTTCTGTCAATCCAACTTGCGCGACTTCTGGATCCGTAAACACACCAAGAGGCATGGCCCTTACATCGTATGCAGCAGGTTTGCCAGCGATCACTTCTGCCGCGACTTCTCCCATTTTAGATGCCCGATGTGCGAGAAGCGGAGCTCCCGTTACATCACCAACTGCAAAAATATTTGGGACATTTGTTTGGCATCGGTCATTGACAGTAATCCATCCACGCTCGTCCGTGGCAACACCCGCAGTTTCAATTCCTAAGCTCTTTGCATTTGATCGAAAACCAACCGCGACCAATACCTTGTCGGCAGGAATCGCACGAATGGCACCGCCGACCTCAACCATGACTTGCGCACCACCTGGTTTACGGTCCACGCCTTGGGCTTTTGCTCCGGTCAGAACCTCAATTCCAAGTTTCTTCATTTTCTTCGCGACGGGCCGAATAAGATCAGGATCAGTACCGGGAAGAATCGACCCGAGCATTTCGACGATGGTCACCTTGGCGCCAAGTTTCGCATAGACCACTCCCAACTCACTACCGATGACGCCGCCACCGACGATGACCAGATTTTCCGGAACTTTGTCGTAGCTCACCGCATGTTTTGCATAGCCCACAAGCTCGTCATCAAATTCAAACCCAGGAATCTGAATCACCGACGCACCCGTAGCAATAATCAATTGCTCGAAACGAATCTCATCGGTGGTCCCGTCTGAGTTTTTCACGCTCAGAGTATTCTTTGATGTCAGACTTGCATCCCCCGAGATGTGATCACATTTATTGGCCTTTAGGAGAGTCTTAATCCCACCGCGCTGCCGAGTGATTATTCCATCTTTCCAGGACTGAACCTTTTTTTGGTCCACTTTTACATCGGTGGTCGTAATTCCGATTTTTTCACTTTCTTCAATTTCGCTGACTACATTCGCAGCATGGATAAGTGATTTACTCGGGATACATCCCCAGTTTAGGCAGACGCCACCGAGATGTTCACGTTCAATTACGACCGCTTTCTTCCCGAGATGCCCCAATCTGATCCCGGCGACATACCCACCAGGGCCTCCGCCAATTACTGCTACTTCATAGGATTTGCTCGTCATGAAATGGCGTCTAGCAGAAGCGCCGCTAGGATGCCATCATGCAATTGTGATGCGATTATTAACCCTTTTCGTCGGAGTACCTTTGGTGGAGCTCTATCTTCTCACTCGAATCGGAAGTCGGATCGGCTTTTTCCCAACCTTAGGTTTGATCTTTGTGACAGGCGTTCTGGGAGCGAATCTGGCCAAAACTCAAGGGCTTGGCGTCATGCGGAGGATCCAAGCAGACCTTCAAGCAGGCCGGATCCCCGCAGCAGCTTTGGTCGATGGCTTAATCATTCTCATCGCCGGAGCAGTCTTAATTACGCCGGGAATCCTAACGGATGCATTCGGCTTCCTCTGCCTGGTGCCTTCTTTTCGAGGCATAATTCGAGATCGCATTAGTCGATTTCTCCAATCACAACTACAAGGAGGAAATATTCAATATTTTCATGGTCATCCAGGAGCCGGTCAGGATTTTGGCCCCATCGGTGGATCACCTTTCGAAAATTCTTATAAGGGCGAACCGGGGCCCGTCATCGATGTAGAGGTTTCCGGCAGTGAAACAAAACCTGAGTCCAGTGAACGGCTTGGAGAAATTATTGATGTCGAGGTGACGTCTTCGACAGATTCAAAAGATCCAAAATAAGTTGAGCGTTTTTTTGTGACGCCCCTCGCACGCGAACGACAGACTCTTTGGCCAAAGCACCGAGCCGCTCCCTTTCGCTGGCTTTACTCAATAGCTCACACCCTACACTCCCTAAATGATTGGCATCCGAAACCTGTATTCCGCCACGCCCTTGTAAAACCTGGACTGAATCTCGAAAATTTTTCATGTTAGGACCGAACAATACGGGACGGCCATGACCCGCTGGCTCCAAAATATTTTGCCCGCCTCGAGGACCAAAGCTGCCTCCTACAAATGCAAAAGTAGAAAGATGATAAAGCGCATTCAACTCTCCCATTGTATCAACAACAACCACATCGATATGGTCTATTGACGCAGTGCTTTTCTCAGACAGCTTGCTTCGAAGCGCAGGTTTAAGATCTCGCTCTTTGACAAGTGACATAATACGAGATGCTCGGTCCACGTATCGAGGAACAATCATGCAAAGTAAGCGAGGTTCGACTTCACGCATACTTAAGAAGGCAGAAAGAACCTGTTCCTCTTCGCCTTCGTGTGTTGAGCCCGCCACAAAAACAGGCCGATCTCCAAGCCTTAAATCTCTTTCGATCTTTTCTACTGTTTCAGGTTTTGGACCATGCGCAAGATTGTCGAATTTCGTATTGCCAGTGACACGGACACGTTCTGGATGGGCGCCAAGACGCAATGCACGAGATTTTTCTTCTTCGTCTCGCATCAGCAACATCGCCATTCTCCGAAGAGGATTACCTATAAGGCGATATAGCCATTGATAGCGAAACATAAGAGATTCGGAGAACCGACCATTCGTAAGTACAATTTGTGTTCCTCGCTTCGCAGCTGCGTACACCAGATTCGGCCAAATTTCTGCATATTCTAAAACCAAAACATCCGGCTGAATTTTTTTCACTGCGCGTTGAGCCGAACCAAAAAAATCGTAAGGAACAAACGTAATTCCATCGACCAAATTATTGAACTTTGTTTTCGCAATTTCGTATCCGGAATTAGTCATCGTTGAAATAACGATCACAGCGTCCGGGTCTTTATGTCGAATATGCTCGATGGTGGGTCGGAGGGCGATCAAATCTCCAGCAGAGGCACCATGAAACCAAATT
>JAYZDF010000112.1:0-53849 GCA_036337945.1 Myxococcota bacterium
TAGCCCTTACGCAAAGAAGGCTGAGTCTACAACAGTGGCTCGCTGAAAGCTTTATTGTACGGGACTCGACAGGCAAAGTGGCAGACCTCAACCTGCTTGGCTCCGAGGCAGAAGTCTTCAACACTTGGATTTATTTTGAGATCAAGCTGGAAAAACCAATCTCAAAGTACACTCTTGAGAACAGCCTGTTTTTGGAACTACCTCACGGACGGCAGGTCAACACGGTTCAACTTAAAACCGGCAAGACACTGCGCACTCTGCATTTCACAAGGAATCATTCTCGCTTTCAGCTCTGAAAAACGAATCCAGCGTAAAATCGCTTAGGTAACTCAACAATTCACTGGCTTGTATATAACTCCAGAATTGAGGTACTTTAGCTACACCAGGTCGAAGCGCAATTGGCAAAACGCATCAAAATATCCAGGCAAGGACTCACAGAATGTCCCAGTTGCTTTAGATTTATCAAAGTTGCTGACGTGGCGTCTGCGACGCACTGTCCGTTCTGTAGCGGGTCATCCATCTCCCAGGCACCAGCGTGGTTGCAGCCTCCATGCTGAGCCTGGGTTTGGCGATCAGCGGCTCTGAAGGTGTTTAATGAATGTCTAAATCATCTCCTATGTTGCTGATGACACTCTGCGCTACCCTAATAAGTTGTGGGGCACGTACCGAGGTCGGAAACCTAAGTGCAGGCTCCGTTCGAGATCGAGAGGACTCGGGTGTAAGTGAAGTTGTACAAGTCGACGTAGGATTGACCAATATAGACTCTGGCATTTCATCCATGGACGCAAGCGTTGCAGATGCTTTTGTACCAGACGGACCAGACGCTCGCTGCATCGAAACTTGTGACGAGCGAAAAGAGAATGATGAAACTTGTTTTAGCGACGATTACGACAATTGCATTGAGTTTTGTAATGACATTGCAAGCTGGCAAACTTCGACCCAAGATGCGTTTTATTTCTGTGTAAATGAGGACCCGCTTTGCTTTCAGACCATTACCCAGTGTGTTATCGCGACAGCGTTTCCGGATCCTGTACCCATTATTGCGAAATTTGTCGGGACCCGATTCGAGCAATTTGAAGGGAAAAGAGTCTACGCAATGTTTGACCCCGGTCGCACGAATGCTCGCACTGAAGCAGTCGTGATGAACGGTCAACACGAATTGATTTGGGAGATAGACAGTAACGTTGGTTCTCTTATGAAGACGATTTTCTATTACGTGGACGTGAACGATGACGGACGCTGCAATCCAAGAACTGATCGCACCCAGTACGGCTCCGTGGAATACACCGGAACGATTGAGACGCATTCCTTTTACGGCACCCGAGAACTTCAAGACTCTCCAAATTCAGCAGCGATGGTTTGCCGAGGATTCAACTGATCGCTCTCTCTTTTGGAACGCTCTCGTTGAAGCCCTACAAAACGATTTGACAGGGTTCAAATCAGCTGTCTTTTCTACAGCGTCTATATGAAAGCCAACGCCCTGTCCTATTTTGCAGTTTTCTCACTTACAACCGTGCTTGAGGGCGGCGCTTTTGCCCAGACTACGGTCAATCTTGAATCTGGGCCGGTGATTACAGGTCGAAATGACGTGCGAATTCCCGGGGACGGCGGAACTCTTTTCTCCCTCAAGAACGACTTGGAAGCCGAAACGAAGCCTTATGTTCGAGTGCGGATTAGCCACACATTCAACGAAGCCCACACCCTATCGCTGTTATACGCGCCGTTGCGCATCGAGTCCGAGGGAAATATCGATCAGGATGTGCTTTATAACGGAATAAACTTTGAGTCGGGCACCCCACTCACCGGGACCTATAAGTTCAATTCCTATCGACTGACGTATCGATACAACTTTGTTCGTGAACCTACTTTGGTGTTTGGGCTTGGTGTGACTGCGAAAATTCGAGATGCAAACATTATTCTCGCTTCTGCAGACGAAAGTGTAGAACGAACAAGTTTTGGACTCGTGCCTCTACCCAATTTTTATATCTGGTGGAAGTATCTTGGAGACTTGGGCCTGCTCTTCGAAGGTGATGCGTATGCCGGACCGGGTGGTCGCGCCATCGACGTTCAAATTGCTGCAACGTATGAACCCATTGACGGCCTCAACTTACGCTTAGGATATCGCATTCTTGAAGGCGGCGCCGACAACGAAAGGGTGTACGGGTTCGCGCTCTTTCACTATGCTGCTGTGGGAGCAACCTACTCCTTCTAAAGGTTTTATGAGAATCACGGATAAGGAAACACAGGAAGCTCACGGACAAAACGTGTAAGAGGTGTATGAGTCTCACGCTTGGTTAGACGAGTTCCGTCTCGATCGCGTCGAAGACGAATCAGTGCAGGCTGAAATCACTGAATTTGGGGTTCGGCACGAAGTCCTCGAACCCCAGGACTAAGTGCGCAGGCAAAAGCTATTGCACCGAAGTAGTGTGACACCTTTCACACCGTGGAAAGCACCAAATGCGTACCTTTGTGATCGAAGACACAGATACTTTATGCCCTGAATGACAAGCTCTCATTAGTTCTAAAAAAAATTGAAAATCTGAGGCAAAAGTAAGCCCGAGTCGTCACAACTGGCCTGGGTAAGTACACGTATTCGCATGGGAATGAGAAGTCTTGGTGTGACACAAACACCTCACAAGCACATGAACATTGGCAAAACCAGCCTCCTGGTGATGACGGTCACTGCGTTTGTTATGACGATGCAGAGCTCAGAGGTATCGGCTCAAGGCTTTGATCTTGGAACTTCGCTCACGGAAACCTCCAAGTCAGAAATACGCATGGCTATCTTGCAGAGCGATGCCATTTTGAGGCAACTCACACCAGCCCTCGAACGCAAGATGGTTCAAGATGCACCAGATCAAGATGCTGAGGAATGCATGGGAAGCTTCATCCCGGGCCAATACGAAGATGTGGCTCCCGACGGTGGACCGTGTATCGCCCCTTTCCCGACCACAACTGAGGTAGAGCGCTGGCAGCCCACCGAAAAAAATAAAATCAAAAAGTTCATGAAATCAACAACCCAAATCAAGGTCTTGAATCCAATTCTCAAGAACCCCAAAGAAGCATTCAAGACTGCTGAATTGACATTTCTTCCGGAGCATGACCTTTCCTTCGAACAGCTCATTCAAGCACCGCAGTATTACGAAGAGAGTTCCTACCAATACAGTGACTCACCAGGTTTTGCTTTTATTCTTAACGTTCCGGATCTACTCATTTCTACTGATGCAAACGTACACATCATATACGAACAAGACTCTCTAAAATCGACTCTGATCGGTCGATACGACAATGAAAGCGATATTCCCGCCGAGTATAAGGACATCGCAATTAAGAAAACCAACGACAACGAGACGATACGGACGTTCGTTGCAAGATATGGAGACCGAAGCGACATACCGGAAGGAGAGCTGGAACAAGCCATTGAAGTCACCGTGAACGACGAGACCTTCTGGGATGTCTATGAAGACGTACCCGTCCCTTACTGGGCGGTATACGAAGCCAATTCAATCACTCCTGATCTTCTAGAAGGTTATTTTTCAGCTAATCTTGATATCCAGGATTTTTCAGTCGAAGGAGTTAGTCTTTTTGGGTTTGTTCGCCCCTATCTTGATTCGGATGGTGAAATTCAAGTTGAGGTTCATGTTGTTCAAACAACTATTTACGAAATCAAAGCTAAAAGCGTCTCAGGTTATACAATTTTCATCGTAGAGAGGCCAAAGAGGTGTGTTGGTGAATGTAATGCGTGGAGAGGCGCCGACAAACGCACATTGCGTCTTACCTTCCCTGTCTCTATCTCATCCAATAAACGCAAAGATGCTCTTCTTTTGATAGAAGATGGCCTAAAGCGTACTGCAAGAAAAGTAAGGGACGCGATAAGCGACGTTGGCTGGGTTTTCGACAACGTCATTGAACCTGTTTACAACACCATGGCGGCAAGCAAATGTTTTACCATACACGGACTAAGCTTGGGACTTATCGATGCTGAAGACTGTTACGAGACAGTTTCACTCGATATTGACGTAAACGACCTAGTCGCGAAAGTGAAGGCACCGAACATCAAGGCTCCAATCATCAACGTTTTAGAAGATGAAACACGCGCCGCTCTCAACGACTCTGTCTTGAGCGACTCAATCAAAACTCCGATTGCGAGTATCTTTTCTGTAGACGCCAATCAAAGTCGATCGGGCACCGAGACCTCCGCACAAACTGAGCTGACTTCATTATCTGTGTGGGGTGCAAATCCTTTCGATGAGGAATTCGTTAGGAACCCACTTAATTATAAGCCATATGAAACAGAGACAACTATGGAAGTTACTTTGAGTACAACAGGTCGTGGTGATTCCTGCGCTGCTGACCTACTGTCTCCCGTCTCATTCGGTGATCCAAGCAGCTATGAGCCATCATTCGACAGTGTGCCTACTGACTCTACTGTAGACAGGCTTTCTGATGCGGAAGATTCGCCATTCATCTCAAAAGCGCAAGTTGAAAGGCTGATCGCAGAAGCTAAAACAGCGCCTCTCTACGACCAACAAGGCCCAGCAGCCCAAGCTGCAGTCCCATTTGGATTATTCGCTAACGGCATTTATCATCACGCAAAACAGGGACAGTTGTGTAAGACCATACCAGTGCCAGTGGACACACCGAGCGGAACTGTCACAGTCCAAACCCAGCTGAAGCCTGCCGGAGCACCTCGGGTAACAAAAGGTGTTTACACGCCAATTCGACCGACAACTTTACCAGAAGCGAAATTAATCCTTGATGCACGAGCTCAGTATCTAGAGAGAATCGGAGAATATTCTCCACTTACTCCGTTGGTTGTTTACCGCAGCCCAACGTACAACACAGCTCAAATAAATCTCGCTCACAATAATCCGGTATCCGCAATTCAGGTCGACCTACCTTTCAGTCTCACCGGTAAATCTGTAGGAAGCCTTCCTTCAGTAGGAATTAACGCAGCCGGACTGATTTCTGTTTTCCTAGAACCCGCCACGAACTGCACAAACGACAACCTTGAATTCGAGATCAAAGCGATTATTTTTTCTCAGATTTCCGGTAGTGTAACGATATCAAGTCCTTTTGGCTCGACAACGCAACCGATTACTCCAACCAACACTGTTGGCCAAACCGCCACCGACCGTATCAATCGAGACCTGTACGAAGAATTCTACCGACCAACTTATGAGTTGATGCGACGACCAGAATATGTGTGCGGCTTGCCGACGAATGACCATATCTATAGTGTTCGCACCCTGCCCCACGCAAATTCCCGAATTGATCTTGGTTTCAAGGCTACACTCGTCGATGAACTTGGTCTGAGCCTACACTTGTCCAATTTTACTATTCACGAAAACTACTTGCTCGGTGATGCAACATTCAAATCACAATGTTCACGTGGGCCGGTGAATCAGACTGCGCCAAAACATAATCAGCAATTCTGTCTCGATTACGGCGCACAGACCAATGAAATCATACCGGGAGCACGGGATTACCAATCAGAAAATGAACTCATCAATAGCGTCATTGAGATGAACGAGATTCTTCACAGTCAGTGGGCAGCTGCGATTCAGCAAGAGTATGGATACGAAGCGGTCCAAGCATTTCAAGATTGGCTGGAAGCTCAGCTTTTCATCGGGCCATTCGTACCCGAAGACCTGACAGACAAATTCCTCTACGAATTTCAGGTCAGCTATCAATCCTCGCCCACTCAGAATTGGGTCAGTCGGTACAACCAGGGGCAATAACACACCCATTTCCACTAAAATTCCTCTAAATCACCCCTCATCGCCGGCCTCTGCACCTCTCCACTCCTCCTGCTGTGCGGAGGTCGGCTAATAACGACGCGTTAGTCCGAAATCCAAAACAGCTGCAGAAATCCCTTGCAGTTTTGAATTTCATTATGTTATTTCAATAATCGTTGAAATGTTAGAGTATAATATTGAATCCCCGACAACTGGTGAAGCCGCGAGCGAATGCGATGCAGATGACCATACATCGCACGAGCATGAGCCTCGACCTGATCGAGTCATCGACCGCACCGCTGAAATGTTTCGAGCACTGGGCGATGCGTCTCGACTGCGCATGATGGAACTCCTCTACGATGGTCGACATTGCGTCTCAGAGCTGGCGGAAGAAACCGGTGAGTCGATGTCCACCATATCGCAGCGTCTGAAGATTCTCTCTCAGGCCGGACTCGTCAGCCGTGAGCGCCATGGGAAGCATATTTACTACGCTCTTACAGATCACCACGTTTTCGAACTGCTCGAAAACGCTTTTGAACACACCACTGAACACAACCTCTAAGGAGATAATCATGACTGAACAATGTAACCAGCATCCAAACCACGACCACGTACACGGAGAAAATTGTGGGCACACCGCGATCAAACACAACGACCATGTAGATTATCTGCATGATGGGCATCTGCACCATCCCCACGACGGGCACGTGGACGAGCACCGACTCGAGGTCAATGATACAAATCCTGCGAATTGCACGCCGGACCACGTCTGTTCAGGACACGATGGCGACCATGTTCACGGACCCGGATGCGGACACGAAGCGGTCCCACACGGCGACCACATCGACTACCTTGTGGATGGGCATTTGCACCATCCGCATGGCGACCACTGCGACGACCACGGCCCTGTCTCAGTCGTTTAGGCATTTCTACGATATTACAAACTACACCCGTCTAGGTTGTTACGTACCTCGGGCGTGCCCCTTGGTATGGCATCCAGGACCATCCGGCAACCAATCGGTCACTCTGTTTCAGGCTTAGGTATCTCGCAGGTGTTCACGCCAAAGGCCTTGTATGTCATGCAGGCTCCACTGGCGGCATTGAATAACAAAACACCCCCTACCCCAGCGAGAACGTAGGCATAAGGTGTCGCGCCGACAACGAACGGTGCTGGCAGAAGCACAAGTGATATAAGCAAGCGAAGAATTCTCTCTGCCTTGTTTTGATTGGTCTCGAACATAATTATTCCTGGGCAAAAGGTTGAATTGGGGTTTTCTTATCACTCGAGAATATGGCTGTCTATGGCTCGTAACCCATCTTGCTCTAGGACAGCTGTGGTCGCGCGACTCTTGTCCTTGTAGAGCCTTGTTTGAATTATCTGCCAGGGCGACTCGTGCTCGGCTCCCTTTTCGCTTTACACCCTGTGTATTGAAACCATCGCCGCGACTTCGAGTCAGAGAATCATTCGAGTAGGCGCAAACCTTATATTATCCGCGACATGCGCCTACTAATAACGGTCGACTCACAATCTTTCAGTGTGAGGTTTCTTTGTCTCAACAGCATGGAATTCCTGAACTTTTGTCACAAATCTCTTGGATGAATCACTTAGTTCATGCCCGAATTTAATCCGGCAAAAGAGACTATAACTATGAATATTATTACAAAACGCTTTTTAGTACTGAACCTGTCCCTCGCTGCAGCTTTGGCCGCGTGTGGAGGCGAGCCTGTCGAACTTGAGACCATTGAAGAAGAGTTGCGGGTGTCGACTACAGCACCGACCTCTCGCCGCGTATCGCCCCCGCAGGGCGTGCGAAGGAATTTTCGGGGTCTATCACCCTCCGAGAAAGTGGCAATGTTTCGAATCAATGATTTTACCGACCTTCGCGCCATGATTATTGAAGCAATTCGGGCGCAAGGCTCTCTTTCTGGGCGATGGTCCAACGAAACATTGTGGACAAATACCAACGGATGCCATCGCCGAAGCCTTCGTTTCATCGACCTTTACCGGAGTATCGCTATAAATCATCAGAACCTTGATATTGCTATTCTCCCACTGGGTACGAACCGGGTTCGCTTCAGCATCGACGCGCCGAATGCGGTCCTCGGTGGCACGCTTGAATATAAACGTACGAAACTAGACGAGCCTGAATGGTACTGTGTTGGATTTAACCAGGACGCCTACAACCGTTCCATCGCCACCTTTCAAGGCTTCAGTGCCGTCATGGATGCTAAACTCGACATTCACAATAACAGCTTACAGATTGAAAATGTTGATCTGGCTTTAGGATGGATAGACAGTATAGACATTGATACAACCAGCTCAGGCGGGCTTGAGGCTGGAATTTTGAGTTATATCTTTTCCCTATTCCATGTTGTCGAATGGAATGCACTGGTCTCGGTCTACATGAATGCTTTAGCGGAGCAAAACGGAATCCGTGGAAAAATTCAAGCAGCGTTCAATCAAGTGGTCGGCTCCGTGGTGAGCATCGACCAAGAAACAGAGTCCTCGGGTGTCTCATTGCGAGCAAACCTCACGGGCCTGAATTCCTCCTACTCCGCACAATCCATCACCACCGAAATTAGGTACGATATTGACAACATCCAGCGCACCGACTGCACCAGTGAACTGTCCTTTATCCCATCGAACACGTACGGAGTCCCGAGCTATACGAACCATGACATCGACCTCATTCTGCCTCGACACGCGATTGATGAAGCACTGTATTCCTTTATTCGTGCGAACACGACTCTTTGCCACAGTGTCCCCTTCATGGGTCATACTCTTCAAATTCAACCGTCAGGCCAGATGAGAAGTCGTGCCGGCTTTACCGACAATGGTGAGACCGCGTTTATCTTTACTTTGCCCTTCGCTATCATCAAAGGTTCAAATCAAGTAGGGGCTCTCAACATCGAAGCTCAGTTCATCCTGCAACTTGACGAGGAGAACAATCTCGTAATTAGCACCAGCGGGAACCCAGAAATAACCTACCTGAGTGGCTCGATTTCCATGGGCGGATTTCCCGTGGATTTGGCGGACCTTCGCACTCTTTTACAGAACGCAGTGGATACGATGTTCGCTGGTGCTGGATTTGCGGTTCGCCTCCTTCCGGGGATGTTTGAACTCGACCAAGTCAACCATCGCATTACTATTGAGGATATCATTCAGCGACAGGGACGAGTCATTGTATCCCTAGAGGCATCATTTAGCGGGACAGGTACTGTGCCCAGCTTGCCTGGTGGTGGCGGCTCCCGCACAGGAAAAGGCCTCGATTTAGACGAATTACCAGAAATCACGATTGATATTGATAAGGATGGGGATGTTATTTCAGAGGATGACTCCGACACGGGTCAAGGCAATAACACCGAGCCAGATATCCCGAACAAAGAGGGGCCAGTACTCTAGGACCAGTAAGGCCGCCGGCAGGTTCTTCTCTGCCGGATTCCGCATCTTGAAGAGTTCCGGCCTGACGTGAAAACAGGCCGGAATCTTCATTGGTTCTCGCCACTCGCGTGAGGGTAACTCGCTGCACGCCAGACCAGGAGATTGTACAAGCTTGAGTGCTGGACACTGGACTTTCCCCTTTTGAGGTATATATTTAGAGAACAAGCCTTCGTACGGCGGTAAGTGTTCTAGATGTTGATCGAAAATAGCGGAAAAACCCACACAAACACCCGGGACCAAATCTCAGGGCTTCTGCACAATATTCAAAACGGTCTCTACGACAAGCAAGAAGCCGTATCGTTAGCGCTGCTGTGCAGTATCGCCGGGGAGAGTATCTTTTTGTTGGGACCGCCCGGCGTCGGCAAATCTCTCGTGGCAAGAAGGCTAAAGTTCGCCTTCTCCGAGGGCAAATCCTTCGAATACTTGATGAGTAAATTCAGTACTCCGGACGAAATATTTGGTCCTATCTCGATCAAGAAGCTTCGAGATGAAGATAAGTATGAACGACTCACTGAGAAATACTTGCCTGGGGCTCATGTCGTCTTTTTAGATGAGATATGGAAAGCCGGGCCCGCCATTCAGAACGCCTTACTCACGATTTTGAGCGAAAAAATCTATCGCAACGGGGACAAGGAGATAGAGGTCCAAATTCGAGGCATTATCACCGCATCTAATGAGCTTCCACCAAAATCGGAGAATCTTGCCCCCATCTGGGACCGCTTTCTCATTCGTCTGGAAGTAGACAAGATCAAAAAATCTGAAAGTTTCCTAAAAATGATTCTGGATACGTCCAAAAATTACGAAGACGACATCAACCCAGAATACAAACTCGACGACGACACGCTCAAATCCTGGGACAAGCTCATTGACCAAATTGAGGTCCCTGCTGAAGTACTGAACACCATTCAAATCGTCAAAGCTAAGATCACCGAGCATTCGCAGTCTCATTCTACGAAACCCGGCGCACTCGAAATTTATGACCGGCGCTGGAAAAAGATAGTCCGTTTGCTGAGAACTTCGGCGTTTCTAAACGGTCGAACTGCCGTGGACCTCATGGACTGTTTCCTTATGGTTCATTGTCTATGGGAAAACCAAAAACATAAGCTATTTATTGAACAAGCCGTTGCGGAGACAATAAGAGACCACGGCTATTCCATCGCTGTGAACTTGCAAGCACTCCAAAAAGAAGTCTCGTTATTCGAGCAAGACATTCAAGCCGAAATCAATGTGAACATCTCCGATACCAGAGAAGACTTTCTTTTGATCGATGATGAATACCTTCGGCTGAGAGACCATCAACTCTTCGCCGGCGTTTTACTGAAGAGTCGAGGCTACCATGACCTCGATGGCGAAGAATTCACGATCTTTAACTTTTATAGCGAAGAAAAAAGGCTCACCAATCGAGTCGCTGCTCGCAAAAGTGACAACGAATTCATGCTCGAAGTTTTGTATGAGTCTAAAGTTCATGAGTTGCCCTTAGAAACCCAATCGAAAGAGCATGTCGTGGCTATCCCTCGCAAACCTCATGATTTGGTGAAGAAGTTCTGGGAAGAAAAGTATGAGGACTTACTCAGTTATGTTGATAAGCAACTTGATAATTGTCAGAAGCTGCGACCAACGCAGCTAAGCAAACTCCGGGAGAATTTTTTCGTAAAAGAAGAATATGCCGAACTGATTGAAAGTAACTTTGAACACTTAGAGTTGGTCTTAAGAAAACTAAAAATCAGACTCGAGAAGGCCCGACATAGTTACCTAAACCTGAAATAAAGATGGAAAACCTACAAAAAGAAATTGAAGGCGTTTTCTATCGTTTTGTTGAGTTTGAACGCAGATTGGACAAGCAAAGCCGATTGGCTATTGTTGAGTTTTTTCGAGAATATCTTGGACTCGAGAGTGACAAATACACCTCTACAGTCGTCATTGATGACAATTACTATCAATACATCAAAGGTTCCTTACTGAGGATTCTGGAACTTCCCCTTTTGGCTCCGCTCACAAAAAAGAGCGAAAAACTAAGGTATCAAATCGCCTCAGATTTACTCAAGTGGATGAGGGACACCCATAAAAAGATCAGACTAAAACCGCAATTTCAAGACGAAATTGATGAGCTAAAGTTTTGGTCCGAACAAACCACCAAACAGCTCGTCTCTCGCAGTTCAGCGCTTTTTCAGTACCTGAAGGGTCACTACGAGCCACACGAATTCAACTATGAGTTCTACGAAGACAAGATCATCGAGGCGAAGAAGGAAACAAGCTACGCTTCCGATGAAATTGAATTGGTTTATTGTGACTTGTTTTCCAGCTGGGATGGCTTATTGAGCGCCAAATACTTCAAATTTTATTTATCTGAGTGGGAACAAGAAGAAGAAGAATTCACTGACCTAGTCGAGTCGAAGGCGAGTGAACTCTCTAGGCTTATGGACATCCTCTCACCCGTGAGTAACTACCTCGGATGGAACCTAGAAAAGTCGCTTTGGCACGATACTTCTTTTGATGTCTTGAAGAGCTACAGCGAGTTTCTCGAGGACGAAAAATGCCTCAAGGACTTGGTCGACAAACTGGGAAAACTGCGAGAATCCGAGATTGAGCTGGAAGAGGAAGTTCTCTCCTCGACCATTTCTAATCAAAGCTGGATCAACGACCCCCTCTTCCGTGGTGAGATTTCTGGGGTCACGAATAGTGATAACCTGTCCGCATTACTCAGCGGAGAGGCAGGAACCTTAGGTAATAAACAAACCGAAGATCTTTTTCTGTTCAAATTTGCGCAAAAAAACCTTCAGACTTTCAAGTACGAAGACAGAAGACTCATGAGGAGCGATGAGGAGCATATCGAGGTCTATAAACGGGAGAAGGAAAAGGAGAAAGGCCCCTTCATCATCTGTGTAGATACCAGCGGCTCGATGGAAGGTGAGCCAGAACGAATCGCAAAAGTGCTTTGCATGGGGATTTTGAAAGAAGCGATGATTGATAACCGCAAGGTTTTCTTGGTGAACTTCTCAGCCGGAGTGAAGTTTATCGATCTACAAAACATCTCTGAATCGATGGACGAGCTCGTGAAGTTCCTCAAAATGTCTTTTTATGGGGGTACTGATATCACCCATGCTCTCGCGAAATCCATCGAGACAATACAAGAAAAAGACTACCAAAAGGCAGATGTTCTCGTGATTTCAGATTTTATTATGTACCAGGTAAAGGACTGGGTCATATCGAAAGTGAAGCAGCTTCAGGAAGACAACCAGACTCAATTCCACAGCTTGATTTTATCGAAGAATCCCACGGAAAAAATTGTAGACTGTTTTGATAATAGTTGGCTTTACAATCCCTACACCAAGGGCATCATGCGGGACCTCGCTCGTGATGTCATTCCTGATATCACATAAACAGTTATTCGCAGCGTTCCCACCCGCTTTTTTCCGCCGTTTCAACCACACGTAGTCCACATTCAAGCAGGTTATATTCTAGGTGCTACGAATCTAGAAAAGCTCACGCACCCACAAAGGAAGTAAAGCGGGGTCAAAATGGGCCGCAAAATACGCGGGGGCGCCAGCCAGAATCAAAAATCGCGAGACCCGCCCTAGGAACACGAGCATGAGAAAAAGCAATCGCCGAGATTCATAAAGGGGACCAGCTGCAGCCAGCATATTGAGCGGCGGTAAACCAAATACTGCGGCAGAGAGTGTCATCTTCCACTTGATGCCTTGATATTTGGTCGAGTCAAATCCACCAAGCTTGCGTTTCAACCAGTCAAAGCGGGACAAGAAGACATCGCCAAATAAGTGAAGGAGCAAAAAGCCAGTGGTCTGTCCGAGGCCGAGGGCAAGTCCAACGCCCCACCAGCTCAAGTTTGCTTGTGATAATCCACAAAAGACGGCCAAGGCTTCACCAATAGCTAAAAGCGGTGACGCGATGCCGATGAGGTATAAAACGAGATAAATCACAAGTAAGTGGGCCGGGCCTTTAGGAGTTAGTCTCTATCGGACTCGTATGAACTATATCCAGTTTATCTGGAGATATCCAAGGCTTCAGCTGGCGTCCTTCTTCTCCTTTACATTCTGCGACAATAAACACACCGCCTAAATGAAATAGGTTCAAAGGCTATATGTTCACCAGCGATGAGTTGTCCCCTAGAACACCCGCAGCGAGACACAAATCGATACGACAACACGGCTCGGTGTAGACCCACTTTCTTCTAAATGTCCGGAAATAAAGGGTTGGGCTGGCACACCCTACAGGGGTCGAACCTGTAACCTTTGGATTCGAAGTCCAACGCTCTATCCAGTTGAGCTAAGGGTGCGCAGCGATGGGGAAGCTAGCAGACGAAAGAGGGTCTGTCGATGAAAAGAATGCTAAATTTGCAGATTTTTCGCGTCAATTGCGAGTCTTCGCCGGGCTTACCTTGAAGACTTCGGTGGCGTGGTCTGAACAAAGCGGACTTTTGCCTTATAATCCCAATTTTGCAGAACTTTTCCGATTTCTGCATGAATGAGCTGCGTCTCTTCGTCATCCCACATCGTCCAAAAGCCAACCGCGCGACCACGCTCATATTGCCCTCTCACCATAGGCGCACCGTTTTCATACCACGCGTTGAATTCCCCATGTGCTATGCCGTCGTGGGTATTTCTTTCGAGCTTTACAGTGCCATCAGGGTAGCGAGTCACGTGACGTTCGTGCCCTGCCCCGATTTCTTCCGAAAGGTCTTCGACCTCTGCCTCACTTTCTCCTCCCTCTGGACCCTTCAAATACAACAGGATGTCCCTGAGTTCTGAGTTCTTTAGCGCTTCGAGACGTAATTGTTCTGTCGAGACCTCTTCATCTTTTTCGATCGTGACCTCTTTCGGTCTTATTACCTGCTGACTTTGTGTATCGATTTCGACAGGTTGCTCAGAATAATCGGACAAAACCATCGCTTTTTGTCGGTCTTCGCGATTGTACTTTGTTTGGGCTTCTAAGCTTTTATTGCTTTTTGGCTTTGTCGGTTGTCCCTCGATTTTCCAGTTCTGAGATTCATCAATGATCTGGCGGCTGGTTCCTTCAGACTCCATATCCGAAAATTCTTCATTTCCCGTCCCTCCGATAATCTGTCTGTCATCGATAATTTCTTCGCCATTACCGCGCACAACTTGTTCATTTACAATGATGTCTTGGGCTGGAGAATCCGCCTCCCACTGTCCCACCGCGACCGTGGAGCGCTCGCTTACAAGCACTTCTTGAGCACTAATTTCGGGAGACAGATTTTTGCCCCAAGTATCAGAATCATCGATAGGCGGTTTGGCTGGGAGGTCCTCCAATGATTCTGATTTAGACTCTGGGCTATAGTCATCGAGGGTATCATCGAAGGATTCAGCTGAGAGAACATCGTCGGAATCAACCATCGAATTCGAGTCATTGGACAACTCCTCAGAGGCAGATTTCGGGCCAGATTCAAGCTCTTCTTCCTGGGAGGAGTTGTCTTGCCACCTTTCTGCATCCACCGTCATATCGTCGGGCGATTGCTCCTCCAGCTCTTCGTCACTGGTTGAATCTGGTACCTGCTCTGCGAACTGCTCTTCCGAATCATTAGGCCCCTCATTGTCGAGCTCGGCCGATGAACCTCCGTCGATTTTATAGTTGTCTGGGAGATCCGCTGCGAAACCGCTTTCAAGTAATTCATCGGCGTCGGACGATGATGGCTCAGGCTCTAGAACTTCTTCTGGATTATCCTTTTCTGACTTATCCAAAACATGCTCGTCCGGCTGAGTTTGAATTGCTTGCGCAACCAATTCTGTCTTTTGACGCGAGCGCCTTGAGGTTTCAGCTTCCTGTTCATTTTCTTCCTCATCCATTTGAGGTTCAGCTTCCATCCTGAGTGAAGGAGGCTCCATTACGGGGGAAGCAGACTGCGAGGAGGCCGAATCATTTTCGGCAGGAGCATCTGTGTTCGCTGGCTCTGGAATACTTGAAGGCGTTACTGCCGAAGCAGCCGAAAGAATTTCTTGCTGAACCTGAGAAGAGGCAGGCTCAGCTTCTGCGGTTTCATCCTTGAATATCTCACGAATCGATTCAATCGCTTCGAAGAGTGGGTTCTCAGGTGCGACCCAAAGAAGCACTAACGAAGCAAAAATTCCGGCAAGCACCGAAAGCGCCGAAATACCAACCAATGCGACAGCGAGTGTAACGTTCAAAGTAATATCCAAATGCGAGTCATTGCTCGCCTAAAGTGATTCTATCCTCAAAAACCGTGCGTAACCAAGGATAGACCCACACAAAACCCAGTTCGGAGCCAATAAACAGTATCATGGCGGCAAACTCAGGCGCTGGATGGGTTTTGCACTCAAGCGTTCAAAACGCACGGCCAAGACGAGAGCCACAAAACAGAGCCCAACAGTTAGGCCCCACCAATACCCGGCCGGCCCCGAATCCATTCTAAGTACTGCGTAGACGCCGACAGGGAGTCCAATGAACCAGTGACCGACGAAATTCGCCATAAAGGGCCATCTTGTATCGCCAGCGCCTCGTAGAGCACCCCCGGCTACGACCTGAAAACCGTCTGCTACCGCAAAAACCCCAGCAATTCGGAGGAGATTTGCCGCAACCTGGGCGACGGTCTGTTCTTGAGTAAAAAGACCGGCCAGCGGTTCGGCGAAAATAAAAAAGCAGGAGCCCGCAATGCCCATGAACGAGCCGCCCATAACAAACCCGACGAAGCCCGCTCTACGAGCTCCAGCGGTCGCGGAAGCGCCAACATGGTTGCCCACTCGGGCCGTCGTAGCATTCGCGATTCCAACTGCGCCCATGAAGGTCACGGAGGCCAGAGAAATGGCGATTTGGTGGGCAGCCAAAGACACTTCTCCCATGCGCGCAATCAACGTAGAGACAAAACTGAAGACACCCATTTCCGCGAGCATATGCAGCCCAATGGGCCATCCGGTTTTGAATGTTTTTCTCAGTCGGAGAACAATAGGACGCTCGCCCCACTGTAAAGAGTCACCAAAATCTTCTTTTTTCTTCCAGATAGAAAAAATAGACTGGCATTGAACCAAGAGAACAAACAGGAAGCAGAAAGTCGTCGACCACGCGATGCCTTCGGCACCCAGCGGCGGCACCACCCCCCAACCGTGGACGAACCAAAGGTCAAGACCCACATTTGCAATATTGGACACGATGGCCGCATATAGTGCGGCCTGAGGACGGCTGATATTGGACAAGTACGCTCGCGTTGCTATGCAGAAAAAGACGATGGGCACACCGACCAGTCGAGGCCAGATATAGGCGCGCGCCCGTTCTGCGAGCTCTAAAGATATACCGAAAGGTTCCAGCAAAAATGCCGCACCGATGGTCAGTGCAATCAAGGCAGGAGAAACGAACAAACAGACCCAAAGGCCCTGCCACAGCCAGCTACGGGCATCATTGTAACGTTTTGCACCGAAGGCTTGGCCGACCAACGGTTCAATCCCAAGTGCGAGGCCGATACCAATCCCAAGAAACATGCTGACAAGGCCGTTTCCCAGGCTCACTGCAGCCATTTCTAGAGCACTCACTTGACCAATAATAAGCGCATCGACGGCGCCCATAAGTGTCACACCGCCTTGTGCAACAATCAAAGGGAGCGACAGTCGAGATAACTGCTTGGCCTCTTGAAGAAAGCTTGTGGCTGGAGCGTCCGAATTCACTTCGCGATCAAGTTCAATATACGGCCGGGGCGATAAATCACTCGAGTAAGATTCTTGCCTTCTAAATGCCGCGCGATATTGTCTTGTGCCTTCGCCGCCGCCAAAGCCGTTTCCTCATCGGCATCCTTGGCAATCGTGATTTCACCGCGTGTCTTGCCCATAATTTGGACCCCCATAGTGACGAGGTCGTCTACGGCAAATTTGTCATCGTAATCAGGCCATTTCGCCTCATTGATCACGGTTGAGTGGCCCAAAGCGGTCTCCCAAATTTCTTCGGCAATATGTGGAGCAAACGGTGCAATCAGCTGAGCCAGCGGTGTTAGAACCTGCCGTGATCTTACCTTCTGATTGGTGAGTTCCTTCGTCGCGACGTGTAAAGCCGATATCGCAGTATTTAGATCGAGTCCCTCGATGTCGTGTGTGACCTTCTTAATGGCCTTATGTATCACGCGAAGCGCCTCTTCAGACGCTTCAGATTCGTCGACCATGCTTTTATTTTCTTCATCGTAGAAAAGCCGCCAAACCCGCTTGAGCCAGTTCATTTGGCCTTCGATACCGTTGGTTTGCCATGGCTTGTCCGCTTCAAGTGGCCCCATAAAACAGATGTACACTCGCATCGCGTCAGTGCCATACTTTTCAATCATTTCATCGGGATTGATGACGTTACCCTTTCGTTTGGACATCTTCTCAATTCGAGAAGTCAGCTTGATATCAGTACCCTTCTTGAAGAATTCACCTTCTCGTTCTTCGACTTCGCTTTCCGGGACAATCCGTTTCTCGGGGTCATAGTAAGTGAAGGCGAGAATCATTCCTTGATGGCGAAGCTTTTTAAACGGCTCGTCGTCTCGAACCAATCCGGCGTCGAAAAGTACTTTCTGCCACATTCGAGAGTACAGAAGATGACCAACCGTGTGCTCAGGTCCGCCGATATAGAGATCTACTGGCATCCAATAATCTGATTTGCTTCGGCCGCAAAACTCGTTGTCGTTTGACGGGTCGCAATACCTGAGGAAGTACCAACTTGAACCCGCCGAACCTGGCATTGTATCGGTTTCGCGATGATGACCGTCAAATTCAACCCATTCAGTGACTCGCGCCAGTGGTGAACCACCCTCTCCTCCTGGTTGATAATCGTCGGTCTCGGGAAGAGTAAGAGGAAGTTCATCAAGAGTGAGAGTGCGAACTACTTCGCCATCTTTCTTGAGGATAGGAATCGGTTCGCCCCAGTAACGCTGGCGAGCAAAAGTCCAATCTCGGAGTTTATACGTGATCTTCTCTTCACCGAGTCCTTGTTCCGATAGCCATGAAATAACTTTTTTCACAGCTTCTCGATCTTTTGTCGGAGTGCCGTCGAAGTCTCCACTATTAATCATTTCACCATCACCAGTATAAGCGGCTTCCTCGACGTTTCCTCCAGATACCACTTCCACAATGTTTAGCCCCATGGCTTTGGCGAAGGCCCAATCGCGTTCGTCGTGACCTGGAACGGCCATAATTGCTCCTGTGCCGTATCCGGCAATGACATAATCTGCGATCCAAATAGGTATTTCAGCACCGTTTACGGGATTGATCGCATACGCACCTGTAAACTCGCCTGTCTTCTCTTTGCTTTGTTGGCGTTCGAGTTCGCTCTTCGAGGCGGTGACTTTTTGGTATGTTTCGACTTCGGCTCGGCGATCATCCGTTACAATCTGACCAATAAGTTCATGCTCTGGTGCCAAGACCATGTAGGTTGCACCCCAAAGGGTGTCTGGCCGAGTGGTAAATACCTCGACGGTGTCTACATTATCTTTGATTTTGAATTGTATTTGCGCGCCTTCCGAACGACCAATCCATTCTCGCTGCCGTGCTTTCGTAGCTTCTGGCCAGTCAATTTTATCGAGGTCACTGAGTAATCGCTCCGCATAGTCGGTAATGCGAATCATCCATTGACGCATTGCTTTGCGCTCCACCGGATGACCACCACGTTCCGATTTCCCGTCAATCACCTCATCGTTCGCGAGAACGGTGCCTAACGCAGGACACCAGTTTACATACATGTCCGCTTGATACGCGAGGCCTCGCTCGTAAAGAAGTGTGAAGATGTATTGCGTCCATTTATAATATTTAGGGTCACAAGTTGAGACTTCTCGAGACCAATCGTAGGCATACCCAAGTCGTTTCAACTGGCGTCGAAATGTTCCTATCGATTGTTCGGTTGATTGCTGAGGCGGCGTGCCCTCCTCGATAGCTTTTTGCTCCGCCGGTAAACCGAAAGAATCATATCCTTGTGGATGCAGAACATTGAATCCTTGAGCGAGCTTGAATCGAGTAACAACGTCAGTCGCGGTATAGCCCGCGGGATGACCTACGTGTAGTCCCTTCCCACTCGGGTAAGGAAACATATCGAGTGCATAAAACTTAGTTTTAGTGGGATCTTCTGAAACCTGAAACGATTTACGCTCTTCCCATAAGTTTTGCCATTTCGGTTCAATCTTCGCCGGCTCGTACACCATAGGGCTATGGACTTAGCCTAGGATACAGCAACTCTACAAGCTCTAGAGAGTGAAAAAGAAGGTTAGGTTACTCGAACGGATTGTTCAATTCCATGTCTTCACCGCGGCCTGGACCGACGGAAAGAAGTGCAATCTCACAGTTGAGTTCTGATGCCATTCTTTCGACATATTTGCGGGCGGTTGCAGGCAAATCATCCACACTGCGGGCATCTTGCACGTCCCCAAAACCTTCGACTTCTTCGTAAATAGGCTTGGCTCGATGTAAGTCATGCACATTGTCCGGAAAAGTCTCAATCGTCTCGCCATCCAGTTCGTACGCGGTACAAACCTTCAGTTTTTCCATCCCGGAGAGAACATCTAACTTCGTTATGGCGAGATACTGAATTCCCGACACTCGAACAGCGTACCGAAGCGCAACAAAATCCAGCCACCCACAACGACGTGGGCGCCCAGTTGTCGCCCCAAATTCGTGGCCCTTTGCTCGAAGTTCTTCACCAGTCTCATCGTTCAGTTCTGTGGGGAATGGCCCAGAGCCGACCCGGGTTGTGTAAGCCTTCGTGATTCCAACGACACTGTGTAAAGCATTGGGGCCAACACCAGTTCCTGTTGCTGCATTCGAAGCAATCGTATTGGAAGATGTGACGAATGGATACGTGCCGTGATCAATATCTAACAGAGCGCCTTGTGCACCCTCGAATAAAATCCCCTCACCGTTTTTCATAGCCCTATCAAGGGTCAGTCCAACGTTACCTACAAATGGGCGGAGTTCCTCTCCGTAAGCTTGATATTGCTCTATCAAGGTCTTGATCTCGTCAGCTGTATACGCCTGATCACCATTTGCGCTTAAAATCGCATTGAGCTCTGCAAGGCGGTTTTCAACGAGACCACTCAAACGACTTTGATCGTAAAGGTCCGCAACACGAACGCCTCGCCGTGTAATTTTATCCTCATAAGCGGGCCCGATTCCTCGTCCGGTCGTTCCAATCTTATCGACACCTCGAAACCGTTCTCGAGCAAGATCTAGGCGCTGATGGTAAGGCATAATCAAATGAGCGCCGGCAGAAATTAATAATCGACCCGATACGTCGACGCCCTGTTCTGCTAAACCTTGCACTTCTTCCATTAAGATTTTGGGATTAACGACAACACCATTGCCGATCGCACACTTTGTTTTCGGATGAAGAATCCCGCTTGGAACGAGATGCAATACAGTTGTTTTACCGTTAACTACGAGAGTATGCCCCGCATTGTTCCCGCCTTGATATCGCACGACCCATGCCGCTCGAGTACCATACCGATCCACAACTTTTCCTTTTCCTTCATCGACCCATTGAGAGCCGACGATCACCACATTCTTCATCGCGCCGGGACGCTAGCTCTGTCTGGAGTTTTGGTCCAGCCCTAGTGACCTCGAGGGACCAAAGGAGATTCTCTCTTATGAGAATCTTTTCCAGAGATTGAGAGTAACCCTTATTCGCCCTGCACAGGGCGCGGCTTTGCGGGAACTCTGAGGTCAAACCTAAGGGTTTTATACCGGCCGGGGATGATCTCGACCCGAACGGACCTTCGAATGCCCGTTTGGGGATTAACGACCGAAACCGTATGAACGCCAACTCGTAGTTTAATACTCGTTACCGGCGTCTTTTTAGATTGTCTCTGACCATCTATCTCAACGTATCCCCAAGGTTTTGCCGCAACGTTGAGATAACCTACCTCAACGATAGGCTCTGTCTTTTTCTCAACCTTTTGCCGGCTCCTTTTTGCGAGGGGGGCTTTACTCTTTCGCTTCCTGACAACGGGTTCAGGATAAGCGATCGTAACCGGTTCTATCTCTGTGATTTCGAGGGCTTCAGGCTCGGGTGGTAGGCTCGTTTTTGAGTTTACCGGGATCGCTTTCGGCATGAGCCGTGTGGAGTCTCGTTCATTATTCTCAGAGCCGATTTGAGAAATGAGAACAACCGCCAAAGCCAAAGAACCTAATCCCACCCCCGCAAAGATAAGATTCCGTATTTCAGAGGCTTGAGCGAGAGTGGCATGGCGCACGGTAGGTATTTCGTTACGGACATGTCCCGGCCCGTCATCCACGATGCTGCTGTCGTCCCTCAAGCGGGTCACGGAGAGCTGTTTTGCGATACCATCATCGAAAACTGTTTCTATCGCAGTCTCCGCCGCCGTATCCCCATCCTCAAACAAAGGACTCGCCGGTATAATGTCCCTAGGCGTGTCTGCCAGCGGGGCTGCCGGAGACGCCTCAGAACTAGAGCCACTCTCATGGAGCAAATTGGAAACCACAGCAACAAGCTCGGATTGAGAGGCTTGTTCAAGCTTTGATGCTTCTATCAAGTTCGGGTCATTTATTCCTAAAGAGGGCTGGTGATTACGAAAATCAAGCGCCTTTAAGACTTCAGCCTGCTGTTTTTCATTCGTAAGGGCAGCGTCTTCACGCCAATGGTCTCGACTAAAATGAATATCTAAGAAGCGTTCTACTTCCGCTTGAGTTGCTGGTGCGTGTTCCTTTGCAAATTCTAAAAGTGCTTCATGAATCTCGGAACCATCTCTAAATCTTCGGCCCGCATCCTTCGCAAGACATCTTGCTAGAATACCATCGAGACTTATTGGAAGCTTTGCGTTCATCTTACTCGGGGGCGCGGGGCGGTGACTTTGAACCCGTTCCAGCGTTGCGATCGGACTATTGCCGCGAAACGGATTCTCACCGGTCAGAATTTCGTAGAGAACAATACCAAAAGCGAAAACGTCACTTCGAGCATCAACATTCGCTCCTAGGGTCTGTTCGGGGGACATGTAAGCAAACTTCCCACGCAAGGTCCCTGTTTGTGTGTGGATTCCGTTGGTCTCACTCATTCTAGCTACGCCAAAATCTAATATTTTGATGAGCCCGTCATAGCTAACCATGATATTGCCGGGGCTAATATCACGGTGCACGATTTCCATGGGCTCACCATCTTCGTCACGGAGTTGGTGGGCATAGCCAAGACCCGCAGAACACTCTAAACCAATCCGAAGAGCCAAAGGGAGAGGCAATGCAGAGGTCTTCTTGTTCGGCTCCCGGGAGGTAATCTGAGCCAAGTTTTTTCCGGAGATGTACTCCATCGCGAGAAACTGCCGCCCCAGTGCTTCGCCATGCTCATATAAGGGCACAACGTTTGGATGCCTGATCGCCTCAACAATTCGAGCTTCTCGTTCGAATAGCTTGACACGCAAATCTTGATTGCCAAGCTCACTGCGCATCATTTTTATGGCAACCCAGTCACCCCTGGTTTGGTCTGCCGGAATTTTGCGATGGCTGATAGCCCGAAAAATCTCTGCCATACCACCCCGCGCAATGCGACGCGTTATGACATAATCTCCGAAGGCGATTGGCGAATTCCGCAACGTTAGCTCCCGCTCTGAGTGCGTTCTACCAGGCTGCTCAATAGACACCCACGCAGACACGCTCCACTGTCCTACTACTGATGTCCTATATCCACCAAGAACCAAACGCGTAGGCGGAGAACATTTGGGTCCTCCTCGAGCTCACTCCGGTCACGGGGATTACGAGTTTACCGAAATATACGCGGTAAATCGGTACATTATGCTTCGTTCGGGCCTTGTATTTCGTTCGAAACCATTGAATTCTCAACCTCAAGATGAAGCGAATAACGCTCTTAGGGTTCGTGGTCTTTATTGTTGCTTTGTTCAGCGACACCCTAACCGCGGAGGCACACCGGACTAGGTTTCCCAAGCTACTGACCATAGAGTTGCGCGAAGCATCAATACTCGTGACAGTGAGCTACACAATTTCGAGTGGCAAAGAAGCAACGCTTCTTAGGGCTTTATACGATCGCGACGCGGACGGTCGATTGAGCGGGGAAGAACAAGAGCGACTCACTGACTATATCGAGCGGACCGCCGTCATGTTTCTCCGAATGAACATTAACGGAGAACTCACACGGTTGGTACAAAGAGAATCCAATATGCAACGCCTCGATTCTCGAGCCGACTCTCGGAACGCTTTTCGCGTGCAGATGCGCTTTGCTGTAACGGTACCCAAACTAGACCGAGGGGAAACCTTCACTCTTTCCGTTGAAGACCGCGATAAAGACGCTCTGCGTAAAGTCCCTACAGTAGTCGATGTTGGGCAAGCTTGGTCGATAGTCATGGCGAGTCAGGGAGAATACCATCCAACAACCCGGCAGATTCTCGACGTTCAATTAGACGAAGAAAATCGCCTGAAATTAATCATTCGTAAAGGACCGCGGCCTAAGCCTGAGCCATAACCATGGAATATACGTCGAAAAGTGGCATTAAGCTTTATTCTCGAATAACCTTTGGATGCGGAGGCTCGGCACGTAGCATCGGGGTTTCCGAAACAGGAACACAAGGAATTTTATGACACGCAGTATATTGGTCGCCGACAACAGCAAGACGATTCAAACCGTCATCGACTATACCTTCCGCGCGACGGAGTTTGAAGTATTTGTAACCTCCACCGGACAAGAAGCACTCGCTTGGCTCAATGAAAATGCTGCGGACCTTGTCGTTGCTGATGTCAGCATGCCTCAAATGGACGGATACAAATTATGCGACGAAATTCGTTCCAATAGCCGAACCCAACATATTCCTGTTTTACTCCTAAATGGTGCCTCCGAAGAGATTGATGACCGGCGAGCTGCGATGGTCGAAGCCAATGCGTCTATGCAGAAACCATTCGAGTCTCAAACACTTATCGACCAAGTGAATCAACTGTGTGGTTTGACCGCCGGAAGCGATTTGCCTGCGACCTTTGGGCAGCAGCTTGCTGCCGAAAGAGAAACGATGGAGCCGACTCCACAAGAACTCGAAAATGCAGTGGAGGTGCCGATGGACGCAGAACCTACACCTCTGGCAGTAACGGAGCCAGCTCCGGAGAATACTGGTGCCGCGGCCCTGGGCAAAATGAAGCTCAAACGTGTCGCAACTCCTAGTCCTGCTTCTGCACCTGTAATTGGAGCAAGTGATTCATCTTCCAGGGCAATGTCGACTTCGGATGCCGACTTTGCGTCAGAAGATGGAAGCGATTCTTTTGAAATCGACACACCCGTCGAATTCGAAGAAGCACTAGAGCAGGACGCAGAACAAGTCCTTGAGACGTCCTCAAATGAACTTGAGGATTTAGACGTCATGGTAGATTCTGAGCCATCCGAAGCACCTCGCGAGGAACAGATTGAGGCAGCCTCTCCGTTCAATGCATTTACAGACGGACTCGATGTTCCCTCTACGGGAGATATACCAGCCGACAGTGACGGTCTCGCAGAATTAGACATGTCCGAATTTGATTCTCTCATGCCGTCTCAAGAACTAGATTCAGACAGCGAGCCAACGGATACCGGTGATGACTTCGACCTTGCCGTTGAGGAACCTGCGGCGGATGAAAACTGGGAAAATGACACGCCTAACAGCGACGAACATGGCGATCATGATGAGGACGACAGCTTCGATGTTGCGCTTGAAGAGCCCGCCCTGGGGTTTGAAGAGGAAGAAGAAAACATTCCTGCCAGCAAAGACACCATCGACCATCAAGACAACAACTTCGACATTCCCCTAGAAGACACTGATTTAGACATAGATGATGCGGAGACTGCGCAGGAGCAAGATCAAGTTGAGGAACTTCCTTTCGAACCAGCATTCGGTGCACCGATGTCAGACATCATGGCGGCTGCTGCCGCTGAAGATGCTCACGAAGCTGAGTTGCTGGCCGCTTCATCACTCCCAGAGGAATCGGCGGACGTTGAGCTGAGTTCTGGAGACCTCACCGCGTCCAGCGACGACATCGCGGTCGATTTTGACGAAGAAGAAGCCGAGGAAATGTTGAGTCAAGGTGGCCCTACTCTCGAGCCTCCTCCTTCTCCGGAAGAACTTCGCGCAAGCGCCGCCGTTGATGTAGATGTTTGGTCCCTTGCCGAACCTACCGACGATGATTTTTCAGATCCACCTCTTCCAACACCTGCGCAAGACAACTGGACAAGTACCCCTCCAGCCGTCCCGCAGACGAATCTACCCACAGAAATTGCAGCCCATGGTGAACTACCTGTAGCTGAGGCGCTCGTCGACTCACAGTTAGAGCCCGCCGTCGTAGAAAACGTTCGCACTCCAATCAGTCGCGACCCTTCTGCTGTCCTAAATGCAACAGCCGTTGTCGCCGACGCGGTAGCTATGGTGACAGAACGCGGAGCAGAAGCCATCGCTGTAACAGGAGAAGACCTCATCGCACAATCGCTCAGCCGGGATGAGCTTGTAGCCATTGCTCGTGATGTTATGGAGAAAGTCGCCTGGGAAGTTATTCCAGAGCTCGCCGAAACGATTATACGAACAGAGTTAGAGAAGTTACTCGAAGAACAAGCGCAACAAACGGCGTTCAAGGCTTCGCCCGGTCAATCTATTCCACCACCTCCACCCATTGACGCGTAACGAATGTGTACAGCGGCATTCGGGCGGTCAGAAATGAGAGCCCTCCGACTTTGCCTTCAATACTAATTGATACGCCGCTTTTCTTTTCAGTCCATAAAGATGATTCATCGCCTTTGCTACATCTGTAGACGAGGAACCACTCTCAAGAAGTTCTCTAGCCGAACGCAGCATCTGTTCCTCCGTGGCTTTCTCCGTTTCGTCCTTCCGCTCGTTCGGCGCAATCAGGAGCACCACCTCACCCTTCAACGGTTTAGGCAATGCTTCCAACACCTCCTCGAACGTTCCACGGTAAAATGTTTCGAATTTCTTCGTCACCTCTCTCGCTACACATACAAGTCTTGAACCCAGTACTTCGAGGCAAAGTCGCAATGTAGACTCTGTACGGTGCGGAGACTCAAACAATACGAGAGTTGACTCCAACGACTTAACTCTCATCAAAGTCTCAGTTTGCGCTTTTTTGTTCCTTGGAAGAAAACCTAGAAAGGTCCAATTGACCGACGGAAGCGCCGAAGCAACTAATGCCGCTAAAACAGACGAGGGACCAGGAATAGGCACAACGTGTATATCTAGGTCGACCGCGTCTTGTACTAACAAACTCCCCGGATCGCTCACGATAGGTGTTCCTGCATCACTAACAAGTGCAATGTCCTCTCCCTGCTGTATCCTGTCTAAAATATTCTTTCTTTTGCTCGCAGGGGAATGTGCATGAAACGCCGTTGTCGGTGTCTTGATTTCGAAGTGGTTGAGAAGCTTTTGTGTAACTCGAGTATCCTCACAGGCAATGAGATTTACCTCTTTAAGCACTCTCAAAGCGCGTAATGTAATATCTTCTAGGTTCCCAATGGGTGTTGAAACCAAATACAAAGTGTTAGACAAGGCTGTCGCACTATATCACCCAAATCGCGGATTGTCTGGAGAACTCGTGCACGTCGAATGCATCTTTAATAAGTTCGCATTCGCCATTGACCAAGCAAACGACATCGAACCTCATGGCAGGAGGAGGCTCCACGGCAAGGCCTTGGAGATATAACGCCGCCGCTTTTTGTAGAAGCCGTCTTTTGCGGAGACTTATCGATTCTTGCGGGGTGCCATTTTTGGTCGTGCTGCGTGACCTCACCTCCACGAAAACAAGTGTCGCACCGTCCCAGGCAATTCGATCTATCTCAAGATGCTTGCTTCGCCAATTCCTTCCGATAATTTGATATCCGAGCTTCCGTAATAAGTTCTCCGCTAGTTCTTCAGAGCGTGCGCCCTTTCGTTGTGTCTTGCTAGGCATATTCTTCGAAGACCGCAAGTCTCATGCCATATAATAAAAATACACCCTTTAGGGCATTGGCCGATTTTTCCGAGAACCGGAAATTCGGTGGTGCGAATTTCGTAAATCTCAAATTGGCGATTGCCGCAACAGTCTTCGTGGTTCAATATAGGTATTGGAGCTTTCTTTTGTTGTCCCTGCCCCGTATTTATCCAATCCTGAATTTGACTGATGCGTCCACTCGCGAATCAAGTAAGCAAATGATTCATGCATATCTGGACGCGGGAATCGATCTCTTTCAAGTTCGAGCAAAGGGTCTAGCGGACCGTGAGTTTTGTTCGTGGATTGAGTTTTGCCTAAAGGAGTCCTCGGAAACGACATGCAGAGTTCTTGTCAATGACCGCCCTGACATCGCCATTGCGACTGGCGCAGCTGGTGTTCATCTGGGTCAAACTGACTTATCTCCAACTTTAGTCAGAGAGAATTTTTCATCACAGCTTATCCTGGGACTTTCTTGTCATTCAGAAGAACAAATTGCACAGGCTCCCTTAGCGTCACTAGATTACGTAGCACTTGGGCCTATTTTTCCCACAAAAACCAAAGCGAATCCTGATCCGACGATCGGTTTGAATAAATTATCTGATTGTCACGAAATTCTCAGAGCTCGAGACTCAGACATTCCTCTGGTCGCGATTGGCGGTATCGAAATCAGTTCGCTCAGGAGAGTAATTGACCACGGAGCCAATAGCGTGGCCCTCATCTCCGCGCTTGGTGGACCAAACGAAATTCGCCAAAGACTCAAGGAGGCGAAGCAAAATGTGGCCTAAAATCCTGATTACTCTCGATACGTCGGAAGTAAGCCGAAAAGGAATTCAACTGCCTGTCGTTCAGACTAAGCAGGCCTATGGTGCGGCAGTGGAAAAAGCGGGCGGCGTGCCGCTCTACGTAGCTCCCACAGAGAACGAAGCACTACTTGAAAGCCTAACGAAGCATATGGATGGCCTGCTGGTTACTGGGGGCCATTTCGACATTCCACCCGAGCTTTTTGGGCAAACGAAGCAAAAAGATGTTCGCCTTGATCAATTGAAGCCCGTAAGAACTAATTTCGAGTCCTATCTTATCCGATATGCGTCCACGCACGCTGTCCCGATTCTGGGTATTTGTGGAGGGATGCAGTTGATCGGAGCGATGACAGGCAGTCGGATATATCAAGATATCAACGCAGAAGTACCAAGCGCGATTGACCATGAGCAGCCTTCCTCGCCATTACTGGCAGATCATGAGGTAATACTTTGCCAAGAAAGCCCCTTGGGCGCCGCTCTCGGTGATTATTCTATTCAGGTCAATTCGACGCACCATCAGGCATTAGCCACCACCTCCGAGGATTTTTTAGTTGAAGGAGTTAGTCCCGATGGAATCACTGAAATGATTCGAAAAAAGAGCGAAGACCACTATGTGCTGGGGGTACAATGGCATCCCGAACTTCTCGACGACAGGGTTTCCGACAACATTTATAAGGAGTTCATTCAGGCTGCGAAGACAGCTAAACGGGTAAAAACATTGTAGTTTGTACATTGGACAGTCTATTGGACAGTCTATTGGACAGTCTACACTCAATTTCGCCCCCAAAATCTAGTGATTTACGAGAAGTTGAATTGGCACACTGTTTGCTCTAGCTTGTCTACACAACCCCGAGCTGTTGATGGCCAATGACAAGAAGCAAACTAATTTGGGCGGGCTCGGGAACTCTTTTATAGTATTCAATTTTGCCCAGGTATACTGGGCATTTTTTTTTAAGGATTTTCAACTTCCACTCGGTGAGCTAACCCATCGCTGACGAGTCGGATAAGCCCATTCGTGTCCGTCCTGAGCACCTGCCTCGATGAAAAGGCTTGTAGATTCCGGTATACCTCGGCGTGAGGATGACCGAACCGATTTTTAGCACCCACCATGACTATGCTGAAGTCGGGAGAAACGGCTTGTAAAAATGGAAGCGTGCTTGAACTGCGACTACCATGATGAGGAACTTTCAAAACATCAACGTCGAGGAGTTCTTTAGAGTGCTGAAGCAGCTTCTGCTCGGTTTCAGCGCCTATGTCTCCGGTAAACAGGGCCGACGTCGCGCCATAATCTAAACGTATGACGACTGACCTTTGGTTCTCCGAAATCGAACTGAGACACGAGCCCAAACATTCCGGATGGAGAACCTGTAGCTTCACCGTACCAAAACTCAGTTTATCGCCGAGTCGCAAGTTAACCGTTCGGGTCAATTGTCGTTGCACTTTTCCTGAGACACTTGACGTTTCGAAGTTCCAGTATACTGTGCCTACTTCAAACTCCCGAAGAACGTCAGCTATACCTCCGGCGTGGTCATTATCAGAATGCGTAATGACCACCGCGTCTATTTGCGTATATCCGCGCCGCCGAATGTAGGGGCCAATGACTGACTTAGCTGCGCTGTAGTCCGAAATGCTGGGGCCAGTATCGATGAGCATTGTCTGGCCATTCGGAAATTCTAGAAAGACGGTATCTCCTTGGCCTACCGGGATGAAATGAATAAGAAGCTCTTTTTTATCGGTAAATGGAGCCATCGTCGCTAGGGCAAGAACAGAAGAAAAGATCACGACAAAACGAAAATGCTGAGCGAGCCAGAGGAGAGGTTTCCTTTGGTGAAAGAGAAAGCTTAGCGATAACCAGACCAAAATAAGACTCATGCGACTCGGTGGCGCCACATAAAATCCAAGCCAGTCTATTGTTTTGAATGAATCAGCGAGAGTCAAAAGCAGTTCGATGCCTGATTCCGACCAGCCTAACAAAAGCTCACTCAGCGAAAGACCCATAACTTCGAAAAGAACGCCAACCAACAATGCCGGAAGAATCACGAGCGACATGAGAGGCGTTGCGACGAGGTTCAACACAAAGCCACTCAGTGACAACCAGTGGAAGTGGTAGAGAACCAGAGGCATTGTAAAAAGGCCGGTTGCGACCGTGACCCCCACTAAACCATCGAGGAAAATACGGAAGCGCCCGAAATCGGGACGTAAAGCTCGGATTTTTAGATGGCTTGTGTAGTTTACAATACCAAATAAGGCGGCAAAAGAGAGTTGAACGGACACGTCAAAGAGACCCTGAAGGTCGTAGGTCAAAATAAGGACAACGCTCACTGTCAACATCGACAAGAGCTGGTTTTGCCGGTTCAAAAGCTGACTCGACAGAAAGAGTAAGAACATTATTCCCGCACGAACACAGGAAGGATTACCTCCCGTCAGGACGATAAACGCAAATACGCATGGAATCGTCGTTAGAGACGCCCAGCGATGAACACGAAGTCCTCTGAAGTGCAAACTGAGGACGCGGCAGAGCACCAGAAATACAAACTGCAGGGAACCAATGGCGATGCCAAAATGCAGTCCACTCACCGCGACCAAATGAGACAAGCCCGCTTTTTGAAGTAAATCCTTTGTGCTCTGCGACATCAATCGCTTCTCCCCGATCAGGAGTGCCAACATAAACGAGTAGGTGTCCGGGCGACGGTTCATATAAAGCTTGGTAGCAAGCTGAGTTCGAAATTCTTGCAGAAGGACGTACCAACCTGTTTCTGCTTTCGGATAAGTGACCATGCACAGGTCAGGACTTTTCAGCTCGCTAAAATATGAAAAAACCCGGTTTGAAGCATTCCACTGCTCTTTTCTCGGTTCGTCCGCCAACCCCTTTTTACGTGGCGTAAGTTTACCCATCACTCGGATGACATCGCCCGGTCTACCGCAACCCCAGTCTGGGGTTCTTTCGTCAAGTGTTCGCTGCACCTTCAGCTGCACGAACTCTCCATAACTTGCTGTCATAGAGGCCTGAAAGCCTGTGGAGGTGCCCACCAGTTGTACATCGAGATAAGACGCCTTCTCACCGTGAAAAGGACCAGAGCGTACCAGCGCCGAGAAGATTCGGGTCCCATCATAGGCATTCTTGTCGGCGTCCTCGATCACGTTGAAACGAGTACCCACCAGACTGCCGAGACCAAAGATGCCCACATATAGCAGGGGTAATCTCCGAACCTTCGGCTCTCCCAAAAAACACCCGAGACACGTCGCCAACACAGTCCATAGTCCGAACAGAGCGAAATCCCTTGGAGATATCGATACATAAAGACCAGCAACCCATATGGCCACCAACGGGAAAAGCGGGTTCCGAGCCCATATCAGAACTCTATCGGGGTTAGAGGTGAGCGAATCTGCTGTTTCGTCACTGACCGAATCCATCGAGGGAATGAATCATATTTTTGCTTTATATCGCAGGAAATACCGTTCGATAATCCTTCCGTTGACCCGAACCCAGTCATTTTGTAGACGGTTTTCATGAGAAAACTACTTCAAACTCTCACGATTTCTGTGCTCAGCGTAAGCCTGCTGCACTGTACGAAATCGGAAGAAAAAGCCTCTGACACATCGGCGAAGAAAGCCGCAACCAAGAAAGAAGCATCTAAAGCCGTAACCGACTCGCCTCAAGAGGCACCTATCGAACTTCCAAAGATCGAAGGACCCGTTGCGGTTGTAAATGGTGTAAAAATTCCTGCTGACCAATTCCTCGTCGAATTCGGAGGAACCTTGCGACGTTATCAACGTGCAAGACACCCAGTAAAACCGCAACTAAAGGAGCGGCTCAAAGACAACTTGGTGAGGCGACTCGTTGACGCAGAAATCATTCGGCAAAAAGCAAAGGAGATGCAGGTTGAAGTTTTGGAAAAAGACTTTGACGCGAAATGGGAAGCGCACAAAAAGCGCTATGGGACGGCGGATGCCTTCGAAGCCTTCCTCGCCCGGACCGGTGAAACAGTAGAACGTATGCAAGCTCAATTTCGTCTGAATCTGATTCGAGAGCAAGTGTTCGCGAAGGTGAGCGACAACGTGGTTATTCAGGACAAAGACCTCACCGATTTTTACGAAAAAAACAAAGAGAAGTACAACGAAAAAGAGAAGATCAAAGCAAGCCACATTCTGTTTCGAGTTACAGCAAATGCCAGTGACGAAGAGAAAAAGAAAAAGAAAGCACTTGCAAAAAAAGTCCTCGCGGAAGCCAAAAAAGCCCCGGGTTCTTTTGCTGAGCTTGCTAAAAAATATGGCGAAGATCCAACGAAAGACCGCGGTGGCGATCTTGGTTTTTTCACAAAAGGACGAATGGTCAAACCATTTGAGGAAGCAGCATGGGGGCTCAAGAAGGGGAAAGTTTCAAACCTGGTAACAACTCAATTTGGATACCACATTATCATGAAGACCGATCATCAGAAGGCCAATCAAAAATCCTTCAAAGACGTCAAAGAGCAAATCTCTCGCACTGTTCGCGCGCAACGTCGTAACAATGCAGTACGAGAGGCGATCTCGTCATGGCGTAGCCAGGCTAAAATTGAAGTTTTCGTAAAGGGTGACCCCAAAATCATAAATCAAGCTCGCCAAACACCGACTCTCAATCGTGCTGGGATAACTACTCCGGACTTACAGGTCGCACCAACCCCCAAAAAGCCAAAGCAAAAGTAATACCCGCGAAGCATGGCCACATTATTATTGGCGAATCACCATTTCGTAGTTCAAGTGTGCCGCCTACCCTGCTAGACATAGCACAATGTCTGAACAACCAGTACGCGTAAGAATTGGGCCAAGCCCCACCGGCGAGCCACATGTTGGGACCGCCTACATAGCTCTATTCAACCTCGCCTTTGCTCGCCAGCAAGGAGGCAAATTTGTCTTGAGGATCGAAGACACCGACCGAGAGCGAAGTAAGCTGGAATGGGAAAAACAAATCATGGAGGGGCTAAGATGGCTTGGCCTCGAATGGGATGAGGGCCCTGACAAGGGCGGACCTCACGGTCCTTATAGACAAAGCGAGCGCGGCGACATCTACCGTGAGTACGTTCAAAAGCTGATTGATTCGGGACATGCTTATCGCTGTTTCTGCACCAAAGAGCGCCTCGATGAGTTGCGAGAGAAACAACGCGCTGAGAAGACTACAGTGGGCTATGACCGCCATTGCCGTGACCTCAGCGCAGACGAAATCCGAGCAAAACTCGACGCGAATGTCCCGTACGTTGTCCGAATGAAAATGCCGCTTGATGGAGAGACCATTGTCAACGACCGCCTAAGAGGACAGGTAACGATCGCAAACGATCAGGTGGACGATCAAGTATTGCTGAAATCAGACGGCTTTCCAACCTATCATCTAGCCAACGTCGTTGACGACCACCTGATGAAAATCACCCACGTTATTCGTGCAGAGGAATGGATTAACTCCACGCCTAAGCATGTGGTCTTGTACAATATGTTCGGGTGGGAGCCACCCGTGTTCATACACATGCCGTTGCTCCGCAATCCCGACAAATCTAAAATCTCGAAGCGTAAGAATCCCGTCTCTATTCTGGACTATCAGCAGCGCGGTTTTCTTCCTCCTGCTGTTCTCAATTACCTTGCGATGCTGGGATGGACCATGCCTGACGGGAAAGAGCTTTTTAGTCTCGACGAATTTGTCGCAAATTTCACTTGGGATCGTATGCATCTCGGGGGCCCTATCTTCGATTTAGAAAAACTCACTTGGCTCAATGGACGATATTTCCGAGAAGAAATGACAGATTCAGATCTGATCAGTCATCTCGAAAAAACTGTATTCACGCGAGAACGTCTAGAAGCTTTGGTACCTCTTATGCGAGGCCGCATCGACGTAACCGAGCAATTCCTTCCGGCCACGCAATATTTCTATTGTGGTGACCTAGAATTTGATCCCACGTTACTCAAGCCCAAGAAAAGAACGTATAAAGAGCTCAGAAAAGCCTTTGAAGGTTTTGCAGATGAACTAGACCGCCAATTGAACTTCACACCTGATGCACTGGAAGCCTTTGCCAGAGCCTATATTGAACGCAAAGAGTGGTCGGGTCGAGATTTCTTTATGCCCCTCCGTATCGCACTCACGGGAAGTAAGGCGACCCCTCCTCTCTTTGATACAATGGCAATTATGGGTCGCGCGCTGACTCGACGAAGACTAAGAGCAGCCATTACGCTTCTTAAAAAAGCTGCGTCGGAGGAATCGAAACAAAAGCAAAAGCAAGCGAAAGGCGCCTAATGTCGAAATCACTTCATCTGCGAAACGCCTCGGAAATTTGTATCCCACAAAAAGAAGGTACGGGAATCGACCGGCTTCCAGGATACGACATGATTATCACCGATGGTCTCGTATCGTGGTTAGGCGAACCGAATAATACCCCTGATTTACCAAAAGACATCGAAATTTATGATGCTGGCGGGAAAGCTGTCCTTCCTGCTCTCGTCGATTTTCATACCCATCTGATTTACTCGGGTGATCGCGTTTCAGACTTTGCAGCTCGCTCAAGGGGCGTAAGTTATTCGGAAATCGCTGCGGCGGGCGGTGGTATTCTGACCACGGTCAAAGCTACGCGCTCTGCAACGATTGAAGAATTGGCGACCACACTGGAAGCGAGACTAAAGAGTAGGACGCGCTACGGAATTGCCACCACGGAAGTTAAATCAGGATATGGACTCTCTGTTACCCACGAACTCAACATGCTCGAAGCCGCAAAACAAGTCCGCAACTCGGGTTGGGATTTAGAAGCGACGCTTCTCGCTGCACACACAGTACCGCATGACCAATCTAAAGATTCTTACATCAATGAGATCTTGGATGAACTTATCCCCTATGTCGCAAAGCATAAGTTAGCTCGCTTCGTTGACGTTTTTGTCGAGCAAAATGCGTACACGGTAGACGATGCGAGGCGCATCTTTGCGAAAGCCAAAGAGTTTGGTCTTATTCCACGAATTCACGCGGACCAAATCACTCCCGGAGGCGGAGCAGAGCTCGCCGGAGAAGTTCACGCGGCTTCAGCTGACCATTTAGAAAACATCAGCGAGGAAGGTCTCCGAGCAATGCGCGAAAACAATGTCATCGGAGGCCTACTTCCCGGCGCAGGAATATTCCTGGGAGATGAAGTTCGCGGCTTAGGAAGAAAGTTAGTCGATGCGGGTATCGAAGTCGCTGTAGCGACAGACGCAAACCCCGGCTCCTCACCACTAAACAATTTACCCCTTGCAGCTACGCTCGCTACTACACAGATGGGACTCACCGTGGATGAGGCAATTCGGGGAGTCACACTAGGTGCTGCTCATGCACTCAAACGACCAGATGTGGGGAGTTTACTTCCGGGATGTAGGGGCAATTTCATAGTTCTTGAGCATTCGGATAGTCGCGCACTGGTATACGCCTTCGGCGAACCCATAATTCGTGACCTGATTGTCAGTTAGATATAGAAGTGACCGAGCTCAGAGCTTGAGTCAGGGAAGGCGGTGATTATGCAAGGCCTCGAGCGCGTTTGAGCTGGCCGACGACTTTTTCATATTCGACTTCCCACTCAGCACTGCCTTCACGTAGGTTTTTTAGTCGACCACGGGCATCTCTATCGATCTGTTCGTCGATACCCAAAAATTTGAACATGGAGGTTTGTAGCTTCTTTCGCATTTCATGATCTTCTGCGAACACTTCCTCGATGTTTCGAGAATGCATAAGTCCTTCAAGCATCTGGTTAATAACGTATTCGAGCCCATCCTCGCCCGTTTTGTGATTACGAGCGTCAGCAAGCGTTCGTTTTACTTGAGCGAAGCGGTCAGGAGATAAGCCACGACGAGAGAGAGCATCCCGAGTATCCTGATTCAGACGATCTTCTGAGTTGCAGTATTCCACAAGAATAGCTGCGATATCGAGCTCGGCCTCTTCCAATTTGGAGTCATCGATTTCAACGTCTCCGTCATTTTTGAGGGTAGAAATAATGGTTTTGGAAAGTTTCGGTATAATTTTTCGGTATAGACGCATCGTGTTTATCAGCCTGTTTGTGCAAGAGGGATATGCGCCAGTCTTTTGCTAGTCAACCGGAAGATTCAAGTATCTACGTTTAGGCCCAACATTTGCAGTCAGCGATTTCCGCGATAGTGATCGAAAACCCGCATTGCCTGTTGTTTGCCAAACCCCTCCACGGTAAGCAGTTCTTCTAAGCTTGCATTGGCCACACGCTCTGGACTTCCGAACGCCGTGAGAAGAGCGCGCCGGCGTTTTGGCCCTACACCAGGAATATCGTCGAGCTCCGACCTCAGCGTTTTCTTGGCTCGCCTCGCCTGATTAAATGTTACGGCAAAACGGTGAGCTTCATCTCGTATGGCCATGAGGAGCCGCATTTCCGGAGCGCTTGTTGGAATCATGATGGCCGCTTTAGCACCCTCACGAAAAACGCGCTCAGGTTTCTTAGCCGCATCTAGGCCTCGCTCTTTAGCCAAGCCCACAAGATCTATGTGCTCGACGTTCAGATCACGTAAAGCCGCACGGGCGGCTCCCAGTTGCCCCTTTCCGCCATCGATCACCATGAGATGCGGTAAATCGTTCTCCTCGAGTCCTCTGATAGTCCTTCGACTAACAACTTGATACATCGAGGCAAAGTCGTTCTGATTATCCATGCCTTTGATTCGGTATCGACGATAAGAGCGTTTCTCTGGATAAGAGTTCACAAAAGTGACTTTGGACGCGACGATTTCGTCTCCTTGAAAATGAGACACATCAAAGCACTCAATCTTCTCCGGCAAGTGACGAAGATGTAACTTCGTTTTCAACCCTTCTAAAGTCGAAGCTTTCGACTGGTCCTTTTTGCGACGTTCCTCAAATCCATGTTTAGCATTTTCATTCGCCAGTTCTACTAGCCTCACTCGCTCACCTCGCTGAGGAATTGAAACAACAACCTTCTTGCCTCGTTGCTCAGTAAGGAGTTCTTGAATTGTTGCTAAATCGCGACATTGAAAAGGTAACACTACTTCTTGTGGCATGGCTTGGTGATCCAAATAGTATTGTAAGACAAACGTCTGAAGAACATCTGACGACTCAAGAGAACTCGCTTTAAAGTGCGTTCGGTGAAAATCTCGTACGCGCCCTTCTCTCACTTCCATGATAACGATGCAGTGCTGTGTGTCGTCTCGAAAAAAACCGATCACATCTTGGTCTCTCATTGAAGACATCACGGTATTCTGACGTTGTAGAGTCTTCCTTATCGCTTGTATCTGGTCACGTAGTTGCGCCGCCAACTCGTAGTCGAACGTTTCCGAAGCAGACCACATTCTCTCTTCAAGCTTTTTCAGCAAGGCGGGCTCTTGTCCCTCAAGAAAAAGCAGAGCATCTGCAACATCGGCCTGATAAGCTGCCTTGTCTATTTCGAACACGCAAGGAGCAGGACACCGTCCTATCTGGTACTCAAGACATGGTCGGTTGCGCTGAGCCATTTCGCGATCTGAACATGTACGCAATCTAAAGTGCCTATTGACCACCTTTAGCGTCTTTCGCGCGGCGTTCGAAGAATGAAATGGGCCAAAATATCTCGCTCCATCCTTCTTCATCTTTCTTACCATCTGCACCCAAGGGAATTCATGTTTGGGATCTATCCGCAGACAAAGATACTGTTTGTCGTCTTTCCATATGACATTGAATCTCGGTGAATGCTTTCGAATCAGCTCACGTTCAAGGAGCAATGCTTCTTTTTCAGAGTTTGTCACATGGGTCTGAATGTCGTGAAGAATCGTAGGTAGTTGACGTATGAAGCGGCGGTAATCCGTCGGAGTCTCACCAAAATAGCTTTGTACGCGCTTACGTAAAGATTTCGCCTTTCCGACGTACACCGCACGATTGAACTTATCCAAAAAGACGTAAACTCCCGGTTGATCCGGTAGATTTCGTGCAAACGATTTCCAGTCTCTCATGCTAAGGTCTCTTACGGCCCTTCTTACCTCTGGAACGTCGGCGAGGCTTCTGTATCTTCTCTTTTGGAACACCTAGAGAACCCTGTTTGAGATTATTCATTTGGTCGCGAAGTTCTGCCGCTTTCTCGAAGTCTAATTCTTCAGCCGCTGCGTACATTTCCTTCTGCACTTCCTTAATCTTTGCGGCGAGTTCTCGAGGAGACATATCTTCTGTTGTTTCCGTGAGACTTCGCAACTCTGTTTTGAAACCTGCAACCTCACGAAGATCGACAATTGCTCTTTGAACGCTCTTTGGGGTGATGTTGTGTTCTTTGTTGTAGGCGAGCTGTTTTTCTCTACGGCGATTTGTTTCATCAATCGCAACCTGCATCGAACGAGTGATGCGATCAGCATACATAATGACCGTTCCATTTATATTTCTTGCTGCGCGACCTATCGTTTGAATAAGCGAACGCTCAGACCGCAAGAAACCCTCTTTGTCTGCGTCTAAAATCGCGACAAGAGACACTTCGGGAAGATCAAGACCTTCACGAAGCAGATTAATTCCGATGAGGACTTCGAAGACTCCTTTTCTGAGGTCTCGTAAGATTTCCATCCGCTCGATTGTATCTATGTCAGAATGTAAATACCGAGCGCGAATTCCTGCTTCTTGTACGTATTCTGCGAGGTCTTCGGCCATGCGCTTTGTAAGCGTCGTTACAAGCACACGCTCATTGTTCCCGAGCCGCTTTTGAATTTCCTCGAGTAAGTCGTCTACTTGATTACCCACGGGTTTCGTTATGATTACAGGGTCACATAGACCCGTTGGTCGAATAATTTGTTCAACAAACACACCTTCGGTTCTGTCAAACTCGTAGTTTGCTGGTGTCGCAGAAACGTAAATACAACGTCTCGAGAACTTCTCAAACTCATCAAACTTGAGTGGTCGATTATCCAAGGCTGAGGGTAGCCGAAATCCATGTTCAACGAGCGTCGTCTTGCGAGCTCTGTCACCTCTGTACATCGCCTGTACCTGAGAAACGGTTTGATGCGACTCATCGATCACCAACAAGAAATCATCTGGAAAATAATCAAGCAAACATGGCGGAGCTTCACCGGGTGCTCGTCCTGATAGATGTCGCGAGTAATTCTCTACGCCATTCACGGTCCCGGTCTGCTCGAGCATCTCAAGATCGTAGCTCGTGCGTTGTTCAAGGCGTTGCGCTTCCAGCAGTTTCCCGTCGGCATTCAGTTCTTGAAGTCTTTCCAAAAGCTCGTTACGAATGCTCACCAATGCTTTCGCGCGACGCTCGGGCGTTGTTACATAGTGACTGGCCGGAAACATTTTGATCTTGGCTAGGTCTCTAATTACCGTACCTCGAAGCGGATCTACTTCCCGGATCGCCTCGATTTCATCTCCAAACCACTCAATCCTAAGAGCATGCTCTTCTTCATATGCTGGGAATACTTCGACGACATCACCGCGAACACGAAAGCAGCCTCGATGAAAATCGAAGTCATTTCGCTCATAGAGTAAATCTACCATTCGCTTCAGGACCGCTTGTCGTTCAATCCTCTGACCCGGACGCAACTCCAAAGTCATCCCCTCATAGACCTCAGAAGCACCAATGCCATAGATGCAGCTCACGCTAGCAACAACCAGGACATCGTCTCGTTCCAACAAAGAACGTGTCGCTGAGTGGCGCATCCGATCGATCTCGTCATTAATCATCGAGTCCTTTTCGATCAGAGTGTCAGTGGACGGAATATACGCCTCGGGTTGGTAGTAATCGTAGTAGCTCACAAAATATTCGACGGCGTTGTTCGGGAATAACTCTTTAAGTTCAGCGTATAGCTGCCCCGCGAGGGTTTTATTATGAACGAGGACAAGGCATGGGCGACCGTATTTCGCCGCGACGTTAGCGACAGTAAACGTCTTACCGGTCCCGGTGGCTCCTAAGAGGAGTTGTTGACATGGTTTGCCCAGCGCAAGGCCCTTCGCCAATCCAGCAATCGCGCTCGGTTGGTCTCCTCTGGGAGTGAATTGTGTAACTAAATCAAAGAGACTCATCAGACTTCAATCTCATTAAAAAACAAAGTCGCCGGCCTTGTCTGCAAGGCGGCGACTTTTCGATTGTTTTTTTAGGCTAAACGCTTAGCAATGAAAAATATCAGTGAATTCTTGTTCCACTTCGTCTTCATTCATGCCCTTAGCAATGGATAGCTCCTTGACGAGGAGAGACTTAGCAGTGTCCAGCATCTTCCTTTCGCCAAAAGACAAATCTTTATCGCTCTTCAGCAGATAGAGGTCTCTGAGGACCTGAGCGATTTGCCTGGGCTCACCAGATTTGATTTTCTCCATGTACTCACGATAGCGGCGGTTCCAGGTTGTTGATTCAACCGCGAACTCTTTTTCGCGTAGAACGCCAAAAACCTCGTCCACTTCTTGATTATTCATGATTTCGCGAAGACCATTTGGTCCACTCGCGCCCATAGGAATCATGACTTTCATGCCATTATCCAGGATGCGGAGAACGTAAAAATGCTGCTCTTCGCCGCAAACATCGCGGCTCTCAATTCCGGTAACCTCACCCACTCCATGAGCTGGGTACACAGCTTTGTCTCCGATTTGAAAATTCTGTTCTAGCATAGGCCTGAACGTGCCTCCTTCACTTCGCTCACTTAATCCTTCCGAAAAAATAACGCAGTGCAGTAAAAGTTCATCATATTCTTTAGCGGTTTGATATCAATGGGTTCTGCTAAGAACCGATCACCGAACGCACTCTCTTTTACAAGGAAAACGCCCCGGTTCGTCAGAGACACCTAGGTGCGCATTTATAGGAAATCATCCTACATTGCCCTCGTAATTGTGGCGGACATTATCATTTTCCATCGATTCTGTAAAGTATTTTTGCGTTTCGTTTCTTGACACCAGCTTTTTCGGGACATATGGTCCGCGGTTTTTTCGTTTCGCAATTGCAAAAGTATTTATGATCACTGGCTCTTCTGAACAAATCTCAAGGCAAACAGACGATAGAATGTACGACCGCAACGACTCAATTATAGCCGAAACGAGCGCTCTTTTCTATCATGTCGGACGATCGTCGTATGTTGCCCATTTTAGGAAATGCGTTCTCGCATGTTTTGGACAGAATCCTCGATGTATTTCCTGATTTCTGCGAGCCGTTCAGGGTTTTGCGCTTCAAAACGCATCACTAAGATGGGTCCTGTGTTCGAACACCGAACTAGACCCCAGCCATCCTCGAAAACGACACGGGCGCCATCGATATCGATAACTTGATGCCCCTCAGCTTTGAAAAACTCAGTCACTTTGTCCACCAACTCGAACTTAAGTTCTTCTGGACACTCCACCCGTAGCTCAGGCGTAGAATAAAGTTTTGGTAGGTCAGATAACAATTCAGATAACGGAACCGAAGATTTGGATACGATCTCGAGTAAACGCAGCCCGGCGTACGTAGCATCATCAAACCCGAAAAATCGATGTTTGAAAAATATGTGACCACTCATTTCGCCAGCAATCGCGGCCTTGACCTTCTTCATCTGGTCCTTAATGAGGCTGTGACCGGTCTTCCACATGACTGCTTTACCACCGTGCTTTTCGATGTCGTCATACATGATTTGGCTACATTTGACCTCGCCAACAATCGTCGCACCAGGTTCCTCTTGAAGGATTGCTCGAGCAAACAATATCAACAGTTGATCGCCCCATAGAATCTGGCCTTTTTCGTCGACAACTCCGATACGGTCTCCATCGCCATCAAACGCAATTCCGAAGTCTGCTTTATGCGCCAGAACCTCCCGTTGAAGGTCAACCAAGTTATCTTCGACTGTAGGGTCGGGATGATGATTAGGAAAGGTTGCATCCATCTCACAAAAAAGCGGAATGACCTCAACACCATGCTCCTCAAAAACAGGAAGAGCAAAAGGACCCGCCGTCCCATTTCCGCCATCCACCACAACTTTTAGTTTTCGGCTCCCAAGCTTTATATTTTTCGCGCAAAACTCTTGGTACGCGGGAAAGATATCGAAGTTTTCGCTGCTGCCTTGACCCGATGCGAATTCTCCCGATTCGATAATCTCTCGAATCTCCTGGATCTTCTCACCATGAAGCGAGTCCTTGTGAATCGCTATTTTGAAACCGTTGTACTCTGGTGGATTATGAGAGCCTGTGACCTCAATACCCCCATCAACATCAAGATGATGAAGTGAAAAATATTGGATGGGAGTTGGTACACAACCTAAATTGACCACGTCAATTCCCGTTGAAGTAATCCCTTGAATAAGCGCATCAGACAAGACCGGAGAAGATTCTCGACAGTCGTATCCTATTGAGACTCGTTTTACTGCTTGGGCTCGCGCCATAGTCCCGTAGGCTTTACCAATAAGCTCAACGGTTTCTTCGGTTAATTGAGTCTCAACCAACCCACGTATGTCGTACGAGCGAAAAATTCCAGAATCTACCATTAGATCAGTTCCTCACGTTCTATTTCTTCCAACTTTGATACGACTTCTCTCACCCGTTGCGATTGTTCTTTGGGCAGAACAAGTAACGCATCTGTCGTGTCCACAATCACAATATCTTTGACCCCCGCAAGAGCAACAAGTCTGCCCGCTCGAGAATCAACAAAGCAGCCTGATACATCATCGAGCGCAATCGCGTCTCCTAAGATAATATTCTCTTCCGGATCTTTACGATGAAGCTCATCTGCTGACTCCCAAGACCCAACGTCGGACCACGCAAACGACGACGGAACAACGAGTAGCTTTTCAGACTTCTCAATAACGCCGTAGTCGATACTAATCTTCTCAAGTTTTGGGTAGAGCCGACCAATTTTTTTAGGGTCCTCTACTATCTGCGCCATCTTTTCGGACAGTTCCGGAAGTTTTTCTTGCAGCATCGCCTTCATTACCGAGGTGCGAAAGATGAACATACCACTATTCCACAAGTAGTTTCCTTCCGAGAGATAAGTTGTAGCTGTTTCTAAATCGGGCTTCTCTTTGAACCCTTTCACTTCGCAGAGGGGCAATTGATTAATCTTCTCAGGCAACTCATCACCTTTTTCGATGTATCCATAACCGGTCTCTGGACGAGTAGGAATCAGGCCCAAAAGAACAATGTTATCGTCTGCGGCATTCATGCCGGCTTCCAAATGAGTTAGAAACGCGTCTTCATCTCCAATGAAGTGATCAGCAGGAAGAACGACGCAGACCGCCTCTTGGTCACGTTGGTGAATTGTCTCTGTGGCCCAGGCGATACAAGGAGCGGTATTTCTTCCTTCGGGTTCACAGAGAAGATTTTCGTCCGGCAGCTCTGGAAGCTCCGCTTTAGCAAGCTTCGCATGTACCTTCGCGGTCACGACAATAATGTTGGACCAATCAAATTTCTTTAAGACTCTCTGCACGGTTTGGCGTAACAGAGTTGATTCTCCCCCGATCGATAGAAACTGTTTGGGGTGATGGTGTCTACTTGCAGGCCAGAACCGAGTACCAGAACCTCCTGCCATAATAACAATGTAACGGTTAGACATGTTGCAGTGACTAGCACATGACTCGCAGTAGGCAAATGCTAAAGCAGATCGCCCTATTCGGCTTTTTATGCCTCTTCTTCTAAAGGCCCGGACACCTGGTTGCGTCCAGCATTTTTCGCTTCATAGAGACGATCGTCAGCGTCTTTTATAAAGTGCAGAGGCTCACGATGCTTCCCCATCACTGCGATGCCGAGTGAGATGCTCACGGGAATACGTTTCTGCTCGTACACAATGGGGCTCTCTTCAACCATTCGTCGGATCTTTTCACAAAATATCCCGGCCTTCTTACCGGTCGTGTCCGGCATAATAATTTAGAATTCCTCACCGCCGTATCGAGCGAACAATTCCTCTTTGCGGACGTGTTTCGAGATCAATTCTGCAACTCTCTTGAGAACATAATCCCCTGCGAGATGGCCGAAATTATCGTTGATCGATTTGAAATGGTCTAAATCGAACATGACGAGCGACAGAGGTCGGTCGTAACGAGAACAACGTGCCATTTCACGGTCGAGAAACTCTAAGAAGTAACGTTTATTGTGAATCTGAGTCAGACCATCCACGATGGTCATTTGATAAATTTCCTCGTGGTAGAGAGACTCAATATTGCCACCCTGAATAAACTTCAAGATAGCACCACCAATCTTTACAAGATCACCGGTGCGCAGTCGGTCGCGGCTTACTTCAATATCATTGACATAACTACCGTTGGTCGAGCCGAGATCTTCAAGGTGGAAACCGTCATCGGCCTTCAGAACACGGGCATGCAATCGCGAGACATTATCCATATCAATAACAATCCCGTTGTCTGCGCCACGACCGATCGTAACTTCATCACCAATGAGTGGGAAACGCTTACCTAAATCTGGACCATAAATCATGACGAGACAACTTTCGCCGGTAATTGCACGATCAACGATCCGGGAAACAGTCGATACACGTGTCTCCTCTTCTTGAGAGTGACCCATGCCATATTCTGGTAAATCTCTCACGCTACCTCTTCAACCTCTCACGACCGAAACAGATTTCCAATGTGGGACAAAAGCGTCAAAACACTACTTTTCACTACCTGAGTCCGAGTTACCCCCAGGCTCACTGGCCGAACGAATCGCCGTCTTAATTTGCTCCATCTTAGCGAAAGGTGGCGATGTCGTATCTAGGTCGATATTCAAGCCTGACAATGCCTCATTGGTCGCACGTAGTCGATGCGATAGCACCTGCACGAAGCTCCAAAGTAACTTGCTCGCAAGAACTGATTCGGTTCGAACTAAAGAATAAAAAGCGGTCCGGGTCAGCGCCATTAGGCGGGTATCAATACGTGCTCGAACCGATGCTGAGCGTGGCGAGTGATCGACGAGCGCCATTTCACCAAAATGAACTCCCGGTCCCAAGGTCGTTAGTGGACGTCCGCCTTTAACAACTTCGACCTCTCCTGCCAGAATAATGTAGAATTCTTCTCCTGTGCTACCCTCTTTTATGGCGTACTCGCCAGGCTTGAAGGTTCGAAGAGTTGTTTGGTTCAATACCTTTACCAGCTCTTTGTAGCCAAGATGACGAAACAAAGGAATCTTGCGAAGAATATCAAGTTTCCTAATAACGTCTGCCGCCGAAGGATCTGAGACATCTCCGGGGAGACGCATGACAACCGAAGTAATGTTATCTTTTCCACCTCGAGCGTTGGCAATACCGACGAGTCTTTTAGGGAGTTCTTCTCCTTCTCCGTGACTTAGTATCTCACCCAGCTCTCGTTCGTCTTCAAAATAGCCGTGTAGCCCATCGGAGCAAAGTAAGCATGTATCACCAGGCAGTAAATCAAATACTAATGTATCAACTTGTACCGTCTCGGTGATTCCTACGGCTCGTGTAATCACATTTGAGAACGGCGACCGTTTCGCCTCTTCAACAGTGATCGTGCCTTTCTTGATTTGTTCCCATAAATACGAGTGATCTTCCGAAAGCTGATGAATCTGACTGGCGCGATAGAGATACACACGCGAGTCGCCCACGTGAGCCATAAAGGCTTTATTTCCAGCGAGTAGCACCATGGACAGAGTTGTTCCCATGCCATGTCGTTTTTTATCCCGCTGCGCCATATGGAAGATCGAACTCGATGCCACATTCACGGCAAGTTCCACGGCTCTTTGGAGTTGTACTCGAAGCTCTTTTTTGTTCGGACTTTGAGTAAAGGAGTCGATCAGAGGCTTTCTCTTCAGTAGTTCCTCTTGTACGATCCTCAATCCTTGTGCGGATGCAACCTCGCCTGCAGCGTGACCCCCCATGCCATCAGCAACGGCATACAAGCCTAAATCTTCATCGATCAGCCAGCCGTCTTCGTTATGTTTTCGGGTTCGCCCAACATCTGTAAGTGCCCAGGAATCTACGCGCATTTGTCTACCTTTCGGTAGGCGTTACATACCAGCGGCTTAGGGGTAAGGTCAATCATCCGACGGCGGCGACCAGCCTAAATATCAAGCTATTTTCAGGATCTCGTTTCAAAGATCGGCTCGAGGATTGGAGCCAATTCTGTATACCGTTCAGCAGGAATGGCATCCTTCGGGGTCATGAGACCCAAGCGGGTAGCTGTCCAAGCCTCGCTTTCCAAATTCTGCGGAAGTTTTTCCACATACATTCGGATCAATTCTTTAGCCTTAGCCGCATTCGCTTTCAATACTGCCATGACAGCTTCAACGCTGACCGCTTCCTCTTCTTCATGCCAACAATCATAGTCAGTGGCTAAAGCAATCGTCGCGTAAGCAATTTCGGCTTCTCGTGCGAGGCGAGCTTCTGGCAAATTGGTCATTCCTATCACCGAGACATCCCAGCTACGGAACAAATGAGACTCTGCTCGAGTTGAAAACTGCGGGCCCTCGATACAAACGTAAGTACCGCCGTTATGACATCTGAATCCAGACTCTTCACCCACCATTTGTAAGTGGGTGCGCATCGATGAGCAAATGGGGTCTCCAAAGCCAACGTGAACAACAACACCATCACCAAAGAAGGTCGACGGACGAGCACGGGTACGGTCTATAAACTGATCTACGAAGACGATATGACCAGGCTCAATTTCTTCTCGCATTGAACCAACAGCTGAAACCGAGATGAGTTGAGTCACGCCAAGTTTTTTCATTCCCCAAACATTCGCCCGATAATTGAGTTCGTGAGGCAGCAGTCCGTGATTGCTTCCGTGCCGTGGAAGAAAAACCATTTTTTGGCCACCCAACTGACCTCGCAAGAAGGCATCTGATGGTGCACCGAATGGCGTCTCAAGTTCTACCTTCTCAACGTTCTCGAGGCCTTCCATCTGATAGAGGCCAGTACCGCCAATCACACCTATAATTTGTTCACGCATTTGCAGTACGGGTAGCACGGACTCGACTATTGAACCACTGGCAATTTGGCATTACCGGCCTCGACACCTAGTTGCCCACAGGCCGCGGAAATATCGTCACCCCTCGGGGTACGGACGAAAGTGCTGAATCTCTTGTTACGAAGGATATCTACAAAAGCAGCGACTTTTTCTTCGCTTGGCCGCTTGTATGGGCTCTCAGGATGCTCGTTGAACGGGATGATATTAATCTTGCATTTGAAGGGCTGCAAGAGTTTCGCAAGTCGTCGCGCGTCATCTAAAGAATCGTTGATGTCTTTGAGTAGTACATACTCAAATGTAATCCGGCGTCGCTGCTTGAGAGGGAATTCTTTGCATGCCTTGAGCAAGGCCTGAATGTTCCACTTCTTGTTGATGGGCATGATTTCGTCACGGACATGATCCGTTGTCGCATTTAACGAAACGGCCAAACATACATCAGTATCTCGACCGAGCATTGGAATTTTCGGAACAAGACCCGCCGTACTCACCGTGATACGCCTTGGGGAAACGTTGGCGCCTTTAGGATCACTCATAAAACGGAGAGCCTTCAAAAGATTTTTATAATTATGAAGAGGTTCACCCATCCCCATCATAACAATATTTTGAATCGGTACGTCTTTACCTAGGTCCTGTTTTACACGCAGAAGTTGTTCAGATATTTCTCCACCATTCAGATTTCGGCGAAGGCCTAAACTGGCGGTAAGGCAGAATTTGCAGTCTATCGCGCATCCCACTTGAGATGAAATACAGAGGGTGTTTCGACCGGTTGCCGACGCGTTAGGTATGAAGACGGACTCAACGATATCACCATGAGAAGTTCGAAAGGCATACTTCCTAGTTCCATCGACGGCATGCTGAACAGTATCCATTTCAAGATTTGAGAGCGTCGCATTTTCATTAAGTCTCTGTCGTAAAGACTTACTGAGGTTTGTCATCTCATCAAAAGATTTGGCACCTAGTTGATGGATCCATTTATAAATCTGATCTGCTCTGTAGGAAGGTTCATTGAGGGACTCAAGACATTCCTTAAGTCCCTCAACGTCGAGAGACCGTAAATCTAAAGCATCTTTCGATGGCTCTGAATTTTTGCTCTCCGACGTCACTTGATTCAGCTCAAAGTTATCGAGAAACGATATCTGCTCTTGAAAAGAAGAAATCGATTTCTTCTTTCGCTGTTTCAGGGGCATCTGAGCCATGAACCGCATTGTGCTCTATATTGGTAGCAAAAAGCTTCCGTAAGGTTCCTTCCTCTGCGTCTGCAGGATTGGTTGCTCCCATTACTCGACGGTTCGTCTTAATCGCATCTTCACCCTCGAGGACCTGAACAACCACAGGACCACTTGTCATAAACTCCACAAGACTTCCGTAAAAAGGACGTTCCTTGTGAACTGCGTAGAAGGCTTCAGCCTGCGCTTGTGTCAGCTGCAAAGTTCGCGTTGCAACAATCTTAAGACCAGCTTCCTCGAATTTTGCGTAACACTGCCCGATGACGTTCTTAGCTACGGCATCAGGTTTAATAATGCTAAGGGTTTGTTCAATTGCCATTTATCTAGCTCCAATTTTAGTTTTCTTATTGTTTGTTTACCTGCGCAAACTGTCTATTTTTGAACAGTTTGAGCGAGTTCGTATCCGCGCTTCAGGGCCTGAAGATGAATAGCTTCACTGCCTTTGGCAACGTGGTCCTTCACGGCCGACTCTATGGCATCCTTCGAGACAGCTTCACTGAGTGCAACAACAACGCCGAGGGAAAGCATCGCCAAGAGCGTAGGACGCTGAAGTTCTTGTTCGGCAGTTTGCAAGAGCGGGAGAGCCAGCACTCGAATCCCGTCGGGCACTCTCGTTACATTTTCAGAGTCAACGACTACGATGGCTTCTGGTTTCAAATCATGTGAGTAGCGCTCGATTGCTTCTTGAGTTGTAGCCAAGAACGTATCGATATGTGTGGCCTTTGGATAATCAATATCCCCGTTTGAAATAATGACTTCGGAACGTGCTGCTTGACCTCGAGCCTCTGGTCCATAGCTTTGCACATGATGAGCGTTTAGGTCATCGTAGATCGCCGCCGCTTCCTGCAGAATCAAGCCAGCCTGAATCATCCCGTGGTTGCCTTCCCCAGCAAGTCGTATTTCTGTTCTTGTGTACACCTTGGACTTCCCTTCGTTCTTTTTGTCTTAGTTTGTCAATCAGCGAACCATCCGACCGATTCGCTCCCATCGCACACCGGAATCGATAGCCCTAGAACCAAAGATAAACAGGGCTTTCCCCTTCACATATGAGGTAGGCACACCCCCCCAGGATCTGCCGTCCGACGAATTATCCCGATTATCACCCATCACGAGAACGTGGTCGTCCTCCACCAAACAGTACGACTCACTAGAGCAATCGAGACCCGGTAATGCAGGACCGTCATCCGGAAGCTCCTTATGGTTTTTAGTCTTTTGATAAATAATACTGTACTGGTGACCCTCGTCTCCATGACTCGTCTCTTCGAATTTGTCGACCATTTGCTCAAATCGGCCAATCCCGCTCTGCTGACCACCACAAAACAATATGCTCGGGCACTCACGGTCTTCGGTAAAGATATACTTTTCGACCGGGAGACGATTGAGTAGAGCACCGTTTATTTCGACCTTGTTACCAAAAACCCTTACTTTATCTCCAGCGACTGCTACAACGCGCTTAATGTAGTCCTTGGTTTGGTCGACGGGATACCGAAAAACGATAACGTCACCTCGTTGTGGACTTCCCCAACGCACGAGCCACTTGTTGCTCATTGGAACCGGAGATCGGAGTCCGTAGATAAATTTGCTGACGAATAGATGATCTCCAACTCGCAGCGTTGGAATCATAGAGCCACTTGGAATCTTAAATGGGTCTAGGACAAAAGCCCGTAGCAAACCCGCAATCAGAATTGCTATCACTACCGATTCTACCAATTCTCTAGTACTGCTTTTTCTCGCAAAACCAAGTTCTTTTTCGAGCGTTTCGTTTAGCGTTTTTGCTGCATCGTAGAGGTCGCTATCGCTCACTCGATTGGCAAGCTTGGCCTTTAGAGCATTTATCTGGTCTTCCACTTTCCCGGCCGCTGACTCCGGGATTTTTTTGCGGTTCTTCTTGAGAAGTGTCAGCCCCTCTTTAAGTAATACCTTCGCGTCACGAGTAGAGATCACCGAAGTTTTGGTGTTGCTCATTCATCCACCTTCAAAACAGACAAGAAAGCCTCTTGTGGAACCTCTACACGGCCTACTTGTTTCATCCGTCTTTTGCCCTCTTTCTGCCTTTCGAGAAGCTTTCTCTTACGTGATATATCACCGCCGTAACACTTGGCCGTTACATCCTTTCGGTAAGCTTTTACTGTCTCTCGCGCGATGACTTTGTTGCCTATGGCTGCCTGGATAGCCACATCGAATTGTTGCCGAGGGATAATCTTACGAAGCTTCTGGCAAAGTAACTTTCCTCGTTCAAAGGCTCGTTCTCTATGCACAATGATAGACAGTGCGTCGACCGGTTCGCCGTTGAGCATAACATCCAGTCGCACAAGTGGTTCCTGCCTGTGGCCCGCAAGCTCATAGTCCATTGAGCCATATCCTCGGCTCACTGATTTTAGTTTATCGAAGAAATCATAAACGATTTCGGCCAGCGGCATTTCATATGTGATCAACACCCGGCTCATTTGGAAAAAATCCATATTTTGCTGAACACCGCGGCGCTCTTCACAAAGCTGAAGAATAGGCCCCACATATTCACTGGGCGTGTGAACTTTAATCGTTACAACGGGCTCTTCAAATTTCTCTATTTCAGTCGGCGGAGGAAGCAAGGAAGGATTGTCTATATCTAGAACTTCTCCATCCTTGGTCGTGACTTTGTAAACAGCGGTGGGCGACGTAGTAATTAGCTCAGCGCCAAATTCACGTTCTAGGCGTTCTTGAACGATCGCCATGTGGAGCAGACCCAAAAAGCCACAACGGAAGCCAAAGCCCAATGCTTGTGAAGACTCCGCTTCAAACGAAAACGCTGAATCATTGAGTCTTAGTTTTTCGAGTGCGTCTCGCAGTTGCTCGTAGTCAGAGGCGATAATTGGAAAGAAACCAGCGTAGACCATTGGTTTGACATCACGAAAGCCGGCCAAAGGTTCTGTTTCTTTGTCGTTTGCATGCAGAACAGTATCGCCAACTTTGGCATCGCGAACATCCTTCACGCTGGCAGCAAAATAACCAACTTCTCCTGCCGTGATTTCTTTCAGCGGTTCTGGGTGGGGGTTAAAACAACCCAGTTCCATGACCTCGAATTGTTTATCAGGCGTTTGCCCAAAGCGTATTTTATCTCTCAGTTTCAAGCGCCCCTGGACAACCTTGATCAAACAGATCACGCCTCGATAAGGGTCGAACCAGGAATCGAAAATAAGCGCTTGCAAACCTGCGTCACGCTCTGCCTGGGGTGGCGGAACCCACTTTACGACAGCCTCTAATATATCAGGAACGCCCTCCCCGGTTTTCGCCGAGCACAGAATAGCCAAGTCGGAATCGAGGCCAATGATCTCTTCAATCTCGTTCTTCACGAAATCAGGTCTCGCAACCGGCAGATCTATCTTATTAATCACCGGCAAGATCTCCAAGTCCTGATCAAGCGCGAGATAAACATTCGCGAGAGTCTGTGCCTCTACGCCCTGTGCCGCATCGACGATCAATAAAGCACCTTCGCAGGCATTTAGAGAGCGGGAAACTTCATAACTAAAATCAACGTGTCCAGGAGTATCGATGAGATTGAGTTGGTACTCGAGGCCGTCTTTTGCAGTATAGAGCAAACGCACGGTTTGAGCCTTAATCGTTATACCCCTCTCTTTTTCGAGGTCCATTTTGTCGAGCCATTGCTCTGACTCTTCTCGCTTGCTCAGGGCCCCTGTCACACCAAGGATACGGTCAGCGAGCGTCGATTTACCGTGGTCGATATGCGCAATAATAGAGAAGTTGCGAATACGCTCGATAGGAAAGTCCGATGAATTTGCCATTACACCTCTAGCTTCAGCAACCAATGACAGAAATCCGTCAAAGTGAATCGACGCAGGTTGATTGCTTCAGCCTGTGGAACTTAGGGTGCTATTCTGCGTCACGCAAGTGTTGATTCACGCTGAATCGCACTGTACCTTCCGCTCCGATGAAATATCGTATTTTGGTCAGCGATAAGCTGTCAGAATTAGGCCTAGACGTCTTCCGCAATGCAGGAGAAGAGATCGAACTGGATTACCGCCCAGGTCTCGGCAAAAAGCCTGAAGAACTCAAAGAAATCGTCGCAGATTACGACGCTATGGCCATTCGGAGCGGAACTCAGGTTACCGCAGACCTGATTGCAGCCGCTCCTAAACTCAAAGTCGTCGGTCGGGCAGGAATTGGCGTCGACAATATCGATCGCGACGCCGCAAGCAAGAACGGTATCGTCGTGATGAACACCCCCGATGGCAACGTGATCACTACCGCGGAACACGCGATTTCCCTCATATGTTCACTTTGCCGGAAAATCCCCCAAGCCACAGCCTCAATGCGGAGCGGCAAATGGGAAAAGGCGAAATTCCAAGGACGGGAACTTTACGGGAAAAACCTGGGTATAGTGGGTCTAGGCAATATCGGAAAAATTGTCGCTGACCGAGCTCGAGGCCTGAGAATGAACGTGCTTGCGTATGACCCGTTCGTCACCGAGGAAAAAGCGCAGGCGCTTGGCGTAAAGCTCTTATCTCTCGATGAACTCCTCCAAAATGCTGACATCGTGACTCTGCATGTTCCGCTGATGGACGCAACGCGGAATATTATCAACGCAGAAGCTCTAAGCAAAATGAAGAAAGGCGCGCTCCTCGTTAATGCAGCTCGAGGGGGACTCGTTGACGAAGCTGCGGTTGTTGAATCAATCAAAACCGAGCATCTTGCGGGCGCAGCATTCGACGTTTACGAAACAGAACCTCCACCAGCGGACCACCCGCTGCTAACCATGGACCAGGTCATTCTTACGCCACATCTAGGAGCATCAACAGCCGAGGCCCAAGACAACGTTGCCGTCGCCGTTGCTGAGCAAATCATCGATTTCCTCCGAAATGGAACTGTTACGAACGCGGTCAATGCTCCCAGCGTTCCCGCCGAAATCATGTCCCAAATTGGTCCCTATATCGATCTAGGACGAAAGCTCGGATCGTTCGCCAGCCAGCTTCATCAGGGCAATGTCAATGAAATCCGGATGAGGTACGCGGGAGGCGCGGCGGAGCAACGAGTAGATCCAATTACGGTCGCTGCTCTCTCGTCAGTACTCAATGCCCGGCTTGAAGCAGAAGTGAATGATATCAATGCCCCTCATATCGCCAAAGATCGAGGCATACGCTGTATCGAGGAAAAAACGTCCACTGCGACAGATTTCGTCGCAACGCTGAGCATTGAACTCGTTGGGTCAGATGAGACAACAGAGGTCACCGGAGCCGTTTTTAGTTCGTCACTGGCACGAATCGTATCCATCAACGGCAGACGGCTCGAAATCGTGCCGGAAGGACATCTTATCCTTACTCGACACGTCGATCAGCCAGGTGTCATCGGGCGCATCGGCAACGTACTGGGCGCTGGAAATATTAATATTTCGAGAATGATGCTGGGGGTAGGAAAAGAGTACGCCTATGCAGCAATTAGCGTAGACACACCGGTGACTGCTGTCGTCCTATCTGAAATTGCTCACATGGAAGGGATTGAAAGCGTAAGACCTATCAGTCTCTAGGCTGTTGATTTTGTTACGTTGAGCAAACCCGCCACTTTGAGGGCGTCCATTTCTAACTCTAGTCCGATCCGATGCGGTTTTGTTGTCGCTCCAGGCTTTCGTAAGGCGCTCAGCGTCGCGATAATTTCATCTTCGGTCACGATATACGTTCCGCTAGCGCCCACAATGCCATGGGCGTAATAAGTGCCGTCGCCAAGATAAAGCACATTCTCTCCGCGAAAAGCCGAATTCTCGGCAGAAGCATCCGGATTGGCGATGTAGTAGTGTGCACCGGGTTTCGGGGCTTGCTTGATGATTTTATCATCCTCCACGAGCTTTTTGACACTTGTGTAATCATCATCTTCGATGCTCCACCGAAAAAAGGAAAGAAAGCGAGGTTCGGTGAAGAGTTCGTCAAACT
>JAYZDF010000113.1:0-9252 GCA_036337945.1 Myxococcota bacterium
TTCTCGCTCCATACTTTCTATGATGAACTCAATGCATTGAATTTGAGATTCTAGAAGAGCAATCCTCGCTTCAATACAAGTAATGTCATTCTCAATTCGAGCTATGCTTTGATTCTCACGTTGAAGTTCGTTTCGCGCGGCTTTAAGCTGACGGAAGGTTTTCGTCGTTGTCGCCGCTAGATTTTTACATTCTTCAGCAGCAGACAAAGTTTCACGAATAGGTTTGCCTAGCCTCGATTGTAATTGACGAGTCTCATCTTCCGTCAAACTCGTGAGGTTTGTCAGTTTCGCAATTTCCGTTGCAATCGAGTCGGCGTCTTTTTGAGGATTTTTCTCCTGCGCACTATGACTAGAACATGTCGGCTCACCCAACGGGTTTGCCAACACGCGTGTAGAAGCGGACGTACTGATTTGTGAAGCTTTTGCCTCTTCTATCGCTGCCCGAGCGCCTGTCGAGACCTGGACGGCTGACTCAACAGCTTCAACGGCATTCTCAAGCGTTTGAATGATCCTTTGAGATACACGCTCAACCTCAATAGCGCTTTCTTTACACTTCGGTTGAAGGTTTTGAAATTCTCGATGAACTGCGGCGCGAGTCTCTTGAAAAGATTGACGTACGCTTTGTTGAGAAATCCGAACCTGCTGCTGTTGAGCATCAAGTTGGTCGCGGAGGCCGTGAACACGGTTTTTGATCTCATCTCGACGTTGCTTATGCACCTTCAGTTCACAACGCAATGCTCGAGCCTGCTCTCGAAGTTCTCTGCGAGTGGCCCGCAGCTGCGAGCGCTGCACTCGTAGCGATGACTTTCCTAAGCGAAGTCCCGAAGCTGAAACCTTCTCCAGCGCATGTCCAGGGCCAATGCTTGATTTGACACCTGGTGAATGTATACGAGCTGCCATCAGAGAACCTATCGGCAAGACGATAATAATTGTTGTGAACTATCTGTAATTACGAGCATTTTTGCTTTAAAACATACTCGCTTCACCCGAGTGGTTTCGAAACCACAGAGGGAAATTAAGGATAGATTTCTAGATCAGTTCACACGACTCGTTGAGATTTTGATTTTGCCTCGGTCACAATTTCGTGGACCATATCGTTTTGTCCGAGCACTTGCGCCATATAATCTAAGGAGCCCGGCGCTTCTAAGGTCACCGACCATTTGGCCCCCGCCTTGATGAAATAATCTTTGAGAGTGCTTCGATTCTTGCTTGTTCCTACACCGGGATGAGACATCGTATAAGGCTTTGTGTCGCCGGACAATAACGACCACCGAGTTCCAAAACGGGCCATGGCCGGTGCCAAGAGATCTTCAGCGTTTCGGTGTAAAGTCCAAAAGCCATTTCGCCGAGTGCTCCCGCTATGTAAGTCGAGGGCTAGATCAAATGATTCTTGAGATAGAGCATCCTGAACTACAGTGACTTCCTTTGGAAGTGTCGGTTCATCAGACAAAAATACCCGGTTCAAATCAACGTCTTCGGGTGTGCGGCGATGATTTTGCGCATAGCCTCTCGGGTTCACCATTGGAACAATTGCGAACTCAATACCCGCGCGAAGCTCTGGTCGAGCAATCAGCTGATCGATAAGCAACAATGCTGCGGCGGGTCCACATGGCTCATTGCCATGGACACCACCAGTAATAATCACACTCAATTGTTTCGGTCCAACACTTGGAAGTTTGATCATCTCAATAGACTCGCCCTGTGCTTCTCCAATTGTTCGAACAGAAAGATTGTCTTGTTGGCGGTAGGCATCAATTCTTTGACGGTACGCAGAGAGATCATTTGCCGGAAGAATTTGGGAGAATGCGGGAATCGCAGAAGGAGGCGTTTCAATTCGTAGCCGAGCTGGCATCGCTCGGCCAGCAGTGCCGCGGGTGCGACGCCAAGAAGTCGTTCCTCTAACAGCGGCTGCAGCGTCCATGCGATCTGCGGGTCTGCGGTCGGAACGAAACCCAGCAAGCACACGAGAACGCTCCGTTGACCGGCCGGCTAAACGACCTGTGATACCACTAATTCTTGGCATGACCTGTTAGTAGTATCGGTAGAATTCGTATTTGGTCCTCACTAATTTGTGCGTAAAGTCACAAAACAGGCATTTACCCTTACTGTTTTACTTGAGAACGTATCGTTTTTTCGATTTTGCGCTCTAAAGCGAGGCAGCGTGATGCAACATCCTGCCGAGCAGAAGCAGAATTCGCATTTCGAGATTGGGAATCTAACTCCAAATAGTCCTCTTCGAATTTAGACAAAGTCTTTGGGTCAGACAGCTGCTCCGACGCTCGAACCAAGGCAGCATGAACGTTCTTCAGGCGTGCCTGTACTGTTTTATTCGACACCGCGTGGTCTGTGAGAACAGCCAGTAGCTGTCTGTGCGTTTGTTTTATGTCTTTCGAGCTTTGCTTCGCAGCTTTTTTCCAGCTTTCGAAAAGCGGTGCGGTTGAATCAATTTTGGTCAATTCATTCGCTCTCATTCCCTTTTTGAGAAGAGCCTTTTTGAGTTCCTGTTTAAGCTCATTAATTTCGTCTTTTGAAAGCTTGCTCGAAGAAACGGAAGTTTCAGGAGAATCATCTTCCAATTCATCCAACGTAGTCTTGTTCGCCACAGAAACCTTGGCTTGCCCGATCTTACGAGACTTTCTAGACGCTGATTTCGACGACGCTACGCGTACTTTTTCTTCGACACCGTCGACCGAGGAATTTGAAGCAGATGGAGTATCCTCACGATTGTTGTCTTTTTGTTCACCATTATCTTTATCCTGGTTTTGAACGATCGGCTCCAATGCGGGCGACTTTGTGATGGGACGGAGGCGATTCCCCGCCGTTCTCACTCGGAAGGTTCCAAGTTCCGAAGCGATGTAGAAACCAATCCCTGAAACTACGAGCAATAAAGCCAAAAAGGCGAAGATTTTTTGAGGATTTTGGATGAGTTTTTCCGGCGGTCTCGGCGCCTCAATCCCACTGGCTGAGCGATTAATCGGCTGCATAGTGGCATCGGCGCTCCAGTTTGGCGTCGGCTGCTCTGTGGTTAGCGCGGAAGCCACTTCGTACTGCATCGACGCGGGTGGCGCAGAAAGATTCGAAGGCGGCATAGACACATAACTCGGCGGCGCAGACATATATGCCGGCGGGGCAGACGCTTGCACTGGCCCGAGCGAACCTCTTGGGTCACTAACTGCCCGCAAGGAAAGAAACATGTCGCTTCCTTCTATTTTTCCTGCAAGCTCGTCTACGATACCAACGACACTGGCCGCTGATCCCGGGCGGTACGCTGGGTCTTTTTCCATGAGACTTATGGCAAGTGCCTCTAATCCATCGCTCGGAGGTAACGGGGGCGGTGCCTCACAAAGATGCCGCATAATGACGGTTTTCATGTCACCCTCAAAAGGGGGCCGCCCAGCGATCATCTCATAGAGGATCACGCCCAATGCGTACAGGTCCGCAGAAAAGGTCACCTCCGCAGACTGAGACTGCTCGGGAGCCAAATATCTCGGTGTGCCGAGCGTGTAACCCGTTTTAGTAATCTTCGTCGCAGGCTCTGCTTCACCGGCAATCGACACCAAGCCAAAATCCAATATTTTTACCTGCTCGGTGTCATCGAATTTGGTGAGCATAACATTGCCAGGCTTGAGGTCACGATGAATGAAGCCGAGCTTGTGTGCTTCAGCAAGACCGGCACTCATTTGACGCACGATGTTCGCGCTTCGAGCTGAACCCAATGCGCCATCTTCTTTCAATATTTGCTCGAGTGTCTTACCCGCAATGTACTCCATCGCCAGAAAAGTTAACCCCTCTGGAGTTGTACCAAAGTCGACTAGGGTCACGATATTCGGGTGGCGCATCTTGCTAAGCGCCTGAGCTTCACGCTTGAAGCGACTCATTGCACGTTTATCAGAGCCAAGTTCCCCAAATAAAAGTTTATAGGCACGTTTACTCTCGAGGACGGTATGCTCAGCGAGATACACGTATCCCATTGCACCAGTCCCCAGGCGAGAAACGATCTTGTATCGATCAATCTCGAGCCCAATAAGTGGATCTTCGTCCGATTCGATGAGCCGATGACCGTCGATTCCACAGAACTCATTTTCCGTAGAATAGATGGAGCGGCATTTTGGACAAACCAACACCGATTCGGATCATAGCGATTTCCAGGAGATTGAGCTAGATTTCTATGTCAATTTCAGACATTTACCGTGAAATTAGCACGGAGCGTCGACTTCAATTTGCCGTAGGCTCCGAGGAAGGCTAGTCTCGGGTAGCGCCAATGCTCACCGCACTCAGCCTCAGCATACTTGCCGCAAATATTGCGATTCATACTCAAGACGCCCGTGGTGCGTCCGATGAGAGCATTCGCACGCTTTCAAAACGTCTGGCAGTAGCAACGGCTTTACGAACCGGGCAATCGACCTCCACCACGAAGCGGAATTCGGTCGAAAACTGTTCGGAAATCACCCGATGTGTCTCTGATGTTCGCGTGGAAACAGGTGCCCAGCACGTCATCTTGCTTCGAGTCTTGTCGCTCCCATCAAGAATCCGGGTTTCAGCGACCTTGGTACTCAGTGCGAGAGATAAACGCATTCCACGAGAAATCTTAGCAGCACAAGAAAAAGCAGGCCCGAAACAGAAAGATATCGACCTCAATCAAGCGGCAGATAACTGGGAAAAAGAATTGGCCAAACTGGCGGAAGAGCTTTTTTCAGGGTGGCCCGAACCGGTCCTCAAACCCAAACCCGAAAAATCTGCGCTACTTGGAGGCTCGGACACGACGATTGCAATTATCACAGAGTCTGAGCTCGACAAGAATAAATGGCTTTGGAAATTATCTTGGATTGGTGCCGGGGCCCTTTTGTCGACAGGCGGTATGATCACGGATGCCGTCTTACCGAGTAGCCATAATCAAACGCTCGATACAAACGATTTTATCGGACCCGGACTTATTGTGACGGGAATCATCGCGGGGCTTACAGGAATTTATCTTAATCCTTTCGAAGATAACGACTCGAGCCAAGAGAAACAGGAGTAATTCTCCGTGAGTTCTCATTCCTCTCGCAACCGCAATCAGCTCATTACGCGCTCGCACTGCACATCTATCACCTGTGTTTTGGTCAGCAGTTTAGGACTCCACTGTGGGCTATCAGACGCACTTTTTGAGAAGAGCTTCTCCCCAGCGGTGCGAATTATTGCAAGCCCAGAATCCTTTACCGCCTCTTCAGAAGCTAAATTCGCCCTCGATTGTAACAAACGCCAATGTGATTACTTTTGCTCTCTTTCGGCGGGTGAGGATGAAATCCAGAGCGACGAAAAAACTTTCACTGCTTGTAGTAATGAGTTGCAGTACCCAGGATTAACTGAGGGGACTTATGAGTTTTTGGTCTATGCAACCGATGCTAGCAAACTGAAGAGTCCAACCGTTTCTTATCGTTGGGTTATAGACCAAACGGCTCCGCAAACGGAAATTGACCCAACTTTCAACGGATTCGTCAATACCGCAACGCAGGGATTGAGCTTCAGCTGCCTTGATAAATCACCCTGCACCTATCGCTGTTTTGTAGACGGTGTTGAACAGGCAAATTGTGGCTCTCCTCTCAGATTTCCAGGTTTTGAGAACGGAGACAGTCTACAGCTCGTCATTGAAGCCACCGATGCAGCAGGCAACATTCAAGAGGAATTGATGAGCCCAACAGCTGTCACTATAGACAATGATCCGCCGATAGTAAGGATTACGAGCTATCCGGGAATAAACTCTACAGGCAGAGATAATCGCACCGAGGTTTCGCTGAGCTTTGAAACGGAGGAAATCAATCCCCTGGACCCCCATAGATTCGAATGCCAACTCAACAATAACTCAATCATTGAAGACTGCGAATCCCCTTGGGAACCAACCTTGACCGCTTCCACCGCCGAAACCCCAGCCATTGACACTCCTCAAACAGCACGTATTCGCGCCACCGATTCAGCAGGGAACATTGGAGAGTGGTCACAAATCACTTGGATTCGCGACCAAACTGCTCCGCGAGCATTTTTTCTAGATACCCCAGATTCAGTGAGCGCGGAGCGCGACCCTACCTTCAAACTCGGCTGCTCTGAAAACTCTTGCCGCTATCTTTGTAAACTAGATAGCGGAAACCAAACCGCTTGCGGCCAGACTTCGAGTCAAACGACGCATACTATTATGGCTATTCCCGTTGGAGAGCACAGCCTCGAAATTGTCGCGGTCGATGACGCCGGAAATCGTTCAGCACCAATCCAATATACCTGGCGGGTTGTGCCAAAATGGAAAGAGTTTGCGACCTCTGGTTATCACTCCTGTGCCATCACGCATACGGGGACTCTTTTATGTTGGGGTGTCAACGAATACGGACAAGCCGGAAACACATTATATCCAAACCAAGAAGAGCCGGGACGTTACGAGCCAACACTCGTCCCCACACAAGTAACTGAAGAGAGAAATTGGACGAGCGTTTCCGTTAGCATGACACACACCTGCGCCACAAAATCAGACGGGACACTTTGGTGTTGGGGTCTCAACAAACTGAATAGTGATACCTATAGTCGCTTAGCCCTCAACTCAGTCATAGAACATTATTCCGAACCGCAACTTCTTAATGGACAAGGATGGCTCAAGGTTGCCGCTGGTAAAGATCATTCTTGCGCAGCGAGAAGTGACAATACTCTTTGGTGCTGGGGAAGCGAATTTCCTTTTCAACGAGCAAACCTAAGTATCGATCCGAGCGACCAACAAGGAAATATTCTTCAAATCGCCATCGGTAATCAGTCTTGTGCGTTAGTAGAGATTTTAGATGATCAGAACTCGCTTCGAGCGGAACTCTTTTGTAGTGAGTCCAGTGTTGTAACGTTATCTCCCCAAGGAACCATGAGCCCGCGCGGTTGGCGCAGTTTCTCGCTAGGGAAAGAGCACGAATGCGCAGTTTCCCGTGAGTCACAAATTTTCTGTAGAGGAAGCAATACTTATAAACAAACGGCTGAAACTGGAACGTTTACAAGTGCCTGGACGCTGGTTGGTGCCCCTGATGCAACCTGGAAAAGTGTGGCTGCCGCAGAATTTTCAACCTGCGGCGTCTCCACTTCCGGCGACATTCATTGTTGGGGAGCGGAGCATCTGGGTCACGACGGCACAGCGTCTCGGGCTGTTTTCCCTCCAGAACAAGTACCCTTCTCCGAACCTATGAGCGAAGTCATGAGCCATGGAGAAAGCCGAAGCATATGTGCCTTTGGCGAGAAGGGCTCGCTCTTTTGTTGGGGGGATAATCGATTCGGGCAACTCGGCTTAGACCGCGGAGACAAATCAAAACCTTATCTCGTGTCAGGGCCAACATCCGGAGGATGGCTCGAAGTCGAACTTGGACGAAACCACACTTGTGGGCGAAGAAGTGATAACAACATCTATTGCTGGGGAGCGAATGAAAGCCTCATATCCTTAGTAGCCACTAACAGAATTCAAGCGCGTTTTACCAATGGACAGCTTGGTGCTCAAATCGCATTCACGAGCAACTCTCAGACTGCGAAACTTCGATTCTTAGAACGTCCAAGATCAATTGTTACAACTGGCATCCGGCAAGGGACTGAACCCAACGAAGATTGGAGTTCTGCACTCAACTGGAGTGAGCTCGATATTTATCACAGCGGGAATGCTAGTTTCGGACAACAAACGGATAACGATACCTATGCCTGGGGAGAAAGTCGGAATGGCCATCTCGGGCTCGGGGACAACTTCACTTTGGAATGTTTAGAGAATCCTCGAACCGTCATTAGTGGTCCAGTTGAAGTGCGCGCACCGGAGACATTGACTCAGGTCAGCCTAGGCAAGTCTCACGCCTGTGGCCGAGGTGAAATTGATCCTAATAATAACGGCACCCGACTTTACTGCTGGGGAGACAACGCTTCGGGTCAACTTGGAATCCAAGCAAATCCAAGGTGTCTAAACTATGGAGAATCCAGTTCACTGGTTGTCTCACCTACGAATGAAACAAATCCTCAGAGCTGGCTTGGAGTCGCAAGTGGAAGCGAGTTTACTTGCGGTCGCGATATTTCTGACAACGTATTCTGCTGGGGAGATAACTCGTCAGGACAACTTGGACAAGGAGACACTCTAAATCGCACCACGCCTTCTATTGTTGGGACAGACACTTATTTTGAAATAAGCACAGGCTACAAACATGTCTGCGCAATCACACTCTTAGGTGAACTTTCGTGCTGGGGGAATAATCAGCACGGGCAACTTGGAACTCAAGTCAATTCAGATTCATCGAACCCCGTGACCGTGATATCCCCCTCTACAGACCCAAACAGCCAATGGTTTCAGGTCGACTCTGGCAGCTGGCATACTTGCGCAATCCTCGACGAAAGCCCTGAAAATACACTTTGGTGTTGGGGGTTGAACGATTTCGGCCAACTTGGTCATGGCGAACTTTTCGACACGAATGTTCCGACAGCCATAGATGCAACACAGACCTGGCGCAGTGTATCGGCCGGGTACGACCACACCTGTGCCATTTCAAGCAATAACGAGCTCTTTTGCTGGGGAAGCAACGCCTACGGGAAACTCGGGCATGGTCAGGTAGAACTATGGCCAAACACGCCTCAAGAGCTCAAATAAAACAATAGTTTCAGTACCTTACAAAAGCTATACTCAGAAGCATTTGTTCTGTAGACTTCGCATGTAGGCGAGATTGAGCAACTTGGTTTATAGTTTTTCGAAAAGAATCATCGGCAACGTCGCAATCATGTTCTTTATCGCTTCGTCCCTGTCTGCCTGTGGACTCACTGACGCCTTCTTTGAATCGAAACGCACTCTGTCGGTGATCATCGACCAACAGCCTGAAAGATACACCCAAGATAACATTGCTACGTTTGAAATCACCTGCAGCGAAGAAAACTGCAGGTTTCAGTGTGCGATCGAGCTCATTCAAGGCACCTCATCAGAAAGCGAAGACTTTATTGATTGCCCTGCGGACTTCCGTTTTCCAAATCTTACCGACGGCACATATCGATTCAGAATCAGAGCAAGCAACAAGTTCGACGAAATTAGCAACACGGCCAGTGCCATTTGGACCGTGGACAGAACCGCGCCGGTCATTGCCACGGATGAACAGCCCTATCTCAATCAAGCAAGTAACACGGCACTGATATTTTTTGAGTGTATAGATGCGAGTCCCTGTAATGTTGAATGCACATTAGGCAATAAAGAAAAAGAAGCCTGCTCATCACCGTACCGCGTTTCTCTCTCAAGCGGAG
>JAYZDF010000114.1:0-15472 GCA_036337945.1 Myxococcota bacterium
CATCGCCCTCTTTGATCACAACATCGTTTTTCTTGTAGGATTTTACTTCGGATCGCGCGATTAGTTTTTTTATGATCGGTTCAGAGAGTTCTCGAAAGTGGTGGCAGTTTCGAATAAAACTTTCAGTCGTTCGACGTTTAAAGACATCTTCAAGTCGTTTCTTAACTTGTTTAAATTTCTTTGTAGCTTTGGTGAAAGGGACTTGTCTGATTTGAAGAAGTTCACTTTGCGTCGTCGACAAAGCGGAAGCTGTTCGTTCGCCCAGCCCGAGCATCGCCATTTCGCCAAAATAATCGCCAGGTCCAAGCGTGACGAGATTCTTGAGAAGTCCGTCACTTTGGTAAGCCTGAATGTTAATGCGACCGTTAAGAACAACAAACAGACAGTCTCCGTATTCGCCTTGGCGGATCACATACTGATTGGGGGTGTATCTAAACGTTTCGCCTGCGGTAAATAGATTTGATAATGTTGCATCATCGAGACCATCGAAGAGCGGAACTTTTTTGAGAACCTCGACACTCATCTGCTCAATAAAAAAGGTAGCAGAAAGGACAACTTGTAACAAACTTTGGGAAGTGATAAATCTACGGAAGCGTCGATGTTTACCGTGCTATTCAGCGATTTATTGGAACGAAGGAAATGTCAGGCAAAAAGCAGACTCAAAACGTGAAGTGTTTCCGTGTTTTTCCAAACGTGAGGCTTCCTTTTAGTGCGAACCCTTTTGTCATTTGCCTCACAGTTCTGACTCTTGCCCCTCAACGTTCACAAGCTCAAACAGTAAATACAAACGCACAGCTCAATCGTGCGCTCAGTGAGTACATGTTTTTTTCGGCGAGGCTTGGGGCAGCTCACCGGCAAGCCCTTTTCTTCGATGAAAATATTCCTTCACCAAACAGCTCTGACGAATTTCGACTCCGTGTTTCCGGAGCTATGGAAAACATGGGAAAAATTGGCGGGTATTTTGGTTTGTCGGTCGTCCAACGGCCGCTACTTGAGTCAGCAGACAATACGGCAAGTCCCTTCGCGGATCCCTATGATCGGTTTTCCGCGGCTCGTAATATCCGGCTACACAGTGCGCATTTGGAGTATAGAGTAAAGGACGAGGAACGCAGAGAAAACTTTCGATTTCGAGCCGGTCGGATCGCGACTCTAGACAACAATGGACAACTTCTACTTTGCGATGGAATTTCGTTTCGGCTCGCGCCGTCTCAAGCATTAGCAATCAGTGCCTCAGGAGGCATCCGCGGACGTTTAGATGATGAAAGAGGCTATCGCGATAGAAACCTGCCACAACAGGTTTGCGCAGGAAGCGAGATTCGCTGGCGACGTGATGATTGGTACCTATCTGCGTCGTACAGATACGAGCAAGTCCACCGAAATCGCGTTTCGGGTGGATACTTTGACGAAAACTGGAACGCGCAACTTGGATTCGAACTGATGGATTACGAAGACAGTGCGCAAGAAGGGAATAATCCAGTTGTTATTGTTGATCTCGACGGTGGATTTTTGTCCGATGATCAAAGGTGGGCGAGTGACTGGTATGTATACGCGCAGCTCGGTGTTGACCCAAGAAGCTACGGACGGGCCGATTTCACATTAAATACGCAAATGCCTGGCAGCCTTTCTGCAAATCGGCTTTATTTTGGAGCAGCCGATCCCCATGTCCGTGCTCGACTTGATAACCATTTTTGGATTGCGTCGTCATTCGCTCTTCAGGGTGGAGGCTTTGCCCGGTTTATTCTGAATAGCGAAGACCAAGATAGTATGAGACCACAACTCCTAGAAGCCTGGCTCGGTCCAGAGTTCATGCAAAGTCGTGGTTACCGAGCGGGTATAGAGCTTCAGGTGAGCACGGAGGAAGCAGGAGAATCGTCAGTATTTTTGAACACAGGCGATCAAGTTGATCGGCGAATAGGATGGCAGGCCTATGGTGAAATTCCTCTGAAGCCCGCTGATTCCTTCGCAATTGCCCTAAGACCTCATGTGCGGGCGACTTGGATAAATACTCAATCTATTCTTTCAGACGCAGACAATCAGCTCCGAATTTCTGGGGGACTGCTCAGTACATTTGTGTGGCAAAAAAGAGGCAAAATTGCGGTACACTATGAACTAGAAAATTTGCCGGAGTTTGGGTCCGATGGTACTCGATCGGTTCACAGAGCCGAGCTTTGGATTGAAGGAACGTACCAATGAGAAATGCACAGAAACTGATACTTGGATCCGTTGTGAGCCTTGTTGTTGTAAGCGCGCTACTCATCTCCGGACAGTCTGGCCACACTCAAGTTCCTGCAAAGGCCAAATCGGTCGCGGTAGATCTTTCGAAGCCGTTTGATCACGGAAGTCACCTGAAATTACTCCGCAAAAAAGGCGACAAACTTATGGCATGTGACGATTGCCATGAACAAAAAGTAACGGCAGCGAACAAAGGTTTCCCAATTTGTGAAGAAGCAAGAATGCCATTTCCGAGTCACAACAAGTGTACAGGCTGTCACCCGAAAGCGTTTTGGACTCGACCCCTACAAATTTGTACAAACTGTCATCTTGAAAATACCTTCACTAAACAACCGCCACTAAAGCCTCAGACAACACAGAACGCACCTCTTCGAACAAAATTTGATCACAAGTTACATCTTCATGATTCGGGACGCGTCAAAAAACGCTTCAAATTCGAGAAAGATTGCTCGTTTTGTCACAACTTTTCTGATGGCGGCAAAAAGGTTGAATTTCCGGGACATGCCCAATGCTGTGATTGCCACACAAAAGAAAATGTCGAACCAAACATTAACGATTGTGCTGGTTGTCATGCGCGACCAAAATGGCAAAAGGCACCCAAATCGAAAATCAAAAAATTCAGCCACGAGGACCATATGCTAGACCCTCTAACCGGTGCTTCTCTGGATTGTGAGAGATGTCATTCGTCGGTAAAAGAGGCTACTCGAGTAAAGGATATTGCCAAACCTGTGATGGCGACATGTGTGGAATGTCACCAAGGCGAAGTCGCGTTTGATTATACAAACTGCCTTAAGTGTCACGGGGACAATATTACAAAAATGCCAGTGCCCGAATCCCACAGCGCCGCTCTTCCTAAGAAATGAATCGACTACGACTCTTACTCGGTGTCGCAGTCGCGGCATTGCTATGGACCACAAGTCCTAACGCTTGGAGCAAGATGACGATGAAGTGCCAGGGGGAAGAGTGGTCTGTCATCGCCAAACAAAAATATGACAACGAAGAATTCGGGCGTTATCTTGCGTCGTTAAACAAAAGGGTTGGGACGGAGACATGTCCACAAGGTCGCTTCATTCGATTGCTCGGTACGATTAGACACAAAGTTAGGCCCGGTCAGACTGTGCGCATTATCGCGAAGCGGTTTTTACGAGGAAGAAATGCCGAGAACTATCTTCGTGCAGTAAATGGAATGTCTCCAAAAGAGGAACCCAGTTCAGGGCAAGTCTTCAATATACCAACAGAGGTTATGATTGCGGCAAAGGACATTGATCACCTGTCGGGACTTCTAGGAACCAAGCTATTACTTGATTACAATCGTGTGAAATCAACAAAAGCACTTAGAAAACTCAGAAAAATATACGCGCCGGTCGCTCCGGGGCTGCGAGAAAAACCGGTTATAATTGCCAAAAAAGATGGGGCTACGCAGGTAAAGGCGCCTACGAGAGAAATCGAAGTTCAGACGGAGGTAAAAACTGAAATCGGCTCGTCTAAAGAACGGCTGGTCGAAGTTGAGCGAAAAGATCGAGAAAAGGCGGCGGAGCGAGATATAGCTTTCGTACCGAGTGCAAAATTAGAAATTCCCAAAGTGATTCAAACGAGAAATGCGAGCGCAATCCGTGCGAGTTATGCAGAGTTCACTCACGCAACGCATGCGATGGTACTTGGGAAAGATGAACAATGTAAGACCTGTCACATTGACCACCCCAATCCTTACAAAGCGTATTTTGCTGTTCCTGAAGCAGTCTGTACTCAATGTCATGCCATAGCGAGTCCACAAGATGCCACGGAACGAGTGAACCAGCTTCCTCTCTATTATAGTCACAATCAGCATCTGAATCCGAAAGGTGAGGTAGCGAAAGATTACACGACGGCCTGCGCCTTGTGTCATCGCCCCGAAGACGAAGGTACAATGACTAAGCCAGGCCACAATACCTGCAGCAAATGTCATAACGCTTCTGAGAACAAAGTGACTGTCAAAAATCACTGCGAAGCTTGTCACGGTGAAACCGAACAGTTTAATCGTGACCTTTCGGCGAAACTACTTTTGGCGGAACACCTGAAAAAATCTATACGCGGAAACAATCTTATCTTCGCGCACAACAATCATCTAAGCGCCCTAAAGCAACAAGGCCTGAACGGCGACGCGCCCTGTGAAACTTGTCATAGCAATGTTCGTGAAAGTCAGACCCTTGCAGACATTGAACCGCAAAAAATGGGAGATTGTTTGGAATGCCACCAAGGGCTCCGGAAAGTAGTCAACGACACAGCCCAATCGTTGGATGAATGTAAAACCTGCCACGTCGAGCAAATGACCGCATTCGTTCCCGCATTCGGAAACGTAGTCGATAAACCTCTTTCACACACAATGTTCTTTCGAAAAAACCATCAAACGGCTGCTGCTCAAGACGAAAAGGTTTGTCAGTCTTGTCATAGTTCCCTTGCGGGTGGATCGGGGCAGAACTGCGATCGATGTCATTCTCAAATGAGGCCCGTTGATCATACACCGCACTATCGAGAACACGCTCATGGTCGAGCCTCGATTCGACAGCCGGAGCGATGTGCCACCTGTCATCAAGCAGATCGATGCGTAGACTGCCACTCTGTCCGACCAAGGAATCACTTCCCGAAACAGAGTTTTCTCCAAGGCGGGCATGGGAGAAAGGCTCGCTTTTCTCCAAGAAACTGCCTGACATGCCATCAGCCAGAGCGTGAATGCGCCAGCTGCCATAACGTTAGGGAGTAACCCTAAACTTCAGTTATCGGGAAACGCGTCCTTTTTTATCTCTTTCGAGCTGTTCTTTGTAGGCCACAGAGTATCGAGTCCATGGACGAGCTTCGAGTCTTTTGCGTTCGATTTGCTCTTCGGTTCCCTGACAAATCCCGTAGGTTCCAAGCTCAAACTTGCCGAGTGCCGTTTCAATTTCTCGCAGTAATTTTACTTCTTTATCAAGAAGACGCATATTGAAAGCTTCCTCAGTAGCATGGTTTGCTTGGTCAATTTCTTCGGTGAGCTCAGAGAAATTTTCTACACGGGTCGTATCCGCTCGATTTCGAATTCTTTCCGAAACCTCTTCTCTGAGTTGCAGGAGCTTTTCTCTAAACTGCTCCAACTCCGCTTCACTTAGGGGTTCTTCTACCTCTAAAGGCTTTTTACGCGTTGCCATATAAATAATACCTCGTATTGGGGTGCGCAGTTGTAGCACCGTAAAGAGGCAATTTCCAGCCCCTTAGGCAAACGATCGGTCCAGGAACAAAAATACTTGGGAATATCAGTACCCTATGTTCGTATTTACCGGCCGCATGCAGTCATTAGAAGTGAGAGACAGATGAAGCATTCCACTCCTTTGGCCATTGTTGGCGTTGCGGGTCGTTTTCCTGGTGCACCCGATCGAAATGTCTTCTGGAAAAATATTCTTCGAGATCACTACGCCATTAAGAAAATGCCGAGCGACCGTTTTCATCGTGAGCGTTATTTTGATCCAGAAATTGGTGCCTACGGTAAATCATATTGTGAACTAGGAGGTCTCATCGACGAAGTTCCTTTTGATACGAAATACTTTCGAATTCCTCCGAAGGTCCTGGCCTCAACGGACATTGCTCAACTTTGGGCATTACAAGTTGCGCTTGAAACCATCATAGATGCCGGCCGCACGCCTGAAGATTTAAAAGGACATCATTGCGGAGTCTTTATCGGGCACGCACGAGGCTCCATGCTGACATCCGATATGGCATTCAGTACCGCGGTCGAGGGTATCATTGAACAAGCCAAACGCTTAGAGAACTGCCCGAGTTCTATTCACAGACACGAAGCAACGGTCGTAGATCAAATTCACGGCCATTACCCCAAACGTACCGAAGATGGCGGTACCGGTACGATCGCCTCAGCGCTCGCTGGACGGATCACATCCACGTTCGAGTGGACTGGCCCGCACATGGTCATTGATGCCGCCTGTGCATCGAGCTTCGCGGCACTTGATATGGCCGCTCGAGCTATTCGTTCAGGCAGACTTCCAATGGCACTCGTGGGAGGGGCCTCTTATAGCCAAGAGCTATCGGTGATCTTGTTCGCTCAGTCTCGAGCACTATCTCCAAATGGAACCTATCCTTTTGATCGTCGCGCAGACGGGTTCATTAGTTCTGATGGTGTCGGCTTTCTACTTATCATGCCGTTAGAAAAAGCTATCGCGGAAGGCTACTCAGTCAAAGCGGTGATTCAAGGCATCGGGGGGAGCTGCGATGGAAAAGGAAAAGCACTTTGGGCTCCGAGAAAAGAGGGGCAGGTGCTGGCTATGCAACGCGCGTATCAAGAGGCAAACATCGACCCCGCAAGTATTGGTCTCATCGAAGCCCATGCGACCAGCACTGCGCTAGGCGACGCTACTGAAATTGACTCCATACAAGAAGTCTTCGGACCCCATGGCTTTGGACCGGCCACACTACCCATCGGGTCTGTCAAAGGGAATATTGGTCACTGCCGAGAGGCCGCTGGTATCGCGGGATTGATAAAGGCGATAAGCGCGCTCGAGCAGAAAGTTATTCCACCAACAGGAAATTTTCGAGACCCCAACCCTGAAATACCTTGGGATGAACGCTGTGCTACCGTTTCTACTACACCAAAAGAGTGGGAGGAATCTACGCATCCACGACGTGCCGGCTGCAACGCGTTTGGCATCGGCGGGCTGAACTATCACGTTATTGTCGAGGAGGCGACACCCCAAAAATCAAACTTTTTTTCGAGCACACGTTCGGGTGTTTCAAAGGGTACAGATTCAACACCCAGCTCTGAAGAAAATGACGATATCGCCATCGTCGGAATGGGATTAAGAGTTCCTTCAGCCAGCGATCTTGAATCCTTTTGGAATCTCCTGGCCACTAAGAAACAAGTTTTTCAAGATGTTCCAAAAGAGAGATGGTCTTCTGAGGTGTACTTCAAAGAGGGTGACCGAGAAACATACCGAACCTACGCCAAGAAAGGTGGCTTTGTAACTGACTTTGAAGCAAACTGGAGACAATATCGTGTCCCGCCAAAACTGATCGAGAGAAACGATCCATTGCAATTCATGCTTCTAGAGTCAGCACTTGATGCCCTGACAGACGCGAACCTGGATCTCACGGCCGAGCAACGAAAAAATACAGGCGTGTTTATTGGGACAGTATTCGGGAGCGACTATGCTTTAGAGCTTTCTCTGTCGATTCGAGCCCTCGAACTCGCCGAGCAATTTGCCGAATGCGAAGGACGACCGAACGATCAAAAACTGATTCTTGAAATTGCCGAAGCATTACGAACAAAATTGCCGTCTATCAATGAAGACTCAAGTGGTAGTCTTAGCTCAAGCACACTAGCCTCACGAATCTCTAAAACGCTTGATCTCATGGGGCCAACATTTTCCATCGATGCCGCCTGCGCCTCTTCTTTGGCTTCGCTCGACATTGCCTGCGACTACCTCCGAAGTGGACAACTCGATCATGTCCTTTACGGAGGTGGAGATCGCGCTATGCGAATCCAAAGATATGAGGCCTATTGCCAGTTTCACGCGATCACCAAGCAATCATTTCCTCGTCCGTTTGACGAAAACGCGGATGGATTCCTTCCCGGAGAGGGTGCTGGAATTTGTGTTCTAAAGCGGCACAAAGATGCACTGAAAGATGGGGATAAAATCTACGCAATCATTCGGGGTATTGGTTCATCGAGTGACGGTGAGCGAAAAAGTCTGCACAAACCCAGTGCGGTTGGATTGGGCAGAGCAATGACCCGAGCCCTTGACGAACGGGACATCGAAGCGTCAAAAATACAATTTGTAGAATGCCACGGTGGAGGTACTCCGTCAGGAGACAGGACAGAAATTACCGCGCTCAACGATGTCTACGCGTCAAACGCGAAGGAAACCGATTTATTCGTAACGACGTTAAAGAGTAATCTCGGGCATACTCAAGGTGCAGCCGGAGCGCTCTCGATTATTAAATCTGCACTATGTCTGCATCATCACGAAGTACCGCCGGTGGCTGGTCTGAAGACCGCAGCAAACTTCGGTGAAGATAAGAAGTCTATTCGAGCTCTCCAAGACATGGCTCAGATTTCAAACGCCCCCTACCCTGCTTACGGAGCAGTTTCAGCAATGGGACTCGGAGGTATCAACTATCATGTGGTGCTCGAAAGCGGGAAAGTCCTTGAGAATACGAAAGACGAAGACCTTTTATACCTGGTTCAAGACAGCACAAAAAATGGGCTGAAACAGCAAATATCATCTCTCACAGCGAAAGAACTCTACAGTCGCAGAGTCATCGGACAGGGCGCTTATCGGTGTGTATTCACAGCTGAGTCCGTTGAAGATCTAGAACAATCAATCTCTACAGCAAAAAAGGCTGCGTTTCTTCCTCGTACTCGAGACTTTATCGCGAGAAAAGGCATCTTTTTGGATGAGCATAACTCGTCAGGCACGCACCGTACCTGCTTTATGTTTAGTGGGCAGGGTTCACAGTATTTGGGAATGCATCGTCAACTTTATGAGCTCTTCCCTGCGGTGAAAGCGCTAGTAGAACGTATCGATGAGTGGATCTCCGATAAAGAACTCAAGCTTGGATATTCGAGGAATCTCAATCGTATATACGACGTGATTCATGACAAAGACGTGAAGCTTGACGAAGTTTTCGATGTGCAAGCATCCGTTTTAGCGGGAGACTTAATCGCCTATACAGCGTTGAGTGAGGTCGGAATCCTACCTGACGTCGTAACCGGCCATTCCTTCGGCGACTACGCTGCGCTGGTGTCTGTGGAGAGTTGGACGCTTGAGACAGCACTCGAGGCAACCTGGGCAAGAGCAGAAGCGATCAATCGTTTTGTTCCGAAAGGAGCAATGCTTTCTGTTAGCGCTACTCATGCGCAAGTCCAAAATGCCTTGAAAGAGAAAATTAAAATCATTGACTGTCTTGAGGCTGGCAATATCAATGCCCCCCAACAGGTCGTTCTTTCAGGAGATTTACAGAGCATTGAAAATGCTAAAGAGTACTTCGATTCAGTAGGCATTGAAACCAAGAAACTCCCTATACCAAGAGCATTTCACTGTTCGATGATGAAGGCTGCTGAGCCTTTCCTAACAGCAGCGCTGGGATCGCTCGAGATCAACGCGCCAAACCGCCCCTTCCTTAGTAGTGTCACAGGAAAGTATGAAACCGATTCTGAAAAAATACGGGAAGGCCTTTCACGCCAACTCACTCTATCTGTCGATTATGTCTCACAAATTCAGCAGTTATCTCGAGACGGAGTAAATACCTTCATAGAAGCCGGGCCAAGAGGAATACTGAGTGGACTTACAAGACAGACCCTAAAGGACACTGTGGATGTTGACTCTTGCTATGTCATGAGCACGGATGATGGCGAACGTCCTGGTCGATGGGCGATCGGACGATTGTTGGCGATGAAAGAAAGTCAGAACAATAAAAAGCACGGGGACAATGACGAGGCCGTGGAGACGCACGACACCGAGATATCTGGACTCGCATTGTTCGATGAGGACGAAGCACAAGATATCATTCAAGACCCTGCGTTTGAGGAGTTTTGGGAATCTACGAAACCAAGCATCTCCCAACTAGTTCGCAACCTATGGGATACATACCAAACTCAAAGGCCGAGTCAAAACGTCTCATCTCCGAACAATCAAGACTCAGACAAAGCTGAGGAACAAACCATCCTTCCTGTGCCTCTTAAAGAGGAAGCGGTATCAAAAGAAGAGATCACGGACTTTCTAATCGAAGCCCTTTGCGATGAAACCGGTTATCCACCAGATATTATTGAACTCGACGCAGATCTTGAAGCAGATCTAGGCATCGACACTGTCAAACAGGCCCAAGTTCTTGGAAAAGTACGTGACCGTTTTCAAATCAAGGCCGATCAGTCACTGAGCCTTTCGGATTTCTCAACACTGAGAAACATTCTCGAGTTCGTCGTAAAACAAGTTGCGGACCGTGAACCAATACAGACTCCGAAATTCGTTGTACCTATGGTGGACGTCACGAAAAGGCGCTCACAAACACCCAGTCGACAAACGACTAAAGAAGCGCAGAAAGAACCACAAATCAGCCACACGAGACCGAGCGAAACCTCAGAGCCCGATTCGGTATCTCAACTCCCCAGCTCGACTCCTCACGTTACTGAATTCGACCCAAGTCCTATCTCAATTATCAGTCAACTGGACGAGCCTTTGGATACAAGCTCTGCGATTCCCATTTTAAAATTGTCAGGTAATCCTTTTGAGATGGGTGTAGAGCATGGAGAAACTCTTCGTTCGGAAATTCAAGAAATGATCGAGCGCTATGAAAACTTTTTGGGTGAACGAGGATTGACGATGACCTCAGTTCCAGAAGCGGTTCGAGAGTTCCCCAAACTATTTGACCAACGAAGTCTCGAAGAAATTCGAGGTATCGCTACAGGCGCTGATTTACCCGTCGAGTATCTCGTGGCCTATAATCTCGATAATGCATTGTTTCCCGCGTTTACAACCGGGTGTACCCAAGCCATGCGTACTTCTAACTCTAATGAAGGAAACCTTCTTCACATCACGAATGAGGACTCACCTCTCAAGCTTCATTTGGACGGCTTCGCTCCTCGAGTAGTTCAGATCAGAACGCTGGTCGACCAATCCCATCACGCTCTGAAAACAGTTCATTTTTCACTGGCGGGGCAACTGAGTGGGCCTAACGCTGTCAACAGTAAAGGCATTACTGTGAGTAGTTGCACTCTACTTGATCGTCCGGTCACAACTGGACTCCCACGCGGAGTTCCGCATCCGCAAATCGTGAAGCGAATTGTAGAGGAATGTTCGTCTCTAAAGGAAGCTGTTAACCTGGTAAAATCGATTGACCGGACCGGGCGATGGGGCTTGCTCATTTCAGATGCCGACCGGGATGAAGCAGCGTATTTAGAATATGACGACGATAAAATTTTGATGGAGGGGCGCGTTCCTGAAGCCTGGGTTAGTTCGAATCACGCGCTCTCAGGTTCAGCCGTAGGAGAATCAGCGCCCGAACATAGCACTCGGCGCGCTGAGCGAATGGCCAAACTCTTTGTCGCACAGGCGGAGGTCACCGTTGCAAATGCAAAGGTAATCTTGAGGGATAGATACGATTCAAAAAGAAAACGCACTGTTACTCATTCGACGATGAACACGGTTTGCCGAGTCGATAATGTAATGAGCCTCATTGTTGAGTCGCAAAAAAGACAGCTACATTTTACAACCTATTTAAACACTACCAATAGTGATGTAGAGACCGATCGCGAGTTTACGACTGTCGATTACAGTACGGATCCTATTCCTGAACCAATCGAAGAAGGAGGAGAGGCAGGTCAAGGACTCACTGAGCAAAATAGCGACGTCATGCAGCGGCACGTCGTTCGCGTTATGCCGGACATCCGCATACAAAAAAACCCCGGAAGCTTCGCACCAAAAACAGTTCTATTGATCGGCGAAGGTTCCCGAGCTGAAGCTCTCCAGCAAGCATTAGAAGAACGAGGTGCGACGGTAGACTGTTTTACAAACTGCGCTGAGGGCTTGAAGCATATTGAAAGTGAAGGCCTCCTGGGAAAAGAATATGAAGCCGTAGGTATCATTGGTTTCGCGGCGGAAAATCGAAAATCAAGCTGCATCTCACCAGAGGACTGGCAAGTTCGCCGAGAACAAAAACTCGTTGGGCCATTCAAACTCCTCCAGAGATACGTACCTGAAAATAAGAAACCATGTGTTTTTGCTATCACCGTTCTTGGCGGCGCGCTGGGATTCGACAACTCGGTACAAGGCTCGCCTGAGAACGGAGGATTGGTGGGACTGCTAAAGGCGATTCGTCGAGAGTATGATGATGCACAAGTTCAAATTCTTGATACGAGTCCTTCTGCGGCGCCTGCGCAAGTCGTAAAATCTCTTTTAGCCGAGCTAGACGCCGGCTCTCCTCGCTTAGAAGTAGGCCTGCTACGTAAATCTAAAATTCGACTAACGATGGCGCCATCAAGACTCCTACCTGGCTCTCGTAAAAATGATAAACTTCCGTCTAGTTGGCTCATTACCGGTGGCGCGCGCGGTGTAACATCAGCTATCTCAAAGCGTTTAGCTAAACTATACAGCCCGGACCTATTTCTTCTGGGCCGACATAAACTCCCCAAGACTGAAGAGCTTAATCGTATGCTCAAGATGTCCGAAAGCGAGCTTCTGAATGAAAAGCAGGCGCTTCTTCAAACACTCAAGAAAGAGGAGGATTTTCAGCCTAAGCACTGGACCTACGCTTGTGAACTCCTTGATAAAAGTGTGGAAATAGGTCGGAACATCGAAGAACTTGAGACGCTCGGCTGTAAAGTCCACTATTTTGCGGTTGATGTGAGCGACTATAGTGCTTTGAGCTCGGCTCTGAAGACTATCCGAAAATTAGGGGGCTTTGAAGGTGTGATTCACGGTGCCGGCTATGAATTAGCCAAACCGTTCGAGAAAAAAACTAAGGAAATTATAGAACGAACACTGGCGAAAGCTGACGGACTCGTAAATCTATTCAACCTAACAAAAGACGATTCCGTAGGTTACTTTGCCGCTTTCTCATCCGTAGTTGGTCGCTTTGGCGGACATGGGCAAACAGATTATGCGGTGGCCAACGAGGTGGTCGCTAGATTCATAGGAACGGCTCGAACAGCGAATCCCGGTACTCAATATACGACTTTTAGTTGGCCAGCCTGGAGCGAAGTCGGGATGGCCGCCAGGTCCTCCTCGAAAGCTTTCCTGGAAAAAACAGGACAGAGCTTCATGAGTCCAGAGGAAGGTGCTGATCACTTTGTCCGAGAATTGTGGGCTGGATTTCCAGAAAAAGAAGTTGTTTTTTGCGATGAATTACCGGCTCTCGATCTGGACGGCATTCTTCCTTCAAAAGCAAATTTATCTCAATGGTATCGACTCGAATCCTTGACCCAACATAAACCACTCATTTCAAAAGTTATAGAATTTAGAAGCCCAAATTTTATCGTTGTAGAACGAGAGATTCATGCATCGGAAGCCTTTTTATCTGAACACCGAATGGGTGCCGTACCTATCTTGCCCGCCGTAGCTGGTCTTGAAATGATGCTTGAGACCCTTTCGTTGACGCCGGGGGACTGGACGCTGGCCGAAGTAAAAATAGAGCATCCGCTCAAAGTCAAAGAAGGAACCTCCGCATCGGTTCGAGTAATTCTTGAAGGAGAAAACCTACGAGTTGTCGCGAGTGCTCGGAAACCGGACGGTGTAATGCTGGAGCCCGAACGTGTTCATCTTCGAGCGAAACGCGTTGCCCGAAAGAATCTTACTCATCAAGAGATTCCTTTATTTATGGGGCAATCTAGTCCGTTTCCATACCCTTCTAAAATCGACCGAACTCCCGGCTCAAAGCTTATGTTTCACGGCGACGCCTTCCGCTGCTTAGAAGGTGTTACGGAAAACGAATACGGTGGGGTAGCTCAGCTTTTTGTCCCGCCGGTAGAGGCGCTCGTAAGGGGCTCTCTAAGAGACCAATGGAGTATCAATTCAGCGCTCGTCGATGGATGCCTCCAAGCGGCTGGCCTTTTGGGTAGAATCAAATATTCACTTAGCGCATTACCAATCGGTTTCGGCAGAATCGACGTTCACCCTCGAAGCATTCATTCGATTGGAAAGCGAGCATGGTTAGATGTTGTCATTAAAGAGACAACGGATTCTCAGCTAGTAAGTGACCTAAGCTTGATCGGTGAAGAAGGGCCGATGGTTCAAATCGAATCGTACCGGTCTCAAGTGATCAAAGGCGTTCGATGACAAAGCTGAAACTTATTGATCTCAGAAGCTTTGATGCTGATTTATCGAAGTATTCTTCTTACTTGTGCTCTTCTGAGAAGTCGTACCTGGAATCTATTCGACTGCCTAAACGGGCAAGACAATGGCTTGGAGGCCGAATCGCCGCGAAATATTTACTTCAAAAAGAAACCGGGCTGAGTTTAGAGCAGATCGTTATTAAGAAAGATGAATCAAGGAAAACCAAAGGCCGCCCTTATTATAAAGAGTGGTACTTATCGATTTCTCATGCAGGTGACGTGGCCGGCGTAGCCCTGAGTAGAGAGCCAGTTGGGTTCGATATTGAAGAAATAGAATATCGACCGTATATGGAGAAAATCGCGTTTTCTGAGTCTCTTAGAAACAGCTGGGATCAGCTAGATACCAGGCAAAGAGCCGAAAGGTCGACGATGAAATGGACCGAAATCGAAGCTATTACAAAGTTTTTTGGGACCGGACTACGAATCCCGTTTAGCCAAATAGTACGGCCAAAGGATACAGTCATCCGACAAGCCACGTTTACCCATTATCAAAAACGCCTGGGCTGGACTATGATAACTAAGTCCTTTGATTCTATGCAGGCTGGAGATATTTTCTAATGATTGACCTTACTAACCGAGTTGCATTGGTCACGGGTGGCTCACGCGGAATTGGCCGTTCGATTGCACTTAAACTTGCTGAAGCGGGGGCCGATGTTCTGATCACCTATCTGAACGCGCCTGCCGATGCCCAAGAAGTCGCAGGGGAGATTATGGCCCTGGGACGAAAGACACTAGTTTTGAAGGCCGACCTCAGCGAGGAGGAAGACATCAAGCATCTCGTCGACACAGTGAACGAGCACTTCGGCGAACTGGATATTCTTGTTTCGAACGCAGCGGGCGGAGGGTTTCGTCCCGCCATGAATGTTTCCACCAATAATTTTGAGTATGCAATGAATCTCAATGCTAGAGCATTTATGCTTCTTATGCAGGAAGCAGCGCCTCTACTTAAGCGATCGCCTGACCGACCAGGACGAGCAAAAGCCATTAGCATTTCAAGCTTTGGCGCCGTCCGAGCACTGCCTATGTACGGTGCAATTGGCGCAACGAAAGCTGCGTTAGAAGCGCTCACACGACACTTTGCGCTGGAACTCGGGAACGACGGAATCAATGTCAACTGTATACGCGCGGGCGTTGTCGATACGGGTGCAATTAGGTCCTTACCTAACGCAGAGGAATTACTTCAGGTCAGAGCCCAACGCTCCCTCGCAGACAACAGAAACGTCACGCCTGATGATGTCGCTAAGGTCGCCCTATTCTTAGCGAGTGAGCTTTCAGATATGGTTCAAGGAGAGACCGTCGTTGTCGATGGCGGAACCTCACTTCACCCCTAAAAAAGTCTAATCAGCTTTTGGTCCGATCATCATTTCAGGTTTAACCAATTCGTCGAACTTATCG
>JAYZDF010000115.1:0-63862 GCA_036337945.1 Myxococcota bacterium
GTTGTCTGTTCGGAATAATCCGCATTGTGAGTTGATATAGAACGGTGGGACTTGATTAGCCAAAATTCACGTAATAGGTCTGAATGCCCGTTCTCGCACGCCAATCGACCCACTTCTTTTGGTCGGTCTTCAAATTTGCAACCTCTTCTTGAACTTGTTCCGCCACTTCATTGCTTATGCTGCCTTTTTTGAGTTTAACGTACGACTCAATGGCGCCGACTGACGACTTGAACTTTTCGTCATTTTCATCCCCGAATTTTTTTGTTTCGTAGGCGTATTCGGCGACCTGCTTGAGGGTCCCAAGGATGGGATGTTCCTGACGAACTTGCGCAAGGGCCGAGAGGTAGGCTTGGGTCTTGTTCAATCGGCCCAAAATGCTTTCGGCGCGAAGGCGATTAACATTTGATGTTTCTGGCGCATCTACCGCGGCTTGGAGCACGCGTTCAACGGTATCGAGTGCTTGTTGTGACCGTTCTAGATTATAAAAGCCGACCGGCGCACTCGGCGCATGAGGATGGTCTTGGACCACCGCATTTTTCTCGTCACCTTCCGGTGCGAAGGCGACGTGCAGCGAGCGATGGTCGATATTTGATGGTGTGAGATGAACATGAAACTTGCCGCTTGCTGCGTCTAAGGCTCTTAGCCGAACGCCGCCGTCCACTTCAATATCGATACCGCGCTCCCATTGCGCGAGAATTTCGTCACGTCCTTGCAATGGAGCGAGAGGTTGCTCAACGAATCCTTTTACAGTCGCACCAATCCGATGAACAGCCGAGGCGATTGCGGGGATATGTGGTCGCCCGAGAAGCGTGTCCGCGCAGGGCGCTTGAGAATCTGTGGCACGAACGTTGAGGGGTCCAGAAGGGAGAATATTGCTTGGCATAAAATAGGTTCCTAACGAAAAAAGGCGTCTTATGGGTACTTATCGGTGATTTGGGAAGAAATGTTGTGACATAAGTCGACGCTGTTCTTACGGTTTTTCTCTGTATTAGAGGGATTTTCCCCGAAGATAAGGCGCTCGAACATAAGGTTCTGAAATCATTGCGCCTGAAAAGAGTGGAGTTTGACCACTACGGGCCTCTCATAGCATCAAACTCGGTCTCATAGGTCGGTTCGACGGCTGCTTGTCTAGATGAGAAGGGAAAACAGCTCCTCGGCTTTCAATTCCTTGGCCTGGTTTTTTCAGTTGCACGTCTGCAACTACAGCCGTGCGCATTGCTCCCGCATTCTGTTCAAAAGATTCACAAAAACGGCCCAAAAGCTTGGCACGGTTCCTGCTCAACTATTTATGCAGCTCAGGTTGCTCAAGGCAAAATGGGCGAACAGAAAATATATAGAGCTCATCTTGCAGGATGCGAGATGTTCGAGAAATAGGAGTTTCAAATGGCAGTGCGAAGTTGTGGACGTTCAAATCACTTTAGTGGGGGCTCAAGGAGTGAGCCGCTTCGTAGGCTTTTCGGGGGTTCACGACGCAGTGGCTGTAATGCCCCAAAAAGAAATAATAATCGGAGATTTGGTCGGCCCAATTTGCTCCGTAATCGCAATAATGGCTCGAACAATAATCGGGGATACAATTATTCTAACGACAATCGTAATCGAAACTATTCAGATAACTCGAGCCGGGTAGTGAACAACACCACGGTCAATAAGAATGCGACCTACAATGTTCCAAACCACCTTCCCGACCAACTTAAATCATGGAGACAAACCAGCGAAGGAAATTGCGCAAGTGTTGCCGTGATTAAGTCAGCAGTTGATCGCTTTGATGACAAAGTTTTTAAGTCTGTCAATAAGACGGAAGACGGTAAAGGCTACGACATCGAAATGAGAGATGGCTACAAATTACGTCTGTCGCAGTCGGAGCTTGATACTGCGACGAGAAGCAGTCGATTTCGAACGATTTCGGGAGATAACGGACTTACAGCAGAACAAAAGAAAGAAGGGCTGGATTTTGCAAACTTTGCTTATGCAGCAATGGCGAAGCGGGCTGCGAATACCCGAACTGGAACCGCGCGCTCATTTGAAGGCGCGCTTCATGACTTCGAAAACGGTTACAATCCACATAAATCCGCGAACCTACTTGGACTGAAAGAGTATGTACAAAACGTCAACACTCATACGCTAGACAGTCAGGATTCCGTGACTGCATGGAGCTCTCGTCATGCAATTTTTGTGGATAGACAAAAAGACGGTAAGCATCTTGAGGACAATTGGGGCCGAGCAACTCGGTACGATAGAAATGCGAATGGAACGGTGATTAAAGCCTTCACGCTACGTCCTGACGCGCCTGCTCAGTAACAAGAACCATCTGATCACAAAAAGGGTCATGCGAGAACACCAGAAGTGCTCCCGCATGACCTGAGATGTTTTATTTTGTGTTTCGGGGTTGCGAACGCCGCCCCTGTTTCTCCGAAGAGAAACGCGGTTCAAACGAATTTGAATACCGATGTAATATTAAAGAATAAGCCTCCTGATATATTTTTTCGTGGGAGATACGAATCTCCTTCTGTTAGATGCATCGGTCTTTGCGTGAGAAGACTTAAGGGCGAGGTGCTTTTTTTAAGAATTTGGTGCTTTTCATTGATTTTGCGTCCTACGACTGGATTTTTGAAAAAATGAATGAGGTGATTTCCTTGGGTACTTGAGCGCTTCGGTTGTTGAATTCTTCGAGTGGTGGTTTCAAAACCTCGGTACCGTTATTTAGAAGAAGTGGACTCATATTACGCCCTGGCGATGCGTCGTCGGTGTCCACCAAAGTATGAGAAAGCCCACCTTCAGCTCTCCAGGTTAGCGCGTGTTCGTCTTGGGTTTTATTATAGCAAATTTGAAAAGCGACAATACTTCCTTCTTCGAGCCAAACGTATAAATCAATTTCTTCGTCTGTGAACCAACGCTCGTTGGGCTTGGACTCGTCTGTGATTTCTCTCAGCATCTTGCTTCCTCAGATTATATTGTTTGTGAACTAAAACGCTAGCCTAAAGGTAGAGTGAGATCTCACGTTCTCGCCGGGGCTCTTCGGGGTCACGGCGACAAAAAACTGTCAATCTTTGTTCTATGTACGACTCAGGGAACTTTGCTTCCGAAGCCCCAATAAGTACGTGTTGTCGATACCAGCAGAAGGGGGCTAATTCTGACTCGATCGACGTAGCGACGTAAGTGAAAGCAGTATGGGTCTGACCCGTTTCGTTCTGAACCGTAACGTTTCTCAAGTCGTATCCCCGGCCAAGTCCTTCGCATTGGTCGAGACTCTTCTTGTCGGCTTTTGTTATCTCAAACACTCTTCCATAGACGACGTCGTGATTTTGTCCTGTGAAAAACGCGTCACATTTTCCTGAACCATCACGGCCTATTTTATGAAACAGAAGTTCGAACTGATGCAGACGAAACGTTCCCTGTAATACAGCTGATGGAGCCCGCTTTTTGAGACGGCGTAATGAGAGGTTTGAGCCATAAGCAAAGTAAAACACGGCTGGTGTTACTCTTATCGCCAGTCGATCGCAGGACAGCGATTCATAACGACATCGAGTCCGGCATCGTAAGCGAGCTTCGCAGCTTCAATGTTGATGACTCCAAGTTGCATCCATATAGATTTTGCGCCCAAATGGACCGCGTTCTGCACGACTGGGAGTACCTCGTCGGACCGCCGAAAGATATCCACCATGTCAATTGTCTGCGGTATTTCATTGAGAGCCCCAAAAACAGTTTCTCCCAATACCACTTGGCCTTTGAGTCTTGGATTAACAGGCAGACATCTGTAACCTTTACGTTGAAGAAATTGCATCACGCCAAAGACCGGTCGATGTGTCTTGTCAGAAGCACCGACGACCGCGATGTTCCGTACCGCTGTCTGAAGCCTGAGAGATACCTCTATGGATTGAAATTTTTCCACGGTAATCTGAGGCTACCTGATAATTTAAAAAAATACTCGGGACGAAGAAATAAAGGTTTCCCTTGTATTTTCTTGACGTTTGCACTCTACCGTATCTTCACCTGCATATGGTCTTCGCTCGAGCTCTTGATGCTTCTGTCGTTTTTTCATTCGATAAAACGGGTTATCGACGTCATGCTAAGGATTTCTCGCCGGTCGACTTTTCGAAACGGTTGTCGGGGAAGAGAATCGTGATCACTGGAGCTAATTCAGGGATAGGTTTTTCGGCGGCGAGCCAGTTTCTCCGGCATGGCGCGGAGGTGATTATGGTAGCTCGCCATAGAGGCCGAGCAGACCAGGCTGCACAACGGCTACAAACGTTTGCTGAGCAAGGAGGCGGGAGTCTGCGCGTTGAAATCGCGGATATGTCTGACCTCAGCGATGTAAGAAGTCTGTCGAATCGCTTGGATGGACCGATTGATACTCTGATTCATAATGCGGGCGCGATGTTGTCCGAGCTCACACGCACGAGTGATGGTTTCGAGACGATTACCGCAACTCATTTAATTGGCCCTTATCTACTGACCGAGCGCCTCATTGATGCGAATAAGTTAGAAGGCTCGAAGGATGAGCCGGGTAGGGTAGTTATCGTTTCTTCAGGCGGTTTATATACGCAAGCGTTGGATATGAGAGTGCTGGATAATCCTCCAGAACCCTACGATGGTATGGTTCATTACGCGCATACGAAGCGCGGCCAACTGCTTTTGTCTCGACATCTCGATGAAAAGTACCGAACTAGAAACGTTCGATGCCTTTGTATGCATCCAGGCTGGGTTGATACGCCGGGAGTAGAAAGGGCTATGCCTAAATTCTATCGCTGGACAGGAAAGATTCTCAGGAATCCTGACGAGGGCGCGGATACGATAGTGTGGTTGGCGGCAGTGGAGCCCACGAAGTTGTCTAACGAAGAAGTGTTCTATTTTGATAGATCTGTAGTTCCTGAACACAAGCTTCAGAGCACAAGAAAGGGTGATGCTCAGTCTGGTGCGCTGGTGCGGTTTTTAGAAGACAGTGCTTTGTAGTAAGAGAGCTGGAACCCTACCAAGCGACTCGATGAGTAATGAAGGAGTCGATGGCTTGATTGACAGCATCAGGGCGCTCGATGATGCAGAAATGACTCGCACGTCGAATGCATAAGTATTCTGAATTGGGCATTCGCTGAGACATCTCTTTGCTTTGATAAGAAGGAGCAAGAACGTCTAAGGAACCAGCAATAATCAAACTTGGCGTGTGTATATCGCGTAGCAAATGGAAGACGGAATGCGCGTCAAGCTCTTGAAAAAGTTTTAGGAAGTTTTCGTAACTTTCTCCGAGTACGTCGTTGAAATATTGTCGAATGACAGGGCGCAGTTTTCGAGATTTGAGTCCGGCGGTGATAGTGGCGATGAGCATAGTGGGTAATTCTGTGACTCTCGCCATAAGTTTTACTTTATTTAGCGATTCTGGATTGTCGAGCAGCCATTCAATGGCTGAGTGGAGAGCGTCAGGGACGAGAGGAACACGAAAAAAAGGTTGGAACCCGGTTTGTAGGGCGTGTCCGTGAATCCCATTGATGACTACGACTCCAGAAAAACGCTCCGGGTATCGGGCAGTGAGCTCTAAAGAGACAAGCCCGCCCATACTCCACCCTATAAGAATAACAGGGCCGACATTCTCGGCATCAAGAATGCTCATTGCGTCTTGGACGTGAAAAGGGATGCACAAATCATTTCGACGAGCCGGCGAGTCCGACTCGAATAGTCCTCGATAATCCCAGGTGATTATTTTGTAGTCTCGGCAAAAGTAGTCGATGAGAGGGCTCCACGTATATAGACGACCACCGAGACCATTGGCGAGAAGAAGGGTCTTCTCTCCAGAACCGACGACTTTGTATGCGATACGAGTGCCGTCTTGGGAACTTACCTCTTTGTGCTGCATGAAATCACGCCAACTCATGAGTGACGGAAGAGTAGACTGTTTCAGCAATTATGCAAAGGGCAGAAATCAGCGAATGGGGTTCAGGAGCGAGTCTTAGGATAAGAATCGGTCTGATAAAGCTTCTTTATTCTACTTCACCGTGCAGAAACCATTGTCGCCGCTTACGGTCGTAGTAGACCCAGAGTAAACGTCCGGTTTGTGTCGTGGCGAAGTTGTACTCTCTGTGGATAGGTTTTAGCCACCATCCTCCTTTCAGAATATAAGGTCCATCTAAGCGAATGATGACTCCGTTGACATTGCGATGAAGCAGCCAGTTATCGTCTCTTGTTGCGTGAACTCTATCCCCTATACACTGAGGCTTTAAGAATAATCGTCTCATAAGTGGCGGTTGGATGATTTCAGATGTTTCAGATATGTGCGGGGCTTGAAGTTCTTTTAGGGGTTCCCATTTGAATTGAGCTTCAGGAAGGTGACCTTCGCGAAGAACAGCTTTTACGACTGCTTCCTCTCCCCATTCTGCTCGTATTCGAGCAAGCGCTCGATTACCTGCTTTGAGATCTCTTTGCGTATGCTGCGAAAAGAGATTGAGCTGCTCAGGAATAGACGGCTGAAGCTCGACACTGAGTGTCACTTTATGAATTCCTGAGGAGTATTGAAGCGTGTCAAAGTGAAGTCTTACCAACTCAATGATCTGGTTTTCATCTAAAGTAGGTTCTGCAGGGCAGACTTTTGTTTCAAGTGTCTCTTTTGATTCGAAAACAATAGATATCTTGAGACTCTCTAGTTTTTGGTATTCAGACTCTAAAGTTTTTAATAACTCGTAAAGAGGTTTCTTCATGAGAAAAATGAGTCGTTGTAGAGATGTTTCAGGGAAGTCAAAGTCTATCGTTCTGGAGACGGTAATCACTTCGGGCAGCGACTGGATTGGAGCGTCGAGTTCGCCTTTTGCCCATCGGTAGAGCTTGAACGCGTCTGCACCAAGTCTTGGTCGTATCTCATCTGAAGGAAGATCTAAAAAATGACCGATGGTTCGTATGCCGAGCCTCCGCAAAGTTTGGGTGAGTCTAAAACTAAGTTGCAGATGTTCGACCGAAATGCGGCGTAATAACGCTTGTTCTTGCTTTGGGTTCTCGAGGAGAAGGATTCCAGGCCTTAATGCTTGAGTGATTGCATATGTCGCAAAACGAGTGAAGCCAACGGCGATATTTGCCTCTAAATCTCGTTCTCGAAGGGAGGTTATAATATCATTGCACCAAGTTTTTAGACATGGATGAAGAGCTCCTAAGCCCGCGGTGGCAAGCCAGAACACTCCAGGTGTTTCGATGTTAGGCTCGATTCTGTCACTATACTTCCTCAGCAACTCAACGATTTTATGGATATATGTATTGATTTCATCGAGAGATACAGTCGTAGCGTGAACTTTGTGGTCAATGGATAAAGCTGTGGAATAAGTCATGCCTGGTTTGATCTGTCTTTTTTGGGCTTCTCGGTTCGCCCATAGAATAGGTGAAGACGGTTTGTCGTGTCTGAGTATGATTACAGGGCTTTTTTTCCAAAGTGGTTTTTTGTGCAATATAAGTTGCAGTGGGAAGTATGGTATCTCAATACACGCGCGGGATTGAGGATGAGGCAGTGGTTTCTTCATGGTAGTCCAGGAAGTGAGCGATGATTTACTTTAAATTTGTGACCGGGCCCGCCTCTTTTGTCTTTTAATATTTGAGCTGTACATGTGTATGAAAAAGGAGCGTGTTGAACCCTTTGAGCAGATACTCGTAAAGACACAAGAGGACTAACAGAAGCTTGGTCTGTCTCTTTTTGAGTAAGGCATAGAATAGCCGTTTGATGTTTCTGACAAAGTTGATTCAAACGTGAAACAATCGGTGAGGACAATTGAGGTGTTTGTTCAAGATCTAAAAGAATTAAACCAAAAGCACTGCTGCGGGCTAATTTGTCTGCGCAGCGAGCGATAGCACGACAGTCAGGGACTCGTACGACCACGAGAGATTCGAGATCAACATTGTGTGCTTGAGCATCAGGAGGAAAAAAGGTGCTTTTGGTGAGACTGATCCAGGCAACCTGCTCCCCTTGAGTTTGTGCTTCGAGGATGAGACGAAAAGCGACACTCATTTGTGCTTGGTTGTGTTGACCGGAAACTTCGCAAAGCCGACCAGCGACTGTTTTAAAGTCTAGATTGGTTCGAGAAGAGGTAGGAGATATTGAGGGTAACTGGATAGGTTGAAGAGCTAGCATACTGAACATATATTCAGTCATGTGCAGATAGTTCTGTCAAGCGGCTACACTTTGATTAATTTCGTATTATAAATAGGTAACGATCAAAAAAGATCCCGGACTATAAGTGTTTACCAGAAAACAACAGAACTTCCTGACGTCGCCTTGGACCGCCACCATTCCCATCAGCTTGCTTACAGCCTGTCTCGCTCAGCCTTCTGATGTTCAACCCCCTGAAAAAGGGCCTGAAACTTCGGTTTTGCAAGCGAATACTCGGCCTGGACCGGAACTTGATGTCAACGAGAGAGAGATCGTTGGTTTACCTGACAGCCAACGAGGATTTGTCTTAAGGGGAGATTCTCTTCTGGTAAACACCTCAACTCAAGTTTGGTTCATTCCGGGACCGCTCGCTACTCCGGTCAATCTTTCCACAACTTTGGGTGGAATCATGGATGTCGTATCAGTGTCGGACTCCAGCTACCTACTCACAGATAAGAATGGTTTTTTCGTCTTTGAAAAAGGAGAAATTTCTCCAACGCCTTTGTCTAGTGTCTGGACATCTTCACCCGCTCAAGACCTGCTAGCGACGCCTCGACCCAACCAGGAGGTTGATATTTGGATTGGCTCTGATGAAGGCATCGAACTTTGGAGAGCAGGGCGACTCTTCAAAATGAATGTTGGTGACATGCCGAGTAAACAGCCGATTCTCGCATTTGGTGCTCCTTACGACGGCGCGCCGGCAATCTGGGTAGCATCAGAATCTACCGTTTACGCAATTGTCTTACAATCTAACGAAGTTTTGGTTTATCCAGACCTTCTGCCTGAGGCTCTCGATAATCATACCATCGAAGGAATGGTGGTTGATGGAGAAGGAACGCTTTGGCTTCTAGCCAACGGTGTTCTTCGCAGTCGCGGTTACGATGGCCAATGGTACATGCATACTCAACCGAGTGACGTGACATCAATAATCGGCAGTATTCACGCCCAGCAAATGTGGATTGAGGCCTCCGGAGAAATCTGGCGTCATCAAGGAGGTGTCTTTAGAAAGGTGGCGAATCTGCCGTCTTCAACATTGTTGGGCATGTCTGAGAGTGGCTATGCCGTTATATCTAATCAGACAGGTATAAAGAGACTCGAAATCGGACGGGATATCCCGATTGAAGGTCTCAGCGATGGCGCCCTGGTTGCCGGCCTCGTGCAAGCCATTATTCGTCCGCCAGACTCGACCAAAGTTGAAAATATTGAAGCCCTGCTCGATGGAGCTCAGGTTGAAGTGAAGCCATTTCCTTGGCGGGTTGAATTCGATGCTGAGAACCTTACGGACGGTTTTCATAGTCTTGTGGTTCGCGTCACGTACAGCGATGGGAGTGCCAGCGGAAACGCCCGAATAGGGTTCTTCGTCGGGCTAGCGAGCACCCCGACTTGGGGCTTGGAGATTAGTTTTCTTTCGCAGAACAAGTGTCAGCTTTGCCACAACGCTACCGGGGGAAATGCACGAGACTTGAGCTCTAAGGAGAGATGGGTTGAGGAAATCGACGAGATTATCGGAGCGCTGCGCTCCGGCCGTATGCCGCTTCCTCCATATCCGAGTCTGACTGAAAGTATGGTTGATCGACTTGAGCTTTGGAGAGACGCTAATTTCCCGGACTAGAGCCGCTTTCATTCGAGGCTGCCTCGAAAGGGTTTGGTATTCCGCTATGAGTTTAGAGATTCTAAGTGACGCTTTGCAGCCACTTGGAGCTGAGCCGGAGACTTGTCATTAGACAGCACCTTTCGATATAGCTCTGCTGCCATTTTGTCGTTCTCACTCATCCGGTAGGCCTCAGCGAGTCCAAATTCGATAGAGATTTGAGCAATAGACGCGAAATCAGCTCCGCGTTTATCAAGGAGCGAGAGCGCTCGCTTATAGCTTTCTACTGCAGCGGCGGAATCTCTTTTGCCCAAATAGGCGCTACCGAGCGCTGCAAAAAACGCAGCATCTGGATTCGGGAGTTTCGTAGATGCGTCGGTCAGGCTCTTAATCGCCAAATCAAATTTCTTCGCCTTAAGCGCAGTGAGTCCGTCCGAGAACATCTGAGTGGCGTCGCGGGTGGAAACCGGATCTTTTTCAGCGGGAGCTTCAGATTTCTCGGCGGTCTTCGTTTCTGGCGGTGCTTCTACAGCAACGTCCAATTTTGGTGCAGGTGGCGCTTCGGCCTTTGGTTTTTTAGAGCCGGCCGTCTCCAATTCCGCAGCAAATGAAAGAGCCTTCTTTCGCCATTTCGCTCGATCTTTCCGTTTTTCAAGTGAGGCATATCGACGGTATGCTGCCGCAGCCCGAAGGTTCTCTTGGTTGGCGCGTAAAGCTTCGGCAAGTCCATATTGGGCGTCCGCGTCGTCGGGCTTCTCGGCTATATAAACACCATACGCCTTGATAGCTCGATCGTACTTTTCAAGTTTTCTTAGAACGTAAGCCAGATTGTACGCGACCGCCATATTTGTGGGCTGGAGCCGATTTGCATTCACAAAAGCTTCTTCCGCGTTTATCAGGTCCCTCGTAGCAAGGTACGTGTTTGCAAGATCCGTCCATGCTTCGGCAAATTCCGGCGAAAATTTTATCGCTCGCCTAAAGTTTGTGACGGCTTCCGGGTACTGTTTTTGCTTGAACTGCTTCACACCTTCCGCGTGAGCGGTTTGCGCCGCAACCGAAGTTTGCGCCGCGTACGTCAATTGAGCTGGAATAACTGACAATCCTGCCATCGAGACTGTTAGGCTTAGCATTAGGAACTTATTTTTCACGCATTTGGAGTTTAGCGGCCAATCTCCGCTGTGACTACGAGGGTTTATCACTAAAAGCGAGATTGGGTCCTTTATTGCGCCGAATTGACCTGCTACGCTTCGCGTAGATTGGTGGAGTTTCGAGACAAATTGCCAAAGGACAAACACAAAGACCCACGGATGGAGCCCGTGGTCATTCATGTGAGAGACGTGTTGAACCTGATGGACCAGGTACTGACGGGTCGAGCAGATATAAGCGAGATCTACCTGCTGGCGTGCGATATCGTCGAGGGCATCGAATGTGGCGCAGCGGAACTCGAAGATGCTCAATTGCTCGAGCCAATCTCTACGATTGCTCAAGCCAAAGCCATTAGTCTTCCGCTAATTGAGGAAGTTCGGTCTCGACTGAGTCGCGGTCGAGACGCAGGCACGGCGTAACTCGCATCCTGGTCATTGAGCACTGGACCCTCCGTCGTTACTGAGCTATTCCCAGAGCAATGGATGAGCAGAACTCAGAACCCCAAGCGTCCCCATCGTACTCACCACCTCCGGAACCAGCGTACTATCCGCCTTCCCCGGTAGCGCCAGCGCGGCGTAGACCTCCTATTTTGTGGATCATTTTGGCCGTCTTTTCCGTTCTCTTCCTCGGTTCGCTTTCTTCTACCTGTGGGCAAATGGCGCAACTTCAAATGGGTGAAGAGGTTGTTGGTACAGGAAGTGACCGAGTCGGTGTGGTTGAGCTTATGGGGCCGATCACCGACACTCAGAAGCCAATACGAGATATTCGCGCTTTTCTGAAAAGGAAGGATATTCAAGCGCTCGTGATTCGCATCGACTCTCCTGGCGGTTCTGTCGCGCCATCCCAAGAGCTTTTCGACGAGATTAGAAATGCATCCTCTAAGTTTCCGATCGTTGTTTCGATGGGCAATCTCGCCGCGTCTGGGGGGTTCTGGGTTGCGATGGCCGGTGATTATATTTTCGCCTCCCCAGGGACTATTACCGGTTCCATCGGGGTCATTTCTCAAAACCCAGACCTGAAACAGGTCGCTGAATTCCTTCGGTTTAATATGAGGACTTATAAGTCTGGCCCGCATAAAGACATGGGAAACCCTTTTAGGACGATGACAGAGTCCGACGACGCAGTCTTCATGGAGCTAATTGACGACATCTACGAACAATTCGTCACTATTATTCACGAGAGACGCGGGATTGAGGTCGAAGAGATAAAGAAATTCGCCGATGGGCGAGTCTTCACGGGACGAGCAGCGAAAAAGTACGGCGTAGTCGACCAGCTCGGCGGATTGTATGATGCGGCTCACAAATCTGTCTTGATGGCGAGGCAGCGCGATGCCGTCGCACTAGGTCAGTCTGCTGAAACAATCAGTACCGAAACTGATATCAGCCTGGTATATCCCCAAAAACCTCGTGAAAGCCTTCTCGAGATGCTGACCGAAACTGCTGGGCGTGGTCTGGTCAACGGCATCAGTGATCGAATCGAGGAGCGAGCTGCGCGTTCGAACATAAAGCTAAAGTGATTCGTTGTTTGCAAATTATATCGCTGGGAAGCGTCATTGCGTTGCTTCAGGCAAGTGTGCTTCCGGGTATAGGTCGAGCGAATCCTAATGCGATGTCTGGCAAAGTGATCGGGATACTTCCGATTGCAAACAATCAAGACGTTAACGAGTATTTGAATCAGGCGGTGAGAGGATACGAAGGTCTCAAAGTTGTATCACTGACTCGTATCGATGACATTCTTGGCCCCGGCACAAATAAGCTCCTCCGCGCTTGCAAGTCTGATGATCAATGCCGAAGAGAGGCGCTTGCAGGACTTCGGCTCGACTACTTCATCGCCGGAGAAATCTCTTCAACTGCGAGAGGTTCAAATTTGCGATTACGGCTCGTACAAATCAACAACGCTTCCCAGAACCTCTCCAAAATTACCGTCAATGCGAATATTTCTGACGAGGAGGTGCAAACGTTGAAACTGGCAGTCATTGATGCGGTTTCCTCATTATTCGGAGAATCGGGACTCCTTGCCTTTGGGACCATCGAGATTCGCACCAACTCAGAAGGCGCATCAGTCATCCTTAATGACCAAAACCTCGGAATTTCGCCGCTCCCGCCGATACGTGTACCAGCGGGTAGCCACCGTTTGAAAATTGAGAAAAAAGGTTTTCGACCTTGGTTCGGCTCCGTTGAAGTACTCCTTGGTGAAGCGGCGGTGTATGACGCTCAACTCGAAAAAAACAGAAGCACGTTGCCTCTCTATCTCGGTGGAGGAGCGATATCTGCGGCTATAACGGGACTTATCTTCGGTCTGCACGCCACGCAGATAGCGAACGGGTGGGATACAGCGTGTGCGTCAAATGTATGTGGTGAAGGGTACTCAAGCGAACGCTATCGTGATGAAACTCGTTTGGTTGATATAGAAAGAAATGTGGCTAACGGTTTCTTCTCGGTGGCAGTCGGTTTAGGCATATCAGCTTTAGTTACCTATATTCTCGACGAGGGCGTGGATTCGAGCTCGGAGGGAGTTGCACCATGATACGTCGCAGACTTTTGGCTAATTATGTCTTGGCACTGAGTATTCTGAGCGGTGGTTGTTTTGTTTCTGTGCCCGAAGTTGCAGATGATGAATTTGCCTGTGTTGATGACTTGCCTTTCGACGACGGACTTCTTCAGTGCCCTCAGTCTCATTGGTGTTACGAAGGAAGCTGTAAACCTCGCTTTGGTTGTTCTAAACCAGACGCAGATAAAGCGGAGTGCGAACTCTTTGTGGAACGCTGCGAGTTGAGCCTTACAGGTACTGTGTCCGCTGTATCTTGTGAATCCGGTGTACATACAGTGACAAGTACTCGCCCGTCTGAACCGGACACGTGTGACTGCCCCGACGGAACGGCCTGTGTCATTTTTGCGGAAGCCTCCGGACAATCGGAACAGGATGCGTTCGAGCTTTATCTTGCGTCGACCGCAGGAAACTTTACATTGCCTGCATCCTTCGGTTCTTCAGAACGGCCTGGAACTCGGGTATGTGCTCGCGGATGCTCAGGCGAGCTTGATTGCCCGGCCGGCCACACGTGTCGTCCGGCTTCGGTTTATAGTACCGATGCGCCAAGCGACTTTACCGACCGGAATACGATATCCGTGTGCTATCCAGACAATGTCATAACGCTTACAGCTACGACGGCTGAATTCCCCGAGCTACCGAAAGAGCCCATTGAGAATGTCTGTCGCAGTCAAGCAGATTGCCAAAATCGAAATGTCACGTTCGATATTTGCCAGGTGAGAGTTGCTGTCATTCCTGACCACCCAAAGAATCCAGCCGGAGAGAGAGCTTGGGGCGAACATTTTGCACTTATTTCAACATGTGTTCAGCCTATTAGTTCCGGACTCACAAACGTAGATAAAGGCTGCGATACAGGCTCAGATTGTGAATCAGGTATTTGTCATAACGGAAGATGTGCGCGGTTGTGTGATTCTCGTCTGTTCGAACCCTGTCCAGGTGGGCGCTCATGCACAGATACACAGGTTTCGAGACCTATCAAAGGTGAAGAACGTAAAGTTCGCGACAGAGTCTGGCTGTGTGAGGGCTTTTGAGGTTACCATAGGAACATGGCAACGGGACGAGTCCAAGAACCTTCAAATATAAGAAGCAACGGGCGTCGAACTCCTGAAACGACCTACGAAGAACTACTAAGGCTTTTAGAGGCAGCCTCGGCCATTGACTCCGCTCAAGCGGCCGAAATGGCTTCCAAACAAGAAACGTATCGTCGGACGTTCTTACGAGAAAAATACGGTGCAGCCGCTGCAAAGCAAAAGAGTAAAGAAAAACTCACTGCGGCTGAAATGATTAGCGCCGCTAAATTGCCTCATCCTAAACTCAAGAACCGATTAATCGATGAAGACATTTTGGCACAGCTTATGGCCAAAAATTCTGGCAAGCCATACGAGAAAATTGATCCGCTCGAGCTTGATATGAAGCTCATCACTACGACACTCTCTAAACGTTTTGCAGAACGACACGTTATGCTGCCCTTGCGCAAGTCGGGCGAGGTTCTAACGCTGGCAATAGCTGACCCCAAAGAGATCTCAGGCGTAGATGAATTTGCACGCGTTACAGGGAGCAAGGTTGAAGCTGTTATCAGCGCGAAGAAAGACATCGTAGCGATCATAAATCAGGTCTATGGGTTTCGGCAGGCAGTGAATAAGGTTGCTGAGGAAACATCTTCGGTATCGAGCAATATCCAAAACCTTGAGCAATTAGTCCGGGTTCGGAGTGCCGAGGAGATTGATCCTGGTGACCGAAAAATCGTCGCAGCTGTCGAGTATTTGCTTAATAGCGCATTCGATAATCGTGCTAGCGACATTCACGTAGAACCGAAGCGCGAATCGTCTCGGATGCGTCTGAGGATTGACGGTGTTTTGCATGATATTGGAGAGATTCCAGCGGCGGTACATCCTGCGATTGTATCGCGGATAAAGATATTGGCACGCATGAATATCGCAGAAAGGCGGCGTCCTCAGGATGGTCGTATAAAAACGATGCGTGGAGAACGAGAGATTGAACTTCGTGTGTCTGTGCTGCCAGTGGCTTTTGGAGAAAAGGTTGTCATCCGTATCTTTGACCCACAAATATTGCTTGCCCAGATTATCGATCTTGGCTTTTCGAGTAGTGAGCGCGAGGCCTATGAAAGATGGATAAACCGCCCTAATGGGTTAGTGCTGGTGACCGGCCCAACAGGTAGCGGCAAGACAACGACGCTCTATTCTACACTCAAATATCTTGCGAAACCTTCGACCAATATCGTGACGGTCGAGGACCCGGTCGAGATGGTCTACGAGCCGCTGAATCAAGTGGCCGTACAATCACAGATCGATGTGACTTTTGCCGCAGCCCTCCGAACGATTTTACGTCAGGACCCGGATGTGATCATGGTGGGAGAAATTAGAGATGCTGAGACGGCCTCGATGACCGTTCAGTCCGCGCTCACTGGGCATCTCGTATTTTCCACACTACACACAAACGATAGCGCTGGTGCGATCACACGATTGCTCGAACTCAACGTCGAGCCATTTCTCCTCTCTTCGGTGCTGACGGGTATTCTGGCGCAACGCTTGATGCGAAAGGTCTGCACTGAGTGTGCCGAAGAAGTCTTCCTTACCGAAGAGCAAGTGAGCGCACTCTCGATACCGATGAAACCGGGCGACCAGAGAAGATTACCCATCAAAAAAGGGGCGGGGTGCGTTCGCTGTCGCCACACTGGGCTGTATGGGCGTGTTGGAATCTTCGAAATGATGGAGATTACGAGTCCTGTCAGAAAACTTATTCGCTCCGGCGCGGATAGCAAAGAGATAATTCGTGCCGCTACACTGGATGGAATGACAACTTTGCGGCAAGCGGCCATAAAGAAGCTCGCGCAGGGTGTGACTAGTTACGAGGAAGTATTCCGAGTTACTGCTGAATTGTCCTAATTACGGGAAAGGAACAAGATGGCTGTTGAATCAAGGTTTGCCGCTCCGGTTATTCGACAAACAAAAGTCCTTATCTCCGCGAAACTGAAAAACCTGCGAGGTAAGAGTCGCGGCAGCGTTGGCCGCTTGCTCCTTAACGCGAGTCTTGCACTTCTTGTCTTGGTAGGCGCATATCAGGGAGGTTTGCGAGGCGCTGTATTTTTGTGGAAATTAGACCCCTCGGACCCGCGGTTTGGCCTGATGCTGCTTCGAGCTATGTTGTCCCTGTCGACGCTTTTCTTGCTAACACTGCTGTTTGTGTCCAGTTTGGTGTCGTCTCTGAATACCTTTTACTTGGCCAAAGATCTAAGATTGATGTTGGCTCTTCCTCTGCATCCTGTAAGCTTTTATAGCGCGCGGTTGGCGGAAGTTTGCTTTCAAAGTGGTTGGGTCATCCTGCCCACCTTCGTCGCGACTCTATGGGGGGTAGGGTACGGAATAGATGCGTCGCTTCTATACTATCTCTTTGTTCCTTTAGTGTTATTCGTGGCCATTTTTGCGGCATGCGCGCTTTCAATATTGCTTGTGACAATGATTTCATGTTTGGTTCCGGCGAATCGGCTCAGAGAATTTTCTCTGGTTTTCAACGGTTTTCTGATTGTAGGTCTATATATTGCTATTCGGTCGGCGAGGTTAGAGAGGTATCTCAACCCAAATGAATTTAGGCATCTCCCATCGGCTCTAAAACGTTTTGGAAGCGACCAGCAATGGTTACCTAGCCAATGGATGACGGAGACGCTCATCTCCTCTACTGGGCACGCTCAAGTGGTAAACTTTACGCCCTTCATCTACCTGGCCAGTCTGCTTCTCCTTTCTTGCATCGTTGGCTTTGCTGTGCATCGCCTTCTTTATTCGAAAGCCCGCGCCAAAGCGATAATTACCAGCACTACTCAAATTCAAAATCGGGGCGAATTTTTGGTCAAAGTTTTTACGGGGCTCGGCCGAATGTTCGGCTATCGAGGTCTAGATTTAGCAATGCTGAAAAAAGAAGCCCGAACAGTTGTGCGTGACCCGCAACAGTGGACTCAGATGTTTATGTTTGTGGGATTGTTTATTTTGTTTGGCTACAACTTTCGCTATCTCAACGAACTAAACCTTCCCGAGTTTATTGAGGTTCTTTTCTCACTCGGGATGACGGGATTTATTTTGTGTGCACTTTCACTAAGGTTCATTTATCCGCTTGTTTCTCTCGAGGGCGATGCTTTTTGGATTATTCGCAGTGCTCCGATTTCAGCGACGGACATCCTTCGGTCGAAGACTAAGGCTGCGTTTCTCGTAGCGGAAGTCGTGGCTTTAATTATGGCTGTGGGGGCCAGTTGGGCGCTTGAGTTTAGTGCATTGGGCACAATTTTGAGTTTACTCGTCGTTACTCCCGTTGCGATTTTGGCGTGTTCTTTAGGGGTCGGCCTTGGAGGCAGTTATCCTCGTTTTAGTTTTGAAAATCCACTGATGATTCCAATGAGTCAGGGAGGTATGATTTTCATGTACTGGTCGTTGGGAACATTAGTTGTGTATTGCTTAGCCTGGGGATGGCCACTCTACGCCTTTCTAAATCCCTTGGTGATGGCAGGTACTGTCGAAAAGGTTTTGACCTATTCTCTAGCCCTCGTTGCTTTGGGTATCCCTCTCGTAAGTGCTTGGATAGGCTTCAAAATGGGGTGTAACCGTGTTGCCGAAGCGTTAGAGGGCTAGCGGGATTCTTAGCAGTGATGGCTGTCACAGACTTGAATTGTCGGCTCGAACATGGAACAAGGTAATATCTGAAAGTACGGGAAAGAAGAGTACCGGTGGGAGACAGAGTAATGAGCAACATATACAGACTGATTTCGGTGGGCGCGATGGCCACATTTTGCGTCGCATGTAGCAGCCGGCCAAGTATCGATAGAGTTAATGAGCATTTTGCTAATCCAACTGGTGATACGTCAGATAAAACTCAGGTCATCGCCGCAACCGGAAAACACGACACTTCTGAAACAGCGCAACGCGTTGCCGGAAACGGGAGCTCATTCGGTTTTGGCCTTTCAGCTGTAGGTAAATTCAACGGCCTTGAGCGACTGCAGCCACGTACGATGTTCAGTCATGAAATCACAAAACTACGTTCTCTGGCCTTGGGAGTAGAGCAGTCCGCACTTGTTTCCGGTGTCAGTGGTTCAGACCCATGTGTGGACGAAGATGCTCTTGGAAGAGCCTTTACGGAGCTTTCCATAGGTCTTGCTCTTGGCGGCAAAGGTTCTGGTGATTTCAGCTACACTATCGACCTCGAAAAATGCACCGAAGGACTGGTGACAGGAAGCATGTCTGTCGATGGTGAAATCGAATTATCAAAAACCTCTTTCTCTTTTTATGTTGAGCAGTCCCTCACAGACGCCTGTGAAACAATGGGCATTGAGGCATGTGTCAACGGTGAGTTTGCTATCGAAATGTCCGCCGAAGGTGACGAAATGATGCAAACCGGCATGTTGGACTTCGTGACGGCGTGGTTTGTCGATACGACCTGGAATGAACAGGGAAAGAGATTGTCAGCGGAAGCGAAGGGCGGAATCCGCTTGGCGGCAGATAACGACATGGCGGAATTAGAAGTGCTTGTGTTTGTTGTTGACGCAACTGGAGAGGAGAAATCATTCGTACTCACGGTAACAGCGAATGCAGACGGAACAGCGACAATGACGGTTCGAGGCAGCGAAGGAAATCTTAACTGCACTATTCAAGCTGATGGAGCTGGCGAATGTTCGGAATTTCTGAACGGCAGTGCGCTTATGGATGGTACGCAATTACAGTGGAGCACCCTAGAAGCGCAAGAAGTGCGACAGAGCGAATCTTTTGGACGCTATTAGCCGATTCTAACTTAGCTCTTCTCTAACTTTTGCGAACGCAGCCACCACTTTTTCTAAATGCTCTTGCTCGTGAGCGGCTGAAATCTGCACCCGAATACGAGCTTGCCCTTTTGGAACAACAGGGTATGAAAACCCAATCACATAGATTCCTTCTTCCAGTAGTTTGTCAGCAGCTTCCGTCGCCTTTCGAGCATCACCAAACATTACAGGAACTATGGGGTGCGTTCCAGGTAGGATATCAAAACCTAATTTCGACATCTCCGAGCGGAAGTAGTTCGTGTTTGACTCGAGTTTGTCTCGCCAGTGCGTTGAAGCCTCCAACATAGATAGTACTTTCAGAGAAGCGCCACAAATAGCCGGTGCGAGAGTGTTTGAAAAGAGGTAAGGGCGAGACCGTTGTCGCAATAGATCGATGATTTCTTTTCGGCCGGTTGTGAAGCCGCCCGAGGCCCCGCCGAGCGCTTTGCCCAAGGTCGATGTGATGATATCAACTCGTCCAGCAACATCGCATAATTCCGCTGTTCCGCGTCCCGTTCGCCCCACAAAACCTGTCGCATGACTATCATCGATCATAACCATAGCGTTGTATTTGTCCGCTAGGTCACAGATTTGCTCTAGTTTAGCGTAGCAGCCATCCATCGAAAAAACGCCGTCTGTGGCAATCAATCGCAGTCGACGTGCTTGCGTGGCCTTCAGGGCCTCTTCGAGCTTATCCATGTCGCCATTCGGGTAGCGGTGACGCTCTGCCTTGCATAGCCGGATTCCATCGATAATCGAGGCGTGATTGAGACTGTCCGAAATAATAGCATCCTCTTTGGTCAGGATGGTTTCGAATAAGCCCGCATTGGCATCGAAACAGCTGGAATACAGAATGGTGTCTTCCGTACCGAGAAATCTCGCCACGGCTTCTTCTAATTCTTTGTGGATGAGCTGAGTGCCACAAATAAATCGAACCGAAGATAATCCGAAACCGTAATCTTGCATCGTTGTCCGGGCTGCTTCGATAACGTCGGGATGACTCGATAAACCGAGGTAGTTGTTGGCGCAGAAGTTGATAACTTCGCCACCAGGTTTTGCATTTATGTCTGCTCCCTGAGGAGAGGTGATGACTCGTTCATTTTTGGTGAGACCAGCATCTTCGATGTCGGATAGTAATTCTTGGTAGATTTCTTTTGCAGATTCAAACATGACTTGTTCCCTCGGTAGCTGACAAGTGCCGGCTCCACGACTGTAATAAACCTAAGATTCTTGCCGCTGGTCAAGTCTTGGCTAAGGTGCGACGTAAACCACCTTGGCGACATTGTTTACATAGTCAACAATCGCCTCTAGATGTTTATTCTTGATGCTATTGAACTTGATGCCTGCGACAGAAAGTGGTTTCGGCTCTCCTGAGCGCACCGGTGGGCTGCTAAACCAGGCTATTTTCCCTGTAGCGTTAATCGTTTCTTCTAGGTTGGGCAATGAGAACGTGAGTTCCACCTGATTACCCATTTCCACTCGTATATCAGTAGAGACCATGATGCCTCCGTTAGAAATATTTAGAGTTTCTGATTCGTGAACAGTCGTCCCGTTCATGAGTTGGACAGATATTCTACAGGGGACTCGTCTGGTCGCCCGACTTTGCTTTTTGTATGAGTGGGAAGAGCCCAAGCGTGTTTGCGTTGAGACTTTCGTTGTCCTTACTCGCGGGGCGCGCTTAGTGGCCTCATTGGGCGACTGTTGCGACGTACTTTTTCCAGTTTCAGGTCTCTGAGCTGATTGAGGTTTCCTCGGTTGGTGATGGCCGGGGCGCTGAGTGTCATTTTCCGAAGGAACAGCTCTTTGAGGTGCGGTGTCTGCCTTGTCGTCCGGTATGCTAACCTTTACGGTCTGCTTCACGTAATTCGGATAATCGCTTGGCGGAATGGTCGACGGCCTTACTCTACCCGTGACAGCCGAAAGCTTTTGCAACAAATCCTGCGTAGAGATGGGAGCTTTGATAAATCCGTCCGCTCGATACGCATTTTCCGCAATTGTTATTGCAGCCACTTGCTCCATCGATCCGAAGATAAAGAATGGAAGGTGTTGTGTCTGTGGCGATTGTTTTATGATTTCGCAAAGTTCGGCACCGCTCATGTCGTCAAGCTGCGGACCACACAATAGAACATCAAAGCTATCCAACCCCTTCAAGCTCATTGCTTTTTCGCCTGAACGAAGACCGAATGCGTCATAACCCACTTCTTCAACCATGAGCGCAATGTCTTCAATCACGCTCTGCTGCTTGTCTATGACGAGTATTCGCGATCTTTGTCCTACGTGAGATAAGCTCGCGCGTAGGCTGTTTGGCGAGACGGGCTTCTCTATGAACCCCGAAACAAAGTATCTCTCCGAGGCTATTCTACGAACCAGTTGATGCTTGCCTCTCTCCGTAATTACGAAGATTGCTACATCTTGAGTTTGTTCAAACCTTCGAAGGTCCGCGATCACTTCCAAGCAGTCTGGTCCTGGGAGGTCTTGGTCTACGACGACTATGTCGAATTGCCGTCGTCCATGATTGACAAGCACGGAGAGCTCGAGCGCACTGTGCGCGCGACAAATATCCCAATGGGTAGAGCGCAACATTGGTTGCTCGACTGTTATCTGTTTATCCAGAAGAGTCTCAGCCAAGAACATCGAAAACGACCGGTCGCCAGTAGCAAATAATATACGTTTCATTTGCTGTCTCCCTCACCTACAACGTCTCGAACCCATTTTGCGTAGTCGTTCGACACGGCAGCGGCGGGGACCGCGATAATCTCGGGTGTGTCATATGAATGCAGCGATTGAATTCTTTGCTGCAACTCATTGAATTTATCAGCCACGGTCTTCATTACTAATAGCGACTCATTGTCCTCGCAGATCTTACCTTCCCAAGCATAAATTGACCGAATAGTTTCGTTGATATTGACGCAGGCTACCAGTCCTTCTTCGACTAAGGACTTCGAAAGAGCTGATGCCTCCTTAGCCGGCGCGGTCACGAACACCACCCAAATTGCTGCACCGTCTCTCACGATCCGGATTGAAACATACCCAGAAGAGGTCAGCAAACGAGGCCAGGCGAGCAACAACCCTTAGAGGGTTAGTACTTATTTCTTTGAAGAGGCACTCCAATTTCGAACCGTGTCAACTTGAATATGACTTTGTTTGGGGGAGCGGGGCAAAAAATGACACGATGTGTCCCATATCACTTGCATCGCTTCCAAATGCTCGTGTAATCCACACTAGCCAACAAGGCGATAAGGATGAATATGAGATTGTTCAATTTGAAGTACTTCACTGTACTCACTGCACTTTCGGGGATTTTTGCAGTCGGTTGTGGTTCCGACGATCCCGAAGAAATGGAGACGGAAGTTACTCCCGTCATTAGCTCTTTTTCCGCGAGTCCTGACAAGGTAGCACAAGGTAGCATGGTCACTTTGACGTATGCTGTATCGAATGCTGAGACCGTGGAAATCACATCTTCAACAGGAGACGCTCCCTTGAGCGCCTCTGCGACGCTCTCAGGTATGGTGTCGACGCACGCGATTACGAGTGACACCGTATTTACATTGACCGCGAAGAATGGCTCCAAATCGGCCACACAGAGTGTGACGGTGACCGTTCAAGCCCCCGAAATGGTCTCAGTGACGAGCTTCTCTGTATCGCCAGTTGAAATTAACGTTGGCCAAACCGCAGCTCTCGCTTGGGAGACCGCGAACGCGGACTCCGTCAGTATTGCAACCGCAGATGGTGCTGTAGTGGTTGCGGACGGAAACCGAGTTTCTGATACCGAAATGGTCATGCCGGGCACGACTACGGAGTACGTCCTTACCGCAAACGGCGAGGGCGGACCTGTGACAGCGAAAGTCACATTGACCGTCAACCGACCTGTCCCAGTGATTGCGTCGTTTGTGGTTATGCCAAATGCGATTACCTTAGGTGACTCTGCAACTTTGAGCTGGAACGTCATGGGTGCAACATCCATCAAGTTGATTGCTCAGACTTCAACAACAACAGTGTATGACGGCAATGAAGCAATGGGAATGGCTACGGTCTCTCCTGGCGCCAACGAAGTCTATAAGTTGGTTGCAACGAACCAGTACGGAACGGCTGACCAAACCGTAATGGTAACGGTTAATGATCCACCCGGAGCGAGCATTACTAGCTTTGTTGCAATGCCGGATACGGTCCCTACAGGCCGACCCGCGATTCTTTCTTGGGACGTGTCAGACGCGCCAGACGGAATTACGATTAGCATTGCTGGGAGCAGCACGACTGCGACTACTTCAGCGTCTCTTACGGGTCAGTTCACGGTCACCCCTACGGTAACCACCGACTACACACTTCGAGCGCTCAACGCCCAATGGGGTGACTCTGAAAACACGATTACTGTTCGCGTGAGCACTGCGGCTCCTGAAATTCTTTCGTTCTCCGCAAGTCCGCAGCCAGGTCCAGTCGATGGCGAAGTTACCTTGAGCTGGGAAGCGCTAGGAGCAGACCGAATTCGTATTCTTCGCATGGCGCCAGATGCTTCTGAAATTCTTGATACAGCGGTACTCAACGGCTCTGCGCAAGTAACGCTCACATCGACGGGCACATGGTTCACGCTTGAGGCAACGAACCTCTATGGAGGTGCAAACTTCCCACTCCGTGTCGAAGCTGAACGTAAACCAGGCATCTCTGACTTCTCTGTTCAGCCGCAAACTTTTGCACAAGCAACTGTCACGGCAACGCTGACTTGGGATGTTGTGGACGCAACCTCCATCGAAATTCGAGATGTAAACGGGATGACCATACACACAACCACCACGGCAACGGGCACCTGGTCAACGGTGGTCAGCGCGACGACCTTGTTCGAACTCGTTGCTACCAGCGCCGGCGGTACATCAACAGATGTGATCTTGACTTCGCAGCTCGCAGGCGAAACCGAGCCGAACGATACATCGTCGACGGCGATAGCTCTTGCGGGAGACGGCAGTGGCGCATTCGGTAACGTTGATTCCGCTGGCGACCAAGATTGGTACGCTGTGACCGTGAGCCAGGCAGGTAGTTCGGTTTTCGCTCTTACCAGCGATGGCCAAGGCGGATGCAACCTCGACACTGTAATTGAATTTTATGACTCGATGGGTAACCAGCTCGGTACTGATGACGAAGGCGGCCCAGGTTCATGTTCTGCGTTCGGACCATCGACTGATGCATTTGCCCGCGACCTTGCCGTCGGAACTTATTACATTAAGGTGCGAGCATGGTCGGGTAGCGCAACAGGAAGCTACGTCCTTCTGGCCCGCGTTCTTCTGCCAGAATGCGGAAACGGTTATGCCGAATTCAATGCGGGTGAACAATGCGATGACGGAAACACCGTCGATGGAGATAACTGCTCCGCGACTTGTACGCTGCCGGTTGACGGCTCAATGCAGGCGCCAGGCGCGAATACCACATTTAGCGGTTCCCTAGATCCTGCGGGCGACATTGACTACTACAGCGTGCAAATGCTTGCACCAGGTTACATTGTCGCGGAGACATTCTCTCCATCGGCACCAACTTGTGATACGGACACGACCTTGTCGTTACTCGACGAAACAGGCGCTTCGCTTGCATTTGATGACAACAGCGGTGTCGACGGCTGTTCCAAACTTGACCCACGTCTTTCACCCGTCGCTGGTTTGCGTCAGCCAGGCACGTACCTGATTGCTGTCGCCCACCGTTCAGGTGCCGCAGTGAATAGCTATGAACTGGTCGTAAACACGATCGGACAGGGTTGCGGTAATGGCATCGTTGAAGTCGCTCAGCCATATAGCGAAACCTGCGACGACGGAAACACCATGTCTGGCGATGGATGTGATGCAACCTGTCAGTTTGAAGGGATAGGCGAAATTGAGCCGAACGATGATCGTCAAAACGCAACGTTTATTGCTTCGAGTACATCGGCGGCGACGTCAGTCATTATTCGTGGCGCGATTGACCCCACAGGTGACGAAGACTTCTACTCTTTCGCTGTACCGGAAGGTTATCACGCGAAAATTTGGGTTGGTGTAAACAGCCTTGACGATTGTAACCCAATCTCAGCAGGCGGCGACGGAATCCGATTCCGACTGTACAACGACGCAGGCTCTTTATTGAATGGTGGCGATAGCTACTCTGCATTTGAGCGAGGTGCTAGCGCTTCTGAACGTTTCTGTGGAGAATACCACCCGAACATTCAGACAGCGGTCAATGCGATGAGTGCCGGTACTTACACCGTCGCGCTCAACGGCTATACGGCGAATACACCGGGAAGCACAGCAACCACACAAAACAACACCACGATTGGCGTTTATTTCCTTCATTTGGAGATTATTCCACCTGAATGCGGAAATGATATCGTAGATGACGGTGAACAGTGTGATGACGGTAACTTTGCGCTAGGTGACGGTTGTGACGCGACTTGTAACTTTGAGATTCTATCGACGGTCACCACAACGGCCTCAGTTGGCATCGACCTACCGAACCCAAGTGATTACAAGATTGTTCGGGTCGACATTACGACACCAGGTCAGTCGGTCACAGCGACTGCGGCAGACGGAATGGGTGGTTGCACAGTGGATACTTTTATTAACTTTGCGAACTCGGATTTCCAAGTTTTGGGTAGTGACAGCTCCGACGGTCCTGGCGATTGCGCGGCGCTCCACGTACCGGCAGATGAATTTGCGACCGACCTCAGCACGGGCACGTACTATCTCGTCACGATTAACCAAGGCCAAACTGGTGGTCTTACTCAATTGGACGTCACGGTGATTGACCCAGCGTGCGGCAATGGAATCGTCGAACGCAACCAAGGTGAAACGTGCGATGATCAAAACGCTGTCTCTGGTGATGGATGTTCTGACTTATGCGTCAAAGAGCCGAATGGCTACTACACCGCTCCGTCAGCAACCGCGACACTTGCAGACTCTATCTCTGTTGCTGGTGAGCGAGACTTGTTCGAGATCACTGTGACTCAGAAATCGAGGCTCTTAGCTTCAGTCTTCGCTCCGACAGCTGCTTCTGCTAGCTGCTCAGGTGAAGATCTTCGCTTGTGGCTTTACGCAGCTGATGGAACTACTCAGCTCGGTTTCGATGACGACGATGGTCCAGGCTTCTGTCCATTGTTCACTCCTGCGGATTCTTTCACCACTTTGGAAGCGGGTACATATTTCCTCGAAGTAGGCGAGTATCTCGACGATGACCCTGTCGCGGCATACGAGCTGGTTATCGAAAGCACCGCGCTTGAAATCTGTGGAAACGGAATCTCTGGTGAAAGCTATAGCGTTGCTACGGGAACGACTACGACGATTGTGACTGAAACCTGCGACGACGGAAATAATATTGCGGGCGATGGCTGCGATGCTTCGTGTCAGATTGAAGGCTCTGTGGAAAGTGCCTCAAGTTCTCCAGCGTTGTTTCTCACTCGAGGCAGTCCAATTCAGGACGTCATCACGTTTGGGACCACCTCATGTGTCGTAGATAGTATCGAGGTTGATATGAACATGAGCCATACATGGAAGAGTGATGTCACAATCACTCTGACGAGCCCAGACGGCGTAGCTGTGACGTTGCACAATCGGTCAGGTGGCTCCGGAAGCGACATTATTGGTAACTACCCAAATACTTTGACAGTAGATGGACCTGGTACCCTAGCTGACTTTGCTGGCAATACTGTGCAAGGTGATTGGGTACTCGATGCTTCCGATAGCGGATTCGGTGATGATGGAACCCTGAACTCTTGGGGAATTGTCGTCGTCTGTCAGTAGCACGTTATCAACCTAAGGGCGGCGGAGCGAGTGCAAAGCCGCCCTCATACCTACCTTCCTTACTTCTCTAAAACCAAAGAAAGTATCGGGCTCCTTTCCTGAGCGACGCAATGTTTCTATGCGTTACGACGATAGTCACTCGCGTCGATTTCATGACGCTTCAACAATTGCCAGAGGTTCTTTCTGTCCATACCTGCTCGTTTTGCGGCGCGAGTAATGTGACCATCCTCAGCGATCAGCACTCGCGTAAGGTAGTCTTTTTCAAATCCAGATAGGACTTCACTCTTTTCCTCGCGGAAGGTCTTGAGTTGAGGGCGATTACGCGGTGAAGAATTACTACGAGACATTGCGGGGGCCGGAACAAACTCGATATCTTCGGCGGATATAATTCCGTTTACGGCCATGACGGCCAGTTGTTCAATCTTGTTTTCAAGCTCTCTAACATTCCCCGGCCAATCGTGCTCTTCGAGTCGGGCACGAACCTCAGGCCCGCTAAACTGCACGTCCCGTTCGAATTTCTTATTGAAACGTTCTAAGAAGAAGGAAGCTAGAACAGAGATGTCAGCGCGCCGCTCGACTAAAGGAGGAAGATGAACAGGAATAATGTTCAAACGATAGTATAAGTCTTCACGAAATGAGCCGTCGGCAACTCCTTGCGCGAGGTCTCGGTTGGTCGCCGCGATAATTCTCACATCGGCAATTTTGTTTTTAGGACTACCTAGCGGTTTGTACTCTTTTGATTGAAGAAAACGTAGAAGCTTTACTTGTACAGAAAGAGATGTCTCGCCGATTTCGTCGAGAAAAAGGGTGCCCTTATGCGCTTCTTCAACCAAACCGACATTATCGTTTTCTGCGCCCGTGAAGGCACCCTTTTTATAACCGAAGAGTTCTGATTCAAGAAGGTTTTCAGGAAGTGAGCCGCAGTTGACAGCCACCAGTGCGTGCTCGTTTCTGCGTGAATGACGATGAATCTCTCGAGCGATGACTTCTTTACCCGTCCCAGAAGCGCCGTAAATCACGACGGACGCTTCCGTCTGGGCGATCGTGGGAATCCGGTTCATTACTCGTGACATCGCGGGACTTCGTGCAATCAAGTTGTCTTGAGATTTACCATCGACACGCTTCCTCAGAATTTCGACTTCGTTGGCAAGGTTTAGCCTTTCAATCACGCGGTCGATACGATGGAGAAATGCATCGCGGGTAAGTGGCTTGGATAGATAATCGTCAGCGCCTTTTTGTAGATAGTCGACCGCATCTTCGATGCTGCCATAACTCGTCATAATCAAGACGGGTAGGGACGGGCTTGATTTCCTCAGATGCAGTAATAATTCTTCGCCATCCATGACGGGCATCCTAAGGTCAGTGATCACGGCATCAACGGGCGTCTTATCCATTACGGCAAGAGCCTCTTGTCCGTTGTAGGCAAATTGAAGGCTCAGATCGCTTCGCTGAAGACAAAAAGTTTCGAGAAGATATTTCGTGTTCGGGTCGTCGTCTACGACTAAGACTTGGGCTACATCAGGGTTCCCCGGCGGCATGCGGTAGTTTTACCACGCGACTTGAAACAAATAAAGTCCCGATATTGCGGGTCAATCATAGGTATGCGGTAAAAAAACCACGAAAGACGAGGCCTTTTAACCACGCATGAGAACGGGTTTTTGCTAGTTTCAAGCTTTTCTGCGGGCAAATCAAGTGGCACGAAGTATGCAAGGCTTGCGGTTTGGAGGGGTGAGCTGGCCCGAGTGCCCCCCCCACAAAGCTAGTGAGCCCCTCCTACTTTTCCTTTTCCTCGTCAAATAACCGTAAAAGATTCTTCGGCGAAGATACGCTGTGGTCGGCTTTATATGGAGCAGCCGATGGTCCAAATCCCCATTCAGCGTAGATGGAGAAACATCCGGCGTTTTCTGCCGCCTGAAGGTCAACTTTCATATCTCCTACGTAGGCAAGCGTCTCTGGGCTGAAATCCAAGCCTCCTCGTTCACAAGCAAGCCGTATAACGTCATCAGCTGGTTTTCGTCGTGCAACTTCGTCTGCGCTTGCTATCCCCGAAAACCAGCGGTTCAGAGATAAGGCTTCAACGAGTTTTTGAGTAAAGTGAGCAGGCTTATTGGTAGCGATAAGCAGGTCGTACCCATTTGCTCGCAGGGTATCTAATGTCTCTACAAAACCAGGATAGAGCTTCGTTGTATCGGTGACGTGCGCGTAATAATGAGGTCCGAAGCGTCCTTTGGCCCGAGCGATGAGTTCTTGTTCGTTCGAGCCGAGCGCTAAAGTAAGAAGGTGCGTGACGCCATGACCTATCATTGCGCGAACATCTTTAGAGGTCTTTTGTGGGTGTCCAAGTTCAGACAGTGTCAGGTTGCAAGCCGTACGGATATCTTCCAGGCTGTTGACAAGGGTGCCGTCTAAATCAAAGGCAATGGTCTGGATATGTTGGCTCATTCTCTTGCAAGACATACCACGATTGCGCGACATTTACGGAGTATAAGGAATCTGAAAACGTGCCGACATTTAACAAATATCATGGTTTAGGAAATGACTTCATTATTCTCGATGAAAGAGAAAGCGGACATCTTATCAATTCCGATCTCGCGAAGCGGCTGTGTGATCGGACTCGTGGAATAGGGGCGGATGGCGTCCTGACCATACTGCCTTCTCGGAATTCTGACGCAAATTCCCGTCTACATATTTGGAATTCGGATGGGAGCGTCGCTGCGATGTGTGGAAATGGACTGCGCTGCGTTGTCGCTTACTTGGGCGACGCTGAGCACGTTTTTGATACAGATTCGGGTCTCAGAAAAGGATATCTTGTCTCCGAAGAGATGGTGCGGGTCAGTGTTGGGCACCCAAAAGTCTCTGAAGAAATAGAGGAAATCGAGCTTGAAGAGCAAACCTTTAGAGGATTGAGAGTAGATATGGGGAATCCTCATTTTGTCCTTGAGCCACTCGAAAAGCGAAGTGCTGCGATTGCTCAGGCGAAACAATTTGGAGCGGCTTTAGAGAGTCACAAAACGTTCCCCGATCGCAGTAATATTGAGTTTCTTGCCTGGGATTCACAACGGCTTGGCGTCATTGTTCATGAGCGGGGAGCAGGGCTTACTCAAGCTTGCGGGACAGGCGCGGGAGCGAGTTTTGCTGCCCTCAAGAAGTTGATCCCAGACCTGTCTCGCGACCGCGTTTTGGTTTCACTGCTTGGCGGAGATTTGATGGTCGATGAAGAAGAGGGCGAGATCTTTATTGAGGGCCCCGCGAAGTTTGTCTTTTCGGGAGAAATTAAGTTTTAGCGATAAGAAAAATACACAACGCGCTATGGGCTGTAATTTGGTGCCTCTTTGGTAATGATCACGTCGTGCACATGAGACTCCTTGAGGCCTGCCGGGGATATTTTAACGAAATTCGACTTTTCCCTAAGCTCTTTTAGATTTGCTGCGCCGACGTATCCCATGCCGGAGCGTAGCCCGCCTAATAATTGGTTTAGAGTGTCCTCGATAGGACCCTTATACGGAACTCGCCCCTCAATTCCCTCGGGAACAAGCTTGGGTGCAGCTTCACCCTCCTGACTATATCGGTCAGCAGAGCCTTCTTTCATCGCCCCAATCGAGCCCATGCCTCGATAACTTTTGAAGGCGCGTCCTTGGTAAAGGATAATCTCACCGGGCGATTCCTCAACACCAGCAAATAAAGAGCCGATCATGACTGTGGAAGCACCGGCAGCAAGTGCTTTTACAACATCGCCTGAGTACTTGACTCCGCCGTCACTAATGATCGGAATATCGTGCTTCATCGCTAAGCGAACGCTCTGAGATACGGCGGTGAGTTGAGGCACGCCAACGCCCGCAACGATTCGTGTAGTGCAAATGGAACCAGGTCCTATACCCACCTTTACAGCGTCAGCGCCCGCTTCAATCAACGCTTCTGTTCCCGCAACTGTGGCAAATTTTCCTGCAATGACCTCAACGTTCGGATATTCGCGCTTCGTGTCGCGTACGGCTGTAAGGACGCCTTCGCTATGACCATGTGCCGAATCAACGACGATAATATCAACTCCAGCATCAATGAGAGCTTGCGTTCTTTCTTCTCGGTCTGCACCCACACCAATAGCAGCGGCAGCCCTCAATCGTCCTTGTTCGTCTGTGACTGCATGGGGACGTCGACGACGTTTATCGACGTCACGAATCGTGATCAGCCCCAGCAATTCGCCGGCGTCATTAACAATTGGTAATCGTTCGATTCGATTCTCGTGCATGCGTGCTTCCGCATCTGCACTTGATATCCCTGGTTCGCCAGTAATCAGGTCCTTTGTCATAGCATCACGGACGAGTGTCTCTGGTCTGCTCGCGTACGCTCGAAGATCGCGATTCGTGAGCAGGCCAGAAAGTTTTCCTTCGTCGACCACCGGAAAACATGAGATCCCTCGTTCTTCTGACAAGCTCTGAACTTGGCGAATATACATATCCGACGTGACGGTCAGGGGGTCGCTGATGATGACGTGAGCAAACCGTTTTACCTTTGATACTTCTGCGGCTTGGCGCGCAACGGTAAGGTTCTTGTGGATCACACCGATGCCGCCAAACTGCGCAATGGCAATAGCCAGTTTAGCTTCGGTTACTGTGTCCATTGCCGAAGCGAGAATCGGAATATTGAGATCGATATTTCGTGTGAGCCGAGTTCTAACGTGAACATCCCGGGGCAAAACTGCCGAATATCCGGGGGTCAGGAGTACATCATCGAAGGTGAGTCCGTCACCGAGGTCTGGATTGAGCATCTTGCCCGGGATCACCTAGGGACATGTTACGTATTGGTCAAGGAAATCACGGGTTTGTACTTGTAGATCTGCTCAAGATCGGCTTATGGTGCGTCCAGATGGCGGTCCTCTTGCGGGGTTGCCCTAGTTAGAATCTCAGAGAGGCAGGAGATGACACGTAGACCAATCGCGACAAAAATTCATGACGTCGTGTCGAGTGTGAAAGATCGCAAGTCAACGCTCAGCGGGACTCAAGTGTCGATAGATCCGAGCCGGAAAGTACATAATCATGACCAACCTCATGTTGATCAACGCGACCGTCGCAGACGAACTTCGCGTTGCAGTAGTGAAAGACGGCGAACTCGTCGACTTGGATATTGAATCATCAAAACGAAGCACGATAAAAGGGAACATATATAAAGGTGTTATACACAACGTCGAAGGTTCACTTGCGGCGGCATTCGTAGACTACGGAGCTCATAAGCAGGGCTTCCTACCCTTTGACGAAGTTTCAGACGAACAATTTTGTAAGCCGTGGAAAGGTAAAGACGAGCCGCGCATTACAGATGTACTGCGAAGAGGCCAAGATGTCATTGTTCAAGTCGATAAAGACGCAGTAGGTGAAAAAGGCGCGGCACTCACGACGTATACATCCTTGGCAGGCCGTTATACGGTACTTATGCCGGGTAGTGATGCCCGCGGAGTCTCTCGAAAAATCACCGACGATGCCGACCGGAAAAAGATCCGAGCGATGGCGGATAAAATTGATATCCCTGAGGACTGCGGTTACATCGTTCGGACTGCAGGGCTGGGTCGGACCAAGGCGGTCATTCAAAAAGACCTAGATCAGCTCGTCAAACGTCACGAAGAAATATCGAAAGCAGGTAAAATCGCACGCGCTCCTTCGCTTCTTTACAAAGAACCCGACATTATTGGTCGGACACTGCGCGACCTGTTCAATGATGAAATCGACGAAGTGTGGATTGATTCTAGAAACGAGTATGAAACCGCGCGTGAGTACTTTGAAGAGCTAATGCCCGAGGCCGTTGACAGACTTCGTTTTTGGGAAAACCCAATTCCGATGTTTGCTTACCATCATGTCGAATCTCAGATTGAAGAAACGTTCGATCGCAATGTCCCACTTCCTAGCGGTGGCTCAATTGTTATTGATAGAACCGAAGCTTTGGTCGCAATCGACGTAAACTCCGGCAAGATGACCTCGGAAAAAGGTCACGAAGACACAGTTTACAAAACGAACTTTGAAGCCGCGCAAGTGATTGCTCGGCAGCTACGATTGAGAGACCTTGGTGGAATTGTCGTCGTTGACTTCATTGATATGGAAATGGAACGCAATCGACGGGCTGTTGTCAAAGCTCTCAGGAATTCCTCGAAGACTGATAAAGCGAGAATTAAAATTTCTCGGATTACATCGAGTGGTTTGTGTATCTTGACCAGGCAGCGCATTCGCCAGGGTATTCAGAAATCATTCCAAACTCGATGCCCTGTTTGTGATGGGACAGGTTGGATTCGTAGTCCTGAGTCTCACTCTCTCTCTTTACTAAAGAGAATTGAAACGCGACTTGCCCAGGGCGGGGTGGGAGAGGTTCGAGCGAAAACGCACTCTCAGACAGCCGAATATTTACTCAATTATCGTCGAAGTGAACTACTTGGTCTCGAACGCGAATATGGCGTCAAAATTATTATTATCGCGCGCGCTGATATGGACCGTGCTTCTGACGAAGTCCGCTTCATGTCTATGGGAGAAGTTCTCGCTGAAATAACAGACAAACTTCCCTCGCGTGAGGAAATGAGGAAAAAACGTTCGAGCGCTAGCCGGCGGTCACGCAAGAAGTCGCCAAAGAAGTCATCCAAAAAGAAAAGTTCAGATGGCGAGAGCTCTAAGTCCAAATCGCGAGGCACGTCTGAAGATTCATCGAAGTCGGCTGGAGGGCCTGTTCCGGAACCGAGCGTTCCCGGTGGCCCCACCTTCACAGGAAAGCCATCGAAAGAGATGCTCGAAAAAATTAAGGCAGAACGGGCGGCCCGGATGGCCGCTCGAAAGGCCAAAAAAGCGTCTCCTGAGGCTTCAGATAACGAACGAACGGACTCGGGTGAGCCCGCTGCTGCGAGCACGCCAACGCAAGCAACCGACAAGAACTCATCCGAAGCTAACGAGAAAGTCGATTCTGAACAGATAGAAACCAAGAAACCAGCCGAAGCCGCTGATGCAGAAAGCACAGTGTCAGAGTCCGGTGAAGAAGCGACAGGTCCTGCGCCTAAAAAGAAGAAGAAGGCTGCTGCGAGAAAGAAAACAACCAACAAAAAAACGAAAAGTACTCGACCAAGAAAGGCTCGAGCGAAGAAAGCGGCGGAGCCTGAATCTGAGTCAGCCGAACCCGCTGTAGCCGCAGAAAATGTGAATGACGCGAAAGACGAAGCTTCAGGCGAGTCTAAAAAACCAGGTTTGTTAGACCGTCTTTTGGGACGAAACGCGAGTCAGGACGAAGAAGAAAAGTAGGAGACGGGATGGTTACTCGAGTTCGAATCGCCACGATTTTGGCTTCCCTTGCGTGCTGGCTCCTAGCGGCGCCAACTGTCAATGCAGAAAAAATCGCTGTACCGAACTTCAAAGGTAAATCGAAGAAGGTAAAAGCAAAGGTTGCTCGAGCCATTCGAGCTGAACTTCGCGCTTCCGATTACACTGTTCTTGGTCCCAAGTCTTTGAAAAAAGCGGCTCAAGGAGCTGGTGCTGGGGTGCGGTCTTTGGAAACGGCTCGCGAAGGCGGAGCTGTGGTTTTAGTGCTTGGGAAGGTCACGGGTAAGAAGAAAAAGAAAATCGCTGTCCGGGTACTCGACGTGGTGAATGGCAAAGAGATTACGAGTTTGGAAGGCCGCTTGAAATCATCGAAACGAGCAAAGAAAGTTGGCAAATCCATGGGCAAAAAAATCTCCACAGCGATTGCCGAACATTTAAAGTCGCTGAGCGAGCCTCCTGTAAGTAAGAGTCGGGCAATTGCAGTCGCAGAACCGTCAAGTGCTTCTACCGCTCAAAATGCCGGAACTGATGATGAGTTTCCTGAAGATACCTCGGCTGAAGTGCGCAGTGAACCGTCGACAAAAGCGACGAGTGTGATTCCTAAAGACGAAATAGATACGGCTTCAAGTCTCAGTGAGTCACCTCGGTCGTTGATTTTGTCTGAAGAAGAAAAAGAGGAACGTGTATTCGAGCCTGTCAAAGAGAAGACCGATTCAAGTTCATCAAGAATAGGGCTTCAAGTCGATTTAGAAGGCGGCCTTTTGGCGCGTCACCAATATACCGTTTCAGTGGGAACTTACGCCACGGGTCTGAGTAACGGCCTAGTCGGTGTCCCGACGATGGGAGGACGCCTAAGCTACACGACCCCGTTTGCGGGACTTGGAATCAATGTATATGGGTATTTTGAACCATTTGCGTATAATGTTGCTGCCGTCGAACCGGCTTTAGAACCAGTGAAACCTATGGGTGATTTCGTCAACTTTGGCGGCGGTATACATCTAGACTTAGGACTTTACGAACATATTACTTTTCGAACGATGCTAGGCGCTGAGCAAGCGTCGATGACCGTGCAAGAGCAGTTTACAGCAGATACCATGCAGCCGGGCTCAGTCGTTTTGTCATGGACGAGCCTTAGACCCTTTCTAGGAATCATGGGAACGATTTCTCTTCTCCAAGGACACTTAGATCTCAGCTTCAATACTACCTACAAACTCGTGTCGTCATACACTGAGCAGCCATTTTTTACTGGCGAGTTCGCATCCGGCTACGACGTGGTTGCTGGTGCCGGCGTGAGATATTGGTTTAATTCAAACTTTGGACTCTTTACTCGCGCGGAGTACGAGTACAAACACGTGGCCTTTGAAGGGGAGGGAAACCGCCTCTTGTTTGACTCTGATAAAATGGCACTCAGCGCCGATCGACTTTTGGATGCGGTTGCCGATCATAATTGGCTTAGAATTTATCTCGGCCTCAGCATGAGTTTTTGATGAGGGTATGAAGTGAGTTTCTCTGAGTTCGAACCATCCCAGATTCAAAACATTGGGCGCCAGGTCTTGCGTAGCCAATCCGCTGCGCTCGCGAGCGTAGAGCATTGCCTAGACGATAGTTTTGTAAGCATGGTCGAAATGATCGTCAACTCTCCCGGGCGGCTCGTTGTGACGGGAATGGGCAAAGCGGGCTTTATTGCTCAAAAGATTTCAGCCACATTCGCGTCGACAGGGACACCGTCTTTGTTTTTACATCCAGCAGACGCTGTACACGGTGACCTAGGACGAATCGGCCCTGGCGACGTTGTTCTGGCACTTTCGCATTCCGGGGAGACCGAGGAAATGACCCGGCTTTTGGTGCCTCTCGAAAGGGTCAGCGTTCCCGTTCTTGCGATCACGGCGAGGAAAGAATCATCATTGGGTCGCGGTGCAAAATATTGTCTCGCGATGGGTAAGGTCGAAGAAGCAGGAAATGGTTTGGCGCCGACAACTTCGACGACATTAATGCTTGCGCTCGGCGATGCGCTATCGATGGCCGTTCAGGATTGTCGAGGATTCACAGCAGATCAATTTGCGCAATTTCATCCTGGTGGTGCACTCGGACGTAAACTCATGAAGGTTCATGAAGTGATGCGACAAGGAGAGATGCTTCCCGTTTTATCGGTCGAGGCAAAGTTGCCCGAAGTTCTTGCAGTTATGACTGAAACGCAGGGCAGGCCGGGGGCTTGCATGATCACTGAGAAAAATGGAGCGTTGGTGGGAATGTTCACTGATGGTGATCTTCGACGTCTTTTAGAGTCGAATCGTTTCGAAGCATCTCAAACCGCAAGAGACATAATGATTCCCAATCCCAAGACCGTACGTCCTGACCAACAAGTCACAGAGGCTGCAAAACTTTTGCGCACCTATCACGTTGATCAAGTTCCTGTGGTTGATGCGGAACACCGCCCTGTTGGTTTGTTGGATGTACAAGATTTGCTCAGTTTGAAATTTCTGTAAGTAGATGTCTTCTTCCCCAAAAAAAACAGAAGCAATCGTCGTCATGGGACGGGTTCCGAAACCTGGAAAAGTGAAGACTCGTCTGACCTCAAAATGGTCAAAAGAAGAAGCTGCGTTGTTATATGAAGCTTTTGTTAAGGATGTGGCTCGTCTTGTAGACCAAGCGGCTCAGCAGAGAACAGTAGTAGGTAAGTATTTTTGTTGTGTTTGGGAAAGCCAGCACGAAGAGCGCCTCGCTCGGGCTTTGATACCTAGTGATTGGATTGTCTTTCAACAAACTACCGGTGGGCTTGGAGAGAGAATTGAGCATGCTCGTCGCTTCACTGAGTCCAAGTACGTTCTGGTTCTGGGAAGCGATTCGCCAGCAATGAAACCACAGCGGATCACCAGCGCGCTAGATGCTCTCGTATCCAGGTCTGCCGATGTTGTGATCGGTCCTGTAGAAGATGGTGGTTACGACCTCATTGGCTTTTCCGGCTCAAAACCCGCGGTCTTGGATGCGATTTCTTGGTCTACTGACCAAGTCCTTTCGCAAACGCGCCAGAGGGCCTTTGATGCAGGGTATACTATAGAGGAACTCGATTTGAGCTTTGATATTGATTTCCCTGACGATTTAGAACGTACATTACAAATGCATGAAAACAATGACGATATATGTCCTCATACCGCTCGAACGGCGGCAAAACTAAAAGCGAACAAATCTTGAGCTATTGCTTGACCAGGGGTGAGCCATTCGTTAAGTCGACCGGACTATGGCTAAAACAGGTCGTGAACTAATTAAGCTCGAATCAAGCGCCGGAACTGGTTATTTTTACGTGACTTCGAAGAACCGACGAACAAAACCCGGAAAGTTGGAACTTATGAAGTACGACCCGAAGGTTCGTAAGCACGTTAAGTTCGTAGAAAAGAAACTCAAATAATTTCGACGTACTATGTCGTCTGTCCATGTAGAACAGCCTCACTCGATGTCTGTCGAAGAGGCCAAAACAGCACTTGAGTCCTTTGCCGCTGAGATTGCCAAATACGGCATGAAGCTGGAGTGGTCCGGAAATAGCGCCAGGCTAAAAGGGACGGGGGCTTCGGGTGAAGTTTCTGTGCATGATGACAAGGTAACAGTAACCGTCAAACTTGGGATGATAGCGCGTGCCGCGGGTGTCAAAGCAGATAAGCTTGAAGCATCGATTTCTCGACGTTTAGCAAATGCACTGTCACAAACTGCCTAACTTGGCATTATTAGCATCTCACACAATCGACTGAGTGCTTGGCTCCTTATGCTTGAGCAAGCGAATTGACCATGAAACTTGAAACAAATCTCGGAATGGGCCAGTCTCCGACTGTAAACATGCGGCTCTTCTTATTATCCATAGTTTGCCTGCTTTTTATTCCTGTAAGCGCGTTCGCGGGTGGCAAACAAGATCTTGCCGACGGTATCGCGTTTTACGAGAATCTAGACACAGACCGAGCTATGAAAAAGCTCACATCAGCAACGAATGATAAATCGTTGGACGTAAAGGACCGGGCAAAGGCGTTTATGTTCATTGGTGTTATTCATTTCGAACTCGGTGAGTCAGAAAAATCAAAGAAAGCCTGGGCGAGTTGTTTCAGTCTCGATATTAAGGCTGCCCCGCCTGAAGGCATATCTCCGGAGATGCTTGAGGCGATTACGGTGGCTCGAATTTCTGCGAAGACTGGAGCAACCACACCGCCAGTTGCGAGCAGTGCCTCTCCCGAGCAGGGCGGGGTAACCAAACCAGCCGATAAGCCCGATCTCCCTGAAGTCAAGGCCACACCTCCAAAGGCTGAGGATGAGGCGTCAGGTGGCCCTGTAAATATTTTTGGTCCCGACTTCGACTGGGTACTCTGGGGCAGTGTAGGAGGCGGTGTTGCCTTAGCCGCGATTGTAACGGTGGTTGCGATTGCATTGGCGACCCCTGCGAATGAATGTAGTGAGGATACCGGCGGATGTATTGTCGTAAACTTCAAGTAATACTTAGCAGCCTTGCGCTGAGCTTCGTACTGACTGCCTGCGGAAACGAGGCTAACGAAGAGCCTGTAGCCATTGAAATAGGCCTCTCCGAGTCCGCGCTTGTCGCTGGAGTTGGGTACGTGCGTTTGGCAGGATTCAACTCATTTGGTGTTTCGTGCCTCACAGTTCGGTCTTATTTCCAACGACCTGATGCATTCGTATTTGGCGAAGATATTGCGTTGGATGACGTTGGCCGTCAAATGGGCGGAGCGCAAACTTTCAACGTCATCCCTGAAGGCACTTACATCGTTGCGGCATACGGATTCGCTGACCAGGATTCAACCGATGACGTGCTTGCCTTCGGCTGTCAGGCGGACGTTTCTGTCGAGCTTGGAAAGCTAACGCAGGTCGACCTAGACCTACGATAGGTCCACTTTCAACAAATAAAAAACGATTCTTCGCTCTGCGTAAGGGCGTGAGGAGTCATGAATCTAACAGGCACCGCAAGACTCGTTTCCAAAAAGAGTGTACCCGTAGACGGCTAGCGGAAAACGACTTTGACAATTTCGTTTTGGCCACCCTTTAGGTTTATGATGCGAGTTTCTTCACGGCCGTCATTCGTTGTCAGTCTGACTTCATGTTTGCCTTCGTACATAGGAAGCTTCTTCGTCGGAGACATGCCTTTGGAGCGTCCATTGATGCTTACGTTGGCTGAGGGACGAGATAAGACTTTAATCGTCCCCCGAGCAAATACTAACTTTCGCGTGACGCTTCCGCCGTCGCTGACGGAGACCTGAAGAGCCTTCGAAATCCCAAAAGGCTTTGAGCTGACAGAGAGTTTATGGTCGCCGACAGGAATGTTCACATTATTTAGTGGTGTCTTTCCAATATTCTTACTGCCGAGTCGGACGGTGAGTCCTTTCGGAACGGTGTTTAGGGTGAGCTTCCCGGCGCGTACTTTGGGTGCGGGCGCCGGGGCAGGCTTCGGAGGCGTTGGTTTCTTGGTCGAGGTAGGCCGGGTGCTCTTACCCGCTTTCGGCCTTTGGGCAGGTTTTTTCTGCTCTACTTTTGCAACAACAGCAGGGGGCGTAGTGTTCTGTTTCGGCGTTTCATCTACCGCCGTCTTGGTCTTAGGAGCGGCTTTCTCAACAGTCGCGGCGACATCTGGCTTGGCTGTTTCGTTTGCTGCCACCGGTTTAGGCGCGACATCTGGCTTCTTTTCAGCAGGTTTTGCTGCGTCGTTTTTGACGGTCCTAGGCGCTGGTGTAGTTGCCTGAATAGGTTGCGGTTCGGAGCCTTCTCCGAAAAAGAACCAGCCAACCACAGCAATCAGGGCGACGGTGGCGATGCCGATCACCACCAGCATTGAATTTTTCTGGCCGACGCCGGCGGCTCTTACGGAGCTGACCATTGAGTCTTCTGAAGGACCGTTTAGGTCAGGTGCAGCGACTCCCGGAGAAGTAGCAGGGCCCACAGATGAAACCGGTGGAGCAAAGGCCGCGGCACTAGCACCGCTATCGGCGCGGGGTGGTGCAACGGAAGCGGGTGCTTCGGGAGCTGCTGTCGGTTGGGAGCCTGCGAATCTCATGGGGCTCGGAGTAGGCTCTGGGTCGAGTTCGGCCGAAGTGGAGATGCGTGGTATTTTTAGTTTGGTGGAATCGAATCGGTCGGTTCCACTCTCCGTGAGAGTCTTGAGGAATTCAGAGAAAACGTGTCGGTCAAGAGGGAGCGGTGTTTGTCGAAGAACGTTGGTTAAGTCGATCTGAAACTCACGAGCGTCCTGATATCGCTCGTCTCGATTTTTCGCGAGAGAGCGATAGATAACTCTCTCAATGCCCCGAGGACAATCTGGAACGAAGTTAGTAATGGGAGGAGGGTCCTGTTCCAGTATGGCCCGCAGCGTCATGATCTCATTTGCGCCTCTGAATGGCTTTACACCTGCAATGAGCTCGTACAAGCAAATGCCTACAGCAAATAAATCTGAACGCGCGTCAAGCTTTTCACCTAAGGCTTGCTCGGGAGACATGTAAGCAATCTTGCCCTTGAGCATACCTGTTTGCGTTTTGCCTTCGTTAGAGCTCGCCTTTACAATGCCGAAATCGACGACCTTAATTGCTCCTTCGTAGGACACCAATATATTTTGCGGAGAAATATCTCGGTGAACTAAATTCAGACGGTTGCCTTCTGAATCCTTGAAATCGTGGGCGTAAGCTAGGCCATCTAGAGTTTGGCCGACGACCCAGGATGCGAGCTCCGGAGGGATTTGTTGCCCTTGTTCGCGGGCAAGATTCTGCAGCTGGCGAAGGTCCATCCCATTGATGAGCTCCATGGCGATATAGAAGCGCTTTGTTGCTGGGTCTTCGTCGAGCTCAAAGATTTGGACGAGATTTGGATGATCGAACATCGCGGCAACGCGAGCTTCGTTTTGAAACATCCGCTTAAATTCTTCGTCTTCAACAAATTGAGGCAGGATTTGTTTGAGAGCACAACGCTTTTCGAAGCCTCCCGGCCCCGAAAACTTCGCCAAAAACAGTTCGGCCATACCCCCCGTAGCAATCTTGCGGACCAATTCATAACGGCCGACTTTTCTTAGTGTTTCTTCGCCATTGCTCATGCGCACTTATTCCCTGTACCGACGCACGATTCATGTCAACGCGAAGGTTTCCAGGTTTCCCTGAATCTATTATAAGTCTGAAACGGCACCGGTTTCGAGTTCTCTTCGTAAAATTCGGGTTTAACCCTTGTATGAGGGCTTTCGTAGCAGAGGTCAAGCTTGCGAGCCAAGGTCACTCCGATTCTGCGGAGGTTGCGACAACCTCGAATTGTCTGGTATCCGCATAAGACCATGGGGCGAAACGTGCGTGGAAAGACCATTGCCATTACAGGTGCTGGCCGAGGAATCGGACTAGCCACAGCTTTAGAACTCAGCCGTGCTGGCGCGAGAATCATCATCATAGATATCGATGCGGCCTCAGCGAAGACAGGTGTCACTTCTGTTGAGGAGCGAGGCGGTCAGGCCCTGTCATGTGTCATGGACGTGAGTGACAGTGAAGTGGTTGAGCAAACGGTCGCTGACTTGGTCAAAGAGCATGGCCCAGTCGATATCCTGATCAATAACGCGGGAATTATGTGTCTTGGTAACTTCTTGGAACTGAGCCCGAAAGAAAACGAACGCCAAATCCAAGTGAATCTTCGAGGTGTCATCAATCTTATGCGTGCGTTTTTGCCACATATGGAGGAGCGGAACGCGGGACACATTGTCAATATAGCCTCGTTAGCAGGTAAATTCGGTGTGCCATATTCAGCAATTTATTCTGCAACGAAACATGCAGTTGTCGGACTCACGGAAGCTGTGCGAGCAGAATATCTTGATTCGAATATTGGCTTTACCTATGTTTTACCGAGTGTCGTAGATACCGAACTTTTTGATGGCGTGACGGCACCCAAATGGCCTCCTAAGGTCACACCACAAGACGTGGCTAAAGCAGTTCATTCGGCATTGCAAAAAGGTCAGGTCGACGTTTTCGTTCCTAAAATTGCTCGTCTATCGCTTGTTCTTGAATTGGTTTTGCCGCGTTTTGCGCAGGATAAATTACGATCTGTCTTGCAAGTGTCCAATATGTTTAAGGATGTGAATTCAGAGGCTAGAGCTGAATATAGGCTCCGTTCTATGTTTTCTCCCGCCGCAAACGATGCTGGGCAGTCGACTGTATCAAAAATTGGAAACAAGGATCAAATGACCGAAGACTCGGTGGAATCTTCTCGCGTTTCAGTCCTCAATTAGTTTGCCACAGTCTATAAAGTGGATTGATGAGCTATCCAGCGCATCAAACAACTCCACATAATCATGTGACACGATTATGAGTCCAACTTCGTACTCGTTTTGAATAACCTCAAGTAAACCGCACAGCGAGTGCCTCAGTTCCTCGTTCAAGCCGGTAAAGGGTTCATCTAAAAGTAGTAGTTCTGGTTTTGTCGCCAAAGCTCGCGCGATTGCAACGCGTCTTTGCTCGCCTCCCGAGATATTTCCAGGTTTCGCGTGTTTTATTGAGTCAATTTCTAGAGCGTGCATAAGAAGACGAGCGAATTCACGATCCTGGTTACCGTAGAAAATATTTCGTTCAACGGACAGGTGTGGGAATAGAAGGCTTTCCTGGAATACCATTCCTATCCTTCGGGCTTCGGCAGAGACGTGAACCTGACTACTTGTGTCGAGTAGGTGTCTATCGTTGAGCGTTATTGTCCCTGCTTGAGGGGTGAGAAGCCCCGCGAACAATTTAAGTAAAGTAGATTTTCCCGAACCAGAAGGGCCGCGCACAACGTGCAGCTCTCCTTCCCAGCAACCCTCTACGCACATATCGAACGATTCTTTCGCCCGTGGCGCAGGGCGAAACTGAAGTTTGAATTCGAGTTTCACTAGATGCTTGTCCTTTTCATAGACAAATAGACCTCACTCATGACGACTGCAGCGATAGAAAGTATCACGGAGCAAACAACTAAAATTATGCTTTCTGTTTCTCCGTTCGGTCGCTGTAAATTTGAATAAATAGCTAAGGGAATAGTTCTTGTTTCGCCCGGTATATTACCGACGAAAGTAATTGTTGCGCCGAACTCACCGAGACTTCGAGCAAAAGCAAGTAGACTGCCTCCTATTATTCCCGGCATAGCGAGTGGGAGATGCAAAGTGAGGAATCGTCGACTTCTCGAGACCCCGAGCGTCTGTGCTACTTGATCATACTGTGGATTTATGGCCTCAAAGCTTTGTCGTATGGAGCGGACCGCAAGGGGGAAAGAAACGATAGCAGAAGCTAAAGCAGCTCCGTACCAAGAAAACGATAGTTGTATACCAAAAGCGTCCCAAAGGTACCGACCAAAAAGCCCGGTTCGTCCCATGATAATTAACAGAAAGTAGCCGGTGACTACTGGTGGCAGGACCAGCGGCATTGTAACGAACGCTTCGACGATAGATTTTCCTACAAATTGAGTTTGCGCGAGTAGCCAGGCTGTAGTGATGGCAACTGGCAATACAAGTATTGTGCTTGCGATACTGACAAATAACGAAAGTTGAATCGCCTCTAAATGACCTGCGTCAAGGTTCATCATGGTATCTCGAAACCATGTGCTCTAAAGATCGCTTCAGAACGAAGTATTCTTTCGTAGATCTGACGACTAGCCTGCCTAATCTGTGGTGATGTTAGTGCGATAGGATAAATGATTTGTGTGGAAGTGGTGGTCGGTAACTCATGGATCACTTCGAGGTCACTTTTTTGAGCATCTGATTTATAAACGATCGATAGCTCCACTTCATTGCGTTCCGCGTATCGTAATGTTGAGTGAGCATTCTTTCCAAATACGTAGTTAGTTCGCAGTTTGGACCATAATTTCTCATGCGTCAGAGTTTCTTTGGCATATCGGCCGAGGGGAACGTGGTCTGGGTCTGCTATCCCGATTCGAAGCGACGATGTTATTTTCGGAGGCCATTGCACTTTCGTAGATGTCGCTACAACCACAAGAGAATTTTTCAAAAGGGGCTTTACAGATTCTATTCTCAGTTTCTGGTGGTTCCTAAGCGACTCTATCCACGCCAAATCTGCAGAGATGAATATATCAGCGGGAGCGCCATTTTCGATTTGACGTGCCAACACAGAGGATGATGCTGAATTTACAGTTACTTGGATATCTTTTACGTTTTTAACTATTTCTTCAATTGCTGGCGCGGCACTAATGGCAGCGTACACGTATACTTTGTTGTCATCAGAAGACGGGATGCAGGCACTGTTTATGACCAGCAAACTACAACAGAACATGAGGACAACGTTAGGAGACATTGACGATGTCTCCTGCATTTCGGCACTCGATTCCGGGTAGGGCGCGAAAAAGGTCACGAAATACTCTTGAACGAACGAGGTCAATAAATGCTCTGTACCTCGGGTCTCCTTCCAGTTGTTCAGAAAAGCACAAGTCGTAAAACTCTTTCTTGATGGGTCGAAAACTGAGTCCCTGAGAGGATGCAACCGACTCAAGAATCCATCCTGCATCCGCGGCTCCACACTTTATAATATCCGCGACAGCTTGGTGACTGTTGGCTTCATTGGTGTAGCCGTTTATTGCTTCAGGTGATGTACGCGTACGTAGAATTTCGTCGAGAGATGCGCGAGCGCTCGATCCAATCGGTCGATTTATCCATCTGCAATCCGTATTGATAATTCGATCGACACTGAATGAGTTATAGTTTTCGGAAGCTACAATTCCTGCGTTCCAGGTTGCGTAACGAATAAGTTTGTAGGGAGAGAATTTCCGGAGTTGAGAAACTGCATCATAATTTTGCGTACTTGATTGGTCACTCCCAAAATGGATGCCTGCCATGTGAACCAACCCAAGCTCCAGAAGCTTCAAAGCTTGCCGGCTTGTCCGTTGCAAAGATATAAGGCGAATACCTTGTTTAGCCAGTTCGTCACGAATTAATCCAATAAATGGGTCGCAACTCGCGACGACAAGAGTCTTGGCAGCAAGATGAGGTATGTTTGGCTCGGGCTTCGCGGTACTTAATAGTCCATCGTGAGGTGTCCAAGATGCGAAGGGCATTTCAACCGGGAACGCGATACGTTGTCCAAAGATATCAGCGCACCAAAATCGGTTTTCATTCTTCTTAGGTGGTCGAGCTAGTCGATCGTAAGGCGGTTGGTCAGTCGTTTCGAAAATACTTTCCACGGTCGTTCGAAGAGCACGTGCGAGTTGAATCGCGATTTGGACAGAAGGGTTGCAATGTCCACTTTCGATAGCGCTGATGGTTGCTCGAGAGACGCCGGAGGTCTCTGAGAGTTCCAATTGGGTAAAGCCGTTTTGGCGCCGGATACGTTTTAATGAGGTCAGCATACTGGATAGAAGTGACAGGATATTAGCATTTTACTGTCGTTATGCCTCGGAAAATATGTCATCTCCTAGGGGCATTCATGAGATTCATCTCGAACTATGTAGCCATAGCTGTGCACCTTTTTTGGTTCGATCTGAAAAAAATATGCAACTGAAGAACTTCTCGATACCTAAAAAGCTCATAGTTACGGGTGATTACCGCTTTGGCATCGGGCTTGCTTTGTCTCTTCGTGTCTGTGGTCGCTGTGAGAGATTGTTCTCAGGGCAGGCGTGAAAGAAGGAGAAGGTAAAATATATGTCGGTATTTGGAGCAGGGAATGAACTAAGGGGTGCGCGGCATTTACTTCGCGCTTTGGGATTGGAGCAGGTCGTCGATAAGGTTCGCGAGCTCAAAGCATCACCGAAGCAGATGAACGCGCTCGCAGACGATTACCAAAAGACCGGTGGTCTTTCGGCACCGCGATTGGGCCAAATGTTCGCCACGGGACGAATCCCAGCTCAGCTACCCATGCCTCCCGCGATAGCATCTAATTGTCGATGTCCAAACAAATACGCCCCCAATCAATCTTTTGCTCTTCACTCCGCTAATTCTCCAGCGGGAGTGCAACAGCTCGCAAATCGTCAGTCCGGAGCGATGTTGGAGAGGTTCCTCCAGACTCAGCCATTTGCGCGCCAAAAACTTGAGATGATGCTCGGTGGCCGAGTTCTTCCCGGAGGTATCCAGAACGGTCGCCTGCAACTCCAACAGAACCCAATGATTCAGCCGTTTGGTGCAAGTGGCTTAGGAGGGCGCCGCGCGATTGCTGCGGCCAACGCTCAGGGATATCTCAATCAATTGAATCAGGCTGCTATGCGTGGACCAGCACTTGCGCCCCCAATGCACGGCGCACTTCCTGGAATGGGAACTGCAGCACATCAGGGCGCATTGCCTCAAGCCTTGATGGGAGCCCTCAGAAATCTCTTAGCAGGAGGAGGTCTGCCAAACGGTGTTCAAGCACTTCCGGCACCCCAGGCAGCGCCACTTCAGGGTGGAGGTGCTATCCCAGCTCTGCCACCAACGGCGAATGCTCCGATGGGGGCTCAAGGTGCACGTGGTCCCAACCAAGGGCTTTATGCAAACGGAGGCCGAGGCGGAGGAAATATGTTTGGGGCTGGAGACCCAAACATGCTCAATGCGATTATGGCCGGCGGTATGCCTGGGGGCGGCGCAATGACGGTCGAAGACATGGTCACATTGATGTTTATGATGATAATCAAAAAAATGGACCGCGATATTCAAGGGCAAGCGCAACGCATCAACAAATTACAACAGCGACAGGGTGCTCAAGGTGGTCAACAAGGCCAGCCGCCCGGCGCTCCATCGATCGATGTTGAGACGATGAAGATGAAGCGAACCATCGACAAGAGAAGTCAGATGTTCGACATGTTACGGCAGGTTATTGATAAATATAACGAAACGGCCAAAAACATTATTCAATCAGTAGGAAGGTAAAAAAGGGAACAGAGAGAGCGGCGAATGGCCGGCGAACCAAAGGGTTGGCCGGCCATTTTTTTTTGATTGTTTGTGTTTACGCTTTAGTCATCGACGCCACGGTTTGGGTCTGTTAGATAGTTCGCGTGAGAGTACTGAGCCTATCGATTTCGCTCGCGGTCTACATCGCTATTTTTAGCAGCAACGGGATAGCGAAACCTTCTAGCAGAGGTCTTTCCGTGGGCTCCGAGGCACCTCAATTCACGCTCAAGACCCTGAACCCCAACCTTTCAAAACATCGCATGTTTTCCTCCCGGAAGTGGTTTGGTCCGAAAAGAGAGACCTCGTCAAAAGGCTTAGCTCTTACGTTTGGTGCTTCGTACTGCGAACCTTGTAAGAAAGAACTGGCGGTGCTTGCTAAGAAGTCAAAGGAGATTCGGCAAGCGGGCTATTTTCTTACAGCTGTTATTATTGACCGTGAAAAGAAAGGCATCGAAGAGATGCGGAAATTGTTGGTAGAAGAACTCAGTTTCGACTTTCCTGCGCTTTCTGACCGCTTTGGCATTTTAGCGCGACGCTACAAAGCAGATACCTTGCCGATGATGATTGTGGTTGATCCCGAAGGGAAGATCACATGGTCACATACTGGATATGAAAAATCAGCACTTTCTCAATTTCTGGAAAAGATGGGGACCAAACCTTAGTTTATTCAGCGCGTTGCTTCTTTTAGGCTACGGCATAATTGTCGTACTTCTGAGTTCATCGTGGACACATCTTCGAGATTCTTTTCGATTCGCTTTATCAGGGCCGAGCCTACGATGGCACCGTCTGCCCCAGCTTGAAGCACTGACTTCACGTGCTCTGGTGTGGAAATACCAAACCCAGCAAGCATCGGAATATTGGTGTGTGGACGAAGGCGGTTGATCGTGGCCTTAAGAGAGTCTCCCAGTTCTTGTCGAGTTCCCGTGACCCCAAGATTCGTTACGACGTATAAATAGCCTTTTGCTAATGGCGTAATTTTAAGAAGTCGTTCAGCGGAGGTGAGCTCGGTAACGATAAAAATAGGAGCCACATTAAATTCTTCAGCGGCTTGGAGTATCTCAGCAGACTCTTCAAGTGGAAGGTCTGCGATAAGAATCGCGTCTATTCCAACATCGGAAGCGCGTTTGTAAAATTCACGAATTCCGTATTGCATGATCAGATTGAAATAGATCAGCAGGGCAAAGGGGACCTCCGTGTCTTTGCGCAAATTCTCCATGAATTGAAAGGCTCGGTCCGTTGTAAAACCTGCGGCGAGTGAACGTTGGTCCGCAAGTTGAATAGCAGGCCCATCAGCCGGTGGATCGGAGTAGGCAAAGCCAAACTCCATGATGTCTGCACCACCTGCAATACAGTTCTTCGCCAATTCAAGAGAGGTCTCGAAGTCCGGGTCACCAATCACCAAAAAAGGCATGAATGCGGCTTCATTTCGTTGTTTGAGTGATTCAAAGGTGCTGTTGAGTCTCTTCATTCTTTTTGTGCTCCGATGATATTCATGACGTGGTCCAAGTCCTTATCTCCGCGCCCAGACAAATTGATGAGGAGGATGTCTTCTTCGGACATATCTTTGGCTAAATCGGGAATCGCTGCGATAGCATGCGAGGTTTCGAGCGCAGGAATAATCCCCTCCGTGCGACTCAGCCATGAGAATGCTTCGAGCGCCCGCTCGTCATCAACTGGAAGATAGGTCGCTCTGCCCGAATCTTTGAGCCAAGCGTGTTCCGGGCCAACTCCTGGATAGTCAAGCCCTGCTGAGACGCTATGAGCTTCGTTGATTTGACCGTCTTTGCTCTGAAGTACGTAAGATATGGACCCGTGCAAACAACCGACTGTTCCTGCGCTGAGCGTCGCACCGTGCGCACCCGAAAGAATTCCGTGTCCACCGGGCTCGATACCAATAATTGCTACGTCGGGGTCATCAATAAAGGCGGCGAAGAGTCCCATTGCATTCGAACCGCCGCCGACGCAAGCGACAACTTTGGTAGGTAATTGCTTTTCGCGTTCCAGCAATTCCGCCCTCGCTTCGTCGCCAATGATTCTCTGGAAATCTCTGACGATAGTAGGGTAGGGGTGAGGCCCTGCAACTGTGCCGAAGACATAGAAACAATCGCGAACATTGGCGGTCCAGTAGCGCATGGTATCGTTGATCGCGTCTTTCAAGCTCGCCGATCCCGCCGAGATTGGGCGTACCTTTGCGCCAAAAAGCTCCATTCGTTGAACATTTGGTCGCTGACGCTCGACATCTTTTGCGCCCATGAAAATTTCGACTTCCATGTTGAGCATGGCGCCTACAAGAGCTGTAGCGACGCCATGTTGGCCTGCACCCGTCTCAGCGATGAGTTTCGTCTTGCCCATCTTTTTCGCGAGTAGAGCCTGGCCAATGGTGTTGTTTGTTTTGTGAGCGCCGCCATGGAGCAGGTCTTCGCGCTTGAAGTACACTTTTGTTCCCACTTCAGAAGAAATTCTTTTCGCATGATAAAGGGCTGTAGGTCTCCCGGCGTAGTCTTTGAGAAGCTGAGACAACTCAAGGTTGAAATCTTTGTCATCTCGGAAGGTCAGAAAAGCATCTTCGAGTTCTTCGAGCGCCGGAATGAGTAGCTCGGGAACAAAAAGCCCCCCAAATCTTCCAAATTTTCCATCAAGTTTCACGGATTACCTCTTATCGTTTCGCAAAAGTCCAAGATGCGACCTCTGTCTTGCTTCCCATCTATCTCAATACCACTCGCGGTGTCGACGCCGTACGGTGAAAATTCAGAGATTGCTTTGGAAACATTTGTTTGATTGATGCCTCCGGCGACGAAGAATGGTTTCGTGAGAGACGGAGCGCTGAGTTTAGCCCAGGCGAATCGCTCGCCTTCCCCTGCTTTCGCACCGTCAAAAAGCCAAAACTCAACGAAGTTGGCGTAGCCTGCCAGGCTTTCGTGCTTGAAGTTTTCGGTGACTGCAAAAGCTTTTATGACGGGTGCTAGAGTTGCCACCTCGCGGCAGAGTTCAGGGGTTTCGTCGCCGTGAAGTTGAATATAGTCGAGTGGGCATACTGCGTTTGTTGCTTGGATTACTTCAAAGGATTGGTTCATAAATACACCAACCGCTGATGAATCAGGACAAAACGTGTGAAGAGCCTGTGCCTGCTCTGGGGTGACCTGGCGGCGCCGGCCGGGAACAAAATTAAAGCCCACGAATTCGACTTTTGCTTCCGCACAAGCCCTGGCGCCTTGCGCGTCACGGATGCCGCAAATTTTAATCTTTACCATCCAAGCTCCACAATTTTTTCCTCGATATCGTGCGCAAGCATAATGCTGCTTCCAATCAGAACTGCATCGGCTAAAGAGTGCAGTTTTTCGACCTGAGTCTTTTCAAAAATGCCACTTTCGGCCACGAGAATGCGTCCCGACGCTTTCACCTGCGGACCTAGTTTGAATATTTGTTCTTCGTGAATGCTAAGGGTGTTCAAGTCTCGACTATTGACTCCGACGATGGGCGCATTGGTATTTGCTAAAACGTTATCAAGCTCGGCTTCGCTATGAACTTCCACAAGCGCGTTCATCTGCAACTCGTCTAATTGAGCCAAAAAATCGTTTATTTGTTCCACTTCGAGGACGGAAGCCATCAAAAGGACAGCATCGGCGCCAAAAGACCGTGCTTCTTCAATCTGAAACGGGTCGACGAAGAAGTCTTTGGCGAGGATAGGGCAGTTCGCGTTTTGTCGTGCGATTTGAAGAAACTCGCTTTTGCCACCAAAATATTCGTGGTTCGTGAGAACAGAGATAGCACTGGCGTGCCTTCCGTAAATTGCCGCAATTTTCGCTGGGTCGAAGTCGTCGCGAATCAGTCCGCGGGAGGGCGACTTCCTCTTGATTTCCGAAATCAAGCCAATTCCAGGTTGAGACAGTGCAGTGAGAAAGCTTCGGTCGCTGCGAGCGAGAGCCGAGAAACCTTGGTGTTTAGCTTTTCGAGCAATGACAGAACTCTTCGTGGATTCAACGATTTCTTGCAGTACGCTCATGATGATAACTCGTTTGATAGGTCTTTATAGGAACTTAGAGTGTCCTGCAGTTTTCCAGAGCGGACAATCTCTACCGCTAGCTTATAACCGTTGGCGATGGAGTCGGCGATATCTGCTATCCATAGTGCTGCACCTGCGTTAATTGAGACAAGGTCACAGATAGCCGTTGAGACTGTTCCGCGGAGGGTTTGCTCAAATATCTCTAAATTCATCTGAGTGTCACCACCCGTGATCTCAGCGTGCGCTGCTCGACGAATGCCTAAGTCATCGGGATTGAACTCAAAAGACTCGACATGACCGTCCTGTACAAGCCAGGCAGCCGTTGGACAAGTGGTTGTAATTTCATCAAGTCCATCCAGACCGTGAACGACAAGAGCTCGAGTAAGACCAAGCCCTGCGAGTGCCTCGGCGATCAGTGGCGCCCTCGCGAGGTCACTTACTCCTAGTACCTGACGTGAAACATTGGCTGGGTTCGCTAAGGGACCCAAAAAGTTAAAAGAGGTTCTTACGCCCATCTGCTTTCGCACTGGACCCGCGAACTTCATGGCCGGATGAAAAAGTGGTGCGAGCATGAATACAAAGTTTTGAGTGAGTAGCAGTTGTTCGACCTCTACTTTTCCGAGCGATATGTTTACTCCCGCTTTTTCTAAAACATCGGCACTCCCACAGCGTCCTGAGCTGGAGCGATTTCCGTGTTTGGCTACTTTTACGCCTGCGGTGGCGACAACGAGCGCACTGAGTGTAGAAGTGTTCGGGGTGTCGAGACCGCTCCCACCAGTGCCGCACGTATCAAACAAGTCTCCTTCAGCTGATACTGAAGATGCATGGCGCCTGAGCACTTTTGCCATTCCTAAGAACTCACTGGCGGTTTCCTTCTTGGTGGCTAAAGCTGAGAGAAAAGAAGCTATCTGAACATCGTTTAGCTGTCCGGTCATTATTTCTTCCATCACGGCCTCAGCTAATTCCGCCCCTAGATCTTCATTCCGGAAAAGTGTCTTTGTTGCGTGGAGATAGTTGTTCATTGGTTCAAAAAATTCCTTATCAAGAGATCACCATCGGGAGTTCCTACACTTTCAGGGTGAAATTGTAGCCCGAACAAAGGTCGTACGTTGTGTTGGATAGCCATGATAAGCTGGTCAGAAGTCCAGGCCGTGACACGAAGAGTTTCAGGTAGCGAGCTACGGTCGCCAATGAGTGAATGATATCGCATGACCTTCAACGGCGTTGGAAGCTGCTGAAATAGCCCTTCATTGTTATGTTCAATGGTGTGCATTTTCCCGTGTACAATGCTCGGGGCATGAACGACATTACCGCCTAAATGAGCGATGATGCCTTGGTGCCCGAGACAGATTCCAAGAACAGGAATGTCCTCAAATGACTCCGTAATGACATTCTTGCAAACCCCAAAATCTCTCGGATTTGATGGGTGACCAGGGCCAGGAGATAGTACGATATGAGTGGGCCGCAGCCTCTCGAGTTCGGGCAGCGTGATTTCGTCGTTTCGAAACACATCGGGTCTTTGACCGGTGATTGTTCCAATTTGTTGATACAGGTTGTACGTGAATGAATCGTAATTATCTATGATGACCACTTTCATGATTCATTCCTTCGTCATGCCGGTGGCTTGGGCCAGGGCGGTGAGACAGCTTTTCGCTTTGTTTACGCATTCGGCGTATTCAGATGAGGCGACCGAGTCTTTCACTATTCCTGCACCAGCTTGAATATGCACGGCGCCATCACGAATCAGCATAGTACGAATGGCGATGCATGTATCCATGTTACCAGTGAAATCAAAATACCCTACTGCGCCACCATAAAGTCCTCGACGATCTTTCTCGAGCGAACTGATGAGCTCCATCGCCCTGATTTTCGGCGCTCCAGAAAGAGTTCCGGCGGGAAAGCAGGCGCGGAGGACATCGTACGCTGAGAGCTCTGGTTCTACTTTGCCCAGGACGTCGGAAACAATGTGCATGACATGGGAATATTTTTCGATATGTAGAGGTCGGTCGACTTCTACGCTTCCAATTTGAGCAATGCGGCCGATGTCGTTTCTCCCAAGATCTAAGAGCATCCGGTGCTCCGCGAGCTCTTTTTCGTCGGCTAGAAGTTCTTTTGCAAAGTTTTCGTCTTCTTCCCTGTCTTTTCCGCGCGGCCTTGTTCCCGCAATTGGTCGCACGAGAACTTCGTCACCTTCCATTCTCACCAAGACTTCGGGTGAGGCACCTACGACGCAGCTGTCAGAAAATTTCAGGTAGAACATATACGGCGAGGGGTTGAGTGCTCGTAGTGCTCGGTACAGTTCAAAAGGATCGACCTCTACTTTCACCGTAAAGCGTTGACTAAGCACGACCTGAAAAATTTCGCCATCCTGTATGGCCCGTTTGGCTGTAGCTACCGCGTCAGTGAATTCCTGCGGGGAAAAGTTGGAAGCTGGCTCTGGTAACTTCAGGCGCTCTTCGGGAATGAGCTCTCGAGGGGCGGGCGGCGCGTTATTCATTCGCTCTACCAAGCTGTGCAGCCTTTTTTCACACGCTCGATAGGCCCAACGACGGTCTCCGGCCAACGGCATGTGAGTGAGCAAGATGACCTTCTGCTTGAGATGGTCGAAAATGGCGAGGTCTTCAACCAGCATGAAGACCGCTTCGGCACTGGTATTTGATGGATTTGCGGGAAGCTGGATGTCCTCGAAATATTGAATACAGTCATATCCCAAATAACCGACCGCGCCGCCCTGAAAACGCGGAATGCCAGCACGGGGAAGCACTTGGTATCTTTCTAGGGTTTCCTGAATGTTTTTGAGAGGATCCTGGCCCGGTGTCTGCTCAATTAGGGTTTCAATGTCAAATCCAATGAAGGAGTATCTGCCCAGAGATTCACCGCCTTCCACACTTTCCAAGAGGAATGCGTTCGGTCGGTCCTGGCTGAGCTTGTAGAACAAGGAGATCGGTGTCTCGGTATCGGCTGATAACTCTAAAGTGAGCACAGCGTGGGTCGCCGGACCCTCATAATCCAGAATTTCGTTAATTGGCGGGATAACCACCCCTCATATCTTGCATCGTATGACATTTTCGAAAAGCCCCATTTTAGCTTTCGATTTCAGTTCCCTACGAAGGGATTTTGAGTCAGTAAGAGCCCGTGAGTTTTGAAAACGAATCAAAAGTTATTTCGAGCATTGCTCGACGAGCTTTCGCCTACGCAACCAAGATGATCTATGACGCGAACCACCGTGACGATGTCATGGTCGGTGACCCCAAAGTGGGTGGTCATCCTGCATCCTGCTCATCTTGCGTTCACATCATGTCGGCTCTTCATCTCGGTGCTCGTGAGGCGGCCGATACCTTCGCTGTGAAACCACACGCGTCGCCGGTGGACCATTCGTTGAATTACATGCTTCGACTTATGCATGATGTCCCGATGGGAACGAAATGGCTCGATGATGAACCTATGCGTCAGGCTATGTATCATCTCCGAAAATTTTCTCAGAATGGAGAACCCGTTTTTCAAAGCTACCATTCGGAGTGGGACCCAGATGGTTACTACTATTATCCGTCGGGCTCGGTGGGCATTCCACCTGTTGTATCAATGTATACAGCGCTCGCATATCGGTACGCCGAAGATCATGGTTTCGATGTACCCAAGAACGCCCATTTTTGGTCACTGATTGGCGACTCTGAGTTCCGCGAAGGCTCACTCATGGAAGCTATGCCGGATGCAGCAGAACGCGAGCTGAATAACGTAACCTGGATTGTCGATTATAACAGGCAGAACCTAGATGGAACTCGAATCCCTAACCCGCGCGGTCTGCAAGGAACCGATGGCGATCGTATGGAACGAGTCGCAGTTGCAAACGGTTGGAAAGTTATTCGTGTTCAACATGGCTCTAAGCGTCAGGCTGTATTCAAGCAGAAGGGCGGACAGCTATTTAAAGAAATCCTAGAAACAGGCTTTTCCGATTACGGCTTTCAAATGTTGCTACTCTCTCGCGACGGAGCCATCGTCCGCGAACAGTTATTAGCAAAGGAAAAGAAACTCGCACCCCTGTTGAAGAAATTGTCTGACGAGGAATTGTTCGGGGTGTTTGAGAATCTCGGCGGCCATGATGTCGGTGAGCTTTTGAAAGCAATGCGAGAGTGTCGCGAAGAAACACGCGACCCGACCATGATCATTGCGTATACAATCAAGGGCTGGGGTCTGGACTGTTATGCTGCTCCGGGTAATCACTCCGCAATGACCTCTGAGGAAGAGGTAAATCAAGTATTGGCAGCCGAAGGCCTTACGCCAGACAACCCATTTGCCCGATTCGACGCTGAGAGCACCGAAGGTAAGTTCTTGGCCAAGCGCAGTGCAGAGCTTCGTTCTGGGACTGAAGCGCTTTGGGCGCTCCGCGACAAGAACTCGAAGATATTTACTGACCGGGCCGAAGAAGTGGGTGAGATGCCCGATACTTTGGGATTGAACCTCAAGTATCTTCCGCTGGTTCATACTCAATACGTTTGGGGGCAGCTTGCTGCGAAACTGATTCGTATTGGTAATCGGCAAGAGAAAGATCGTGCCGGAGAGCCACAGAAACCGCTTACAGATGCAGAAAGAAAATGGGGGCCAGCGGCTGAACTCGTACTAACGATGGCGCCTGACGTAGGGACTTCGACCAACATTAATCCTGCGATGGATGAACGGATTTACGGCGTGCAATCAGAGCCAAACTGGGAAGAAGAATTCGGCTTGGCAGAAAGAGGCAGACCAAAGCTTTCTCCCTATGAAGATGCATGGACTCGTCACATTCGCTTCGAAATTGCAGAAGCGAATTGCATGACGGCAGTAGGCTCGTTCGGCAAGATGAGAAGCCGCTTGGGTATCCCATTTTTACCCATCATGACTGTTTACGATTTCTTCATTAAAAGAGCCTATGATCAGTTGTACTACAACTTATACTGGGATTCTGGTTTCGTCGTTGTTGGTACTCCCTCTGGTGTGACCTTGGCTCCAGAAGGGGCGCAACACTCTTGGAAGAGTGATATTCAAATGCCGAACTTGATTACGTGGGAACCGTTCTACGCGATTGAAGTAGACTGGATATTATCTGAAACGGTCCGAAGGCATTATCTCGGAGACAATAAAGGCAGATCAGGCGTGGTTATTCGCGCTGTCACTCGTGCTTTCAAACAGGCTGAAATGATGCAGAACCTGAGGAAAGCAAAACGCTTCGAGAACCAAAGTGACGAAGCGATCATCGAGACCTCCAGGAAAGATGCGCTGGAAGGCGGCTATTACTTGATCGATTGGCGCGGCCACGACGGGTACGAACCCGGTGAAAATGTGGTCAACGTCTTTACTATGGGAGCAATGGGCTCTGAAGCCGTTGCCGCAGCGGAACGTCTCCACGAGCAAGGTATATTTGCGAATGTAATTGTTGTGACCTGTGCTGACCTGCTTTGCGGAACTCTGGCGCGTGATACTGGGTATCGCCATTTGCGCCAGACACTCGGTGTTACGGGCGACCTTCACCTGACATCTGGTCAAACCAATGGTGCACTCAATAATCGTGCAGACATGATTGTGGCTGCCGGCCGCAGAGTTCCTATGGTTTGCGTCGTGGACGGTGAAGCAGGGCTACTGGACAACCTAGGAAGTATTGTCGGTGTCAAATGCGAGACGCTGGCTGTTAGAAAAGCATCTAAGTCTGGCCGCCCCGTAGATGTATATGCCTATCTGGGGATTGATGCAGATGGTGTTTATGAAGCGTGTGGTCAGGTTCTAACGGATACTGCACTGGAGAATATTCATATTTCTAAATCGCTTCTTACCGACGTAGGTGAGGGGACGTCAGCGAATCAGCAATGGTCCGCTGAAATGTGGCCGCCACACCAATAAAGCATAGGCGAGGTCAGCGCTGAATCTAATCCTCTTGTTCGATTCCGATACCATCGGACCAGATGCTTTTCGTTTGAGAGGCGCGCGACATACTCACGTCTCTAAAGTGCTGAAGCCGCAGGCGGGAGATGAACTCCAGGTAGGACTCGTCAATGGTCCTCACGGAATAGCCACGATCGTCCACACCACAGAGGAGTATACTGATCTGTCAGTCACGTTCCATCCTGACGGAAGAGCGCTTAAACCGAATATAAGTCTGATTCTTGCTGCACCTCGCCCAAAGGTCTTTCGACGAATACTACCAGAGCTGGCTGCTTTCGGACTTCGAGAGTTGGTTGTGTTGAGAAGCTGGCGAGTCGAGCGTGCATATCTTAAATCAGATTCTTTTTTACGCGAAAACTGTCTGCCTTTGTTTCATCGAGGGATGTCGCAGGGGAAAGTCACTCACGAGCCGACTTATCGGTTTGAATCTCGCTTTACGGAGTTCACTGAAGGCCATTTAGGTTCAATGCTCAAAAACTCGAAAGGTTACGTCGCGCACCCGGTGGGTAGCCAAACACTCGCCTCCGAGAAAACTCTTTCAAAGACGGAGCATGTTGTTCTTGCTGTGGGACCAGAAGGCGGATGGATTGAGCCAGAATTTCAGAGCTTTATCGCAGCTGGGATGAAACCAATATCACTCGGGTCAAGGATTCTAAAGGTTGAGACGGCTTGTGCCGCTTTACTCGGCCAAATAGAGTTACTTCGCTCTCTTACTTAGACGAAAGCCTCTTCGTAGCGGATACAGTAATTATCGCCGTTACTGAATAGTTGAACCGACTTTGCTTCGCCGTTGATTACAACAGTCTGGGTAGAACTGGACCAGTTGTCTAAACTGTCCACGGTTTCAATGTCGGCACTTCCTGAAACTGGATCTATGACGGCGACCCATTGCTCGTCATTCTTGAAGACTTCTATAACGGGTACAGGTCGGTTCACTTTGTCTCCGAGGATTTGTTGAGGTTCTTGAAGCGTTTTTGGATTCGTTTGGTTACCTCGGGTTTGAGTTTCAAGACGCGTTTAGTGAACAAGCGCTCGCATCCGTCCGCTTTCATTACTTCTCCCAGTTGCTGGAAGAATGCGTCGATTTCGTCGGTTGACCTTGCGTCTTTGGGTGCGATTCTGGCCAGGTTGGACACTACTTTCCAAGTGGGCCCCCAAAGCGTCTCTTTGGCGTGCGAACGGATTTTTCGGAGGTTGTCTTGGTCCGTCGTATAACCACGCATCCGGAACTTGAAATACCTCAGAGACAAACTGTCATCTTTCGAAATGTCACCTGCTCGAGCGATACGAAGAAGTTTGTCTTGTGCATCTGCGATTCCTACGCCGCCAGGATCAACGATGACCTTGTTATAGGGATCATAGTAAATCGAGTTACATTTAAAGTCGCGGCCCTTAGAGTCTGCTTCTAAGTTCCCACCGAAGGTAAATGGAAAAGCTTTTTCACCGGTGTCGGGATTCTCAACTTGTTCGTCGAACATTCCAGCTGCTCTCATTGACACGATGTCTAAGCCTTCTGGATTCTCCAGGCCTGCTTTGGGACCTCCCACTAAGACTGCACCGAATTGTTCTACCATTGGAGGTGACCAAACTGCGCCGTCTTCGTACTCTGGTGCGATTTGCTCGCAAGTCTTCCGGATAACCGGAGGAGGTGCATCAGTAACTAGGTCTACGTCCTTCAGCTGCTCGACTATTTTTGAAACTGGTGTTTGTGGATTTTGATTGAGGACGTAGATTGCGTCTCTAATCGCACCGCCACAGAGGAAAACAGAGTATCCTTGATTGTGAAGTGAATCGATATACTCTCGGGCTCGGTGCTCTGCAGTTACCTTAATGTCGAGTGCTTGTTCTAACGCAACAGCAAGTTTCGTGGGTGGGTTCTTGACAGACTCAGCGCAGAGACCAGCATAGGGCGACTCGACGCTTCGCTTTTTGCCTTGAATTCGGATCTGGTCCCAATCACTGATTCTGCGTTGCCCTTTTTTTCCAACGACGACAGCACGTCCTTTGTAATCAAATCCTTCAATTTTCCCCGAAACGATTGCGCCGTTGATTCTTGCAGTCACTTTTTGACCAACGGCAAGTTGCTTTGTCGGACAGTTTGCAGACGAGTCAAGGCCTGGTGTCTTGAGAGTATCAATCGAAACCTGTGACCATGCTTGTCGTCCATTTTGCTCGGGCTTTGCAGCGAGGATTCGCGTAGACACGAGTGATGATGCTTTTGGAGTTCCCGAGGTCACCACGTTCTTTGGTGCGTTTCGGTGAAGTCCGAGGTCCGAATTTTCATTCGTTTGTTGGATAGTAGCACTCTGTGTGGATTTCGTTTTGTCTCGATTGAGTTTTCCTGCCCGAACCGGTGCCGCATCGCTGATTTTCGTAGACTCGTGTTTTTGCCGGCCCTGCGGTGAGTAGTATTTGACGCGCGGACCGAACTGGCGAATGGGCATATAGCTGTATCGGTAACATTTCCGAGAGGTTGTCGAAAAAGTGCTGAAATGTGCGATAAAGAGCAAAGTCGTTTGAGGCGAAACGCTCAGTTAAATAATGCTATTGATTACAGTAGTTTACCGATGGTTTCCGTCGGCTCGAGGGTGGGGGCTAAGTAAAAGGGGGTGAGTTCTGAGGATGAAAAATGAAGGGGGAAACCATCGGGGCTAGCTGGGGCGCTGATGATGGACTCTAATTTCATCGATGCGTATTGGTCTAGACTTCGTTCAAGCGTATTCGCGTTTAGGACAAAATCAATGTCGCGGCGTTCTGCATAGTCGACCAGCCCCGGAATGCTGCTGCGCCGGGGGCAGTAGCTATCCAGACAAACCCCATTTTCGCTCACGGTATAAAGACCATGAAGAGTATGAAGGCAAATGCTGTGGTTGCCTTCGGTATGGCCGGGGGTGCGCACGAGTGCCAAGCCTTCTCCGAGCAATAGGTCATGCTCGAAAGTCTTTATGTTTTCCTGCGGAACGTCGCGAAAAGCGTCTTCAACATACCAATGCTTTTGCAGAGGATGAGTCCGTCGCGCGGCGTTGTACTCATTAGCGGTCACGAGCAAACTTGCTTTTGAAAATAATCCATTGGGACCCAGCAATGTAGTCAGCTGCTGAACATGGAGATGATCGAACGTAATGTAGTCAATAGTCTCTGGCTCAATTCCGGCGTTGCGGAGTTGTTCTTCAAGAGGTCGGTATTGCCGCGATAAAAGGGGTTCTGACCATTTGGGTATTTTTTGAAGAAGCTGAGCAAAGAAGGGCGCTCTGCGGGCTCCCTCAGGTGTGGATGGATTAATGATGATGCGACGTTTTTCACCTTCCAGGTCAAGGTACTCCGCGAAGATGGCCCGATTGGTTAGGAAAGCGAAGGGGAAGGGGAGTGTGCAAGCACCTTGAAAAGCGTATTTGGCTGGATATGGGAAGAGGGCGATATCAAACGTCTGGTGACGCAAAAGCGTTCCGGAATCCCGGATGGCTCCTCTTAATTTTGGCCCAGCACGACAAATTTCACTAAGACGAGCAGAGCTGGTTGCATACGTCCACGCTTCGTCTATGTAAGGAAGCTTTCGAAAACTCACCATATTTTCATATGCGACTTCTTGAGCAAGGAGCAAGCTACTTTTCGGAAGCTGAACGAAAACAGGTGTTTAGAGAATGCTTCCATTCCTATGCTATATTTTGTCTGCGATGTCGTGCCGCAATGGTCGCTTACTCTGCGTTCTGCTGCTGCTCGGGTCAGCATGCACCGAAAGGAACCGTATCGCTGCGTCTTCGGAAAAATCGTTGGCCGACGCGGCGGCTCAACCAAAGTCTTTCTTTGGCTCCTCCACAAAGCAATTTGTTTCCACAGAAGATCTCGTTGCCATTAAAGAGCGCGGTGTTCTGCGCGTTCTCGTGCATCAAGTACAAGAACAATTCTTACAACGCTCGGACGTACCCATCATAGAAGACTACGAACTGGCAAAAAAACTGGGTGCCTATCTTGGAGTCGACCTTGAGTTTGTAGTCGTCGAGGAGTTCGCCGAGCTTTTACCCAAGCTTACTCGAGGGGAAGGCGATATTGTGGCCGCTCAATTGACGATTACCAAGGAGCGGGAGAAACAAGTCGCGTTCACACGGCCTACTTTGGTGGTGGATGAAATTCTAGTTGGGAAAGCCGGGGCTGTTGGTCTGCCATCGAAATTAGACGAGCTTGCCGGGCGCACTATTACCGTGCGTGAAAGTTCTTCATACGCTGATACTCTTAAAAAATTAGCGAAGGCACGTAGTCTGGATGTTGATATAAGACTTGCTGATGAAGCCAAAGATGTTGAAAGCTTGCTGGAGGATGTTGCGAGCGGTAAAGCCGACCTTACTGTCGTAGACTCGCATTTGCTTGCTGTGATTCGAGCTTACAATCACAAGATTAAACCTCTTTTTCCTATCGCAACCGGTCGCGAAATCGCTTGGGCCGTTCGAAAAAACAATAAGCAACTGCTCGCAGCTGCCAACGCAGTCGTCATGGAGGCTGCTCTGAGTTTTTCAGAGAAAGAAGCTTTCGTTGGAGATCTTGAGGACATTCGGAAGAGAGGAAGCCTGCGAGTCCTCATGGTCAATAACCCAATGAGCTACTTTATTTACAGAGGACAACAGCTTGGCTTCGATTACGAGATGACTACTTTCCTGGCTGAGTCATTAGGTGTTAAACTACGGGTCATAGTTGCACCTCGATATGATCTTTTGATCCCCTGGCTGCTTGAGGGCAAAGGTGATGTGATCGCATCTTCGCTGACTCAAACAAAAAAAAGGAACGAAGCAGTTCTCTTTAGCAAATCATATTTGGAAGTCGACGAGCTAATTGTTCAACACGAAGATGCAAAGGCCGTTCAAAGCCTTGGCGAGCTCGAAGGTCGTACGATTCATGTAAGACGTTCCTCTAGTTATTTTGAGGGACTCAAGAGATTACAGGAAGCCGGTGTTAAACTTGAGATTAAAATCGTAGAAGAGAGTGTTGATACGGAGGAACTGATTGATCGAGTCGGGCGAAAGCAAATAGAGCTGACAGTTGCGGATAGCAATATCGTGCAACTGCTGCGGCGTATGAAAGTCCCTGTTGTTGGTTCACTGTCGTTAGCTACCGGAGAAGGCGCAGAAGCAAAGTCAAATATTGCTTTTGCGGTAAGGCCAAGTTCTGAGCAACTGCATTCTGCAATCGATGACTTCGTGGGAAAAAACCAAAAGGGCGCAATGTTCAACGGAATGCGTAGGAAGTATTTCGGTAAACGTGGCCGCTATAAGGAAGCCCAGAAACGAAGAAGTGAAAATAGCCAGAGGATTTCATCCTACGATAATGTCATCAAACGGTATGCCTCTAGGTACGGTTTTGATTGGCGGTTGATTAGTGCGCAAGCTTACGCTGAGAGCCGATTTAACCCAAAAGCGAAAAGTTGGGTGGGAGCCGTCGGCTTGATGCAGGTTATGCCTAGAACGGGCGCTTCGCTTGGGTTTCGAGACCTTGAGAACCTAGATCAAGGTGTACATGCTGGCGTAAAATATATGAGCCGCTTGGTGGAGAGGTTTGACAAGACAATCCCTTTTCGAACCCGTGTACACTTTGCGTTGGCCGCATATAATGCGGGACTGGGACATGTTTTTGATGCTCGAAGGTTGGCAAAAAGAAGAGGGCTTAATCCGAACCGCTGGTTTGGGCATGTTGAAAAAGCAATGTTGCTTTTGCAGCAGCGAAAATTTGCAGCGAGGGCAAGACATGGTTACTGCCGAGGAAGCGAGTCCGTGAGATATGTCGCCGCTGTTCAAGAATATTACGATGCGTACGTTAAGATAGTGAAGTGATCAGCGGGAGCCGATCGCTTTCGCCGTTGATTCAGAAAACCACCCGCCAGTAAGTACATCGAGGAGCGAAGTGAATTCGTCGATACGAAGCTGCAGTGCTTCACGCGCGATTGGGTCTTCTGGTGGTCGAAGAATTTTTCGGAGATAAAGTTGCCGTCGAAGGAAGTAAATACGCGTGACTTCCAACATCAGGTCACGCTGAACTCCGATGAGTCCATAAACTTGAATTTCGGCAGGGTTGAAGATGAGCTGACGAAGATCCCAAACGGCACCAACAGTCATCGCGTTCATGTACGTTTTGTTGGTTTCTGTTTGATCCAGCGGTGTTGGACTCTGGGTCGAAGCAGCGGTGTAATCGTCTCTATCGAACCGGTAACCCACAGCGAGATTGGGAAGAATCCCTCGGACTCGAGCCTTGGTGCGAAGGCTATCCATAACGGACGGCTGAACACGAAAGTAGGCGAGTGCTTTCCTGACCACCGCGTCTACTTTAGGTTCTGCGTCGAGTTTCGCTTTCGCCGAAGATATTCTCGCTTCTTCATTAGCCGATGCCGTGGGCGCAAAAATTGATGTGCCAAGGCATATTGCCATGGTAATTGTACTTGTTATTTTCATCGTAATTCCTCGAGTGGCCCTCCAAGCCATATTTCTAAGAATGCATCGAGCGAGTCAACTCGCGCGCGCAGAGTTTCAATTTGAAGAGTGTCGGACATGCCTCGTGACAACCGGCTCAAATGCATGACACGTTCGTGCCAGGCATCTTCGGTGGCGAAGCCTACTTGTCGGCGTAGGTCGTACAGCGCCTTTCTTGGAAAGGTAAACCGTTCAATGGCCAGGTTTGTATAGTAGAGTGACCATCGAGCATTGACGAAGAACTCATAGCTCAAGTCATTCTCAAGATGGGCGTAGTCTGCCGGAATTCCCGCGACCTGCGCAATTCTTCTATTTTCGGGGGTGTTACTTCCACGAACTATCAATGTCTGCTCTGATTGCCCCCGAAGAACATCAAACCGTGCGTTAATTCGTGGGAACCAGTTGCTCCGTCGTATCTTCGTCCAGTTTTCCTC
>JAYZDF010000116.1:0-16748 GCA_036337945.1 Myxococcota bacterium
TGACGACAGCGAACATGAGTTGAAGTTCGATGCGATGTCAACGCCAGCACTTGCTAACGGCGCTTGGTACAGTATTGACGTTCCCTTTACCGCCTTCACAGGTCTGACAGGTCGAAGCTCGATTCAACAGTTTATCATTGGCATGGATCCGAGCGGTGGCACGGTCTATTTGGATAATTTATACTTTTACGACGACCATTCTGCACCTCCACCTCCGCCTCCGCCCCCGCCACCAACGATTCCGACCGCGTCAGCGCCGACGCCAACGGAACCTGCAGCAGAAGTCATCTCTATTTTCAGCGATGCCTATATGAATGTTACGGTAGATACCTTTGCGACAAGCTGGAGTGCTCCATCTCCAGTTGTAAGTAATATCGTCATTGGTTCAAATAATGACCTCCTTAAACGATACTCGGGGCTTGGCTACGCTGGCCTGGAAACGACGTCGAATCCGGTGGACGCCACCACAATGACGCATGTGCACCTTGATTTTTGGTCGACAAACATTTCGGAATTTCGTCTCAAAATTGTCGACTTTGGTATGGATGGCGCACTGGGTGGCGGTGATGATAGCGAACATGAAATTGCAATCAACGCAAACTCTATGCCAGCGATTGGAAATTCCTCCTGGTATAGTATTGATTTACCGTTGTCATCATTCACTGGCCTGACCGGACGAAGGTCACTACAGCGATATGTCATTGGAATGAACCCTAGTGGCGGTACTGTGTTTATTGACAACTTCTACTTTTACCGATGATTGCCAACTCGTGGGCCCTTACGGAGTTGCGTAAGAAAGGCGGCTTAACACGTTTGCTCTAAAGGGAACGGTAGAGCATTTCTACATCATCAACACACTTATCGAGAGAAAAGTAGGTCTCCGAACGCTGCCGCCCGGCAACTCCGAAAGCAGTTCGGAGTGCTGGATTTATCGCCAACGATTTCATCGCTTCGGCGAACCCATCAATGTCTTTTGGGGTCACTGTGTAACCGCTGACGTCGTGTTCAACGATTTCTTGAATTCCTCCACCTCTTGCAACAATTGCGGGCTTTGATGATGCCGCCGCTTCTGCTGCAATTCGACCAAAGCTCTCGTGCTCGCAAGGGTGTACGAGCACATCTAAAGCTTGCATAACGGCAGGAATATTATCTTGATAGCCGGCCCAGATAATATGCGAATCCAAATCCAGATCTCTCACAAGTTTTCTCAGCGATTGTGCATATGAATTGTCAGATTTGTAGCCACTTTGCTGTGCTGGATCGAAGCCGATAAGGGCAAATTTCGCATCGATACCGCTTTTGATTAGGTCCGAACCTGCTTGAATAAACAGGTCATGTCCTTTGAAGTGCGATGTGATGTTTGCGACCATTCCAAAAAGGATCTCGTTTTGCGAAACCTTCCATTCTGTACGGAGTCCTCGAGTGTCTTGAGCTTGCGGCGAAAAATCGTCAAGCGTGATGCCATTGTAAATAGTTTGAAGTTTTTTTCTCGCGCCGTTGCGAATAAAAAAACGGGCAGTGAATTCGGAATTCGCAATGATGCGCGTGCTCAACGCTTCGAATATAGTGGCGAGCATTGGCTCAGGAATAGGCCACCTTCTCAGCTCACTTTTACCGATAGTTTCACGAATGTGCCAAACGTGTGGCGTGCTCGTTATTTTTGCTGCAATTGCACCATCAAGCGTGAGTGCAGTATTCGTATGAACGATATCAATATCCCATTTTTTGATGAGCTTTATGATGGTTGATACTGGCCTAAAATGTGCTCTCGTCTTGAGCATATAGTAGGCAAAAAGAGCCGGCCTCTTTAGCCAATAAGCTCGGTATTGTTGGTCCCAACTTCTCATAAATAAGGACACAACCTCTTCCGCGACCCCTCCGTAAACCGATTCTGGACTATGATAATTGTTCGGTGGACATACGACGTAGCACTTGTATCCTCTCTCTTTCAGTTCCTTCATGATGGCTTTGGCGCTCAAAGCTGCACCTCCGGTAGGAGAGTTTAGAACGAAGAGGACGGACTTCATGCCTGGGGTATCTAATTGCCGACTGAAGATGTCAACCACGTCCCCTAGCGTCCTAACGTGCGTCGGTTCGGGTGTTGAGCTGACGGATAAAATTGAATAGCGAACGATATAACAACGGGAGCAAACCAGGCTCTAGAATCGAGTTGCGGAATGATGCGTACACCGGTGAATGTGACGATTCGTGCGCTGCGATTAGTGACAATTCACAGAGCGTTTATATTTGATTGTACCGACGAGCAGCGTCATAGGTTGCGGTGACCTTCGTCCCTAAAGTCTTTATCAAAGCAGCGGTGGAATCGAGCTCTTTATTTGCGGGCATGAAGGGCACTTTCTCCCAAGGGTTGCTCAAAATCTGGTGCAGCAACTAAGTGTAAACGCTAGGCCGGTTGCACTAAAAGCTCGGTAATTTCAGGTGTTTAGTTTGGCATCAGATTTGCTGTTTTACTTGGCGAGGGGGTAGCTCAGAACAAAGGAGCTACTCGAAAGAGAGGGAAAAATATGAATGTTAGTAGTGCAAGGAGCACGTCTCCTAGCGGAAGTAGTACGAAGAGTACCACTTCGGATAAAATTAGTACGAATAGCACCACTTCCAGCAAGAGAGGAGCCTCTAAGATGGGGGCCTTTTGTGCAAAAGGAAGTCGAGCAAAGTATGAATCAAGGTCTAAAAAGTCGACCGGAAAACCAACAGCTCAATCGTGGGCAAAGGCGCCAAAGAACGATTATGTTCAATCAATGGTGAAGCGTTATGCGCCAGCCTTGGCGAGTAAACAGGATAACGCTCAAACTCAGACGGCAGCTGTTAACCGAGTTGAGCAGTTTGCAAACAAAGAACCCGCGTCCAGAGCGCAATTCATGGCAGACTACTTCACGGGCAAGGTTGGCGACTTCAAGAAAGATTGGGGCGTTTCACGCAATCTTACTCGCAATGAAGCCGCAGCCTTGTTGGGCAACTATGCGGTTGAGACTGGCAGTAGAACATTTCAAAATCCAGATATCGTTGAGCGAAATAACGGTGGAGCAGGTCGCGGACTTGCCCAGTATTCGCATGCTCGCCGCCTTCCTTATGATGCTGCACGACAGCAACATATTAACAATGGCGGAAATCCAAACGACATCGACTGGCAGCTGCGGTATGCCGGAGAAGAGTTTCGTGGGTTGCACGACCCTGGTCCAGGACAGTCATTGATTGGGTGGCGTAACACATTCGGACGTCTACCTGGTCCAGATGCTTCTATTTCACAATTGTCGAGGCATTTTGAGCGCAACTATTTCGCGCCGAGTCAACCCCACTCACAGCGCCGCATTGATGCAGCACAGCATTTTTTACGTACGCTGAATTGGTAGCTCTAGCAGTCGCCGAGCGCTTCTAAGTACAACACGCCAATCAAGCCTAACCTCCGGCGGCGGGAAGAGGAGGTATTTCGTCGTCTTTTAGCGCTAATGTAGAGCCTATGACTCGCATGAGAACAGCATGAGCACGTTGGATTGTCTCTGGGTCCACTTCACCACTTCCTTTGAGGACATTGATGGAGGTTCCTTCGACAGCCCCGAGCAGTGCTTCATAAGTGAGTGGATCAATGGGCTCTCTGCCTGCGCGTTCAACCTCCGTAGCGAGGAAATTAGAAAATTTCGCGATGATTTTTCGTCTAATTGAGTAAAGGCTTGTGCCTGGAGTGAGGGATGATCTGAGTAATGTGCGATAGAGCCGAGGCCGATTTGCGTGGAACGACAGAAAAGCCCGAAGACCGCGGCTGAGTCGTTCCAGCGGGTCTTCTACTTGATTGACCTCATCTTGAATCGTTTGAAATACATTGTTCGCAGCGAACTCGAACAGTGTCTCCTTGAGTACTTCTTTGCTCGTGAAATGTTTGTAAAATGTGGCACGAGATATTTGCGCTTCTTTCAGAACTTCTTCGACGGGCGCCTCTTCATCGGAGCGGTCGAAGACCTGGGCTGCTGCTTGAAGGATAGAAGATTTTGCGGCCATGAGGTCAGCAGAGTTGTGCGCTGGACGTCCTCTTTTTACTTTAGGTTTGCTTGCCATTTTCCTTCTGGAGATAACTCTTTCACGTTTTTGTACTCGAAGCTACCGTGATGACACATTCACGCGTTCGAACCTTCTATTTTTAGGTCTAGGAATCTGCTGATACGAGCAAACCGGAAGTGGTAAATGACTGTTCACGAATCGCAGAGGCGATGGACTGACAAGGGCGGGATTACTGTTTGAGTAGCGCTTCTGTCTTCCTTACGTTTCGCACTGCCTCTAGAGAATCTTCAGCATGTGGCCAAATTTTATCGAATGCCTGTACGCTGGTGGACGCTTTGTCTGGTTGATTGTCGTCGACAAATAGTCGGGCAAGTTCTGCCTGAGAAAGCGCCTCGATTGCGTTGATTTCTTCTGTTGCTCGGCAGTTTTTTGAAACGATAGCAACCAGCCTCGTCTTGTATTCTGGTCGCTCGAGAAATTCTTTTGCGGCAATGCTTTTCTCATAAATTTCAGCACATGAGGTTTGCGAATTGAACTGAGTGGTTCGTGAAATGATATCCTTGCGATTCGTCTCGCCTCGGTCAAGTGAAGCCGCGAGAATTTCACTGAGTGCGACCAATCTCTTCTTCGCCGCAAGATTATTTTCGTTTGTTGAGGTATCCCTCATTCGGTCTATAAGTACACGGGTAAGGTTGGGGTCATTATTTTGTACTGCAAGCGTCGTTTTGGCCCACAGCTGAGTCAGGCCGAACAGGTCGGTTGCGTTGTTTTTATCAGGCGAACCTGACGCTATTTCTTCTGCTTTCGTTATCCAGGTTTGGAGCTTTTCAAAAGCGCTAAACCTGAGGATGGCGCGAGTCCCCAGTCGATGACATTCAAGGGCCAAATGAGTCTCTTTCGCCTGATTCCCTTGCCGAATGCAAAAGTCCCAGACTTTAAGTGCTTCGCTCAGTTGTCCGTTTTCGTAAAGGTGTAGCCCGTGATGCCGCAGATATTCTAGTTGGTCACCGATCGGAATATCGTCGGCCATTGCCATCAAGAGCTGCTGCGTGCGCATGGCCACTTCATTCTTTGCGATCGCGATTCGCGCTAATTGCTGACGTGCAGCCAGAAATTTAGGTTCAGTGAGAAGGATGTTTTTGAGGTGAACTTCTGCTTTGTCGTATTGCGCTGTTTTGTACAAAGCGTTTGCGAGGATCAGAAGGATATCGTTATTTCTTGGAAACGAGGTTCGCAAGGTCTCTGCCCGTGCAGCCAGTTTTGCTGGACTGATTCCGGAAGAGAGTAATCGCAATTCGAGAATGCTGAAAATGGGTTCCGAAGGAAAGCTTTTTTGAGCTTTTTCAGCCTGTTTTATGACGAGTTCCATCCCAAGCACTTCACGACACGCAATAAGGTAAAGTAGCTCAAAGAATGAATCCGTGTTTCGATCTCGTAATTGTTGCCATTGATTCAGATTTGTCTTCGACAAACCACTCAATGTCGCAGCGGCCAAGTGAATGATTGTCTCGTGTTCGCTACTTTTGCTTTGGCTGAGGTGATGCGCTCGTGTTGCGTGTGCTTCTGAACGACCGGTTTGACCTTTAAAGAAATACGTGACGCTCAGACCGAGATTTATGATCGCCGAAGTGGGACGGCTGGTTTGTAATTTGCGAAACTGTCGATGAGCGAGACTTGGTTTGCCTTCTCGTAAATTTTTAATCGCCCTCTGAAATAGTGCCTTGTCTTCGATAGACGCAGTCGGCATCAGCGCAAAGCCTCCTGTTGGACCAGGTTTCGGTGCAAGTTTTTGGGCGCTCGGGGATTGGTCTGGGTTGGGTTTCATCTGAAACTTGTCTGCCCCCCAATAAACGACGAGGAGCAACACTACCAGCGCGGCTGTTGCAATGTAGCTAACCATTGAGCTTGAGCTATTGTGGTTCATCGCGTAGACGTTCTCGTCTTGAGATTTCCTCTCATCCGCTTCTGTTGCTTCAAGTTGAGAGGCGTTTGTTTCGGCGTGAGGAGAGACTCGTTGTTCTGGCTGTTCAGATGGGGCACTTGTAATACTTGCACCACTGCTGATGTTTGAGCCTGGCACTCCCGCGATGGGCGAGATTTCTGGAGCCAGCATCTTGGCCTTATGAAGAACGTCTTCCGGCCAGAAGTTTGGATAGCCTTCGCCGGTTACCGGGATATGTTCGGCGGATTCATCAGAACACCACAATTGATAAAGTTGATTGATGTCCGCGACTCGTTCGTCGCGGTCAACTTTGAGTGCGCCATCGATCGCTCTAACCATTCGAGTGGGAATATCGAGGCCCAACGCAGCGACCGGAGTAAATTCTCCACTGCACACACGGTCCCAAACCTCCATGATACTGCCATGTCCAAAGCAGAGCTGACCTGTGACAATTTCATATAGAATTGCGCCCAGCGAAAATATGTCCGCACGTGCATCGACCATGCTCGCATCTTGAATTTGTTCGGGAGCCATATAGGCAGGTGTTCCCATTGCTGAGCCTTCCTGAGTGAGAGGTTGCCCAGGCGATGGATTTTCTAGTGCTTTCGCAAGCCCGAAATCTGCAATTTTGGGAATGATGGCGTCATCTGTGACAGCCAAAAGTATATTTCCTGGTTTGAGGTCTCGGTGGATCAATCCGTGATTATGAGCGGCTGCGACACCTTTAATGATTCGGCGACAAAGATAATCAGCTTGCTCGATAGTCGGACGTACTTCGAATAAAAAAGCCGAGAGTGCAGGGCCGTCGACATACTCCATGACGAGCGCCGGAGTGTCTTCGATAGTAACGAGGTCGGTGACGCTCAGGACATTTGGATGCGTAAAACTCGATTGCAGACGACCTTCTTGGATAAGTCGTTGCTTGACGATCTCGCTGAGGACCTTGACTTGTTTGATGGCATGAACGCTTCCAAGTTCGCGGTGCCGCGCTCGGTATACGATGGCCATACCGCCTTCACCGACGGAACCTTCGATACGATACCGATCTATCATCAGGCCTTCACTTATGCTCATGCGCTGATAGTAAGTTTAAATCGCCCGATAGACTAGCTGTCAGACAGGATTACTCCCGTCTAAAGTGAGAACGAGATACCGCCTCTAGAAGCTGTATTCGAAGGAGAAGTCCCAATTGTCGCCTGAGACCTCGCTTGTACCAAAATCTGACCAGGACCCAGCTTTTCCGATAGCCAATTGATTGGGGGCACGGTGTCCAACTTGTAGAATACTGCCGGTGCTTTCCTTGAAGGCGCCGCAACTTGATCCAGAGATACTCGTGGTTTGGGTCCCTAATTCAAGTGCCCAGGCGAAATCGCATTGTGTTGAAGGGCAGGTGGTATCTTCGCTGGCGGAAGCGAAATCAAACACAATCATGCAATCGATTTCCTGTCCGGACGTGGCGATCAGTTCATAGGTGCCTTGTCCATTGCTGGTATCGACCTTACCCTGGTGGCGATAAACCAGCTTGCCGCCGCCTTTAATGTCGCCAGCATCGCCTTTATCGTCACCCTTGTTATCTCCTTTGCCATCTCCTGCATCGCCTTTGTCATTGTTTTGGCCTGCATCAACGGCGCTCGTCATTCCTGAATCAGGCGTATCGACACAGAAAAAGTCAGTGGCAGGATCGCACGGTTCTCCTGAGTCTACGCTTCCGCCAGAGTTGAGTTCGCTCGTTTCATTCTCTGAGCAAGCAAACGCCAGTAAGAAAGTGCTGATTATGATGAGTTTCCGCATACTAAATTCTCCATATTGATTAAATGAGATTGGGTAAAGGGCCAATTAGGTCAAGGTGGTGGCCATCTTGGCTTTGAACATGTTTCAGTCCAACGTGGTCGGTGTCCATGCCCATGGCTTGCGCGACGCTAATGAGCAAATGTTGGTGAGGTAACCCAGATGTCTCCGTGAAGCCGCCTGGTGCAAGCACCCGACTTGGGGTTTCGTGCGGCCAATGCAGGTAGCGCCCCGTATCGAAGTGCCACCCACCGCCTAGGATAATTGGGCAGTAATGTTGATAACCGTGCCAGCCGTTTGCAAGCTCAGAGCCCGAGACAATCAGTGTATTGTCCATGACACTGCGTCCATCGACATCGGGCATGTCTGAAAGCTTGTCCACGAGGCGGCCGAGCTGCGTCATATGCATCGTAAGATAGTCCGCCATGGCCTGATGCTTGGCGGGTGAGTTGTAGATTTCATGCGCAAGTCCTTTATGAACATTGTCGCTGATATCATCTGCACCGAAGTTCGCGGTGGGCATTTCTCCCAGCGATAGCGTTGCCACTCTCGTTACATCACAGGCGAAGGCTGCGGTGACCAAATCCGAAAAAGTATCAAAGCGGGAGTCATAATCCGGCTGTGACATCACTGGGCCCGGTGTATCGTTGCAGTTCAGCATAGACATGCCTTCAATGCGCTGACTTAGGCCGGATAGTAAGTTGTAGTGCGCGTCCAGCTTCATGCGTTGTTCTGCGCCGAGGCGCGGTGCGAGCTGCGCGTATTCTGCGTAGGCAAAGTCGATAGCGCTCTTACGACGCGCGGTGAGCGGGTCCGGTGCGGCGGATGGTCCGAACAATCTCTCCCAAACTCGTTGAGGCGTGTTTTCGATAGGCAGTCTTACCCCATTCGCGCCATAACTGATCGGTCGGCCATTTTCGCTGGCGTCATCGACTGAGATTTCAATCGATGGCAGGCGATCTGTGCGAGCGATGTGTGGTGCGATGAGTTGATCTAGTGAACTAGAACGCGAGCGGGTGTCTGAGGAGCTAAAATTCGCCCAGTTGCCGGTCCAAGCATGCACCCAACCTGTGTCATGTCGGTTGCCATCCATATCCAGCTCGGCAGTAACTAACGATAGTCCGTCCAGGGCGAGCATGCGGTTTCTATGCCGGTAAAGCGGAGCCAGAATTTGGCTGAACTCGCTTTGCATCATCTCGCTGAAATTGAGCGTCCAGGTTTCCGTGTCGATTTTCCCGGCGGGTCTAATCTTCCAGGCATCATAGGGCCAACCATGACAGTGCGACACGATGATGAGCCGCTTGGGCGCCATAGATTGGGCGTGTGCTCGAAATGGTGACCAGAGGCCGCTGCTGGTCAATGCACTGGAAGCTCCGAGAGCTTTGAGAAAATTGCGTCGGCTGATCATTGGGAACCTCCGCCGTTTCGATACCGAAAGAGATCACTGGTGGTTATAGCGATAAGCAACTCTTTAATTTGGTCACTTTCTCTAAAGGAGGCTTGGAGTCGCTGCACTTCCGGATGTTTATCATCGAGCTGTATTCCGGTTGCGTACCGCGTCCAGCGCAAGCTGTAACAATCTCGGACCTGAGTGCTTTGTGCCAATTGCTCCGTAAGTTCTACCGCATTTTGAAATTCAAAAGTTTCTCCACTGCTAAGACTGAAGTTGCCGCTTGCATCGACAGGTTGCCCATTATCTTCAGCGCGAAGTTTACCCATCGCATCGTAGTGTTCGAAAGCAAACCCGGGCGGATTGAGGCGTTGATGGCAAGTATTACAACTTGGAGGTTTGGTTGCTTCCTCCGTACGAACGCGATTCGTCGCCGATACGGTTTCTGTATCGGGTGGAATTTCGCCTTCGGCTCCAGGAGGTGGCGATCCAAAGTACTGGCAGGCGATACGCTCTAGCAGGCGTTTCCCACGGATGATTGGTGCTGGGTGAACAGTATATGCTCCCATTGCGAGTATGCCCGGGTGCGTGAGTACACCAGAGCGCTCGTTCGCAGGGAAGGTTGCGGGATATAGGTTGAGCGTCCGCTTCGCACCTTGTGAGAAGATGATGAGATCAATAGGCACAGCGATCGTCTCATCTGATGAGCGTTTCGCATTTGGTCCGTAGAGCGGTGCGGTGTTGTTCGACATAAAGCCCGTATTGTCGGTCAGCAAAGCGGTTAGGGTGCCTTGGCCATCGAAAACCGTATTTTCTATGAAGTATCGAAGCTCGGCTTCGAGAGAGTAACGAATTGGCCCGAGGAGTGCGGGCCATACGCCATCGCCGGTCGTATCTAGAGGCGGCTCGGGAGCTATTCCAAAAGTTGGCCCAAATACGCGTCGGGCAGGGGACATACCGCGAATCTGATCTGCTTCAAGCCACTGCTCGTGGAAGCGAACCACCGTTTTTCGCGCGCGGTCATCATTTAGCAAGCGCGTGGCCTGGGCACGAATTTGTTCTTTGGTCGATAGTTCCCCTCGCGCGGCGGCTGCGAACAAAGTGACGTCGGGAATGCTGTCCCACAAAAAGTATGACAGGCGATTGGCCATCTCCCAGTCTGAGAGCGGTAAAGCATTCCCTGCTTGTTGTTCTGGCTGTCCGAATTCGACGCGAAATAAAAATGCAGGGGATTGCAAGATTCCAGAAACAGTGAGAGCGATCGCTTCTTCGGCATCTCCGGCATTCCAGTTCGAGGTCCAAAAGTTCTCTAAGCGTTCGCGTTCATCTTCTTTTATCGGACGGCGCCAGGCCCGCTGCGCAAACCGCTCGATACTTTGCCAACCGCAATTCTTTTTAGCTTCCCCAGCAAGAGTCGCCCAATCAGGACAAACGAAAAAGACTGGTGACACTAAGCTGTAGGCTGCAAAGTGATTGGCTGCTTTTTGTATCTCTTCTAACTGATACGCAGAAGCGACTTGCCCGTCGGCCATGCCTTCAAAGTGGTCAACGCCAAGTTCTTTAGGAAAGGCCCAAGGCCACGGAGGAGTCTCGGCAGCTTGTGAACCAAATAATCCCGCTCTCATCCCTTCAGGCGGAGAGATACGAGCGGCGGCCGCTGGTGGAGCCGGCCATTCGTTTCCGTTACCCGGGAAACCAAGCAAGTCCCTGATGGAGTTATTGTATTCGGTCGGCGTGAGCGCGACGAGGGGCGCACTGTTTGCGGCAACCGGGGTTGAGGGCGGCGTATCGGGTTCAGTCGACTTACAGGCAGTTAATAAAGCAATGCATCCGAGTACAGCGATTTTTCCGTACGTTTGATAATTTGTGAACTTAGGCATTTTGACGTGCTCGCTATATATGTCCCCGATTTTGAACGTGTTTTTCAATCCTGCTTCTTACCCTGCAAAATCAGTTGATTTGATAAGTGATACTGCCGGCTCCTGGAAAATGTCTAGTGTTTTCGGATTCCTACAGTTGACGTCGTGGCCTGTAGAGACGACAAGTAGCGGTATGGCAAATTCAGAAATCTACTTTGTTACTGGAGGCACCGGCCGAATTGGAACAGCCTTTGCCCATGAAATGGCATCAAGAGGTTATTCTGTAAGACTCGGCACCCGCGATCCCGCCAAGGCAGCAAGTATCGCCCGCGCTCATTTTGGCCCTGGAGTCGTTGAACCGGTGGTCATGTCGATTGATGATCGAACGGGTCTTGAGAAGGCTTTTGAAGGCTGTACAGGCGGGCTACTTGTAGCTCCGTTTGGTGAGATGAAAACCTGGCATGAGAGAGTAGCTGAAGCAGCGGCCGCGCAGAAGGTGAGCCACTTGGTCAAAGTGAGTGTGACTGGTGCGCGAGGGCCAGACAATGACCCTCCACCAGGAAGAATCCCGAGTATGCATTGGGAAGGCGAAGAGATTGTTCGTGCATCAGGCATTCCGTCCACCGTGATTCGTCCAACGATTTTTGCGCAGCATTTTTTCGGACTAAGTCAGATTTTATTTTCAAAAGGAAATGACAAGTTTTACTTGCCGACCGGAGATACGAAGGTCGCCTGGCTGGACTGCCGCGACATTGCGATTTGTGCCGCGGCAATTCTGAGCTCTCCCGAAAAACGCGCAGAGTTCGCGGGTGCGGCATTCGAATTGACAGGCCCGACCGCGATTGACGCAGCAGAGATTTCAACGATTCTAAGTGCTGTGTCCGGTCGAGACATTCACCACGTCGATGGTATGGATACTTTTTCGAAGAGAGCTCAAGAGCTAGAGCTCTCTGATATGATCAAAGGCATTTACCAGGAAGCAGCAGAAGGTTGGTTTTCGACCGTCGAAAATCAGGAATTCTTGCAGGTCACCGGAAGGTACACCACGTCATTTGCGAAGTTTGCTTTTGACCACGCGTCATGGTTCTCGGCCAAATGAGCCTTTGGTTATTTGACTGCGATACAATCAATCTCGACCTTTACGTGCTTGGGTAGAGTACGGACGGCTACCGCCGCTCGAGCAGGCTTCGATTCGTTGAAGTATTGACCATATATCTCGTTGACCGTGGCGTAATCGTCCATGTCCGCCAAAAAGACGGTGGTTTTGACGACGTGGTCGTAGGTATAACCAGCGGCTTCGAGCACCGCTCCCAGGTTTTTGAGCACCTGCTGAGTTTCTTCCTTTATACTTGAATCGATCAATTCGCCGGTCGCAGGATCCAATGCGATTTGACCACTGCAATAAAGTACCCCATTCGCTTCAATGGCTTGACTATAAGGGCCAATCGCTGCCGGTGCTGCCTCAGTAGATATGACTTTCTTCACGAGCGCCTCGTAGCATATTGCCGAATAATCATAAAACGCGCGCTTAACCCCGCAAGTCGGCCCCGAAGACCTTCCACGAGACTGAGGCGCGACGAATCCCTCGAGAGTGCTCTGTTGTGGTTGACAGCTGCGCGATAAGGACGCTAGCCGTCTCACAACTTAACTTGAGTATGCAGCAGGGAAGTCAGTGTAACTCTGGCACGGTCCCGCCACTGTGAAGCCATTTTGGGCGCAGTCAGAATACTGTTGATACTCCTCAGATGTACCGTCGGCGGAAGACCGACGTGAGGTACTGAAATGAAACGAATTCTCTTAATTTCTACTATATTTGCTCTAGCTGCAGCGATTTCCGCGTGCGGAGACGACCATGACCATGACCATGAAGGTCACAATCACAATGAGGAAACGGCATTCCCGCTGATTGGTACTTGGACCAGCAATTTTGGTGGTACCGAAGTGATCACCTCAACCTCTTGGAATGGCTCTAGATTAGCGGAGTTCGATGCAGATGCTTTTGTCGCATACACACAAAACGCAGCTGATGCATCCTTCGGCCCGAATCAATTCAACAAGATTGAATGGACAGGTTTGACGGATAACTCCTTCTATTACTGTTTCGTTGATTTTGGTCTTGCTACCCTCGAGGCGGCGAAATCATCAACTCAGACGGCTGACTCTAGCGACCCAGATAACAGTGGCTGCGGCGGCTTCAGCTGGACGAAGCTTACCAAGTAATTCTGAGGACATAAGGCTACAGTTTTTTGTAAAACTGTAGCCTTCATTCACCTCTATTCTCAAATCGCTTTCAGCCGTACGCTAGCTCATAGTGATCACGGTCACAGCTAAGCTGGCGACAATATTCCTAAATTCCGGGATCAATACCTCAGTCATTTGATATATACTCTTCCAATCAAGTGAGGTCTTTGTTGGCATTGTTAATGCAAACGAAATATCTCATGAAACTAGACCGCATCAAAGCAGGACTAGCGCAGATCAAGATGAGTCATATTACGTCAATAGACCGACTTCGCAGTATGAGAACAAGGACGGGCTGCAAATCCGTTCTTGCCTGCATCGTCTTTATTGGAGTGGTTGGCTGCGAAGCGAACAATATAGAAGGGCAATTGTACGTGGACAATGGTTCACGTCCGCCCATCGTTTTAGAGCGGCCTGATTCGGGCGTAAGTACACCGATGAATCCGGATGCAGGTACGCCTCCCGTTGAGCCGCCTGGTCCAACCGAGTGCAATATCGAGAGAGTTTTCCAAACATCTGGGTGTGCGAACAGCGGCTGCCATGCGCCGCCTGTCCAAGCAGCTTTGGACCTGGTCGCACCGAATCTAGCTCAGCGACTTATGGACGCGCCCTCGCACGTGCCAGGTTGCGAGAACCGCAAGGTTATTGATAGCGAGGACTATACTCGAAGTGTGCTCTTGCAGTCGGTCGGCGCTCCTGAGGCACAAGCTGATTCGGGTGACAGTTGCCAGATTGTCATGCCTCCGGCTCCGTGGACGCAAATGTCCGACGCGGATATTACTTGCCTGAGCGAATGGGTGAAAGACGCCATCGAAGCTCATAAACCGCCCGAACCGCCGCCCGAGCCATTTGAGGCGGCTTCCGTCTACGCTGTCGCGAGAAAGGTGAAGAATTTGGTCAACGGGCAAGCACCGACCCAACAGGAAATTGACCAGTTGGCGGCCGGAGACATTGATCTCAAACAATTGATTGAACAATGGGCCACCGGAGACGCCTATTCGCGAAAACTTTCAGATTTTCTGTTAGTGGCGCTTCAGCAACGTTTTCAGGTTGAGAACAACGACCAGTTTGATCGTCTTCGACGTGGGACCTACGGTGCGGAATATCAAAAAATCTTAGAAGAATCGTTCGTAAGAACTGCCGCCGACATTATTGAAAGAGGTGCGCCTTTCAACGAGATTCTAACAACCAAGAGATGGCACGTGACGACCGCGAATTTGGTGCTGCTGCGATACGCCGACCAGACTGCCACGCAAAGAAATCAACGACATCTTCTGTTTCAAAATGCAGAAGACGCGCCAGCAAGCCTTCGGGAGCAAATCGCTCAGCGACGTTGGCATCTTCCATCCCTGCCGAGCAATTGTGACATTAGCCAGCAGGGTGCACTGGATATGCTTTTTGGCTTTGTTTTGCGCAGACAGTGTTCTCCACAACCTAACCGAAACGTTCGTTTCACAGACGGCCCCCTCACTCCAGCTGACTTTGAAGACTGGCGCGTAGTTGAATTTGTCGATTCAGATTCCAATCCGTCAAAGGAACTCATCCCATTTTACGATGTTCGGAATTTACGAAACGCTCAAACGGTTGCGACGCGAGTTCCTCGGGTCGGCTTTTTTACCACGAACGTATTTTTGAACAACTGGGCGACGAACATTGATAATCAATTTCGAGTCACCACCAACCAAGCCCTTCTTGGGGCCTTACACCTTAGTTACTCGTCCTCGGAGCCGACGGAGCCGCTTTTGGAGGAAGGTCTCGACCCCGAGCATTCTATGCCTGGTAGCTCGTGTCATGGGTGTCATCGGCAGTTAGACACGATGCGCGTGTATTTCGCGAAGCATTACAATGTAAGCTACCAGCTTCAAACTGGAGCGCGGGGCGATGGTCCGATTTTTGACCCGATGCCGCGTTCCTCCTTCGCCTTTCGCGGTGTAACAAGAACCGACGGCGACCTTTACGACTTTGCGGAAACGCTTTCGAGTCATCCAAGATTCGCGACGGCTTGGGTGCAAAAGCTTTGTCTCTATGCGAATTCTGCCCGATGCGATGAGCAAGACCCGGCCTTTCAACAGATCGTCCAAAACTTCTCTTCTCATCTCGATTTCAAGCGAATGATGATTGACCTCTACGCTTCTCCGATCGTTACGGGTTCGGAAGAAACGAAGACTTGGGGCAAAGAGACACCCATGGTGAGTATTCTTCGGCGAGAGCAACTCTGTGCGCTTCTCGACCAAAGAACAGGTCGTAACAACGTTTGCGGGCTGAGTCGCGTCAGCGATGTTCTTGGTCTTATTCCACGAGATGATTTTGCTCGCGGGGCAGTTGACCCGAGTCAGCCTACCCAATCGAGCGCATTCTTCTTCGCCGCCGCCGAAGCGGTCTGTGAGGCGGTAGCACGAAGCGTTGTGACTCAAAACGCTGCGGTTTTCCCGTTTAGCCAGCCTGAGGCATCAACGGAGCGCTTGGTTTCTCAGTTGATGGCGCTTCCGTCAGGTCACCCCAGATACGCGGCGACTCTTGCTGCGCTCAGCGCCCACTACCAGGCTTTGATTGATGCAGGCCGAAACGAAAGAGATAGTCTGCGGTCAACATTTACACTCGCGTGCTTGTCACCCGATGTCATGGGGGTAGGGCTGTAATGAAAAAGCGACAGAACGAAAAGTCATCCACCTTATCTTTTACCCGTCGAGGATTTCTAAAAGGTTTCTCGATGTCCACATCAGGGGTGCTGCTCCGTAGCCTGGCGACCGGCCTTCCACCCGCGTGGTTTTTGAGAAATCACATTGCTCAGGCGCAAACCATGCAGCCTCCGCAGACGCTGATTTTGTCGACCTCGTCCGCTGGTGATCCGGTGAACGCGAATTGTCCCGGCAGCTATGTCGAAGGTATCTTCAATAATCCGATTTTAGAATCACGTGTCGCTAGCTATGGCCAGACCAGAAGTCGAGCGGCTGCTCCATGGGCCGATTTGCCCGAGGCTTTGAGACAGCGGCTGGCATTTGTTCATCACTCAAGTCGATCGTCGGCTCACCCCGAGCACAAAGCGGTCATGAGTTTTCACGGAAGTGTCAAAAACGAAGCCGGGAACGGTAGCGAAATGTTTGCTTCTGCGATGGCAGAGCTGTCCCACGCGCAGATCGGCACCTTACAAAAAGAACCGTTGCCGCTTTCGTCGGGCAACTTATCGTTCAAAGGTCAACCTCTTCAGTCGGTGCGCCCTACCGAAATTAAGGCACTCTTTGCGTCTGAAGAAGGAAATATTGCCGACTTGCGGACCATGCGGGACGCAACCCTCGATGCCCTATATCGAGATTTTCAAAGCCAAGGAACCAAAGCGCAACGCGCCTTTGTTGATCGCTATGCGGCGAGTAGAACTCAAGCGCGTCAACTCGGTGAACAACTCGGCACCCTGCTTGAGAGAATTCCTGTCGATCCCGAGAACAGCAACAGCGTGAGCGACCAAGTGATCGCGGCCGTGGCTCTCGCTCAGCTGAAAATAGCTCCGGTGATCACG
>JAYZDF010000117.1:0-42634 GCA_036337945.1 Myxococcota bacterium
CTTCGCTGGTGGCGCGGTAACAGGCCGCCGAGAGCCTTTCCACTCGCCAAAATACTTCTTAGCGAGCTCTTTTGCTTCCTCCAAAGACACGTCACCTGAGGCAACAAAACTCGCTCTGTGAGGACTAAGCACCTTGGGCAGATGTCTGCGGACATGCGTCAGTTTAAGGCGCTTTACGGATTCAACTGTACCCGAAGCAGGGTGACCGTACGGATGCTTATCTCCATAGAGCAAGCCAGGTACATACTCAAAAGCGAGTCCCGAAGCAGAGCCTCTTCGTCGCATAAGGCTTGCAACCGTTTGTTCTTTGATTCTTTGAAAATCTTTCTTCTCAAGACGAGGCTTCAGAAGCGCGTTAGACATCAATTCAAGCATTTGGTCGCGGTTTCGACTCAGTCCACTGACCGAAAGATAACCAGAGTCTTGACTCGCTCCCGCAGAGAAATTGGCACCAAGATCGGCTACAGCGTCAGAGAACTCTAAAGCACTCATATCGGCGGCACCTTCATCGAGCATTCCGAAGGAGAAAGCAGTGAGACCCGGAAGCTGTTGCGGGTCTTCTCGCGAGCCTCCGCGGATGACCATTCGAAAGGACACCAAGGGTAGAGTACGATTTTGAATGACCATGACGGTGAGGCCATTTTTGAGTTGAGCGCGTTCAAAAACAGGAAGCGTTGGTTGAGGCTCCGGGCCCGGTTTCGGGACACTTTTCCGCCAAACTTCAGCTTGAGTGGAAGTCGTCACAGAACCAGAAGAATGACCGCTTGAAGTAGAGCTTGTTGTCGAGGTGGTTTGGCACCCACCTATGACCAAGGCGAATACAACGATAGGAAGTACATTTCTCATTGTTTGGTCTCCTTTGCAGGAACTGTCTTTTTGGAAGGTGTGGCATAGACGATAAGCCGGTTTTTTGTGAGGTATTTTTCAAGGGCTTGTGTCACCGATGAAGGCGTTGTTTTTCTATAACGCGAAAGGTCCCACGCAAGTTTGTCTGGGCTGCCGAGAAACAGGTTATATCGTTGAAGAAGGTCTGCTCTTCCTGAGAAGCCTCCTAGCTTCTCGAGACCTTTTACCATCGTCGACTCGACGGAGTTTTGAGCGCGCCTGACTTCGGCTTCGGTGATGGGTTTTGATGTAAACTTGGTGAGAACCTCGTCCACCGCTTGGTGTGCTTCTTCGGGCGTACGACCGGGCCTGAGGACTATCTCAATCCGGAATTGGGACCCCGACATTGTTTCTGAGAAGTAAGCGGTCACAGATTGGGCAAGTTGGTCTTCAAAGCTAACTTTGCGATCGAGCCGAGATGATTTTGTCCCGGAGATGATGTGACTAAGAACATCTAAGTCTGCCGTATCTTGTTGATAGGAGCTTGGCCCCATCCAAGTAATGGAAAGCTTTGCTAGCTTGCCGACGGGTTCGTCGAAGCGTTTGAGCATTTCTGACTGAATTTTTGGTGGAGCGATATTTACTGCGGATGGTTTGGCTCTACCCTTCAGCGAACCGAAGTATTTAGCGACAGTCGCTTTGATCGTTTTTTGGTCAAAATCTCCGGCAATGACGAGGCTCGCATTCGCAGGCGTATAATAGGTTCGAAAGAACTCTCGAACGTCATCAAGGGTTGCGGCAGCAATATCTTTCATAGACCCAATGATGTTGCCGTAATAAGGATGCGGTTTCGGGTAGAGCGTCTGCGTGATCATTTCATTCATCAAGCCGTAGGGCCGGTTCTCGAGTGATTGTCGTCGCTCGTTTTGAACCACTTCGATCTGATTCTGAAGGCTCTTCTTGGTGAGAGTATCGAGTAAAAACCCCATGCGGTCCGATTCCAACCAGAGGGCCAGCTCTAAATTATTTTTTGGCACCGTCTGGAAGTAATTCGTCCGGTCAAAGCTCGTGGTTCCATTGATTCCCGTGGCTCCCGCGGCTTGTAAGTAGCTGAAGTGCTTGTCCTCACCGACATGCAGCGAGCCTTGGAACATCATGTGCTCGAACAGGTGCGCGAATCCAGAGAGTCCCTCTTTTTCATGTCTCGCGCCCACGTCGTACCAAACATTGACAGCAACGAGGGGCAGTCTCGCGTCATGGTGCAAAATCACCGTAAGTCCGTTTTCTAGCTTGTATTTATCAATAGATAGCTCAGGCAGGGCGTTCGAGGCGTTCGTCATCGTCGCGCAGGCCAGGGCTGTCAAAGCAGCGCTTGTCCACATAGTGCACGGAAGCTAGCACCAACAAATACCATTCGTCACTCGTCGGTTGAGGAGAATGGCCAGAAATGCTTTCTTTGGGCCCTCGAACCTATGAATTTCTCCACCGCCAAACATAGCTTCCCTACGTTGCTCTTGGTCTGCGTAATAGGGGTATCTGCGGGAAGTTGCTCTTTTGACAACGACCAGCCAGCACCCCCGCTCGTCACAAATGGAGAACCGCCGGCACTGTGCGGGACAACAGCAAGCGTGTTTCCCAAGCTGTTATCGTTTATCGAGCAGGGAAAGTTTGAACCGCTAAAGTCATTCATTCAACGTCATTTGCTCATCTCTGAGGAAAATCCACAGCCGGATATTTCCACCCGGACGCTATTTTCTGGAATCCTCAAAATCACTCGAAGCCTTGGACTTGAGAAGACAGTTGATTTGACTGACTTGGTCACCAATAGCGAAATCTTAGGCGAGCAGCTTCCGCTGCTCACTGCGGCCCTCGATTTCATTACGGGAAAAACAGACGGCAAATCCCGCTATGAAACTGGTGATGCAGCGGCCCATTTTATCCGCGTTTGCGACCCCGACCACTTACTTTCGGCGATTGAATTACTCACGAGCTTTGAAAGTCCAAGCCGACCAGGGGAAATGTGGATAGACGTTATGCTCAAAGAGATTGCCGTAGTCGTGGACAACCAAAAACTCGATGAGTTTCTTGATGCCTTTGAGCAGGACGCAGAAAAAGGGCGTCCCGCAGTAATAAATATCATCGCTCAACTGATGGGCCTTATTCGGCAATCTAGTTTCTCTATCTCCCAGGTAGAGACTCTGCTCGATAGCGCGGTGTATCCAATATTAAGCGATGAGCTTCGGCCCAATGTAGAACGCATGGTGACACTGCTCGAAGAGGTCACGGCGCCTGATGCTGGGATCCTCGTTCCCTTACAACGGTCCATAGACTGCGGGATGCATTCACCTGCTGAACGAGATGTGATTATCGGCTTTCTCTACGATTTACTCTTCTCACAAGATATAGGCGCACGAGACGCGTTGATATCAGTAGCAGAACTTGTTTCGATAGAAGACTCAAAATTTCTTCTCGGTATAGTTTCAGATTTGATAGGTAGCATTCGCTCAGATCGTTTAGCGCGTGATGAGCTGCTCGAATTGTTCGCGCTCATGTTACAACAACCCGACGTGAATGCATTGCTCCCCATTGTTTCGGAACTCATCGCTGAGGAGATATTCACGGAACTCCTGGTCGCAATTCAAAGCATCTTAGGAGATTGTAATCGTGCTTAGAAGGCTTTCTCTCGCAGTGGTCACACTCTTTTTCTACTCGAATTCCGCGCACGCGAATTTTTGGGAAATTTATGGATTTAATCCGCGAGCAATAGGCATGGCTGGATGTCACACCGCGGTAACTGACGATTTCACCGCAGTCCACTACAACCCGGCTGCTCTGACCAATGCCGAAGGTGTTACTTTTGGATTTGCGTACGTGACCACTGTCGCCGATCTCGATCTAAAGTTTGATAAAACGCCCACAATACAAGATTTGCAGGCACCTGATGCTTCATCGGTGAGTTTTGGAACTTCTTTTGCTTTAGGCGGTGACGCGGCTAAAGGGCTCATCGCGATGGGGTTAGGCATCAACGTACCTACGAGGTCTCTGCTTAATGGACAGGCTTTGGATCCTGCCATTCCACATTGGTATATGTATCAAACTTTGCCCGAAAGAATCGCCGCGAATCTTGGTATCGGCGTGAAACCTTTTTCATGGATGTCATTAGGTATAGCTGCACAGTTCTTGGCTGGACTGACGGGTGAGCTTGATTATGAACTCGATGTCGTCTCGGGACGCTTTAGTCGAAAGACTGTTCTTTTCGACATCGAACCGAAAGTCGCGCCTTTAGTAGGTGCGGAGTTCAGACCGATCGACAATCTGAGGCTGGGATTCAATTATCGAAAGAGCTTATCTACTCCCATCGATTTACCGGTGAATGTTGTAGTGACTGGTCTTGCAGACTTGCTCGTAGAGACCAGCTTTACCGTCCAATTCATCCCTGATATTTTTGATTTCGGCGCCAGTTATTTGATTAAAGAGTGGAACTTACTCGTCGCTGCAGAACTTAGTTGGGCGAGGTGGTCACAGGCTCCGGGGCCAGCAGTAAACAGCCGAATCGATGTGAGTGGTGAGCTTTTTGAAGGAACAGGGCTAAGCGAAGTCCTTGATGCACCCGCTCCCGGACAGGCGAGGCTAGTTGATCTGGGATATCGAGATATCGTTACCACTCGTATCGCTGTAGAACGTTCCTTCGAAACATTTGCTCTTCGTGGCGGTTACGCGATACGACCGAGTCCAGCTCCGGTTCAGGTCTCTGATACAAATTATGTCGACGGGACTGCGCACCATATCGGACTCGGCGTTCGAGTCAATTGGCAAGATCCTTGGAAGGCCTTTGCGAATCCTGTCATTGCAGATTTAGGTTTGCAGACTCTTTATCACCCCTCTCGCCGTCATCAAAAAATTGACTCTACAGATGATGTCGGTTCTTACAATGCTTCGGGCTTTGTGTGGGTTATAGGATTTTCGCTGAGTTATAAATTTGAAGAAGAGATCAAGGGTGATGTAGAATCTCCCCGTGAGAAATCCTAGCGAGTCATAGCAAACTCAAAAGGTCAGAAGAGGCATCAAGAGCAAGAATCATGGTTTCAATTTTTAGTACCGTCCGCGATATAGATAGATTGCGACAGATAGTTGTGGTTCTTGGTCGACATGGCTTCGGCGAAATCGTCCAAAGGACCGGCCTCTCGAAGTTGAGTCGCAAACAAGACTCCTCAGGCGAAAGCCGACCTGAAGAGTCCGTCCGACCTCAATCCGCTTTTGGTGCTCGGGTTAGTCTTGGAAGTCGACTAAAGCTCGTATTGCAGGACCTTGGTCCTTCGTTTGTCAAACTAGGGCAAATTCTGTCTACAAGGTCTGATCTCATTCCTGAAGACATCATCTCAGAGTTAAAATCGCTCCAAGATAACGTATCTCCCATACCGTTCGAGGAACTGAGAGCTCAGCTTGAGGCGGACCTTGGAGATACAATCGATCAAATCTTCGAAACTTTTGATGAAATTCCGCTGGCGAGTGCATCGATGGCGCAAGTTCACAAAGCAACGCTCGTTATTCAAGAGGGCACTGAACCTCAAGAAGTGGTTGTAAAGATTCAGCGTCCCAATATTCGAAAGACAATTGAACGAGACATCGAGCTCCTGTTTATTTTGGCGAGAGCGATTGACCGGAATATTCCGGAAAGTCGTATTTATAATCCGGTTGGCCTGGTCAGCGAATTTGATCGCGCGATTACTGCAGAACTGGATTTCAATCGTGAGGGCGACAACGCTAATCGTTTCCGAGTCAACTTTGCAGATAATCCCAAGTGCCAGATTCCTGAGATCTATCGACAAGCGAGCGGGAAAAGAGTCCTCACCATGGAGTACTTGGACGGGCTCAAAACGACTGAGGCTTTAGCCCAAGATTGGGATGGGGAGCTGATCGCGAAGGTCACCCTGAATGTTCTTTTCAAACAAATTTTTGAAGACGGATTTTTTCATGCCGACCCGCATCCTGGTAATTTGTTTATTCTCGGCACGAAGAACGCTCCTGTCATTGGATTAATCGATCTTGGTCTCGTTGGCCGTTTGTCTCCTCAGCTTCGCGATAAAACCGTCGACCTCATGGTTGCTGCAGTCCGACAAGACAGCAAAGGCGTTGCAGATGCGCTGTACAATATAGGCACGCCAACCAAACGTATTGACCGCGATCGTTACGACGCCGAAGTGACGATGCTTGCGGAAAAGTATCTTGGACGCCCACTCAAAGAAATTGAAATGTCGCTCCTTATTCACGATATCGTGACGGGTGCCATGAAATATGGCCTGGAAATACCTCCAGATTTTCTTATGCTCGCTCGCTCTCTCATGACCGTAGAAGGCGTAGGTAAAGAGCTGCATCCTGATTTGGACGTGTTCACTGAAGTTAAGCCGTATTTTCTTCAATTGATGAAAGCGAGGTATAGCCCCGATCGACTCGGAGCTGATGCGGTGAAGTTTGTTTCCAAGCTCACGGGGACAGCTGGCGACTTACCTCGGAAATTTGATGAAATTCTTGATGACGTGAGACGCGGCGATTTGGCGTTTCAGATAAGCGACCCAGAAGTCCCGCGAGCCACTGATTTACTCGGGCGAAGACTATTCAGTGGCCTGACTGTTTCCTCGTTGATCATTGGAGGCGCTTTGCTCATTGGAATGGGAAAAGCGTCAGTACTCGGTTATCTCATGTTGGCTCTATCGGTCTTTCTTACACTTTCGACTGGTATTCGCGGTTGGTCAGCAAACAGAGACTTCAACCGACGTATTGATCGCTGATTACTTAAAATTTCGTTTGTACCAACACATAGCCCGACTTAGGTGATGATAAAGCGGAGTCGGACTCTCAGAATTTTTAGGCTGATATTCGTCAGTCAGGTACGGGACATACATAACTCGCCTCAAGCTTCTTTCGTCCGTATATTTAGATTGTTGTACTCGATGCCACAGACGACCGTCGTGGATAGTAAGGTCACCTGGTTTTGTGTGTACTGCCACTTCGTTAGGATCTTCATCGTGACTAATGAAGTTAGCTTTTCTGAAGACAGTATCCCAGAAACCTTGGTTATGAGTGCCGGGGATAAGGCGAAGTCCGCCATCGTCTACATCGCATGCATCAAAGTGAAGCCCCACATTTAGCATTCTTTTAGGGCGGCGCAGATAGAAAACGTCTCGAAGTCCATCGGTATGCCAGCCCAGTTTTGGATAAACGCTTCCTTTGCAATTGAGATAACGACTAACAACTGCGCCGTCTTTTTCTTCATCTCCTACTCTTGCTTTTTCTCCGATTAGCTTTCGGATAGGCTCAAACCGTTCGTCGTGAAGTATCGAATGAATGTACGCTGAGTGCAGCGAGGTAAACGCAAGGCGCTGGATAAACAGGTTACCTTGGTGATCTTTCCCTCGGAAGAGAGGAACGCCATTGATTGAAAGTCGTCCTTGCTCGGCCCATTCTTCGCCAATACGAGTGAATTCACCGACCATCTGCGCGACCTCCTCCTCTGAAATAACCTGGTCGAAGACCAGAAATCCATGTTCTTCCAGGAATTGTTCCTGTACTGGCGTGATCTCCGAATCGAGAGTGAAGCGAGTGGTGAGCGGGGGCAAAGTTGAATCTTGCATGTCTTTCTTCTTCCTAGGCCTTTTGAATCAATAGACTCGTTGCGATATTCACGAGGTTTTCTTCAAGGAGCTGCGATGCTTTTTCATCGTCATTCGATTTCATGATGAGTCGGATTTCTTCTGGGTTAGAGAGAGAGTAGCGAACGAGCATAAATACCAGGCCCTGTAATGCCGTTCGAATATAAAGTTGTCGCTCGATAGATTCACCGGCAAACAAGGCGCCCGCATTCTCAAGGAAAGGTACCAAGAAGGTCTTCATACGCTCTTCGGGAACTTCACCTTGGTCAATTACATCACGCATAACTAAACGCATCGCTGAGCGATGAGAACGAACAAATCGCCACCCAGAACGTACAACGTTCTCGAGGAATTGAGTTTGGTCTTGATACGCGGAACTCTGAAGCTCTGCGAGTAGAGAGTCTCTTAGCCCAGCGAGCTCGAGGTACATGGAATTTACGCAAGCAGCATACAGCTCGCCCTTGCTTCCAAAATAGTGATGGACCATGGCGAGGCTTACATTGGCTTCACTTGCGATGGATCGAATTGAAGTTTGTCCAGCCCCTCGCTCAGCGAACAGGGCCGAGGCACGTTCTAGAATTCGACTTCGGGTGGCTGAAGCGTCTGCATTTATCGGGCGAGCCATGCATAAAAGCTAACTAAACGAACGTTTGATTACAATCAGAAATTTGAGATCATCGGACATTTGTCGATGGAACTTTGAGAGTATTCTGGTGCCAACCTTTTCTGTGTTTAGTGTTTTCAATAACTTAGAGTGAGACTTGAACTTGGAACGACAAATGCTAACTACTTTGATTGTCATTTGGAGGAATAAAATGCGGATTTCAAAATCAATCACTTGCGCAATGACCTTGGCGCTTGGAACTATGAACCCTTGGCTTATGAGCGAGTCTGAAGCTTGTGGGGGCTTCTTTTGTAACAATCAACCCGTTATTCAGACGGGAGAGCAGATTATTTTCGGTGTTGACCACGATACGCAAACAACAACGGCCATCATCAATATCAACTACTCAGGGATGGCGCCTGATTTTGCGTGGCTACTTCCCTTGCAAGTGAATCCCACTGAGATAAAGGCAGGACCAAGTCAGGCTTTTGTTGTTTCCAACCAAAGGACACAATCGCAATTTCGTATCACGGAAGTCGAAACTAAAGGCGTTTGCTCGGTCGACGAAATCGCTTTTCGTAGTGGTGCTGAAGATTCTGCGACTACGCAAGCCAGTCCGAATAGCGAAGACCCTGGCGGAGTAAATGTTTTACAGCAATCACAGGTTGGACCCTACGACTCTGTTGTTCTTCAAGGCTCTGACCCAGAAAAGGTCTTTGATTGGTTGATAGAAAATGGTTACCGACTCACGGATGAAATGAAAGAACCTGTCATTCCTTATGTTGCGAAGGGTGACGTTCTCCTCGCTCTCAAACTCAGTAAAGACCAAGATGCGGGCGATATTCAACCCATCGAACTCGTACTCGAGAATACTGAAGAGAATGCTACCGAAGCACCGGAGGCTTGTATCCCTCTTCGATTGACTGCAATAGCGGCTCAAGCTGATATGGACGTGACGGCCGTTGTGCTCTCAAATTCTGGCAGAGCAATCCCAGTGAATTACAACCATGTCGAAATAAATAAAGCCAAAATCGACTGGATGCGTGGTGGCTCTAATTATCGTCAAATTGTAAGCGAGGCAGCAGACGAAGGAAGTGGAAACGCTTTCACAACTGAATACGCTGGCGCAGCGTCGGTTTTCGACGATGCCTTATATCAAGATGGGCAATACGACGTTCAGCGACTCCGTAGTCAAACAGACCTTGGTTTGTTTCTACAGGAATTACAGTCCCAAGGCCTCCGGTTTCGTCCTGAGCTTCGAGCCATCATGACTCGCCACTACCCTGAGGTCGTGAACTGTCGCGGTTGTCCTGCTTTTCAGTTCGAAGGAACCATGATCGACCCAAATGATGCAGTTGATGAAATTGAAGAACGAATTATCGACCCTGAAATCCGAGTTCAGAAGATGTTTGATTCTTTCAAATACGCGACGCGCCTCTATACTCTTATTTCACCTGAAGAAATGACTATTGACCCGATCTTAGATTTTGATAGCTCGTTACCAGAAGTCAGCAATATTCATGAAGCCAAGATGATTCAATATTGCGGTGTCGGTGGCTCACCAGGAAGCGCTGGCGTTGAAATCGTACTCACTGATGGCACAGTGATTTCTTTTGACTCCAATGGTAACCGTGACCGGACGATTCTCGATTCCATGCCGTCAGCTCTACGAGTGGAGCAGCTTGCGGAAGGGACTCTCATCCAAGATAACTCGACGAACATTCGCGATATTTTGGATGAGCATAACGTCGTGAACGGCTTGGCGGGTTGCGGATGTGAATCCTCGACCACGAATAGCTCTGCTGCCGGAAGCCTGGCGATTGTTGCGCTACTCGGTTTGACTCTTATTCGGCGAAAGCGTCGATAAGTTTCACGCCTAGACATCGAAAAACAAGAGACCTTCTAAGGCGCTCCTTCTGGGGAGCGCCTTTTTTTGTTAACGGAAGTCCTTCTTTTGGGAGCATGACGATAGCAGCATTCCCGCAGTATTCGCGGAAGCGGTGATTGATGATTTCGGAGAGTATTGGAAAAAAGACGCAGCCTCCAACCGTGCCGCCTATAAAATGGGGGAGCAACACGATTGGAGGCCGGCGCATGGACAAGTGTGAGCGGTGCATGAAATGGGGCACTCGTCACACTATAGAGTCGTAAAACGGATTCTTCGATTCGAAGTGGCTTTCCCCCCACAGAGCAGGGGTGCTTGCTCTGTGGAGGGTCGGCGCATGGATGGAAGCTCCGTAGGAGGAAAATGGCTGTCGGCGTCTACGACGCTACAGGCACTATTGCCGACGGAGATTCATGGAACCCGTATAAGATCTGTTGGCCTTCGTATGTAGTCAAGTACAATTGCATTCTTTCGTGGTCGTCGAATCGATTTGTCCAATACAATAGACGATTTACACGAAATTATTTTTACAACTCCTTTACCCCTAAAGTTTAAGCTTCCAGCATGTCTTCGGACCGATTCCCTCCACAGAACAGGGGTGCTTGTCCTGTGGAGGGGTCGGAACATGGATGGAAGCTCCAATGAAGGACAAAGCCAGCGAAGCTAACTTTGCTTCCAGTGGAGATTCATATGATTATTCCTTGGCTTTCATTAGTTTCCTCAGCCGTTTCACCGCATCAGCGTGCAAGTGACAGGTTCTTGATTCGCTTATCCCGAGAACTTCTCCGATTTGTCGGTAGGATAGCTCCTCTTTGTAATACAGACTCATTACGAGTTGCAGCCGCTCGGGAAGCTTCTTGATTGCTTCGCTCAAGGATTCTTTGACCTCAAGTGAAGCCAAGTGCTCGTATGGATTTTCTTCGGTTCTTTCTGTAACCGGAGAAATTTGCGCCAAATCTGATGGTGCTAAAAAGGTTGGGGCTAGCGAGTCTATCATCGCCGCCTGAATTGTCTGAACTGTTTCACCAGAAGCTTCCGCAACTTCTTCGTCCAGGGCCGGTCTGCCGAGCTCTTTTTCGATCAGTTGTCGTGTCGCCTCCAGTTTCTTTGCCTTTTGGCGTCTGGTTCGTGGAAGGTGGTCTGTTTGGCGAAGAGAGTCCAAAACGGCTCCTTCAATCCTAATGCGGGCATATCGATCGAAAGGAATACCTTTGGTTTCGTCAAAATTATCGATCGCCGTCAGCAGACCGATAATCCCAGCGCTCCAGAGGTCCTCAAGCTCATAGTGGCCAGGCAAGCGGCTAGCGATTCTACCCGCAATCTGCTTTACGAGCGTAGCATGTTCGCTCGCGAGGGTTTCACGGTCTCTCTCTACTTCTGAATTTTCAGACGCTTGGGACTCACTCTGCCTTCTAACCTGAGCATATCTTTGCACAAAATGGTTCATTGATTCTCTCCCAGCAATAAGGCGCTGACACCGCCTCTTGCTCGCGAAGTAGCTCTTTCCAAATTTTGTATGCGCCGTGAAAGCGCTCTCATTTGGCTTGTTGCATCACTGGTTGGGTTTGCTGAATATGCAAGTCGGCGCTCAAGGACAGCTCGCCTCCAGGCTTCGTCATGCGGAACCCACCCTAGTAGGTCTACTTGAAGATTTAGATACTTATCCGTCACAGTAGACAAAACTTTGTAAATTTTTCTCGCTTGTTGGCTGCTGGTGACCTGACTAGCAATCACTCGGAACTTTTGCCGCTTTCGCTCGGTATGAAGAACCTTCATTAGCGCGTAGGCGTCAGTCAGTGAGGTCGGGTCAGGGGTGGCGACGACCAGTATTTCATCTGCTACTCCACCAAATAACTGGACATCACTACCAATTCCGGCTGGGCAATCGAGAATAACGGTATCAAAGCGATCTTCTATAGACTCGATAGCGGCTAAGAGACTCGCACGTTGACCATGTCCAAGTTCCGTTAGCTCGTGTACGCCAGAGGTGGCCGGTAAAAGCGTCAGCCCACCAGGTCCACGAAGTAAAACGTCATCAATCGTGCAGGTGTCCGCGAGTAAATCAGCAATTGTGAATTGAGGTTCAAGACCTAGAACAATATCGAGATTCGCTAATCCTAAATCAGCATCGACGAGCAACACACGTCGCCCAGCGTCCGCGAGTGCGGCGCCCAGGTTTGCGGAGATAGACGTCTTGCCAACACCACCTTTACCACTGGTTACAGCAATGGTCATCGGTCGGTGCGCCGGAGGTCTCGATTTTCGTTCTTCAGTCATCATACGTAGTCCTATCCAATATGAGAAGTTGAACGGCTCGGTTGAATCATACGCTGCGCAAGTGTTTCTGCTTCTGGCAGAACAAAGTCTTCGGTAATGCTAGTGCCATAAGACAAGGCAGCAAGAGGCAGCCCGGTGCTTGAAATCGCCGTAAGAACGCTGCCGCTCCGAAGCGTTTCGTCCATTTGAGTGAAAGCTAATCTATGGAATCCGAGACGAGACATTGCTTTACACGTCCTGGCAAGGTCAACATCGCGCATCGTTGCAGGGAGCACAGCGAGAATTTCACTCCCTGTGACAGAACGTAGTTCACGCCACAGGGCCTGGTTTGCCTCTTTATTCGAAAGTCTTACCGGTGGTGTATCAATCAGAATAAGGTCGACGCCTTCCTGCTGCATAGTAAAGACTGCTCGCGAAAGACCTCCATCGTCTTTTGATGCACAGAGGATTGGAGTTCCCAGCGCCCCTGCAACCTTTGCCAGGGTGTCAAACGAATTCGCGTTTTCACAAGCAATTATTCCGACCGTTGAGTTCCCTTTCAAAACAGCGTGAGCCGCAATCTTCGCCAGCATTGTGGTCTTGCCTGCGCCCGCTGGTCCGGTCACCGATACCACTGGAGGAGGTACGGCCTCATTCAGAATTGGCTTGATCTTAATTCGAGCGGTAATCGCCTCAATGAGTAAGTCTTGTTTTTCATAGACTTCATCGGCGTCTTTTCGAGCTTCTTCAATCTCCACAGCACTATCGATGATTTCCTCAGCGATTGATGCATCAATGCTTGCAGCAATCAACCTTCGGTAAGATGTGACCCATTCTCCGGGTACCCCATTTTCTCGAATCACCGCATGCTCTGAGGTGAGGTTAGCTACCGCGATTTCAACCTCTCTGAGTTCACGCCGTAAGGTTTGTACCTCGTCAAGTGCGGCTTGAGATTGTGATTTTTGGTCAACGACTTCACCTTTTAGACTCCGTACTTCTCGAAGTATCTCCAACAGAGCTTCTGAGCTTGTTTCAGGGACAGGGGCCTCTACGATTTCACGTTCTTGCTGTCCGGGGATTTTGAACAGTGAAGAATTCTTTTTTCGAGCAGCAGCTTGTGGCAAACGCTGAGTAGAAGCTGTCGTCGACGGCACGTTATCGTTATTCGTGTCCCCAACGATTGTCGCTTCAACCTCAACCATGCGCATGTCGGTAATTGGGTCAGTTACGGTGCGAGTCGCAAGAATCACCGCGTCTTCTCCGAGCTTTTCGGTGACCTCATTGAGAGCTTGCTGGCTCGTACGTGCTCGAACAGTCAAAGGAAGCTTCACTGCGCTTGTAGAGAAGTCCATTTCGATTTCGTTGACGTTATTATGTACTGCTACCATGATTATCCTCTCTTTTTTGGACTAGAGTCCGATTCTCCCTAAGGAGCGAATTTCTATGTTTCCATCAACTTCGCGATGAGACAAAACTGCTAGGTTCGGCAGGAACCGACACACTAGGTCGCGAATTTGACGACGAAGGTCTGGGGACACAATCACCACTGGCGTGTGTCCTGCATTGGCTGCTTCAGCAGCTGAGTTTTCAAATTTACTAAGGATGGTTCGTAAAGCGTCACCATCGAGGTTAGCGGCCTGAACACTCCCTCCGACAAAGGCCGTTCGTAAGGCCTGTTCGAGTGCTGGATCCAGGAAGAACGCATGTAATTCTTTCGAACCTTCTGCGAGTTTGTGAGTGAGCGCCGCCGCAAGTCGTTGTCGCACAGCATCCGCCAGTTCTTCTGTCCCTTTCACATCAGGCAGAATATCCGCAAGGGTTTCCAAGATTGTGCGTAAGTCACGAACAGGAACTTGTTCCTCAAGCAAGGCTCGTAGGACACGCAACAAGTCACCATGTGACACTTGTTTCGGGACAATCTCGTTTACGAACTTCGCATGCGTTTTGGACAGAGCATCTAAAATGTCTTGAACCTCTTGTCGTCCTAAGAGATCGTGAGCATTTCGTCGCAATTCTTCTCCAAGATGAGTCGCGATGACTGTGCTGCCGTCGACGGTCGTATACCCCAGAGCTTCCGCATTATCTCGCTCTGACTCATCAATCCAGACGGCGTCCAGTCCAAAGGCCGGCTCGGTGGTCTTAATTCCTTCGATTTCTTCGAAGGCGGTGCCAGGATCAATGGCGAGGAATTTTTCAGGTTCGATTTTGCCGCGAGCGATGGGTACAGTCCGCAAGTAAAGCACGTACTCAGTAGACTCGAGTTGTAAATTATCTTTTACTCGAACCGGAGGCAGAATGATTCCCAAGGTCTGAGCGAGTTGTCTCCGAATCCCGTTGATTCGTTTCATCAAGCTGTTCGGTTTGTCTGAGTCGACAATGTTTACAAGCGCATAACCAACTTCTAGTTCCAAGGTTTCTACGTAGAGCAGGTCTTCAACGGGAGTGTCTTCTTCCGATTTTGAGCTCGGAATAGTAGGACTCGCGGCATCTATCTCTTCAGCTTCTGCTTCAGCTCGGGTCTTTTGGGCTTGAGTACCAAGCCATGCCATTCCTGTAGCCAAAGCGAAGAGAGGTACAGCAGGCAAACCTGGAAGAAGTCCAAGGACTCCAACTAAGCCAGAAGTCATGTACAGCGGTTTCGGGTTAAGAAGAACTTGTTGTCCGACTTCCTGTCCGAGTCGGCCTTCACCAGCGGCGCGTGAGACAACAACACCAGCAGCGGTCGAAACAATCAAAGCTGGGAGTTGAGATACCAGTCCGTCACCGATAGTAAGGATGGAGTACGTTGAAGCAGCAGTTCCTATATCTACACCGTGCTTGATCGTCCCGATGAGCAGTCCACCGATAAGGTTGATAGCAGTAACGACCAAGCCCGCAATAGCATCACCGCGAACAAATTTAGAAGCACCGTCCATCGCACCATAAAAGTCTGCTTCTTTTTCGACTTGTCTACGTCGTTGTTTTGCTTCGGCCTCGCCAATGACTCCAGCATTCAAATCTGCGTCGATTGACATCTGTTTACCGGGCATCGCGTCCAAGTTAAAACGTGCCGCAACCTCTGCGATACGCCCAGAGCCCTTGGTGATAACAATGAAGTTAATCAAAACGAGGATCAGGAAGATAACGATACCGACGATGATGTCGCCGCCCGCGACGAACGAACCAAACGCTTTGATAATGGAACCGACCGCGTCGGTTCCGGTATGGCCATTCAAGAGAATCAACCGTGTCGATGCAACGTTCAAAGTAAGCCTGAAAAGGGTCACCATAAGTAAGACCGTTGGAAACGAGGAAAACTCAACCGGCTTTTCAATATAAACAGCCGTCATGAGAACGGTTACGCCAACACAAATTGAAACGGCCAGTAAAAGATCAAGAACAAATGGCGGGACCGGTAAGATGAGGAGTGCAACGATCGTCATGAGCATAACGCCCGTGATTGAGTCTGCGCGGCCTCCTTGCCCCTTTGTGAGATTTGGTAAAAGGCGTCCAGCCGCTTTTTCTCCTTGAGGACTCACGGATTTGGCGCCAGCAGTCTTGCGGATTGGGCTGCTCGTGGTGCTTACGGCACCGATACTTGTGGATACGTCACTCATACGCTACCTCCAAGTTTTGCAACCGCCTCTCGAGCACTCTCTGGGATTTCTGCCGGACTGGGAGGCAACACTCCGGAGCCCGCAGGAGCCATAACATAGGCTATAACTTCAGCAACCGCCTTGAAGAAATCGGTAGGAATCGGCTGTCCTTCCTTCGCAACGGCGTACAATGCTCGAGCCAATGGTTTATTCTCAACCACTGGAACCGCAAGTTCCCGCGCTTTCTTTCTCATAGCCAGAGCGATTCGGTCTCGACCTTTGCCGAGGACAACGGGGGCAAAGTCCTCGCCGCGATTATATCGGAGCGTGACAGAAAAGTGAGTTGGATTTGCTACAAGAACAGTTGCAGTTTCAACCGACGCCATCGCACGGTCCCCAGCGAGTTCCTGAGCCTTTCGTTTACGTGCGGCCTTGAACTGCGGATCTCCCTCTGACTCTTTCATTTCATCTCTGAGTTCTTTTTGGTCCATTCGCTGCTTGCGCATGAATTGAATCTTTTCGAATGAATAGTCCACTACGACAATAATTACGGCCGCAACACAAACTCGGGCGAGCGCAAGTCCGATGTTTTCCGAAAGCGCGTGGCATAATGCTAGAGGAGAGAGACCAAGGAAGCCTTCTGCATGCTGGAGAATATCAAACGCAGAGTAAATCAGAATACTAGAGATAAGCACAAGCTTTAGAACGTTCTTGATCGAATCTAAAGCTGCTTTGATTCCGTATTTCTCTTTGAAGTTTGTGACTGGGTTGAGCTTGTTAGGATCAATTTTGAATCCTGCATCCTCACCTGACGGGATAGTAAAGCCCATTTCAGCAAGACCAACGAATACACCTACAAAACACAGTGCGCCTAAAATAGGAAGAACAGCTTCCGCAATCGCGAAGCCAACAGTAGGAGCGATCGTGACACCGTTTTGGAACGATATCAACGCTTCTAATGAGTATAAGGTTCGGACCAATTCAATAAGCGGGTCAGCAATAAACCGACCAAACACAAGAACCATGCTCGTGAACAAGACAAGTCCAAAGAGAGCAGTGGCCTCCTGAGAACGAACAACCTCACCGCGTAACCGAGCCTTTTCGAGTTTGCGGTCGGTGGCCTCAAACTCTTTCTCGCCTGGGCTTTTATCGTCAGACACCGAACGCCTCCACGATGAGTAATAGGCTCGACTCTGACATGACTGGCCACGACATCGCACTGACGCCGGTGGCAATCATTCCGAGTAGAGCTGCTCCACCAAGAGCTTCACCCATGATCATCGCATTGGGAACTGCTCGCGCGATAGCGCCGATTCCTGCGTGACTTAGCATTGATAGCGCAAACACTGGTCCGGCGCCGACAAGGGCGACGGCGAACATATCGTAGCTACCGTTGATTGTGACATCTGCAATTATCATCGCTCGTTCCAGCAAGTCTGAAGTGCCTGAAGGCGTGATGGTCGAAGGCGGGATTGCAAAGGTACGAAAGAGATAATGATGTGCGTTGAGTTCAAGCGCGATGGGCGCCCAGGCCATCATAGCAATCCGAGCGACTGCATTAGCTTGAATCCCGCTTGTTGGGTCGAAGTTCGCTCGAAGACCGAAGCCCATTTGCATACCAGCCATCTGACCACATAGTACGATGGCACTAAGTGCAAACCATAGTGAGAACGCAAGTGCAGCGCCGTAGATTATCTCGCTGATCACTGCGGTAATGAATAAGCCGTTCGAACCCGTAAAGAGAGTATGCTGCGGTGTCGCGGCAGTAATGACTATTCCGACTGCGATGGACAAAACCAAACGTACTCGTTTAGGGATCACTCGTCCCGGGAAAGGTGCTACAGCAAACACAATACCGATGCGTATCGCGAGCAAAACATACGTCTCCAAGTAAGGGGTCGCCTTACTGACAAGGAGCGCAACTATGTTTTCCATTCCCATCATATAAACAGCCTATAGGCCTCCCGTGGTCAGTACTTGAGAGGCGCGCTCAAATGACAACCGAATGAACTCGACGAGGTTTCCCGTAATGTACGGAGCGAATATTGCGAACACTGAGCCAACACCAATCGCTTTTGGGGCAAAGGATAGCGTGGGCTCGTTGATTTGTGTGGTGGCTTGAAAGATTGAAACGGTAAAACCAATGATCAGAGCCGTGACAATCAATGGTCCAGCGCTCGCAACAGCAAGCGCCATAGCTTCTCGTACAATTTGGACGGTGGTTTCGGGGGTCATACAAGTCCTCCAAAGCTACGCGTGAGCGTGCTAACTACGAGTGTCCATCCGTCGGCAATGACGAACAGTAATACTTTGATAGGTAAAGCTACTGCAGTCGGCGGTAGCATTACCATATTCATCGCGTTGAGAATGGCTGCAGTTACAACATCCACGATAAGAAATGGCAGTAAGATGAGAAAGCCCATTTGAAATGCTGTCTTTAGCTCACTCGTGATATACGCAGGAAACAGAACATGCGGTGCAACCTCTTGAATCGTTTCCGGTGCAGGTCGACGAGAGAGCTCATAAAAGAGAGCAGCATCTTCTTCTCTTGTTTGCTGAATCATGAACTTTTTGAGTGGTTGATACGCTTCCTCTATAGCCTCGTACGTGTCGAGTTGATTATTCGCATAGGGTTGGATGGCGCGCGTGTTAATCTCCTCTGCCACAGGAGCCATAATGAAACCGGTCATAAACAAAGCGAGACCAATTAGCACTGGGGTAGGGGGAATTTGTTGAAGCCCTGTTGCATTTCGAACAAAACCAAAGACAATGATGATTCTTGTGAAGCAGGTCCCAGAAAGCAACAGTGCAGGCAGAAAGGTAAGGGCTGTCAATAACGCCAGAACCTTCATTGCGCCAACAGGTTCAACCATGCCAGCTATGTCTCCTGCAAAAAACATCTTACTTAGTCCGTCTTCCTAATCCCTAAAGAGACGCAAGTTTGCGTCGAATTGCATCAGCTCGTTCTGCGCGTGAATCAGCGGGAATATTTGAGGCGCTTGCTTCTTCTTCCGCAATTTCAGCGAGCCTTTCGTTGAGAGATTTTCGTTTTGGAGCTGCGTCGTTTTCCATCCCTTTGAAGGCGGCCTGAGCTAAAGCAAGCTTCGCTGGTGATGGTTTTTTACTTTTCTTCGGCTCTTTCGTTTCAATGTTGAGTGGTGCTTCATCAAGCATGTCGTCGAACGAAGGTGTTCGTTTCGGCGACATTTTCTTCAGACTACTGGCAAAACGGCCGAGAATATTCGGAGATTTACTGGTGCGTAAGACATTATTATTTGCCGGTTCCAATTGAAGCGCTTCCAGACGTTCTTTCGCCTGGTCTGTATCTAGTTGCGCCAGTAGAACAGGTTCTCGTCCACCTGTAGCGACTAGGAGGTATTCACCCAGAGCTTCAACCAAAATGAGGTTTTGCTTAGCCGCTAACGGTTCAATCGCAATCCTTCGAATCGCGCGGCCACCTGATTGTTGTCTTCGATTAGCGAGAGTGAAGAACCCAAACGCAACAAAGAGCCCAATAGCGAAGGGGATAGCGCTTGCTCCGATTTCTTTGGAAGAAGGGGCGGCTTTTTCGTTCAGCTTCGTTTCATCAGTAGCTTGGCCTTTTTTGCTAAGAGCCTTGCTCGCTAAGGCTTTCGAGCCAGCATTTTCAGAGGCTTCTTCCTCCGGAACCAATCTCCTCAGCATCTCCTTGAGTGCTTCGTCGTCCGGTGTCTTTGTGGTGCTTGGTTCTGCCAATCCAACATTAGCTGAAACGATGAGACCAAGAATAACGATAAGCTTTTTCATTATTCCTCCGTAAGTTGCTCGATTCGTTGCTCGGGGCTGATGACGTCGGTGAGTCGAACACCAAATTTATCGTTTACGACGACGGCTTCCCCTCGAGCGATCAGTCGACCATGAACCATTACACTGAGTGGCTCACCAGCGAGTTTGTTTAGCTCGACAACGGACCCTTGAGCGAGTTTGAGAAGATCCTCAATCTGCATTTTATTCCGCCCTAGCTCGACAGACACAACAAGGGGAATGTCGAGAATTCGACGGACATCGACCTCACCAGTAAAACCAATGGGTGCAGGTGCGGGTTCAGGAAGATTTTCTTCGTTCTCGGGTTCGATTGACTCTTCGATTTGGTCTGACATAGCTATTGATTCCTTCGGTCCTTATTAATTGATTCGAAACATTTTCTTGCGCCATCGCGGTCCTGCAACGGGGCTAGTGAGTCTTAGAGCGGTGTTTCCGCCGGAGACTTCTGGATGACCTTTCGCGACTTGTACGCCGTCCGTTTGGAGAGAAATAGGTCCAGAAGCATTGGTAGAGAGCTTGACAACGTCACCAGGCTCTAAATTTAGAATGTCGCTGAGCTGCATCCGCGTTGTGCCCAGAATGCCGACTAGTTCAAGTTGGGTTTCTAATACTTTCTCATGAATGCAGCGTTCCCATTCTTTCTTCTCTGAATCGTCGTCATCGCTGGCCATAATACTGCTCAGTCGATTCTTGTAAGGTTGGAGAGAGGAGTAGGGAATCAACACCGAAATGGTTCCACTCATTAGTGATTCAATCTCGAGGTCATAGACAATTTCGACCATGACATCGCCGGGTGCCGCAATCGTGACGAATCGCGGGTTCGATTCTGTTCTTACAAACTCGCCTCGTAGTCTTAGTATTGGCGACCACGCGCCTTCCATGTCGGCAAGAATCGCGTCGACAAGTCTACGTGCGAGCCGAACTTCAACCGCGGTGAGATCTCCGGAGACACGTTTGCTCTCATTCATCCCAGAGCCACCGAATAGTATGTCTAGAATGCTATATAAAAACCCCGTATCAAAAGCGACGGCGGCAAATCCATTTAGCGGGGCGAGTTGAACAACGGAAATACAGGTTGGCGCAGGCATGTTGGATTGCACTTCACCAAAGCGAATAAGAGAAGATGAGCGATAGGATACGTCGACGACTCGACGCGCGATTGTCGAAAGGCTTCCTCGGTGAAGGCGAGCCTGGCGATCATTAATGATCTCGAGCGCCGGCATACGCCCGCGGACAACTCTGTGATTTGAAGTCAAATCATAGGCTTTGATTGACGGATCACGTTCTGCCTCTTCTTCATTGAGGCCGCCCATCTTAATGGCGTCAAGAAGTGCGTTGACTTCGTCTTGCCCGAGAATTGGATCACTCATGGCTGGTCCCACTGCACAATGAATTGTGTGAAAAAGACGCGTTCGACCGGAGCAGACGGAAGCACATCGTTAATACTTTTCTTGATCGCGTACTTCATGTCGGATTTACCGATCGGACCGACAGTCTGTTGAGCAGAAAGCCCGCTGAGATACGCCAAAATAGTGTCCCGAACGGTTGCATTATATTGCTCGACTTCTTTTTCGGCTTCTTTGTCGACAATTTGAAGAGTGATATCCACCTTGAGGTAGCGTGGGGCATCTGCATCAGCCAAATTGATCACGAAAGCCTTGAGCGGTACGTTTACGGATTCTCCTTCACGTCTCTTGCGGCGTTTCTTCTTTTCGGGAGCCGGGGCTGCTGCGGGAGTCTCTGCGACTTGGTTGGGCTGATTCGGTGCTGGCGGTGCGACCGGCGCTGGGCTCTTACTTAGCAAGAGGGTGATCACAACTCCGACGAGCGCGGTGACAAGCAGCACCGTGAACGCGAGAAACCCTATAATGACGAGTTTTTTCTTATTCAGACCAGTCGCGGGAGCTTCAGGCGCTGTTTCTTCGCTTTCTGTTCCCTCATTAGTCATTTCATTTGCGACTTCTGCCATGGTCTTCCTTCTCTATGCGAAGACCGTGCCTAAACGCTATCCATCGGTTTTTACTGTTTTTTTGAAAAAAACCGTCAGAAATATGACGTCGTCAAAATATCATGCATCCTATTTGACTGTTTTTTGGCGATCTGAAGTTTCGAAAGATTGAGGAGGAAGGTTTCAGTGAGGGGCCTGTCGGCCCTGACTCACTGATTGCGGCCCCTTCCGTGGTTCCGGCTTTCGTTCGCCTTCCGTGGCAAACTTAGTGGTTAATACTAGCGTTTGAGGTTGATGACTTCGGTGAACATCTCGTCGGCAGTGGTAATCGACCGAGAAGAAGCAGAGAAAGCCCGCTGTTCTTTGATCATGTTGACGAACTCAGTAGCGACATCAACATTCGACTCTTCTAACGCGTTACCGTAGACATTGTTCTTTCCGTTTCCAGCAGTTCCGATAATGGGCTCTCCGGAGTCAGGCGTTTCTGTATAAAGGTTTCCGCCCAATCGATTAAGTCCTTCTCGGGAAGTGAATCGAGCAATAGACAGCTGAGCAATCTTTTTGTCTTCGCCGTTGTCGTAATAACCAACAAGGATACCCTCGTCGTTCAGCTCAATATGCTCAAGTTCACCTGCTCCATATCCGTTTTGCGTGTGCAGTTTTGTGAGGCTTTTACTGCCGTGCTGGGTCAGTCCATCGAGTCCTGTTCCGCCGCCGGTGACCGAAGAGCCGAAGTTCAAATTGATCGTTTGCCCGGGCGCTGCACCCACAAAGTTTGCCGAAATAGACGGTGTTGCTGGAGTCAGTGAATCCAGGGCGCCATTCGCATCGAAGGTCACGCTCCCGTTACCAACGACAGTTGGGGTTCCTGGTGTGCCACCGGTCAGCTCGCCACCGTCTGCAACCACATTCCAATCCCAGCCCGTTGCGGTGCGAGTGAAATACAGCGTGAGGTCATGCTTCTGTCCGAGTGAATCATAGACTTCGATCGTCGACGCATGGTCTGTCGTCGTGCCGAGATTATTGACATCAAACGCCCCACCAACGGCCGTCTCTGAACTCAGGTTTGCGACAACGTTCATCGATGCAGTCGCACGAGGGGGAAGGGTTGATTGTGGAATCTGAAGATTCGTTCGTAAACTACTTCGTACTTCATTTGCATCAAACGGGTATGCCTGGAGTTTGAGCCCTGAGTCTGTCACTACGAAGCCGTCTCGGTCCAATTGAAATTGCCCGGCTCGGGTGTAGAATTCACCCTGAGCACCGTTGAATTGACCTTCCACCATGAAAAAGCCATCACCAGCGAGAGCAAAGTCGAGAGGAGAGTCACCATGCGTAATCGCACCTTGATTGAACAACCGCTGCACGGAGCTAACTTCGACACCGCTACCGATACCAGCACCACCTAGGACACTGCGATCAAGCATATCTCTGAAGTTCACGCGAGCTCCTTTGAAGCCGACCGTGTTCATGTTTGAGATATTATCGCTGGTTACGTTCATCGCTTGGCGATGCGCCTTTAGACCCAAAAGGCCAATGTTAAACATTCTAGCTAAACTCATTGTTATCTCCTCATCCGATTTCCAGGACTTTTCCGAGACCGAATAATCGTCCCAGAATTCGCAATTCAGCAAATCCCTTGTCAAAAGTAACCGAGTCGACCGGCGCGCGGACCAAACTCGTTACAGGGGTTGTGTTCTCGCCATCGACGAGCTCTACTTCAAACTTATAATTTCCAGGTTCAGAACCGGTCTCTGGATTCCCAGCCCAATCAAAGTGCACGATTCCGGCTTTTTGCGACCCAAGTTCAACCGTATCTACGATGTTTCCGGTTGAGTCCTTGATTGTCGCTCGAAGAATCCCACCCTCGCTTAGGTATGCACCCAGTTTCGCTGGATTGTCTTCTTCGAGAACAAAGTTATTTTCCGCTATCGTAGCAGTCCTACCAGCGAAGTCGACTGCGGTTGCGCTCACTACGCTCGCTTGAGCCAGAGCAAGCTCATCGAGTCCGTTCTTGATATTCTCAAGTTGCTCGAGAGAGCTGAACGTAGCTAATTGCTCAACGAATGCTTGCGAATCCTGCGGATTCATAGGGTCTTGATTGGCCAGCTGGGTTGTGAGCAATTGTAGGAATTGCTGCTGATCCGGCTTGGTTCGTCGAGAGTCAGGGACAAGTGCACTGTTCTGCGGCGTCGTAGCCGCTCTTAGTTGTGCGATATAGCTCATACGAGTTCTCCTTGATTCGTTAATTCAGCTCTCGGAAAGGTCGTTTCACGAAGAGCGGTGTCATTGGAAGAGAGGTTGTCGTTAGCAATCTGCATCCCAGAGAAGAATGAAGTATCTACGAAACGCTCTCGATTGAGTCCCCAAAAATCGGTGAGCTTCTCTGTATCGAGTTGTACGCGTTGAGTCGTAATTCCTCGATTGTTCAAAAGGTCTTTGATCTGACGCAGTGAACCAGTGAGTGCGCCAGCTTGTGACAACACTTGAGGCATCAATGTGAGGTCAAGACCTCTGCCTGTGTTACGCATCTTGATGTCAAGCTGTCCGCCGAATTCACTCCCACGCAAGGTGAACGATTGCTGTGACGCAATCGCATTTGCTCGCGCCTGCATAGCTGCATAGGCTTTAGCTATTTTAGCGACCATTTTTGAGGCGACTGAGTCGCCTGATACGATGCCTTTACCGGTTTGCAGACCCAGCTCTGTGCTCTCAAAATCCATGAGGTGAGTGATGTCGCCAAGCTCTGGACCGTCTATTTCTAGCTCGTTTCGCTCTTTCGCGAGCGAAATCTCGAGCTGTTGGCGTTGTTCTATCTCTTCTTCAAACTCGAGAGCGGCAGCTTCCAAAGCCTCAGAGGCTGAGAATGAAAGTCCTTCTTCAACAGCTGCGTCGCTATTTTCCTCCGTTTCTGCCTCAGAGTTAATATTATCCGCTGCTTGAAGGTCTTCTTGGGCGGACTCTTCTGAAGCTTCTGCGTCGAACATTGCGTCCTCGAGAATCCTTGCTCCGTCATCATGAAGTGCATCAGCATACGTTGACGATTCTTCCGACGTAGCGACTATGCTCTCGTCCGTCGAAGCGATTTCTTGGTCTTCACCCGCGAAACGATCGGTGTCCAGTCCCTCGAATTGCTGGTCAGCGGGCATTTCTTCCATTTGAGTTTCAGCATCTATCGCTTCGTGAAAATGGCCCTTAAGGAGTGCTTCCGAAGTGTTGTCTTTCTGGAGCGAGTCAATCCAGATGTCCTTTGCGATATTCTGAGCCGTTGAAGAGTATGCGAGCGCTGATTCCGCTTCTTCGGATTCTACTTTCTCGTCTACGTTCTTTTGTTCGTTTTGCTCACGATCGTTGGAAAGCGATTCAGCCGTCTCGTGACGACTTTCATCTTCAATGTCGGTCTTTAGGCCGGCCGCCTCAGCTTCTTTTGCCCATGCAGCTGCATCCGCGTCAGAAAAATAGTCTTGTTTATCGCTGACGGTTTCAGGAAGCTTCAAGGAAGCAAGCGTCGATAGAAACTCAAAAGTTTGCATTTGACTCATTATTTCTTACCTCGTCTTTTCTTTGTGGTTCGTTTACTTTTTTTGGTCCACCTTTGAAGAAGTTTGGCGGCTCGTTTGGGTTCCATAGCAGCAAGAATCTTTGCCACCCTTTTTGCGGGAATAATTGCTAGAATTTTACTTGCAGTTTCTTCATCAAACTCTTGTAAAACCAGCGCTGCTTGCTGGACTTTCATTTTTTGATAGATAGCAGCTAGACGTTGTAGAACTGCTGCTTCTTCATCTGCCTGCTCTTTTTGGTCTTTCTTACGTTTTTCTTCTTTCTCTTTCTTTTCGGCTGCAGCTTTGGCCTCTTTTTCTTGTTTTTCTTTAGCTAGACGCTCTTTCTCTTGTTTCTCTTTTTGCGCCTTTTCTGCCGCTTCCTTCTCTCTTTTGAGTTTTTCAGATTTCTGTTTTTCAGCCGCTTTCTCTGCAGTTTTCTTTTCTGCTTTGTCTTTAGCTTTCTTGTTATCGATAAGCTTCTTTTGAGCCGCCATGATTCGATCAAGGCGCTGCTGTACCAGGTCCATTGCAAGTTTGCCGCGTCGAGTATTGATTTGAGAGTTAGCTTCGCTGTTTGCTACTTTTTGCCAGTCTTTCGACCGTTTTTGAGACGTAGTGGCGGTTGAAACTTGAGTGGATTCTTTTTTATTTGTCAGTTTTCGTGTGTCTTCATTCTCGTTCGCAAGGGCGACGAAAACAAAGCTAACGACACTAACAATAAGTAAAATCGTCAAGATCGAGTTTTTAGTAGTTTTTTTCTTGTTCACGGATAAATCTCCCTAAGTCGCGCAAGAGTGTCTTCGATCGGTGCGACATCGCTACGGGTTTGCTTGAGAAAGTTTTCTATGCTGCCAACTCGAGCAAGGGCAGTGTCCAGCTCGGCGCTCGCACCTGGTGTATATGCTCCGAGCCGAATGAGATCTTCTGCATCTCGGATCAGAGCAAGATCATTACGCATGCGTGCTGCTTGATTTTGCCAGCCTTCGTCTACTACCTCCGACATGACACGAGAAAGAGATGAGAGGACGTCGATGGCCGGAAAGTGGTTCTTATTTGATAGACGACGAGTGAGAACGATATGTCCGTCCACAATCGACCGAACGTGGTCGACGATTGGGTCTTCCATATCTTCGCCCTCCGCCAGAACCGTATAAATAGCGGTAATTGAGCCACATCCCTTGATCCCTGGACCTGACCGTTCGAGAAGAGGCGGGATCGTAGAGAATACTGAGGGCGTAAAACCTTTGGTAGTGGGTGGTTCTCCTGCAGCGAGGCCAATCTCTCGATTTGCTAGGGCAAAACGAGTAATGGAATCCATCAGAAGAACAACGTTTTTGCCCTGGTCTCGGAAATACTCAGAAATAGAAGTCGCAAGATATGCTCCTCTCATTCGTGTAAGAGCGGGTTCGTCACTCGTTGCTACCACCACAACGCATTTCTTAAGGCTCTCTTTGGGAAGTTCTCTTTCCAAGAAATGACGTACTTCGCGCCCACGTTCACCGATAAGTGCAAGCACAACGACGTCGGCACTTGAGCCCCTTGCAATCATTCCTAGAAGTGTACTTTTACCAACACCTGAGCCGGCCATAAGTCCAATACGTTGTCCTTCACCCAGTGCCATCGTTGCATCAATTGCTCGAACACCTACGGAAAATTGCTTGCTAATGACCTGACGATGCATTGGGTTCGGCGGTTTCCTGAATAGAGGAACCTCATCGGTAGAGTTTACAGGTCCTTTGTCATCGATAGGATTACCCATCGCATCAACGACTCGACCAAGAATGTCGCTTCCTACCTGGACGGATTGGGCGCGTCGCACTAAACTCAGCGGTTGGCCAGGAGCAACACCTCTCGCGCTGCCGTAAGGCATCATGAGAGTTACTCCGTCCCGAAACCCGATGACTTCAAGTTCTAAGGTTCCCGTGGTCCACATGGCGCCGATACTGGTGCGAGGCAGCTCACCTTCAATGAGAGTTCCTGTTACCCGAGTAATGCGGCCTGAGGTCTCAAGAATCTCAGCTCTTGCTACTCGCTCAAGAACATGTGCTGGTAGCAAACTACTCATAGAGTACCTCTTCAAGTCTCTCGAGTTGTTCCTTTAGAATCGAACTGACTCTCCGCCCACAGGATTCTACGATGAGGTCTCCGACTGCGAGACCTTCGTCTGGTTCTATGTAGAGATCAGACTCATGAAGAGCGGTACGCTGGGCGATCTTCTTGAAAACATCGACTTGCGAAGGCGCAACCTTCACATAGATCGGGTCGCCGACGCCATCGCTTACCGCGTCAAGAGCCTGTTCCAGGCGGCTGCGAAGAACATCTTCTCGTTTTAGACGAGCACCAACCAACCTTTCTGTTAGCCGAATCGCTAGTTCAATCGCATCGCCTCGTGCGGAACTCAAAATGTCATCACGTTCGGTTTGCAATGCCTTTACAAGTTCGGCATGTGCCGTCAGTTGTTCGTTGAACTTAGTCGAGGTCTCGGTGGCACCCTCTTCACGACCCTGGCTCAGACCTTTGGCATAACCATCTTGAAAGCCCTTCTCGATACCGAGGCCGATACCTATTTCTTGAGCAGTTTGTCTTTCTGTTTCGATCGCTTGTTGTAATTGCTCGATCTGACCCTGGTATTCGGCTGTCAGTTGAGTCTCTACTTCTCGGCGAACTTCAGCCTCGCGCTCTTCTTGGGAAAGTTCTCTTTCTGCTTCTTCGTACTCATCACCACCGAGTAGAGCGGGGCTTATGTGCGTTTGTTGGATGTTCTCGTTTGAAGATTCATCCTGGTCTAGGCCAAAAAGTGTGCCTTTGATGACTTCAGTACCACTAAACAGAGGAGTCACGGATGCTTCTTCTGCTCCTTGCAGAAGGCGTTTCGGCTGCCCTTTACTTGCTTGAAGTATGGCAACCGCGTGCTCTTTATTTAGAAGTTTATGCATGTCTATCGTTCATCCAAAAAGTAAGTGCTTCAGCAAGTGATTCAGGGTGATCTTTGGCTAGTTCACGGATGGTTTTTTCTAGTAATGCAGAGCGGCGATTGATCTCTAACTTGTTGTCCCACTGGTCTAAGCTACCTACAACTTCGAGTACGTTCATCAATTTCGCATCGATCGAACCGTCCTGGACCGAAAGATCTTCAAGCTTGGCAACCGCTAGTGCTTGGTCGGTTTTTTTGTCATCACTCAAATCAATGTCCTCGCTAAGGCTTTGCTCTAGCTGATGCCCTTCGACGAGCGCCAAAGCATTATCTTCTTGTTCAGTTGGAGTCCCCAACTGTAATGGGTCTTTTTGTTCTGGGAGCGGTATCCCATCCGTTTCAATATTTTGCTGTTCCAGCTGTTGTTCTAAGTCTTTGACTTGAACAGAAGCTGTCTCGAGATAGTTAGAGACAGGTCGCGCAAATATAAGAAGGGCGAGCAGGCTAAGAGCACTGAAGAGCAAAAGTCCCCAGTAAGGCCGGCTCTCTTCAATCCAGGATGCTTCTTGAACCGGTACATTACTTGCGGCCATTACGGTCCGAAATGGAGACTGGATGATTTCAACTCGATCTCCTCGGGTAGGTTCAAAGCCTACGACAGATTGAGCGAGTTTTACGTAACGTTCAATCTCTTGAGCGTCTCGCTGACCAAACTTTGTCGCTTTAGCCTCAATTTTAGCATCGGACTGCAAAAACCCAAAAACACCACCGAAACCGCTGTTTACGACTTCATAATCGATATCTTCTTCTGCAACACCGAGGTCGACAGCCGCCTTTTTTAGAGCCTCTTTGACCGTGGGGCCTTCGAACGTTCCCTGTGGGAAGGTGTACATACCGTCGATGACAACTGCGACAGATACTTTTTCAACTGTTCCGCTTGGGATGCGCGTTCTGCGGACAGTTTTGGATAGTTCGTAATTGGTAATGTCTGTCGTGCGTTCCGAATTGGAATTCCTCTGTGGCCCGCCAGCTTGTCCTTGCGCTGCTGCTTGGGGACCGGGAGCATTCGCCTGAACGCCAGGAATCTGATTGTTCATCTGAGACTGTTCCCCACGAGTGTCTGAAACTTTTTGCTCGCTGCGAACAACTTGACTGTCAGGATCAAATGATTCCTCAGTAACGTCCGTTCGTGAATAGTCTAAATCGATCGAAACGTTAGCGATGACTCGACTTTCACCAACAATAGGTTCAAATAATCGAACGAGATTGTTTTCCATCTCTCTCTCGAGTAACTTTTTCTTCTCGTTACTTTCTGTCGGATCCTCTTCGGAAGTCTTAGGGCGATGTAGTAAACGACCTTCATCATCAACGATCGAAACCTGGTCAGCGCTTAGTCCGACGACACTCTGTGCAACAAGATAACTAATCCCTTTTACTTCTGACTTCGATAACTTGCCATCAGGTCTCAATCTCAAGGCAACGGACGCGCTGGGATCCTCCCGACGTAACCGTAGAGTTCGGCGATCAGGGATAGCGAGGTGAACTCGGGCACCAACAACTTTCTGGTTCTCTGCTATCGTACGAGCGAGCTCGCCTTGGAGTGCCCTCAGTTTGTTGAGCCGATGTTTCGACTCACTGATTCCGAAACCTTCCTTGTCAACGATCGACCAACCTTCGACTACGCTAGCGCTGGGAATTCCTCGTTCCGCGAATTGCATACGAAGACTAGCAACCTTTTCTCTCGGAACTTGAATCATCGTATTACCGCCTGGAGTGTTTGAGACTTCGTAAGGAATGCCTTTGGTTCGAAGCTCACTCAGGACTTTCGCGGTATCCTCTCTTCCTAAGTTAGGGTAGAGAGAGACAAATTCTGGTCGAGATCCATACCAAGCGCTGAAGGCGAGCAGCGCTATTGTCAATGCCACCGAAGCTCCAATAATTATTCTCTTACTGGTCGGCATTTCGCCGTATGCTGACTTTATTTGGTCGAGAATATTCGCCATGGTGTCCCTCTGAAATTACCTTTGCTCTTAGCCTAGAAGTTCAATCGCATGACTTCTTGATACGCAGTCACAACTTTATTGCGCACTTGAGTCATCAGCCGAAATTGGATGTCTGCTTTTTCAAGCATGACCATAGCTTCATCGATGGCAGCTTTTCCGGTGGCCATTTCGCCTGCCATCTTGTCGGCTGCAATGCTCGATTCATTCACGCTGTTGATAGCCATCTTCAGGGTCTCACCAAATGAGGTTGGCTCCGACTGAGTTAGATCAAGTGGCTTCGTCGATGTTTTTTCAATTCCGCCAAGTCGGGTAGGGGTAGGGCTAGGGGCTGCTGCACGAATTGCCATGAGTCATTCTCCTTTTGTTTAGCTGGCGATTTCTAAAGCTGCTCTCGCCATATTCTTGGCAGCTTTGATTGATGAGGTTGATGCTTCGTAAGAACGTGAGGCGCTAACCATGTCGACCATTTCTTGGACCACATTCACATTAGGCATCGCAACATATCCGTTTTCGTTAGCGTCTGGGTGGCTTGGGTCATACACAAGCCTTGCGGGTTTCTGGTCTTCTACAATCGCACCGACTTCTACTTCTTCTACAGCGCCCAATTGTCCAAGATGTTCATCGAAGCGCATCGGGACTGCTTGAAATACGGGGTCCAAACGTTTGTAAGGACCACCATCGGGTGTTTTCGTTGTTTCGGCGTTAGCCAGATTTGATGAGATAGTATTCATCCGTGAACGTTGAGCGCGAAGCGACGTCCCGGCGATTTTCATTGCTTGAATCAAAGATGACATTTCTACAATCTCCTATCTTCCGCCTTCAGTGATTGCGTATTGAATCAGGGCGAATTTTTTGGTCACAACTTTCGCGGATGCGCGATAGAGAACTTGGTTTTCAGCGAGATTTGCGATTTCAACTTCACGAGAAACCGTATTGCCATCTCTTGAAATATTTTTTGGGTCGACTTCAGCATCACTGACGTAGCCGACGTCTTCGTCTGGCCGAGCACCACCAAGGCCAATGTGGTTTGCGCTTGTTACCCGAAGAGTTCCTTCCTCGTAACCTGCGCGGATATGTTCCTGAAGTGCACCTTCAAACGCGACTTCCTTTCCTACAAAACCAGGTGTGTCTGCATTTGCAAGATTTGAGGATACGACTGTGTGTCGTAGGGTTCTTGCTTTGAGGCCCTTTTCCATAGATGAAACGATTGGATCATAAATCTTCATATTATAGTCCCCATGCCTTCAGTTTGTTACGTAATGTTCGAGACGTGATTCCAAGTTTGCGAGCTGCTTCTTCTCGTTTTCCACCTGCGGCTTTTAGAGTTTCAACAATGAGACGCTTCTCCATATCTGCGAGCGTTCCGTTGAAAGTAGCTTCCTCTTCTTTGCTGGACGGTGCTGAATCGATTCTTAGGTCAGCGGCGGTGACTTTTGGACCTGGTACGAGGGCAGCGGCACGTTCCATCACGGCAATAAGTTCACGAACGTTTCCTGGCCATGAGTGGTTCTCTAATTTCTCGATGGAGCACTGAGAAAGCACTAAATTATTAAGGCCCATTGCTTGAGTCGCCTTATTTAGGAAGTATTGAGAAAGAGGTGCTATATCGCCTTTCCGTTCTTGCAGACTGGGGATGTTCATACGTAGAACGTTCAATCTATAGTAAAGATCCGCTCGAAACGTTCCCTCAGCGACCATCTCAGATAAATCCCGATGAGTTGTCGCAATAATTCGCACGTCAATTGGCCGAGATTGCAAGCTACCAATTCGGTCAATTTGCCGTTCTTGAAGTACTCTGAGAAGTTTTGCCTGTAGAGCAAGCGGGAGCTCCCCAATTTCATCCAATAGAAAGGTTCCGCCGTCTGCTTTTTCTATTCGCCCAGGCTTTGCACGATCTGCGCCTGAAAATGCACCACGTTCGTAACCGAACAGCTCGGCTTCGAGTAAATTTTCTGGAATAGCAGCGGCAGAAATAGCGACAAATGGCGCCTCACTTCGGGGCGAACAAGAGTGTATATAATTTGCAAACACTTCTTTACCGGCACCACTTTCACCAAGGATGAGAACTGTTGCTGGGCTTCTCGAGAGCAACTGTGCTTCTTCGAGCAGTTCCTTGGTCAGAGAATCGCCGTATACCGGCTCTTGCTTAGCCTGGATTGCTGCTTTACGAAGGGCCTGGTCTTTTGGACCCGGAACCAGAGTTAGAGGAGGAATTGCTGCAACCATTACTGAATACCTTCCTCTAATTTTGCTGCAACGTCCGCAGCTTGGGCTGCTGAACGGCAAAACTCGTCCCAATGGGTTTTGCCCCGAGCACGACTCAACCACAGAGTTCTGGCTTCGTTATATTTGCCCATCCTAAAAAGGGCTTCTCCCTCAAAATACGAGGCCTGTGCGACAAGGGCGTCGGGTGTGCGGTTTGCGATTGAGCTGGTTCGAACTCGAGACAAAAGGTCAACGGCGCTCTTCGGCTTACCTTCTTTGATATAAACCGTTGCTAAGTCGATCTGGACGTTTGTTTTCCGGGTCGTAGACAGCTTCTCTTTGTAGAGCATTCGAGTAAGAGCCTGCTTTGCCGTTCCAAACATGTCGTGTTCGAGGGCGATATCAGCAGCTCGTGAAAGGTCATCTCCTCTCTCCGAGACGGTCTTACCGAGTTGAGCTGCCCTTATGAATAGTTTGACAGCACCCTTATGGTCACCGGCTCGATTGAGAACCTCAGCTTTTGCTCGGTTCAGAGTCGCTGACTTGTCGGTTCGTCGAGACTCATCTGAATAGGCGATAATCGTCCGTGCACGTGCGATGTCACCGACTTGCAGATACGTACTAATAAGTTCCGAGAGGACTTCGTCATTCTTTTTTGAATCGTCTCTCTTCGCTATCTTTACGAGGAACTCAACAGCCATTGAAGTATTTCCTTCGTGGCGCGCGGCACGAGCGATTTTCAGCATGAGGTCAGGCGCGTCTGGGTGTTGAGGGAGAAGTTCGCCGAAGTCATTCGCAAAAGTCACAAGCTGACTTTCTTTATTCCACCGTACGAGTTGCTCTACCGTATCAGTCATTCCTGCAAAGGTTCGTTTCCTTATGCGTGCACGGGACATCGAGTCCTGAGCGTGGTTCTCGGCCCGTAGAAAAGCCTGAAATGATGACTTTGGTCGGCCAGCGCGAGCATTTAGTCGCCCGAGACGCATTTCAGCGTCCATTGCGACTGGTTTGTTTCTTGACGCTGAGAGATGCGCAAGAGAACTCAACGTGTTTGCGAAGTTTTTCGTAAGCACTCCTCGTTCAAGCAGCCGTGCGCGAGCAAGCATTGAAACTGTCTTGTTTTCCGCTCGGTCGTTGAGTTCAAAAAGAATTTTCTCTGCTTCCTCTTTTGATGAGTAATAATTGAGATCGACTAATCGTAGTTTTGCCCAAAGTGCGTAGCTCGCTTCATTGAGAAGACTTCTGTAAAGTTTTACAGATTCACCTTTCCGGCCGGCGATGTAGTTGAGTTCCGCTCGCCACATTCGCAAGGAAGGTGTATTTACGAGGCTAACCATGCTGATCGCTTCATTGAGATCTTGTTTTTGCAGGGCGAGTCGCGCTCCTATCAAAGAAGCTTTTTCGCCAAAATGGTTAGGCAAATCCTGTCCCGCGCGAACAATCTTTCGCATCTGTGCGACAGTCACTTCTTTTCTTCCAAGCCGGCGTTCAATCTCAGCCTGATAAAGATCGATGTACGGATTTATGGATCGGATCTTTTGTTTTCTAAGGCTTCGAAGAACCTCATCAGCTTCCGCGTACATGCCGATCGAAACAGCAAACACCGTCCACATTAGTTTTCCATGAGTTGATTCCGGCAATGCATCCTTGATATTCACGGACGGATTCAACTTTCGCCCTTCGACAGCGTGACGAGCGAATATTTCAGCCAGAACTTCTACTAGGAATTTTGGAGGTTGATTGACGGCCTTAATCCGAGCTTCGTCGACGTACCCGTTGTCGATTGCCCGTAAAACCTGCTGTCCTTCTGGCGAGCTGGCACGATACTGTCTGGTCGGAAGTGGGAATCCGTTTTCGTTCATGGACAGGATAAAGACGGGCGGTGTGATTGCGTTCGTCGGGGTCAGAGCTTCCGGGTTGACTGTCACATCCAGAATCAATCGGTTTCGACGAATCGGAAGGACTTTTACTGCTGGATACTTTATCCGGGTGTAGAGACGAGCTGAGAAGAGGTCGACATCGTCTTGATTGACATCATATCTCTCGATAATTCGGCCGAGCTGTCCATCAAGGGCCTTGGTCATTCCTGGGGCAGGGCGTCGGACTCTCAGGTCTACGATACCTTCGCCGACATAGGCATCCGCGGTAGCCGCAGTTCTCGCGCTAGCCGGCAGCACAACTCGACGAGTTGAGGGCCATTCTAGATCTCCGGTCACGGTGGTTGCGACGAGAGCGATGATAGGGGCAACTAGCACAGGCGATTATTATGCAGGAGGGATGCCAACCCATTAAGTTCCTGAATTTATGAGAGTTTTAGGCCGTATAAGTGAAGATTGACGATCTTGGTGTCAATAAAATGACAAGAGAGGATTTTTTGACGATCGACGAGCCGCGCACCAAAAGGGGGCTTTATACGAGTGCGTCGTCCCCGCCTGCTGCGAACTCGATTCGACCTTCTTGTTCCATTTGTAGGGCGATACGAACAATCTCGCTTTGCGCAGCGGTAACCTCGGATACCCTCATTGGGCCACGAGATTCGAGGTCCTCCAGGATGATTTGAGACGCACGCGCCGACATATTACCAAGGATCTTATCTCGTAGTCCGTCCGGCGCCGTCTTGAGAGCTCGAACCAAGGATTCCCCATCGACTTCACGTAACAGTGCTTGGATGTAGCGATTATCCAGGCGTTCAAGGTCTTCGAATGTGAACATCGATTGTCTAATGTCCGCGGCAAGGTCTTCGTCGAGCTCTTCAATATCGGCAAGCGTTTGGTTGCTCATGACTTTATCTATGTTTGAAAGCTTCGTCATAATATCAGCGACAGCCTTCGCCCCGCTGAGTTTTCCACTACGTTCCATAAGTGCAAATTCCGCCAATTCGAGTTCAATGACGCTTGCGACCTCTCGAATAGTTTCCGGAGAGATTGTATCAAGCCTAGCGATTCTCATAAGTACTTCCTTACGTATTTCACCAGGGAATGTTTCCAACACATATGCGGATTTTTCATTGTTGAGGTGAGCGAGAACCAATGCACTCGTTTGTGGATGTTCTTTTATCAGAAGGTTCGCAAGTACTCGATGGTCAACACCCTCGAGTAGCATAAATCCACTTTCTGTTTCTCGTCCACCCAGGATTTCTTGGACATTTTCTTCTCCGACCGCTTTTGCTGCAGCTCGGCGAATGAAGTCTGAAGCGCCGACGAGCTTCATGCTGTGGTTGTTGTATAACCATTCCAGAAAATCTCTTAGCGTCTGAACCGATGCCTTCCCGGGTACACGGGAAAGTTTACTCATCGCTTCGTGTAAACGTCGGACATCTCTTGCGCTCATGTGTTTCAGCACAGACGCAGCCGATTCCTCTCCCATTCCGAGCAACACTAATGCAGCTTTTTGCGGACCATCAAGATTTGATGCGGGTAAGTTATTCATGATTTTCACCTCTTAAGATGTTTTTGTTTTCGTGGTTTCGAGTTTTCGAAATGAATTGGCACATTGTCGTGCTTTTATTGAGTCGTTCTCTATTCATCTCAAACCTCATAACGCGATCTTCAGTCGTTTAATCTTTTCGACCAATGTCGTTCGATTGATACTCAGTAGTTGTGCGGCCTGATTTTTATTACCGTTAGTATGGGTAAGCGCTTGCATGATAAGAGACTTCTCATAGTCTACAAGAGCTGCTTTTAGGTTAAGCCCTTCAGGAGGGAACGAAAACTGGTCTCTGCTTGCTTGATTTGCATGCGTAGGTTGATTGCTTGCCAGCGGAGACAACTCAACTTGACTCACAAATCTCTCAGGTAAGTCTTCTTCCTCGATTTCTCCTTCACCTCGAAGGATGACCATTCGCTCAACTACATTTCGTAGCTCGCGAATGTTGCCGGGCCAATCGTATCGTTGCAGGCTGGTCATTACATTGGTTGAGAGCCCACTGATCTCTGTGAAACGATCTTCATTGAATTCAAGAATGAAATGGTTGACGAGTTCCAAGATATCTTCTTTACGTTCTCTCAGTGGTGCGACCTGAATAGGAAATACTGACAGCCTATAGTAAAGGTCTTTACGAAATAGTCCCTTCTCAACGTGAGTTTCGAGCTCTTGATTGGTGGCTGCTACAACTCTAAAATCACCTTTTATCGTTTCATTACTTCCAACAGGTTGAAACTCTCTCTCCTGCAGAACACGCAACAATTTAGCTTGCAAGTCGAGTTTCATTTCGCCGATCTCGTCAAGGAATATTGTGCCGCCACTTGCTTGTCGAAAGCGTCCCTCTCGATCACTCGTTGCATTCGTAAAGGCACCTTTTTTGTGACCAAATAATTCAGATTCGAGCAGACTGTCAGGTATTGCCGCGCAATTTACAGTTACAAGAGGGCCCTCGCTACGCAATGATGCACCATGAATTTCTTGTGCGATGAGTTCTTTTCCTACGCCTGATTCGCCTGTGATGAGCACATTCGTTGATGTTGGGGCAACCCGGCTTATCATGCGATATACTCGTTCAAGAACGTTGGAGTTACCGCGCATTAGCCGGTTGTTTTTTTCTATTTGACTAGGACTAGATGTTTCTTGTTCGTCCAGCCAGTTGTCGCGGGTTACGCCGTTTGCACCCGTTTTATAGAACTGCAACTGCTCGATAAGTGCATCAACATTCAGGGGGGATTGAAGTACAGTCGACGCACCGTTTTGCATGGCTTGAACAGCTTGCGAAACTGAGCCGAGCTCGGATTTGGCTATGATCTTTGGGGGCGAGTCGAAAGATTGCGCGATCTGCATAACAAAGAGCGCGTCATCATCTTTCATATCTAGTTCTACAATGACTGCGGCGGGGGTCTGATTCTGGATTTGGCTTCGAGCCTGCACCCCTGAGGCCGCCTCAAGCACCTTGAGGTCCCGATTGATCAGTACCGAAGACAGATTCTCTCTTCTTCGTTGGTTGTCATCCACAAGGAGGACAACCGGCTGAGGCGTCAGATTTCCCATCACAAGCTCCGCAGACATTAGTCAGCGTTTTGACAGATTATTGCGACTTTGGTCCAAAATGCAATAGAAACGCCATTTTTTCGACGATAAGGAGGACGGATTGCGGGTAAACACGATGTTTGGGTTAGTTGGTTTGTTGACGGTGTTGTTTTTTTTGGCGCAACCAATAATTGTTTTGAGGGTTTATACCGTAAGGAGGCTGTTCACATTGACAGGAGAAATAGTGAAAAGGAATCGGTGGGAAAGCGAGCTTCCGCGCCTAACGCTCTCATTTCTGATTGGCTCGACGGATCGTCGAGTGCCTGTTATGGGTCCGGCTGTGAGAAAGGTCAGAAGCGATGATGACCCGTGGTGGCGAATTAGTGTCAGGACAGCGGCTCGCTTGCGATTGCGCGACCTCGTAGTGTCAGAAAGGAAGAGAGCACAACTTCATATAGCCCTCATCAAGGAGACGAATCCCGAGGCTTCACCAGACCGCGTTGCCAGAATTTTAGTACAACGATTTAAGAAGCTCGCCTCCGTCGAGGGAGGAATAACTGGGGCGGTGGGAGCGATTGGTGTGCCAGTGAACTTTATAATGTTCACATATTTCCAACTTGCGATGATCGTTGCCATCGCGGAGGCCTACAGCAGTCCACTCGACGATGAACGGGGAGAGCAACGTTTGGTTGAAGTTTTAGGGAGAGCTCATGGCATAGAAGACATTCTGCGAACTACACCTAAAATCATCGGAACAATTGCAGTCGCACTCGCGTCGAAATACGGACTTTCAACTTTAGGAAGGCTCGTGCCTCTGCTTTCGGCTCCTCTCTCTGCGCGCATGAATGCGCGGGACATGGAGCGTACGGGCAGCGAAGCTCTCCGAACCTTCGGCAACGTCTTTCAAGTAGTTTAGACATGCTATCAAGTTTGGTTTTGCTCTCCGTATTTGCAGGTCAGCAGCAAACTGGTGATCCGGCTGTGACACGGGTTGAGGTATTCATCAACGAGGACTTAGACCGCTTGAAGGTTTCCTTGACCTCGCGTTCGACGAACTCTCCAACCCGAATTCGATTGCCCTCGCAGAAGTATAAATCTTTTATCCGCGGCCAAACTAACGCAACGTATGAGTCTACGATATTACGGCAGCTATATCCTTACGGGTGGCAACCAGGGGGCTTCGAGGTATTTGAGGCCAAGCTCAATCACGATGAATGTAAATTGGATTTGGGCGACTTTGCAGAATCAACTCATTTAGCGAGCTGCCCGGGAGACGGTATTCTCACCATAGAAGGTGAAATGGTCGTACCTCATCGAGCAGGGCCATTTGGAACCAGTGATAGTCAACTCACGCTGGGCGGCTATTGGATGCCTCAAATAATCAAGACTAGCACCTCAACAATGTGCGAGGTCCTTATACATGTTCCCGACGATACATTCCTTTTGTCGCCGAAGGCGAATTTGAAGACGAAAACATCTTCGGGGACAGTTTTTAGAGCAAATTATGCGTGCCACGCAGCAGAGATGCCCTTGATTGTCCGCCGGGGAGAGCCCGAGGTTGAAACTTTTGAGGGTGGGGCAGTCCGATTAATCCACGATGATCGAGCCAAGCTGGAACTACGGGCATTTCGCGGAGCCTTCGAAAAAGCGGTCAGTCTTCTTGAAGAACTAGGTTGGTGGAGCCCTGAGTCTTCAATTCAGTTCATTGATGTCGATTTGCAGCATATGCTCGCTTACTCGGTTGAAGGAGCGAGTTTGGTAAGTCGCCGCGCATTTCGCGTTTTGCCTTTGGAGAGAATCGAACGTTTTCACGAGCTCGAAGTCGTACGCGTCTTTTTTAGTCATTATTTTCGAGAGGTAAAAGGGCGCACTCGTCAGACGGCTGAAGTTCTTGGAACTTGGTTACAAGAACTTTATGTTCGCAAACATTTTCGGGCTCGAGATGACGCATCGGATTTTCTGGGTATTTGGCGATTTGTTCCAATGATCGATGCGATGATCACCTCGCCCGACTTGCCGTTCGCGTCGAGCTATTTTCGCCGCGTAGCGAAACCGGATCCGAACGCTGAAGAGTTTACAAAGGAGCCGAGACAAACTCAAAAAGGGCAGGTCGTATACCATAAAATCTTAGATCGTTTGGGATTTGACAGGTCCTCGGACTTCTTGCGGAAGGTCGGGCAGGGCTACTCGCTTGAAATGGGCGTCGAAGAGGTCCTTGGTAATGACTTCATACAAGACTGGTTTGGACCCTTGCCCAAACTACAATACTCCCTGGGCAAAATTACGCAGCAACCCTCACGGGTTGAGATTCAGATTATTCGAGAAGGAGATCAAGCAGCCGAGCCGATTGAGTTGCGGCTCATCGATAACTCAGGAGAAAGTTCGCTCCATCTTGTCCCATCGAGCGTCGCTGCAATTCGTACGTATACTGCAACGACGGTACAACCGATCGAAGAGGTTATCCTGGACCCTCGAGGAAGATTGCTTGAAACAGCGACAGCGTCGAAACCTTCCCCGCTTTGGTACAATCGAACCCATCCAATTTGGCGAGTTGTGGTCAATTATTTCGAACTTCAATTTTCTGCCACAGATGGAGAGTTCTCATCTTCCGCAGACTTGAGACTTTACCGCGAACATGACCCCCATTGGCGTTTTGGTTTGAACGCATCCATTACGCCGAGTACCTATTCCGCGAGCCTAAGGAGCAGTTACAGTTTTGGCCGCAAAATTCAAGAGAACCGTCTTGAGCAATGGTTTGGGTTACTTGGATTTGCCGATCGATTGCGAGCATCTTTCGCGGGGGCTGGTTCGGCGAGCACCGGAGTTGGAGCACGACTTTTTTACAGACTCGACAATCGAAGGTCACTTTGGGCTCCGAGCCCCGGGCAAGCGGTTCGGCTCGGAGTAGAGTATCGACGAGACCTATCGCAGTCGTCCTTTGACAACGACACCATGCAGCTGACCGCGCGAGGCGTGCAAGAGTGGCTTTTCGAATCAGGGCAGGGGCTTTCAATGAAGTTGGCCTGGGACCAATTCCTGATGGGGACACCTCAGCTTCAAAAATTATTGGCATTGGGAGGTCGTCAGTTGATGCGGGGCTACAGCATCCAGCACCGATTCGGACGAGCACGGGGGCTCGCGTCCTTGGAATGGCGTCATCCGATTTTTCAGCAGATGAATATCAATCTTGGATATTTGTTATGGCTCGATTCGATGGATGGTGGATTGTTTGCCGACGCGAGTATTCTGGTCGATGAGTTTCAGCAATCCCAAATTTTTGATTTGGAGAACCATTTTTTCGATGTGGGCTACAGCTTCAAGCTCTACTTTGATTGGTTCGGTGTGCAGCCATCTGTCATGATGATTGACCTGGGATGGCCCATAAAGCCCTTCTTGCGAGGTGAAACGCCTTGGTCACCCACAGTCTATATCGGTTTTGAGCAGTCTTTCTTTATCTTCTGATGAAAGTAAGTGTTCATAATGACTTGTTTTTTTCATGCGAGGATGTCGGTGCTACATCGCGTCCGTGAGAGCGTCTAATGGGAACAGGACCACTTGCTTGTGATGGCACTTGGTTCATGTTACCCAGCCCAGCACAGCGAACTGCAGAAAATTTTTTCTGAGTTTGGAAAGGAAAAAGGATGAAATATCAAAGAGTTTTCAAAAGTAAGACGTATCTCGCACTCATCTTAGGAGCTGCTACAACGTTGGCGATGACCAGCCAAACCGCCGAGGCTACGGGTAACCGTGTTTGGACGTTGGGCGGAATGAATCGTTTCATTGAAGATGATGCCAATCGTTGGCTCTATCCGCACACTATTGGCAAATACAGCAATCTCTTCTACCTCGAGATGTTTGGCCTCGCTGATTCTGCGGGGGCAGTTGCTCCTGGGTCGTTACGAACGTTGCAAAACTCAGAGTCGTTCCTGACCCCTGATTTTCAGCCTGTCCAGGGAAGTGCTGCAGGTGGCGCGATAATTAAACTTATGGATGGCGCGTTTCTCAGTCTTCATCTCTCAGACTACGAGAATGATGCCGTCAAGTCGTTCCTTGAAGACACATTTGCGCCCTACGCGGGCGGTGACCCTAGCGCAATCGGATGGATTCCATCAAATCCTCCGCCAGCCTTGGAAGGCGCAAACCGCAAACTCGATTTGATGGCTGCTTACGATGTTGTCCCTGATTTCTTGAGCGTAGGCCTGGCTCTTAGTTTCGGCTCATCCTCATATTTGTACAATCCTAATGACAATGATCCGCCTTTATATGAGGGAACCGATGATGAATCTCCGCGGTCGACGGACAACTTAGGAACCTCAGAAACTCGAATTCTCTTGAGTGCTGGAGTTGATGTAAGTGATGCAATCACTGCTGAACTTGGCTTCGGTTACGCCCATCATGGCTTGACCTACCTTCCTAATAACAACAGCGAGCTACTCAATGGTGGGACGGGTACGGAACTTCAATTTGACGCTCGCGCGATGATGGGAATTTCAGAAAAGTGGGAAATCGTTCCTGCCCTTTCCTTTCGTTCTCTCAGCTTCAAAGCGGTTGATACTTCTGACTTCGCATCAGGCCTGAGCTACAACAATACTTCTCCCGAACGTGATCAAACGAGAGAGTCGACAGTAGAGCTTGCCTCGAGCCTTTTTGACCTTGGCGTAGCTGGGCACTACAAACCTGTCGAATACGTAGATTTTTGGCTGGCTGCAGGTATGAGTATCGGCTCTCGGAAATTGAGCGTTATTCACATTCAGTTTGAGGACCCAAGCGCAAATCCTCCTATTGTTCGCGATCTTCCGCTTGAAGAAGATGTTTCAACCGATGGCGTAGTTGCGCTCCCTTATATTAAATCCGGCATCGAAGCCCGAGTTTTCTCTTGGCTCGACCTACGGGCCGGGGTTGTCAAATATATGGTCAGCAATAAGAACACCGTTAGTCAAATTGATGACCAAGCGAATGACAGCGCCCGAAATAATGATACGACCGCAGACGACCCATTTTTCGACTACTTTCTCGGAATGGCCGCACACTACGAAGGTTTTTTCCTCGACTTGCAGCTGGACCCAGAGTGGATTCGTCGAGGACCTAACTTCCTGAGCGGTGCTTCTGGAAACATGTTCTTAAACGCTAGCCTCGGCTACAAGTTCTAAACCCATCGCCTTGTTCCCGCGGCCGCTTCAGGTGCCGCGGGTTACCTTTCTCTTCTCCGCTCCAACCCACACCTTCTCGATGACGGGGATTCCCGACTTCGCAACGATAGATCGAAGTCTTTGAGAGTGGGGCTTGACGTTCTGTAACTTTGTACACATAACGACGCCGTTATGCCCCAAGGGAAGAAGAAAGTAGCCAAGAAGAAACCTGCTGCGAAGAAGAAACCTGCCGCGAAGAAAAAAGTCGCGAAAAAGAAACCTGCCGCGAAGAAAAAAGTCGCGAAGAAGAAACCTGCCGCGAAGAAAAAAGTCGCGAA
>JAYZDF010000118.1:0-41459 GCA_036337945.1 Myxococcota bacterium
AATTGGATCATGCAAGTGATCATCATCGGCCTCTGTTTATTCACGATTTGGAACACCATTTTGATGAGTGTCTTAGAGCGCAGTCGTGAATTTGCCGTAATGCTTGCCCTTGGAACCAGTTACTTGCGAATTCGCAGTCAAGTCGCGATAGAATCAGTATTTATAGGACTATTTGGTGTATTTGCCGGTCTTGCATGGGGTGGAGGGCTTGCAGCCTACTTGGGCCAAGAGGGCCTGGATATCATGGACCTCACAGGCGGCAAAGAGACAAATGTTGCGGGCTTCGCAATCGAAGGCATTATCTATCCGAGAGTGGAACCCGAGTTTCTATTGTATTTCGGTGGCGGTGTATTTCTAACGGCACTTTTAATGAGTGTATTTGCCAGTCAGAACATTCACAAAATCAAAGTCACAGATGTGTTGAGGTAATTCAATGTCGATCATCAGTTTACAGAATGTCAGCAAAACTTATGGTGAAGGCGAAATCGCTGTTCATGCACTTCGCGGTGTGGACCTAACTATTGAGCAGGGTGACTTTGTCGCTGTTGCCGGCCCGTCCGGATCAGGTAAATCAACCATGCTCAATATAATGAGCGGTCTGGATCGACCAACGGAGGGCAACTGCCACATTGCTGGGACAGAAATCACGCAATTGAGTAGTAACGAACTCAGTAAACTACGCTTGGAAAAGGTTGGGTTTATTTTTCAGGCTTATAATTTATTGCCCGTTCTTACCGCCTTAGAAAACACAGAATACGTCATGATGATGCAAGGTGTCCCCGCTCAAGAGCGTGCCGAAAAAGCAAAAGCCATTTTGGCGCGGGTAGGTCTTGACGGTAAGGGAGATAGATTCCCACACGAATTATCTGGCGGGCAGCAACAACGCGTCGCTGTCGCCCGAGCGATAGTTTCCGAACCGGTCCTTGTATTAGCAGACGAACCCACAGCAAATCTTGACTCAGAGACGGGATATGCATTGATGGATCTGATGGGAGAACTCAATCAAGAAAAAGGAACCACTTTCATCTTTTCGACGCACGACCCCAAAGTGATGGAACGTTCAAACGAAATCATTCGGCTCCATGACGGAAAAATATTATCGCGAGATAAAGACTAGTGTTTGTTAGAAGTCAGCGATTACTGCTGCCTATACTTTGCTTGGTCACGGTTACCAGCGATGCTTTCGCCATCTACGGTGACTCAGATGAAGCATTCGGGCTGGATGCGAGTGTGAGAAACAATCTCTTTGCCACGTATAACCATGACCTAGACTTCACAACCCTTGATGACGAGAACCGGACTAACGGGATAGCTAATGTACTCCTCAGGCTGACAGCTGCTGGACAACCACTAGATTGGCTAAAGTATGAGTTTCACGGCTTATCCACGACCGCTATAAATGGCGCTGGCGCAAATTTCGGTGGAATCTTTGGGGCGAATAACAACAACGTTGCAGCACTGCGCTATCGTGTTTTCAACGGACAGCACAATCTGACGACAGAGCCGGACGTATTTGGTGCTGTTAGCCTAGAAAGAAGCAACGTTAGCTTCTTTTTGCCTTTCGCTGACATCACGGTGGGGCGTCAGGCGATCACATTCGGAAAAGCGTACTTTTGGAATCCGTTAGATGTATTCAGTCCATTTAATGCCACACAGTTCGACCGTGACTATAAGAACGGAGTCGATGCACTCAAAGTCGATATCCCACTGAGCGATGAAGGCGGATTTACTGTTGTGGCAAGTGCAACCCAACAAGAAGGACGGCAAGAAAAGAGTGGCTGGGAGTCCAGCGCGATCATCGGTCGACTTGATTGGACTCTCTTTGGATGGGACGTCTCCTTACAGGGTGGAAAAATTTACGGTGGATATCAGGCAGGTATGGCGACGGCGGGAGAGCTTTATGAAATACCATTCCGCTTCGAAGGAGCTTACTTTGAACCTGACCAAAACGACATTTTTGGGCAGCACGCGTCGGTCGTAGTTGGGACGGGATATCGATTCGAAAATACACTCGCCTTCGAGCTTGAGTACTTCTACAATCGGGGAGCCGCGGCTATCCCTACTCAATCCGCGCGGAATCGACTGGCTCAAGATGCACGGCAGTTGATTCGAAATGAGCTGTCTCAGCCAGAGGCTTTCTGCGCTAAAAACGCGCAGCTTGTACCTGAAGGAGTTGATTGTACAGACTTTATCGAATCAGTATCAAATGACGATGCGGCTATTACAAGTCTCGTAGACGACCAAATCTCCGGACTCAATAATGACCAAGTTCGACGGCTTGCTAACCTCAGCTATGGTCAAGGCGAAGGCAGACTGCTCAACATATCTGAGCAGTTGCTGGGCTTATCAGTATCCTATGAGTTTTTACCTATCCTGATCGGAAGCCTTGGTACGATTTACTCGGTCAGCGACCGCTCTGCAATCGTTCAACCGGGTCTTCGCTTATCAATCTCGGATGAAGTAGATTTACTCGCTGGTGCTATCCTCTCAGTAGGAAAACGTTCCTCGGGGTCCCCTGATTTCTGCGCACAAACTTTGGGCTGCCCCGAATCAGAATTCGGTGCCTACCCACAAATTTTCTACATGCAGTCAAAGCTGTACTTCTAATACAGACGGTTACGAACTGTACTGAGTTAGTAGACCGTATTATAAGGCGCGTGGACATGGTCTCGCAAAAGAAGTTTACCCAGCTATTTTTTTTCACTTTTATCCTCTCGGTAATAATCAACATCGGTTCAGCGCAGCGTTCAATCGCCGCTAAGCCCGGCACCTTAGGATTAGGAGTAGTTCTTGGTGACCCCTCTGGTATAAGTCTCAAGCTCTCTTTAGATAATCAACACGCATTACAGCTTCACACAGGTTTTGCAGTGGAGAAGTTCGACAAAGCACGAATGTCCACTGCTTTGGACTACTTATTTTATTTTCGCGATTTGGCCGTCGTAGCGAAGCACAAACAGGAAATCAAAGTTGAACTAAATCCTTACGCTGGTATTGGTAGTTCAGTTCAGATTAGCGAAGGCGCAACGCCAGTGCGACTCGGTGTAAGGGCACCACTCGGCGTGGCATTTTTATTTTCACCAGGAAATTTAGAGCTTTTTGCGGAAATCGCACTTGGTATTCACATTTTTCCGAGTACGACGGCGCTCATTGACGGCGGAATTGGTGGAAGATGGTTTTTCTAATTGACCTGGCAGATTGAAGTCTCTGTCCAAGTCGCACCTTGTACCTGTCCATCGTTTGCACTTCCGCTCCGATCAAACGCGGTCGTTCCAGTTCGCGATTGTAATGGCCAGTATCCTACCAAACCTTGAACTTGAGCAGGGTTTATAGAGGCAGACATATTTTGCATGATCTGTTGCTGAGAAAGGCTACGATTCCAAATTCTCACCTCGTCGATGACCCCATCGAACCAATCTAAAGAACCAGTGCGCCCTGTCCCGCCGATTGTCAGTGTCGCATTCGCTCCGCCGCTTGCATTGCTGGAAAATAGGATAAACGGCAAGGCGACTCCGTCCACATACAAACGATAGGTACGAATCAAACCGTCTCGAACTAAAGCAATGTGATGCCAATTTCCGGCCTGCAGTAAACTACTACCTGTCACATAACTGTTGGCCGCACCGCTGTTGCCAAACTCGTGCCCAAACGCCAAATGTCCCGGTGAGCTACTCATGGCTATGTAATAGAGTGCGTTGTCTGCTTCGAGCGTACTCGCTTCATCTCCGCCAAAACGGACAAGCGAACCAGATGCCAATGAATTAGGTCGAACCCAAAACTCAATCGATACCGTACCCGTCAAGGTCAACTCTACCGGGCTACCGAAAGAAATATTATCATTCGTTCCATCAAAAGACAGTGCTCGGCAACCATCCCAAACACGAACTGTCTTAGTCGCCGGGACGCCACTTGAAGACTGATCCGACGGAGTTACAGTACAGGTCCAATCTTCTCCAAAGCTGGTGTTATTGCGATATAAGACATCACCAACATATGTTTGAGTGCCATCCGTCCACTCAAAGCGGTAAGTCACGTTGTCGTTATCCGCATCTTCTGAGTCGGTCTCTACGATGCACGTGAGGTCGTCACGGTCAGTCACTAAATTTGGGGAGACAAGAATTCCAGGTGTTGTAGGCGGGCTATTCAGAATCCTCAGTGGTTGACTTTCAACCGCATTACTTTGGCCAATGCCGTCACTGGCGGTGACGCGGCATTTCCAATTCTGGTTTTTCGTCGTGAGATTCGAGTCAAGTACCGCACCGGAGATTGAAGTCGCACCATTTACCCATTCAAAATTATACAAAACCGTATCACCGTCTGGATCACTGGAAATTCCGCTCGCTTCGCATTCTAGGCTGTCTGTCGTGTAAGGCATAAGCGGTGTAACTCTAATCGTTGGTTCGGGCGGAACAGTGTTGAGGATACGAACAGATTCCGAGACCGGAGCGCTTTGTAAATTATTTGCCGAGGCGACAACCTCACACGTCCACAAGTCTCCACGTTCGATAAGCGACGCTGAGATACTCGACGTAGAATAGACCTCTGAGGAGCCATCTTTCATCCAAGCGTAGCTGTAGGTCACCGCGGTACCGTCATCGACTGTAGAAGGTTCTGTAATGACACACACAAGGTCGTCGGTCGTTTTCGGCTCTGCCGGTTGAATGGTTATAGAGGGAGTAGAAGGGGCCAAAGGTAACGCCGCACATTGACGTTGCTCATCGCAGTATTGCCCAACAGCGCAATTACCGCACACGAGTCCTTCGGAGACGCCACATTGAGCATTTCCACAAGGCTGCTGAACTGTTTCAAGTACGCAACCATCTACAAATCCATCCGCGGAATATTCGATCTCCAAGCGATTCTGAGAGTTGTCGGTTGCGACCGTAAAATTGACTACACCTTGGCGCTCGGTACTACAAAACCCAAGAGCGTAATTGGCTTCATAAATTTCTACTAGATTTGTAGCGACTGTACGGAAACTTGAAGTCAGCTCTGTCACGCCATCGACGATGGTTGCATCCTGATTCACTAACCGTTCAAACTCAGTTGCTTCAAGTGAAAGGCCTATACCGTAGACCTTGATTGCCGAATCGCGAATGGTTGTCACGATTTCTTCCGAAAAATCAGAGATAAGACTTTCTTTGTTTTGGACAAAGAAAAGCATGTTTCCTTGCGTTACTGCCACTGATGAAGAGTCCACTATCGCACTGAGTTCCTGTACCCCAGCCAGGACCCCTTGGTCGATCGCTGTCGTCCCACTTTGGGTTGTCCGTTCGAGTAATTCTCGAGCAGAGCGATCGAGAACGGAATAATCGTTGGAGAAATCTTGATATTTCCGGACGCCATTTTGGGGCTCAATGATACTGATTGCGACAAAGTGCTGATTTTTCTCTTCAACCAGAACTTCTAAATATGCACGAAGGGCCGATACCACCGAAGTCAGAGTTGATTGGTCAGATAGTTCCAAAAGGACCTGGTGATAGTAACGAAAGGCTGTTTCCCTCGGAACGATAACAAATTCGTCCTGAGATAATGTTTGGGAATTAGAAGTAAGTACAAAGTCAGAGGCCACTAAAGACGATTCGGGTAGTCCATCGCAGTCTCTGGCGGACAAGAATACGCGAACATTAGATGGCGCGTTTACGGTTTTTTCATACAGAGTTAGTGCGGTGCACCCTGCAGGTCCGGCATCAGAAACGGTGATGCCTGCATCTTCTGACACGTTAACGCCAGAGTCCGGGACAGAGGATTGTTCCGTGCAGACCTCATTTTCACATATGAGGCCGGGTGAACACGATTGTGTTTGACCACACGCGCCACCGAGCTCCCCGGGACCTGGCGTTGAATCCGACTCACCGCAAGCGCCACAAAGTAACACCAGGGCAGCTGCACAAAGCCGCAAAGCGTTCTGTCTCATGAGCTGTATTTCACGCGCAACTGGCCATAAGTGCAAGTATCAGACTAAGATTGATCGATTGGAGGGAATTCAATCCCCAACTTTGGTTCAAAACCCCGCGTAAACCCGCGAAATTTACTTTATTACGCAAAGTCCCCAGGAGGATAGGAACCAAAAGCACACTTGTTATTCTGATCGGGTTCTTCTAGCTTCTCGGCTGTGAAGTTTTTTACCGAAGTGTGGACCGTTGCCATACACGAACTTCAACAAATTCTTTTCTCTGTACGCGCGGTTATGTTTTTCGTCGTTTACAGTACGATGTCGTTCTTGATTGGAAGCAGTTACGGAAAGTTCTTAGGATTTATCGACAAAGAACTCAGTGACGCGGTGACACCGGTTGGTTCTGAAGACCTGTCAAATGCAGGCGTGTCTGCGACGCAGGTTTTTCAGGAGTTATTCGAAAAACAACCTCAACTCATTTCTGTTTTTGGGGGAAGAGAGGTCGCTGATGCCCTTTCAAATGGAGACTTATCAGTACTGATTTGGTTCATCTTAAATCTTTCCAGTTGGGTGCTCCCGGGACTCATCCTCATTATCGGTTATGATCGAATTTCTGATGACCTCTCTTCTAAATTTTCGCGATTTGTCTTCCTGCGTCTCAGACGTGAGAGCTATTTGACAGGAAAAGTACTCGCACAATGGACTGTCGCGGTCATAGTATTTGGAGTTGTTTTCCTCGTTGGCCTACTTTTGGTGGGCCAAAGCGAATACGTAAAGATGGAAGCCGTGACGTCTAGCGCTATTTCTATTTGGGCAGGAATGTTTTTATATCTCCTTGCATATGTTTGCTTGACCGTTCTTTTCTCCGTCAATTTCACACCCGCATTTCGTAGTTTAGCATTAGGGCTCACAATACTAATGGCTTTCGGCCTGCTTTCTATTTTCAAAAACTTTGATGAATTTTGGCTAGGCGATCAAGCGTTACCACTTTGGATGGGAGCGCCAAGCGCGTACCTCGTGTATGCTACTCATATTTTTCTATGGCTTGGTTTAGCCATCATGCGAATAAGGAACCGAGAAATATGAAGGCCATTGAAATTAAGAACATCTCAAAGACCTTTGGTAAATTGCAGGCGGTATCAGATCTCAGTCTTGATATTCCAGAAGGTGCTTTATGTGGCCTTATCGGTCCCAACGGAGCCGGAAAAACGACACTCTTTAGCATGCTCGCAGGATTTCTTCGACCAAGCGCTGGGGCCATGTTTGTTCGCGGCAAGCCCCTGGTCTATGGCCAACCACCAGTTGGGAAAATAGCGATGCTTCCTCAAGATGCCGCACTCCCGGGAAGACAAAGCGCTCAGCAAGTATTAGAGCTGCTCGCAAAATATGGAGGTCGCTCTGGCGATGATGCGAAGCAAAAGGCGAAAAGAGCGCTTCAAATGGTTGGTCTAGGCGAAACACAATCGGTGCAGAGGATTAGTGAATTATCGCATGGCCAACGGCGTCGAGTTGCAATTGCGCAAACCCTTTTGGGTGAAAATGAAATCATTTGTTTAGACGAACCTACAGCCGGGGTTGACCCACGTGCCGCAGCAGAACTTCGAGAGATGGTCGTCAAGATGCGCGGGGAACGCACGATTATCTTCTCAAGCCATAATCTTCTAGAAATCGAATCGATATGTACGCACGTCGCAATTCTCAACAAGGGGAGCCTCGTAAAAAGTGGACCCATTGACGAATTACGACGAGAAGAAAAAGTAGTCTCAGTTCGCTTACGCTCTCCGCCGAACACGCCGGATACCCTTCTCGCGGAGATTCGACAGCTCGAAGAAATCGAGACCGCCGATTGGGTCGATGATGAGCCCACAATTCGATTCTCCCTGAACAACCAGAAAGGGTCTGAAGATGCCGTAAATAAGGTGGTCTCACTAATCATCAAGCATAATGGTGTATTAGGCGATATTGAAAGAGGACAATCGCTTGAGCAACGATTCCTGGATGAAACGAGACAAAGTGACGGATAGCTTGAGTTGCTAGCTCAAAAAACCAAAACGATGTGAGCGCAATCACAACAAAGAATTGAACTCGAAGATTCGTTACACGCACTTCCCACTTAAGGTACAAAGTCGAGCAGATAAGGAACTTTGATCCTTTCGCCGAAAGTTATGTTAATGAAGTATACGTTCGGTCACCCTAAAATGGGCTAAGGAATCGAATGAAGAGATCTTATGACTGACAAAAAATATATCGGCGTGCCGCGATTACTGGCTACCGCCATGTTTCTCTTGTTCTGCAACGGTTGCGCTGCCGCAAGGATTCAGATGCCAAGTGCGCCAGAATATGGAGCAACATCGATAGAACAAAAGAAGGATCTAACATTTGTATTGAACCGATTTAAGATTGAAGGACGGACGAGCAAAGACAATGCGAAAAGAGCACGAAGCTTCCGAAAAGCCTTTCTTGAACACATCGATGCTCTATCGCGTTTTTCGCGCGTCATTGACGGTACGGAACAGAAAAACGGCTACAATTCGAAATCTGCAATTATTGTAGATGTCACAGTTAACCTCGACAATACACGAGAAACACACTGGCTCCTTGCTTTTCCCGCGGTCTACCCGTTTGTTGGCATGTGGCCGCTCGTCCCTACGTACGGCGAAACAGATGTACGAATTAGTGCTCGAGCTAAATCTCCTGGCGGGTTAACAATGTGGTCTAAAACGAGTCGGCACAAACGAAACTTCAAAATGACATTCTACGGTTGGTACAATACTACGCCGATTGAAAAAGCATTCAAGATTGCAACAGATAGAGCCCTCAAGGAAATCTTGTTTGATTTTCAATCAAATATTGCGAGGATGGCGAAACTTCTCGCGCCGCAACCAGCACCCATTGTGAAAGTGGAACCTCCGAAAGCAAGGCCGCCAATATCTATCAAAATTAGCGGTAAGCAAAAAGCTCTACCTATCGAAGACCGGCCCGTGGTCGCGGTGTTTGATATTGAAGATACTCGTGGTCCCGAAGAGAGACTCTCACCGAATGTAAAGACCGACCTAACGAACTATCTAACCAGTTTACTGGCAGGTACCAAACGTTTCACAACCGTTCCTCGTTCAGACCTAAGAAAAGTTTTGGCTGAACAAAAAGCAGAAACATACCAGTCCTGTTACGACGAGAGCTGTCAGATTGAGATCGGAAAAGAAGTCGCAGCGGAAAAGTCGCTCGCGACAAAACTAAATCGACTAGGCAAAAAGTGCGTCGTAACCTTAACGCTTTTTGATTTACGTAAATCAATTACTGAGGATTCCGTGAATGCGCGAGGCGGGTGCAGCACAGACAATCTGACTGAAGCGTTTGAGAAACTCGTGCCAGAACTGGGGACGACGCTTTAGCCCAAAGACATTAAAGTAAAAAGCCGAGTCATTGCTGACTCGGCCTTTCCTCATTGCGGGAGCCGGATTTGAACCGACGACCTTCGGGTTATGAGCCCGACGAGCTACCAGACTGCTCCACCCCGCAAGAGAGGGACTATCGTTGGGTTTTGTAGACGTCAATCAAAAAATACAGGTCATGTTTCGATTCGGCTGATCAGGTCAGGTGAAATTCCCCAGTCTGCCAGACTCTTTTTCTGGTCTTTACCTAGTCCCGGCGACTTGGAGATCGGCTTCGGACGGAATCTATTTTCGATGGGCTCGTGAATCCGAATGGGACTACGGGTGGTGTTTATGTCCGTCAGCAGTCCTCGTGCAATATGTTGCGGATCCTGGTCAACCTCACTCAGATCCAGGACCGGCTCTACGCAGCAGTCCACTGGACCAAAAAGCTCCATCCACTCGTCTCTGGTTTTAGTCAGTAATTTCTTCTGAATCTTTTCGATCGCCTCAAGACCCGGTTTGCCCGTATCAAAACCGCAATCCAATAGTTCAGGATGATCAATGATTTGTAAGAAAGGACCCCAGAATTTGGGCTCAATCGCACCGACAGCAAGAAAGCCTTCCTTGCACTGATAAACGCGGTAACAAGGTCGAGAACCATCGAGAAGCTCGTGCCCACGCCGATGCTCATGACCGCCGTGAACAGCCCCCTGGTTGATCGCGTTGAAAGCCATCGCGGACTCCGTGAGTGAAACGTCGACCACACTTCCTTTTTGGGTTTTCTCACGCTGATAGAGTGCCGCAGAAATTCCAGCCACAGCGACCATTGCCCCACCGAAGTCTGCGACCTGAACACCGATAACATGAGGAATATCCTCAGAACCGTTGGTTGCGAGAACTCCAGCTCGTGCAACGTAATTTATGTCGTGACCTGGTCGGTTTGCGTCTGGGCCCGTCAATCCGAAGCCTGTAATCGCGCAATAGATCAACCGAGGATTTTTCTGCATCAACTCGGAAGGGTCGAGTCCGAGCTTTGACATTACGCCGGGCCTGAAACCATCGACCAAAATATCCGCCTTCATCGCGAGTTCTTCACAAACTTGCACGTGCTCAGGATTCTTTAGATCGAGAACGACGCTTCGTTTCCCGGCGTTTAATTCGTGGAAAGTTGCGCCTTGAGGTGGTTCTCCGGTGAGTGGAGGTATCCAGCGCATATAATCACCACCATTCGGCGGTTCGACTTTGAGAACATCCGCGCCCATTTCAGCCAAAAGACGCGTGGCGTAGGGCCCTGGAGCCAAACGACTAAGATCGAGGACCCGTACGCCAGACAGGGCCATAACTATCCCAAGATTTGCTGTAATTTCAGCGCGAGCGACATATCGCCCTTCAGCTTGAGTTTGCCCTGCATGAACGCCATCTGACCGTTGAGTCGCCCTTCGACGAGGTCGACAAAATCGGAAGAAGCCATTGTAATCGTAACGTTCGCGTTTTCGACCGAACCTTCGACAACTTTTCCGGCACCTTCCGTAAGATCGACGGCCCAGCTTCCTTCGTCATCTCCAGTGAGTTCGAATTGGTAACTCGCTCTAATTTTCTCTGCGACATCAGGGTTGTCGCCTAGTCGTTGTCCGATCTTGTCAAAGATTTCCTTACAGCTCATGAATTCTCCTTGTATGCAGTCAATCCCTATTGATTGACTGTTCAATCAATAGACGGACCTTCCCGCCTCCCCAGGGTAATGTCAACGCAGAGCGGCATAAATTCTCAAGGGCAGATATTCACAACCTCATTTGATTTCGTTAATATTTTCCAAGACTTACATAGTTTCCCTAGGTTGCGCGTCCATTTTTTCTCCGGGGGTTTTGACAGAGGCCGTCAGCGCTTCGTAAGTTACGAGGAGTGGAACCAAAAGTTCGAATTCTCGTCGCCAAGCCAGGCCTAGACGGACACGACCGAGGGGTAAAAGTGATCGCCCGTGCACTCCGTGACGGGGGCTTTGAGGTCCTTTATACCGGGCTGCACCAAACACCCGAACAAATTGTCGCGGCCGCTATACAAGAAGACGTCGATGCAATCGGTGTTTCACTTCTCAGTGGTGCACATATGACCTTGATACCAAAAATTCTGGGCGAATTGACGAGCCAAGAGGCCCAAGACATTATGGTGTTTGCCGGAGGGATTATTCCCGACTCGGACGCTGTGGAGCTTAAAAAGTTAGGAGTAGCTGAAGTGTTCACACCTGGATCGTCCACGGAAGGCGTGGTGAGCTGGGCGAGAGAAAATGTTCAAGCGAGGTCATTAGAGTGAAAGTATCGATCTACGAAGTTGGTCTTAGAGACGGTCTGCAAAATGAAGCGTCATTCGTGCCCACTCTTGAAAAAATTGCGCTCGCAAACCACTTAGCCGAGTCGGGGCTTCGAAGAATCGAGCTCACGAGCTTCGTCTCGCCGCGCTGGATTCCACAACTCGCTGACCACAGCATCGTCGCCGCTGAAGTCACGCGCCGTGCCGACACAAAGTTCAGTGCATTGGTACCGAACAAACGTGGACTGGAAGGGGCAAGCGAAGCAGAGCTAGAAGAAATAGCCATCTTCTTTTCTGCCTCCGAAACGCACAACAAAAAGAATATCAATAAGAGCATCGACCAAGCGGTAGATGTTTTGAGCGAAGTCACTCAAAGCGCTATCAATCTCGGGATGCGCGTTCGAGGTTATCTCTCGGTTGTTTTTGGTTGCCCCTATGAAGGCGACATTGATCCGGGGAAAGTTACTGAGCTCGTAGAGAGAATGTTCGAGATGGGCGTGTATGAGGTAAGTCTTGGCGACACCGTTGGTCTCGCGAATCCCATCCAGGTTCGAAACCTTGTCAAAAACCTCGAACAATCGGTTTCACTCGATAAGCTTGCGCTACATATGCACGACACGCGCGGGACAGCACTCGCGAATATTTTTGCGGGACTTGAGGCGGGTATAAGAACATTCGACAGCGCCTTTGGAGGCCTCGGTGGCTGTCCGTACGCGCCGGGTGCATCGGGGAATCTTGCCACAGAAGACTTGGTTTACATGCTTGAGGCGATGGGTTGTGACACCGGTATTGATTTAGATTCGCTCATCATTGCTTCGGAGAAGGTTGCTGATTTACTCGGCCGAACGCTTCCATCGAAGGTGCTGCAAGCCGAGATTGGTCGCCGGAAGAAACAACAAGCGAAGAGAGCACGCTCGGAAGCATCTTAGACTCCCTGTAACGCCGGTATCTCGCTACGCTACGATATCGCTTGATTTGCGCGGCGGCAATCGTGAAGAAGACCAAGGGCAGCACTTTCAAGACCCGGAGAATTGTGCAAGATGACCATCTTTTGACCTGAGTCTGTCGTAATCTGGAGGCCGCCTGAAGCACCGGTCAGCGAGTATAACGCATCGCCTGGCTCTAATAGAGTTGGAGTAACCGTTGCCCTCGCCTGACCCGATTCTGTTTTTGAAACTTCTATAACCAAGCGGTACCGACCTTGTTCAGCTGCCGCTTTAACGTCAGCGTCTTTCAAAGATTCGCAGCCACTGCGAACCACATCAAAAACACGTAACGAACCATTCATCCATACGTTTGCCAACAACGCAGCTTTTGCAGATGCATCCCAGCCATCGAGATCCAAAACAGTGTCGGCTTCGGCAATCCCCAGAGCTTGCGCACGAGCAAGACCTCGAGATCGCGTTGAGTCGTATTGAAGTGACTCCAAGACCAAGGAGGAGGTACCATTTACGACTCCGCGAACTGCGACAACGCTTGTGTTCTTCATTTGTTCGACGAAAGAAAAAATCGGAACACCATCCAAAACGGTCGCTTCAAAACCAATCGTGACATTCGATTTTGCACTTCGATGAAGTAAATCGCGATAGCCAAGCGCTATCGCCGACTTATTTGCTGTGACTACGTGAATACCTTGATCTAAAGCCGTCTTGAGAATTCCGAGAGCTGGGTCACCACTCCGCATGTTCTGGGGGATACACTCAACGAGAATATCCGGTTTTACGGCTTCTATAATTTCCTCAATCGAAGAAGTATTCGACGTATCGAATCCTTCAGCTTCAATGAGGTTAAGAGCAACCGAAGGATCGATCCCTTCCGCGTCGACGAGCTGACCGTGATGTGCTGTGACAACGGCCATTAAATTGAACTCGTCCTGAAGGTCTCGAAGCAATCGCAGGAACGATTTGCCGAGAGAGCCTGCACCACAAAGCATTAGCTTCGCGCGAGGGCTAGAAGTCTCGTTGGATGTCATGAACGGCTTCATACCCTATTATCTTATTGAGAAGAAGTGTCTTGCACGGCCCACAACGCTTTTGCTGCCGCTTTTCTCTTGGAAATCCCGCGATGTTTGTGCACACATAGAAGAGTATGAAGCTATCGAACCGATTTGTATCCCTCCTTTTGTGTCTCTTCGTTGCCGGAATGGTCGGCGGATGCCGCTCTAATAAACCCAAAACCAAAGGTGTGGGTGATACACTACGAGCCTTCATCATTCAGGACTGCGTGAGTGGTCAGAAGTATTGTCAGGTTTGCGCTTACAGTGGAAAACCGACAATTATGGCCATCGGTGACGTGAATGATGACAAGTTCGTCACTGACCTGGGCGCCATTCAGAAGGTCATCAGCTCAAGTGCGAGTCAAGGACTTACTGCTTTCGCACTCGTTGGGAGCTTCAAGGGTGATGAATTCGCGAAGTTAGGCGGTGACAAATCAAGCGTCGAAAAGCTCAAAAAGGTCGTCAATGCGCAGAAACTCTCATTCCCGGTGGTGGTTCTTCCAGATGAAATGAGCGATGCACAAAAACAAAATTATGCGAGCTATTCATCAGCGTATGACATCAAGCAGAGTCGCACGATTCTCTATGCAGGCGCCGACAACAAAATCCAGTTCGCTGAGGTCATCACAGATACGTCATCTACGGCTCAGTTCGAAAAACTAAACCAAATGCTTTCGCAAAAATGAGGACCGCGATTGGGCGCACCCTGAGCGGAGTCACGCTCATCTTTGCCATGGGTTGTGTTCAAAATTCATCTAACGGCGCTATCCCTAACCGTTCCGCCGTCGAAGATGAGACGGCGGCGTACGCTAAAACGACAACGGACGCTGATGCACTGTCAAAGTGGTCTTCACACCTGGCCGCTTTAGAGCTTTTTTCCATCCAAGACAAAAAGGTTATCACCTCATCGGCGGCACGCTTTTCGGTACTCGGGAACGAAAATCAAAATCCTTTTCTTGTTCAGTTTTTTGCAACCTACTGCCCACCGTGCATCAAAGAGATCCCCAGCTTCAATGAAATGGCTAAGCGTGGAACTCGGGTGATCGGTGTGTCGCTCGATGTTTCAAACCATGATGGCCTTATCGAACTGATTGAACAACATCCAACTCAATACCCCGTATACGTCATGACTCCAGCCAGTTTGGAAGCTTTCTCGCAGCCGCTTGAAGGCTTGCCTATGACTATGCTCGTCAAAGACAAAGCCCATGTTCTCGCGGTCATTATTGGTCAGATCAGTACCCCCGAGCTCGAGTCGTGGCTCGCCAAGTACCCGAATTCCAGTAAGAACCCCTCACAAAAGTAAATTCGGCGGGAAAAATAGGTTTTAGGGTTGCATCACCTGACAGCTCTAGGTAACTCGCAACCGGGAAAACACGATGAAATTGACGATGAAAACATTTACACAACTCATCAGCCTCAGTGTAGCTGTTGCACTTGCTGCCTGCGGAGACGACGCAGAAAGCCCAGTTGATGCAGGTGTGGCCTTGGATGCTGCCGCACAGATGACTGACCGAGGAATGTACATTCCTCCTGACGCTGGACAAACGCAAGCACCCACAGACTCAGGAACAACCTCAGGACCTCGAGACGCGGGACACTATTGCGCGCCCAATAATGAAATTGCCGTAGGTAACGATAACGTAAGTGTAAATGCCGCCGATGAAATCGTGAACTCTACCGCGGTTTTGAACTGCATTGACGAACAACCGCCTCGCGATATTCCCGCTGCGATTACCATGAGAGTTTGTGTTAATCTCATCGGCTCCTCAACTACAGCCACGCAAGAAGAAATAGACGACCTTGAAATCGCTATCTTTTACGACCAAAACCTTTCTACTGGCATGGCTGTAGATCCGACTTTCACAGCATCGACTGGCGCTGACCTAGAGCCAACTTCTCGAGTCGATACCTCGACATCATATATCGCCAGCACGAGCTGCCAAAGCGGCATCGAGATCGAGCTTGGGCGAGCGAGTCTTGGGAATAATGCTGTCAAAGCAGCGGTCGATTATACTGTTCGACTTCGAAGCCTGAGCGGCACTGGTCCCTGGGCGACCGTTTATCATGATAAGGCAAAAGTTTACGCGGACCGAATTATTGGTGGTGGCGCGAATCCGGCCAACTGCGACCCGACAATATGTACAGGTGTCGTCAATGTATATGCAGTCCGGAAAGCTGAACTTGCTGAAATCGTAAATGGTTCAGGACAGAGCATCGACGGCGCAGCGGATTTAGCAGACGGCGTGGGCGAAGGTCATGCTCTCATTGTTGCAAACGACTGTCAGACAAGCGCTATGGAAAATGCAGTTGCTGGATTTTCACCTGCAGCGAAAGTCTCAGGGTACCTAACCGATGGTGTTGTCAGCGACTCCGCCAAAGGCACCAACACCTCGGGTCTCTTTATGGGACTTGGTTTTGGAACCAGCTATGATGTGAGCGCAGCCGTTGGAGTCATGCGCCACGCGGATACGTGCACAGAAGAGTTTGCTGGCGGAGCCATTAAGGTCTATCCGGATGCAATTACCGTATTTGCATCGAGTCCTTCTAATACGCTCAACCAGTAATCCTTCTTTTTTGAAGAATGGTCGCCTATCAACCTCCCAGAAATGTCAGCCTGATGATCGGTGCATGTCACCGTGCAGACCCGATGATAAAAGCGGCCGAACGGCTTCTCGATTTAGCGAGCGACCATCGTGATGCTCATATTAAAATGGGCCTCGAAGATGATTTTGATGAGGAGCTTGAGGAGCTCGTTGAAGACCTAGAAAAAAATATCAAGGATCCGCACATTCGAAAGAACGATACCCCGCTTCAGATGAATGAGGTTGCGGAAATCATGGCAAATATCAAACAATGGCTGGTCGATTTTCGGACGCTCGCTGTGATTGAGCTTTCGCTTGATGCGCCAGCCCTTCGTAGAGCGTGTAGCCCGGCACCCGAAATAAACGATTCTTACCCCAGAGATCTGTTGGAAGAGCTCGGACTCCGGCTAAAAGCAGCGTCTGATCTCCGCGCGAGACTCGAAGATATTGGACTTACGGACCGAGTCGTAGCAGAGGGGAAACGTTTACATAGTCAATTGCAAACAGCGATAGGAAAGAGCGACCTCCAAACGGAAAACCTCAATCGCAAGCTTGTTTCGCATTATATGAAAAAGGCTCGACTGCATGCTATTTTGAAACGCTTGGTTCGCTCGGGACAGTTCGCGTTTCGAAAGAAGCCCGATGTCCGAGCAGAATACCATTTGGCAGAACTCGAAACGCCAAGAGCAATCACCGCTCATACTCGACTTAATCCTGCCTAAATATCGGTTTTTATTCTAATTTTAACTCCTTCCACTGACTTCGAATTACTCGAAGAGCCGTTTTGTTGTTCTTCATCGGTGAAGAGTATCTGCTCGACATCCTTTTCGAAGTGAGCTGCCACCTCAAGGACCGAACGTAAAAAAGGGAAGAATTTGCGGTCTGAATCGATAAGGTTCGTAAGCCCTTCTTGACGTTGTGCACAACGGGGGCCATGCTCCAGGCGTTGATGAAAAATCGATCTATATTTGTAATAACACTGACAGGATTTGCATTAGTAACAGCCTGCGCAGACAGAAAAGCAAAACGACCGACAGTACAAGCACCACTTGTGAAACAGCAGCAAGAGGCCGAAAAGAAGGCACCTAAAACTGTGGCCTCTTCTTGCAGCGAAACCCGAAAGACAAAGAATCTCAAAGAGGGTGACGTAGACGGAGACGGTCGAGCGGACACATTTAAGTACTATAAAGAAATCGACGACCCTGAACGACCCGGCGAAAAGAAAGTCATTTTGGTTCGACAAGACGTCGATATCAACTGGGACGGCCGGCTCGATATCTGTCGATTCTTCGACGACAAGGGCAAAGTGGACAGAGAAGAATTCGACCTTGATTACGATGGAAAAGTCGATGAAATCAAGCTGTACGAAGACGGCGTCATCAAGGAAGCCAAAAGAGATCGTAACAACGATGGCCGCTACGACGTCACTCGTACGTACAAAAACGGAAAACTGGTTCAAAAAGCAACGGATACCAATGTTGACTTAAAGCGTGACCTATGGTAATATTTTGACGGAAACCGCATATACCGAATCGGCGTTGACGCCGATCACGACGGCAAAGTCGATCGTTGGGCAAAATCGTCTGAGTAAGTCTCTTCGCTACTAGGGCAAAATTCTCAATTCGAAGTCACGATACATCGATGACTTCTGGCCTAAGTAATTCAGACATAAACAAACTAAACACGGCCTGAGGCGTCCAATCTCGCCTGAGTTTTCCATACATGCCGGGCGCTCGGTAATCATCGTCTCCATATTGGGCACCAAAAGCGCATTCGGCATAAATTGCAATCGCTTCTTCAACCCATCTCCGACTTCGATACACGGGTAATAAGAATCCATCGATTAGTTCGCGCTCTTTTTCAGTGAACCCCATCAGATGCACAGCATGCATCATTTCATGAATCATCAACCACGGCTTATCGAAGATATACTCCTCTCGAAGTCCGAGAAGAGCTTCGGGGTTCGAGGTCTGATTATAAAAAATACCCGCGGCATTTGGATTCGTGTGCTTTGGAAAACCAAATTCACGAAAATCTCGTGATGGAGGAACCACAGTCAGAACGATAGGTTTTGCAAGGAGCATCCGTAAGCAAACAGCAGGGTTACCTGCAAGAACCTTCGTGATGCCATTCAGGGCATATTCATAGGTTGCAGTCGCTACCTTGGAGGGCCCCTCTATGATCCGCTGCTCTTGATACTTACGCAGCAATTCACTCGTCGTACCAGCAGGTTTCTTTCCCGTTCTCTCAAAAAGGTCACCACCACGAATCAAGGTAAAGGCAGATAAACCGACTGCGCTGGCAGGACGCTCAACAGAAGCTATCGCGCTTAACTTCTTTTGCCATGCTGTTGAATCGCGAGACAGCTCAAGTGGGGACGCATCTCGACCACTCTGTTCACCAAGAAATTCATCCATGGAAACCAGAGACTGAGATTTAGATGCGGAGGTACTAAAAGGCCACCAGCTCACATTTAGACTCTAAAATTGAGTGAGTACGAAATGCAAGTTCACGGAACCTACTCGGGCCTTGCTGAACTCGGCGCTGGGTCTTTTCGAAGGCGAGGAAGCTTTTTCAATATCTCCCTAGAAAGAATCATTCGTAAATCGCGAACGGTGTCATCGTAGAGTTCTGCGCCCTCAAGAACGAATTCCAACTTGGGATCTTTTTGAGCTACGGCTCTCCAACCTATTCCTTCTCGAAGTTGGTTGATGCTTTCCAAGTAGGTTTGCCAGGCGAGGTCTAGTGACTGTAGCAGGGACTGCTTCTGTAAGTCTTGCTCCAGCTCAGTCCCCACTGAACCTACTCGTCTCGCGAGAAGCTTATCTGCAAGCTCATTTATATTTTCTCTGATCTGACCAAGAGACATCGTACTCCATTTTGGAGGTGGTGCTGTAGCAGGGAGTGGAAGTACGACTGCCAAATCATCATAAAGTTTTTGGGCCGCTTTTTGCGATCCGAGAACGTCCTTGTCTTTGCCGTGTTCAGCAAAAATGGTGTCAAAGCAATCCTCGATAGCGTCTTTTACAATCTGTCCACAATCTTTCGTTTCAAGGATGTCATTGCGCATGTCGTAATAGCGTGACCGGTGGAGACTCGTCACACGATCGTAGGGAAGCGACGAAATGAGTACATCGTTCACCTGAGCTTCAGAGCGATCAAGCGCAGCCTCAGTGAGGTTACGGGCAGCTTTTTCGGAGAATTTTTTCTTCCCTGTACGAATATCTTCTACCGCGTCGAGACCATCAAAAAGGGCATCCTCTAACGATGTATAAAAGACGGTTGCACCGGGTGCCCCTTGTCGTCCCGCACGACCGCGCAATTGGTCATCACGACGACGAGAATCTAAGTGCTCGAATGACATAACGAGCAAACCACCAAGTTCCAGCACATCTGCTTTTTCTTTAGCGACTTGTTCGTTTGCTTTCTGCTTTGCCTCTGGCTTTGTTAGCCCGTCGGTCTGCTCAAGGTGGTTGGCTAAGATTTTCGCGTTGCCGCCCAGCTTTATATCGACGCCTCGACCACCTCGAGTGGTTGCCACCGTAATCGCGCCTTTTTGTCCTGCAAGACCAATGATATCAGCTTCTTCTTCGTCGGTTTTCGCACCGAGAACATTACACTTAAGGCCTCGCTGCTCGATGAGTTTACCAAGTTCCTCAGCAGTACTTGTCCATTCGCAACCGATCAGAATTGGACGACCTGTTTTATGAGCTTTCTCAAGGTCATCAAGAAATGCGTTAAGCTTTTCATCCTGGGTCGCAAAAACCTTGTCCGGGTGGTCGACACGAGCGAGCGCTTTTCTTGTTGGAACTCGAGCTACGTCCAGGCCATAGACCTGTTGGAAGACATTCTTTGCACTCACAGCTGTGCCAGTCATTCCGCTCACTCGGTGATACATAGCGAGATAATCACGCATCGTTATCGACGCAGACGTCGTATTTTCATCCCTTATCTTAACGCCTTCCTTGGCTTCTAAAGCTTGATGAAGACCGTGCGAAAAACGCCGCCCCATCATGGCATGACCACTGTGACCTACTGTTCTTATTTCATCATCAATGATGGTGTAGTGCTCATCTTTACGGAATAAGAATCGGGCTTTGAGGGCATTCGTTAGATAGAAAAGGTCATTCGCGTGTTCGGCGGAGTATATATTATTGGTGCCAAGCTGTTTCTCAATCTTGTCATGACCCTCAGGCGTAAGTGACACCCAATGGGTATCCATATCCCACTCGACGTCCTTCTTCCAATCGAGCTGATTCACGAGATCTTTGAACTTGAATAGGGAAGCGTTGTCAGGTGTATCGCCCTGCCCGGCTATGATATGCGGAGTTCTCGCTTCATCAATGAGCAGGCTATCAACTTCGTCGAGCAAGACACCGGATAAGGGCCGTTGAACTTTGTCCTTTGAGTCCTTCACGCCATTGTCTCTGAGGTAGTCAAACGCGAACTCACAGGCCGTACCGTAGGTGATATCTGCCTTGTACGCTTCGTCTCTACTCGTTGGGACAGGCTCGCCCGCATTATCTGCTTCACCTTTCTCAAAGGGCTTGATCAGAAACTGTTTGTTATTGGCCTGCAAGACACCGACCGACATCCCGAGATTTCGGTAGATTGCGCTCATCTCTTCCGCGTCTCGCTTAGACAAATAGTCATTGACCGTTACAACGTGGTAGCCATGCCCGGTGAGCGCATTGAGATAAGTAGGTAGTGTGGCAGCAAGAGTTTTTCCTTCGCCAGTGTACATTTCGGCCACGAGTCCGTGATGCATTAGTACGCCGGCCATCGATTGGACATCATAATGATACATACCGGTTGCTCGGTAAGCAGATTCGCGAACCGTTGCAAAAGCCTCAGGTAGGAGATTATCCAGGACTTTCTTTTCTGCCTTGGTAAGCTCTATTCGTGCAGTTTTTACGGCTTCGGTTTTTTGCTCACGGCTTGCGCCGTCCGCAGATTTTAATGCGGACTCAGCAGCAGCGAGTTTTTCTCTTTGCGGTTTCGTCTGTGATGCAATCTCTGCTTTGAACTCTCCGGTTTGCGCACGGAGTTCTTCATCGCTCATGGCAGCGCATATTTTGGCGTGCTTCTTGACTAAGGATACAGCTTTGCGGGCGCGATTAACTTCGCGGGTCGACGCGCTTCCTGTTCTGAAATCGTTAAACCTACCCCAGAGTCCCTGTAGAATACCTTGTGGCTTCGGTAACTCATCTACGGGACGACTCAAGTCGACGGGTGGTAATTCATGAAGTGCTTCGGGCCTAGAGCCCGGAGCCGATTTCGATAGACCTAAACCAGGACGATTATGGAGTTGGTCTTGGTTCGGCCTATGCCTAAGAAGTCGTGGGTCAGACACTCCTGCACGATCGTGACTCACTACATTTTGGGTCCGGTGCTTAGCGATGCTGCGCGGAGTCTGTGAATTTATCTTCATCGAAACGACTCCTAAGTTCTCATCAAAATTCGCCGGAGCGTTGGTTTTTCGGGGTCAGCGACGGCCACGTGAATAAATTCTTTTTTAGGATAAAATACCGCTTCATGAACAGATAAGTTCTCTGCTTGCTTTTCGACCCAATCAAAGATTTCTTCAATGTCGACCTCTAATTCTGTCGGCCGAATATCAGCCGCACACCCAGACAAATGCAGCGAATTAACTGACGCAGGTAGCCCGGCCTCTCTGCATGCATCATTGAGGCGCTCATCTCTATAACCAGAGAGAACTTCGAGTTTGGTCGAAAATTGATCAGAAATTTGATCCATGAGTGCCGTCAAACGACCGAGGTTTCCGAGAATTTCTACACCTGGATCGAGCTGTCTAGCCAGCTCAGGAAAAGTAGAATCAACCAAAAGATCACCGAGTTTGAAATGTCGGGAAAGTTTTCGCTCAGGATCGGGCGGCATCGTAATGTAAGTATTGCACCTATATTAGCAGATATGCAATCTCTCAAATCGGTTCGCGGGTTTACATATCCGTGTTTACCCTTCCAAAGTTTGCACGAGCCTTACATTTTGAGAATAAATTGTAGAGAGCCGCATGCACAGTGGGGTCATGCGTCACTTCGTAAATCAAGTCTCCGGACTTAACAAGCTCAGCACAAATTTCTCTAAACGTCATTTCGGGGTTCGAAAACATGACTTCTTCCATTGCCCGTCCAACAAGGTCAAATTCAGTAGGGTCCATTGTTTTGAAACCCTAGCTGATTCATGTCTCAATGTCAGCGATTCGTTACTAGTAGGCGCTTTTTTGTGCAGAAAATAGAGATGAATCAGCGAACCGTCTGCTCAAGGTAGCCTGGTTCACCCCAAAGCGAGTAGTTCAACAAGGGCTCAGGATCCACAAATAGGCCGACCGACTTTCGCGAACCATCATCTGCCAATTGTTCGACGCGAACCATTATGGCCAAGTGTAGATGAGGACCAGTGACGCGACCAGACGATCCCACTCGGCCAATTCGTTCACCCGCACGAACCCAGTCTCCTACTTTTTTTCTCCGTTTCGACATATGGAAGTAACTCGTGAATAGGCCATTTCCATGGTCTATTGTTGTCGTTCCTCCGAACACATATCTCATTGATGACATAACAACACGGCCAGCGGCCATTGCAACAATCGGAGTCCCGGTTCTTCCTTCGAGATCTAAGCCCTCATGTCGAGTTTGAAGTTTGTCGTTGAACGTTCGTTTTGTTCCAAAGACCGCAGTCTTACGACCAGTAACAGGCCGAACAAAAGCTCCATTGTACTTCGGAACGCTCGCGAGAGGGTGAAACATGGAGCTCCAAGCTTTATCATCAAGACGAAGCGTCTTCTTCGTCTTAGCGTCCGGCTCTTGAGTGAATCTCGAGCTTACATTCAAAACAGAAACCGGCCAATCACGATGAAGAACTTCTAGCTGCCTGTGCACGTCCCGGGTAGGAAAATAAAGCGTCAGGTCATAATTTCCGGCAGGCGCATCAAGTGGGACTGCTGCAATTCCGCGAAGAACCTTGGGGGAGACGCGTATGAGTTCAAACTCATAGTCGAATATACGCGCTGGGATTCGAGCGACTTGAGGGTTCTCTGCGGACGCATAGACCGCAAATAGATCACCGCGCCTGGGCTGTTGGGGATGAAAAACTACTGAAGTCTTCTTTGAAAAAGCGGGGACAAATTTTTCAGGCGCAGACTCTTTATCCTCGGCCCCTACGTTCGATACGAATATTGTCGAAGTCAGACAGACTATAAAAGATTGTCTACGAAATCCCAAACTATCTATAGCCTCGCATGCATTCGAAGCGCACTCAATATCTCGCGAGTCGCCGTAGACTTGTTTAGTGTGTAAAAGTGGATGCCTGGAGCACCACCCTGTAGTAGTCCCAAACACTGAATAGTCGCGTATGCGACGCCAAGTTCGTGAATCGCCTGTGGCTCCTGCTTGCGCTTTTCGAGTTCTTCCAATAGTTGCTCGGGAATTGAGGCCCCGCACATTTTCGTAAATCGCTGAATCTGCTCAAAATTTCCGATGGGCATAATACCCGGTACGATAGGAACGTCTATTCCGACGGCTCGAGCTCGGTCCACAAAGTCAAAGTACTGACGGTTATCAAAAAATAATTGAGAAATGAGGAAATCCGCGCCCGCATCTACTTTTCGTTTCAAATGATGCAGGTCTTCTCGCAGGGTTGGAGAATCTACATGCCCCTCAGGGTAACAAGCAGCAGCGATACAAGGTACATTGAGCTCGTTCGCATATTCGACAAGTTCGTTTCCATACCTAAATCCACCCTCCGTCGCTTCGAATGCTGATTCTCCTTTTGGAGGGTCTCCGCGGAGACAAAGAATATTTTCCACACCGCCGGCCAGTAGATCTTCAACAATTTCTTTAATCTCGGCCCGATCGGAACCTACGCAAGTAAGATGGGCCATCGCTTCGATGCCAAGTTCGGCTTTAATACGCGAGGTCAATCCACGCGTTTTGGCGCGAGTACTGCCACCGGCACCATAGGTCACCGAAATGAAGCTCGGTTGCAGTGACTTTAGGTCTCGAATCGCCTTCCAGAGATTCTCATTACCCTGCTCTGTTTTCGGTGGATAAAATTCAAATGAAAAAACGGGATATCCGGCTTTCAGTCGGTCGATAATTCTCACATAAAAAACCTGACCTCGAAGCCAGGGTGACGTCAAGTCTCCATCAGCCTTCTATCGTCGAAGAGAGCGCCATGGTCGAAGCCAATTGCGGATTTTGGGTTCGATGTGTTCTCCAAATCCAGGCATCGAGTACATAGTGAGTTGCCTGCGGAAGTGCGAGCAGAGGAACGACGAGCGCGTGCGTCGCATTGCTCAACATCACTTCTCCAAAAGGAAATAAAACCGAATTTTCGTGCCAAATAAGGCGATCCCAGGCCCATTCTTCAATAAACGCGAGGCTTATGACCAACGCAAAAAATGCAAGGACTCGGCGCTTAGTAAAAATCCCTTCTAGCAAACTTCCTTTGGGGTATTTTGCTTTACGTCCATAAACCCAAATAATCGCAAAATAAGGGATGCCGTGAATCAGAACGTTGGTCACACTAAACGCCCAGTCAGTATTTGTCGCAACGATGCCCACAAACCAACAAGCGGCGGTTGTACATACCACCAAATTTTTTCCCCAGCGAACAACGTGTTCGCGGCGCCATCGTTGAACTTGGCGAAAGATGTAGGCGAACAAGGTTCCAAGGTAAATTGGCCACATGATCTGAACAATCACGGGCGAAAGACCGGAGATAAAATCTCCAGGCATGAACCAACTAAACTTACGAGGCAAATGCGCATGCCACCACAGAACGGGGAAGCACGTACTAATATAGATACTCAGTCGATCGAGATGCTGATCAAAAACGTCGACGTCGCCCGCTCTGCGGTTGTACAAAGCTACCCAGCCGTACTGCTGACGAATAAAGTGAAAAACAGCAACATACGCTAATAGAGTCCAAAACAGTGTGTCAGAGATGGAGTAGGAAATAAATCCTAGAACGTAACAACACAACGGCACCACAATGTACAAAGTAGCGCGACGGTTAAACTCTGCTTTATCTAAATACGTCCGATAAATCGTCGACCATACATGCGCAACGTCAACGATCAGAATCGCGAAAATCCACATGGGCAAAGGCAGATCTCCCGAGGGCGCAAGCCAAGGACCCAAGGCCACCAATATCAAGGCAATCGTTGCAGGGCCGCCAAAGACCAAAAGGTCAAATCTCGGCGAAAACAACCAATTGTCCGAGTTCAAAGCGAAACTCCGAACCGAATCTCACGAGCAGCGCGAACACCGTGAGAAAAAGCCTCCTCAAAAAGTGGTAATGCGGAAAGATCAGAGTGGGCAAAGTGCAGAGGACCGTTGGCTTTCTGCGCCATGAGCCGCGTGCTTGAATTTATATCTCCTGGCCCAGGCCGAACCATCGCGTGACCCCAACGTTTGATATCAATGCGCTTAATCAGACGCTCAAAGCCAACGTGGCATCGGGAAAGTTCACTCACGATTACATCGCAAGCTTGCCGATAGTCTAACGAGAAAAGTCGACGGCGTGCCGCTTTGGCGTCTAAATCGCTGAGCGGTAAATAGTATGTCAAAACAGTCTCGCCGCGGTGTCTCGGTATTTGATGAGTGGATACTACGTAACCAAGAGACTTACTGTCATAAATCACGTTATCCCACGCAAGAGGAAAACCGTGTGCTTCTGGAACATCTCGCATGTGAATGTTTGCGGTAAGCCAAGGCACATACTCAGGATGATAAGCCGGTAGTTTCTCAAATCCTCGAATCAAATATTTCCTCATGAAGGAAGGTAGAGCAAAGATCACCTTCTCAGCGATAAAGCGAGTTGTTTTTGCCAATCTCGGTTCATGAACGAGGACGGATGCACGACGACCATCGCTGTAAGGTTCGACAGAGAGTACGAGCGCATTACATCTCAGGTTTTTAGACGGAATCGACCGCAACATCGTGTCGACGAGAAATTGATTTCCTTGAGGCCAGGTCAAAAACTCAGAGGACTCTTTTTCACCGGGCGGAATGCGTGCAACATAATAGTGAAGCCCAGCCCAAGCGCTGGTGGACTCTAAGTCTCCACCGAAGTCATCTCGGCAGCCGTAATTTAGGTACCATTTTAGACGCTTTGAAGAAAAACCGTTCGCCTCGCACCACTGAGCCATGGAAAGGTCGTCCAGTTTCCTAATTTCTGGATCATCAGATGAGTTGACCATTGGAAGTGAGAACGCTCGACGCTTATCCTTATCTTGAAAGTTTACGAGAGAGTGAACACGGCGATAAAAAGCCTTGTACTGCTCAAGGTCATCTGAGGATGCACCCAAAAGCGGATAAAGGCCTTGATGCCAAGTTCCGGCAAAATAAATTCTTTCCGCGGGGTCTGCGCAAAGATGAGTTTCAGCATACCTGGTACGATCAGTTTCGTTTTTCGATTCGACACTTCCAGCTTGTCGGAGAAGCTCGAGCAAATCAGGTTGGTGCCCGTGCGGAGCTGGTAAGTAGTGTGCACCCCAGGGATATTGCAGAGACCCGCTTTGTCCACCGATTGCGGTTCCTCCCGGCTTTGCAGCAAGTTCAAACAATGTGAATGAGTCGAAGCCCGCGCGCTTCAGGTCCCAGGCTGCTGACAATCCCGCGATGCCACCACCGAGAATCGCGCAAGGAACCTCAACGGTTTTCTCAGCAGTAGGTCGAAAGCCCTCCCGAAGCTTGTGACCCAAACTCGCATTTTCAAGGACAAACTCACCGTCCCAATGGACTCGGTCTGACCCTCGGCGACAAGCAGAGGCCGCTGACAACCCCAGAAGGCTAACGAGCATATCGCGGCGAGAAAATTTCATTCAGAACCTCTGAGCGGACTAATACCAACTAGACCACTCTGAATCGTAATACTGGACAAGTACTTGGTTGTTAAGTCGATTCACTTCGGTCGGCACCTTATCCATGTCTTTTGGAAATACGAACATCGATTTCATCACTTCTGGTGTCAAATATTTGAGATTCGGGGGAAGCTGAGTGGGAACATCAAACGGCAAAGGCGACGCGAGAACATATCCCCATGCACCAAAAGACGGAACAGTTGCGTGAAAAGCGCGCGTTTTGAATCCAGTTGAACTCACAGTTTCATCTACACACCAAAATGAACGACGAGCTAATAACGGTGAGGTAGACTGAATCGTAAGTGCTCCGTGCTCCGCGAGCACGCGTTTAACCAGTCTATAAAATCGAGTTGTGTAGAGCTTCCCGAGCGAAAAAGAGTTCGGGTCAGGAAAATCGATAACAATTACATCAAAACGTCTTGAGGAGTTTTCATCCCGCGCCAACCAGGTCATCGCGTCGTCATTAATGACACTCACGCGCGAATCATTGAGTGATTGCTGGTTTTGTACCGAGAGCAAAGGATGATTTCTCGCTAGTTCTGTCATCTGCGGATCGAGATCCACTAAAGTAACGGTCTTGACTGCTGGGTACTTCAAGATCTCTCGAACCGCTAGGCCGTCACCTCCGCCGAGTACAAGAACATTGAGATCACCTTGATAGCGTTCTTGAACAACAGAAAACGGAGGATGGACTAGCGCTTCATGGTAACGATGTTCATCCGTGCTACTGAATTGAAGATTCCCATTCAAATATAAATGAAAGCTTCCTTTCGATTGCGTAATGACTAACCTCTGATACTTACTTCGTTTCGCGTAAATGATATTATCAGTGTAGAGTTCGTCTTCAGACCACTTCGTCAGATTTTCGCTAAATAGGATCCCTGCAACGAGAATTGCGATCACCACAAAAGACTGGGTGCGTAACGTATAGAGCTGAGTCTTCTTTTTGAACTCTGGCTCAAAAAAGAAGGTCAGTGATAACGCAACAAACGCATTTAATAGGCCTATGAAAAGAGAACCTCTAATCAGTCCCAATTTTGGCATAACGAACATTGGAAAAGCCAAGGATGCTATGAGTGCGCCGAGATAATCGAAAGTAAGAACCCTCGCCAAAAGGTCCTTAAATTCGTATTTGTCTTTGAGAATCCTCATTAGCAGAGGAATTTCAAGTCCAACCAAAGTGCCGATGAGAACAACGACGGTGTACAGGACGAGGCGAAAAGCCGATACGTGAGAAAAGGCTAAAAATAAAAATGCAGCTGAACAGCCACCAATAAGCGCTACCAGTATCTCAACTTCAATAAATCGGCTCAGAACATTCTTTTTTATCGAGCTCGAAAGCCATGAGCCGAGCCCCATAGCTGAAAGATACACGCCAATGACGGTGGAAAATTGGGTGACAGAATCGCCAAGAACGTAACTTGCGAGGGTACTCGCGATCAGTTCATAGACAAGACCACAAACAGCGATCACCAAAACGGCGAAAAGAATTGCTGTCGTGTTGACCTCTCGCGGTTGAGACTTGTGCTGAGCTATTTCGGTATTCACACGATCTAGGCGCCGATCGCAGAGGATATGATTATGGCAAGACCGATAACCACGGACCCGAGTACAATGCCCACCGCGACATTGTCGTCTTCTTCAAGCTCTTTCCTCAGTGAAAATGGCGCAAGTTTCTCCATCACGACAAACGCTATCGCGAAAACGATAACGCCGATGAGTGAATAAACGACTGATGCCGCTAAGTTGTTCTCCATAAATTCCATTATTTACCTCCCATGTATCCTGTGTACCAAAAGCCAGGGCTTTTATATCCGCGACCAGATTTAATACCAGCAGGAATTGGTTTCTTTGAGCCCGATGAAGAATACACTACACCTCGCCATTCGTTGACCAGGAATAGTGTAACCATTAAGACACCGATTCCAGTGTACAGTCCTGCAAAGATCTTCGTTAACACGTCACTAAACCTCCACTATCCATAGTCGCTTTCCGACCAACGCTTACGTTCAAAGCGATTGAACAAACCGCGAACAAAAAGCGGAAAAATCCAAATAAAGAAAAGAAATACGACTACATGAGACTTAATAAACGTACCTTGTTTCAGTTCTACGCTATATCGAATCTCTTCCGATGAACGGCGCCTCTTTTTCGGTTTCGGTTTACCCATCTCTGGCCTTAGACTAAGTCTATATTTTCCAGGCGCAACACTACCAATGTAAGTCGATTTCTTCCGACTACCTTCTGTCCAACCTGGCCCAAAATAATATTGATTTTGTAGACCAAAATATTGAACTTCGTTTTTGTCTTCGTTGATGAGCGCGCCCTGCAAGAATATCCAATTATTAGCGACATCAGAGACAAGCGCTATTCGAAGGTTTGTCCACTCCTTGATCTCAAAAGGCTCTGTGAGAACGGTCGCTAACGTAGCCGCTTCTTTGTCACTTTTCTCGTAGTAGCGGAGCTCTTTCGTAGCATCGAAAATGACGCCGGACGGTTTCACGGATGAGACGAGTATCGCTATGAGGATAATAAGCGCTGAAAGGATAAGTCCGACCTTCGTAACTTTGTCACGAAGAGGTAAGTACTTATTGGGCTGATGGGGCGCAATATTGAAGAATGGCGCCTTTGGGAACGACAGCTTGTCAGAGAAGATCGCGCTCATTTCTTCGCGAGAAAGATAAGTGCCCCTTGACCATGAGATTTCTTGAGCGTCTTGGTCCTCAGAACTCTCGAAGCTCATCATATTGGGCGGAGCAACATAGTCATGCGTCTTTACGCTGTCTCCTACTTTGACTTTCCAATAAAATTCTCCACTGAGCGCCTCAACGGTTGCGGAACCGGACTGAAAATGTCGATACGATTGACCTTTATGCTTCACCCATCGCGGACGTTCCTGGTTCGAACGTTTGTATTTTGTGGTTACGTCCGCAACGCTCACGGGCTCTGACCAAGTCCAATGGCCGTCACTGCAAATCAACCATCGATAAGACCCACGTCCAGCGCGGAGAAGATATTCTTCCCATTCATAACGAACACCATAAGCCCAGACACTTCGAATCAGGTGACCAAAAACTGTCCACTCTTTGTCTTGGTAATTTCCAACAGTTCCAAGAGGAATGAGAGGGTTGCTATTCGCAGCCGCTGCTGACGACAACAGAAACAGTTCTTGACCCTTTGAGCAATCCAGTAATGCATCACATGTTCCGCAGGTCACTGTTTCTGATTCGCCGGGCGCTTGTAATTGAACTGCGGCTCCGCAATTGGGGCAATTCATCGCTACCGCTGCTGCCGCAAGCGAGGCCTCGACACTATCTAAAACATCTTTATCAAACAGCGAGTCGTATTCATGTTCTCGACCGAAATAAACAGATTCTACTTCTTGGGAATCGCCAAAATCGAGCGTACCAAACGTGCCCTTGGGGCCTTCGAAGTCGCAATAAGAGAAAGTCGAATCTAAAGGTACGACAAAGGGGAGTTCGCCTTCTGCAGAGACGAATTTTGCACTGCGTCGCTCCGAAACCGCCACTGTTTGTTGACCAAAAAAGAACTTTTGACCAGCACTCCAGTCTTCAAAAAGAGGGAGCGATCCGTTTTGAGAGAGCGATGGGTTTTCAAGGTGAAGATCCTCAAGATCTTTTTCGAATGTGACATAAACGCGACCTTGGGCTTCAGCAAGCCAAGCCCAACGGCCGTCATCAAAAGCGAGGTACCATTCGTTCCAGGGTCCAGCACCGTAGTTCAGCTGCAGGCGACCCACGACTGTAAAGTCTTTGCTATGGAGCTGGCCTTGAACGCCAAGCGACAGAGGACTGCCTATCTCTGCGAGCGGGGCAACCTGGCCTAGTATTTCCGCCTCACCAATATCATCTCCCACGCGAGCTACAGCACTTGAGCAATACGAACAGACTGAAAGCAGTGAAGAGCCTGCCTTGAACTCAACCTGACCTCCGCAGTTTGGACAATCGATGATTCGAGCACTCATGATAAACGCTATATTTTGGGTATCACTGGGTGAGAGTTTTCACAATAACGGGGGCATCGATAGCAAACTGCTCAATGAAGACGGATCTATACGACTTCCACCAATGTGGCGATTTTATAAGGAATGAAAGAGTGGAAGTCTTAGAGGTTGCGCAATGGAACGCGGTGACCACCATAAGGGAGAAGTCCCATGTGTCGAGCGCGTTTGATTGCTTTTGCCAATCGACGTTGATTCTTGGCGCAAACACCAGAAACGCGTCGAGGAACAATCTTGCCGCGCTCGGTGATGAATCGGCTGAGTAGCGCAGTATCGCGCCAATCAAGCTTTAGAGTCTTGTCTGCCAGAAAGGGATCGACCTTTCTTTTGAATCCACGTCGCGCGGGCCCGCCTCGGCGTCCACCGCGTTCTTCGTCTCTATCGTTGTCTTTGTAGTTGCCGCCCATGATTTATGCCTCTGCCTTAAATGCATCCCAACCTTTGCGGGATAGGGTTCGCAATGCACGCGCAGAAATTTTCATGCGAACGTACATACCTTTCTCCGGGTCCCAAATTTTCTTGCTACGAATGTTCGCGTTACGGCGGGTCTTCGTTTTGCGGTTCGAGTGGGATACAAGATTACCCGTGAGATACTTCTTTCCTGAGAGTGAGCACTTAGCCATTATAATCTCCAGTTTCTGTAGGGGCTTAGGCACGATTGCCACACACCGTCTACGAGGCGCGCTGGGTAACATGGGTTCGTCAGTGATCGCAAGCAGAAAGATCGGCAAAATTTTACCTGCAAAAACCTAGGGTTAATGCTCGATTTCGAGGCTCGCGCTTTTCTCACGAAAAGGTTAGCCTCTCTTCCGGTGGAAAAAGTCAAAAACGTTTATATCATCGATGCTTTACGTACGCCCATCGGGAGGCTGCGGGGAGGCCTAAAAGATGTTCGTCCAGATGATCTGCTGTCCATTGTTATCAAGGCGTTGGTCGAACGAATCGGCGCTGGAGATTACCCTATAGATGAGGTTGTCGCGGGGTGTGCGAATCAAGCTGGCGAGGACAACAGAAACGTTGCGCGGATGTCACTCCTTTTGGCCGGGTTGGATCAGACCGTTCCCGGTGTCACAGTCAATCGGCTCTGCGCATCCGGCTTAAACGCCGTGAACCAGGCAGCACGACTTATCGCGATAGGCGAAGCGAATCTCGTACTCGCAGGCGGGGTCGAATCGATGAGTAGAGCCCCCTTAGTCATGAGTAAAGGAGCTCAACCATTTGCGAGCGGCAATCGAACCGTGTTCGACTCGGCGCTCGGCTGGAGATTTCCCAACCCAAAACTCGAAGCACTCTTTCCACTCGAAGGCATGGGAGTGACCGCAGAAAACCTTGTCGAGCAGTATAAGATTTCCCGTGAAGACCAAGACGTGTTCGCTCTGAGCAGTCACACAAAGGCGATCGCTGCAGAGACCGAGGGAAAATTTGATAACGAGCGCATCTCAGTGTCCATTCCTCAAAGGAAAGGAGACCCAGTTATAGTGACTCAAGACGAAGGGCCACGAAAAGACAGTAGTCTTGAAAAACTATCATCTCTACGAGCTGTATTTAAGAAGGGAGGCAGCGTTACGGCCGGCAACTCCAGTACCCTGAATGACGGAGCCGCGTGCCTTGCTCTAGCTTCGGAGGAAACGGTGGAGAAATTAGGTGCCACCCCACTCGCCCGATGGGTCGGCTCCCAAGCCGCAGGTGTAAATCCACGAACGATGGGAATCGGTCCAGTTCCCGCGGTCAAACGCCTTCTGGAACGCACGAAGCTAGGTATTGATGATATCGACTTGTTTGAGCTGAATGAGGCATTTGCTGCGCAATCGCTGGCAGTATTGAGACAATTAAGCGACGACAAAAGTCTCAACGAGCGAGTGAATGTCAACGGTGGCGCCATCGCATTAGGACATCCATTAGGTTGTAGCGGAGCACGAATTCTCACGACTTTGCTGCACGAAATGAAACGTAGGAATTCCAAACGCGGAATCGCCACATTATGTGTCGGAGTCGGTCAAGGCGAAGCCACGTTAGTCGAGGCTCCGTGAGCCCATGACTCTTCCACGTCAGCGTGCAAGCGCAATTATTGAAAAGCAAAAAATGCGACCTCCATTACACCTCATCGATGGAAATTTGGTTGAGTCGAGTGGAAATGAGACCATTCGCATCATTAATCCAGCAGACAACACCAGCATTGGCCGCATTGCTTCCGGTAGTGCGACAGATATTGATGCGGCAATACAGTCCAGCCGCGAGATATTCCGAAGTCGTTGGTCAAGCGTTACGGGATCCAAAAGAGAGGAATTACTTCATAACCTCGCCAATGCGCTAGAGAAAGATGCAGATAATTTAGCCATTCTAGAGTCTCTGCAAACCGGAAAAACATATCGTGAAGTGCTTGTTCAAGACCTTGCCTTTGGTGTCCAAGTTTTGCGCTATTACGCCGGTTTAGTCACGAAGGCCAAAAGGACCTCTCACTCTATGAACCGAGTGATGAGCGGTCATGTTAATACTGAGCCATATGAAGTCGTGGGCGCCCTTCTGTCTTGGAAAGCGCCCTTATTGACGGCAATCTCAAGGGTCGCCGAGGCAATTGCAGCGGGTACCACGATTATCCTTAAGCCTTCGGAACTCGCACCGCTCACGACTTTGCGACTCGGAGAACTTGCCCTTGAAGCGGGCATTCCGCGTGGGGTTATCAATGTCGTTACCGGCCATGGAAGCAAGACGGGTCAGGCGCTTGCCTTACATCCCCAGCTCGGAGCAATCCATTTTTCAGGTTCAATAGAAAATGGGCGTCACATCTTGGTCGCTTCTGCAAAAAGCAATCTAAAGCCAGTCTCTCTGAGTATGGGTGGCAAGTCAGCGAATATCATCTTTGAAGATGCTGACCTAAGAAGCGCATGTACCGCCGCATGGAAAGCGATTTTTAGTCATCGCGGTGGTCGATCCATCGCAGGTTCCCGATTACTTGTTCATGACTCAATTTATGACCAAGTGGTCCAGGTCATCACCCAGCGCGCAAGGGAGATAAGCTTGGGTGATCCATTAGACGAGCACACTGAAATGGGCCCCGTGATCTCTGAAGAACACCTAAAAAGAGTGTTGGGATATATCAGCCTAGGAAGAAAGGAAAACGCAAGGTTGGTCGCAGGAGGAGGACGCGACGTCGTTGGCTTGCGCGCCCAAGGCTACTTTGTTCAACCGACCGTGTTCATGAACGTGAAACCAGAAATGCGTATTGCTCAGGAAGAGATTCCGGGCCCCGTTTTGGCTATTATTCGGTTTAAGGACGATGACGACGCGCTTCAGATCGCAAACGACACTGAATATGGCATGGCCAGCGCAATTTGGACTCAGGACATCAATCGAATACAGCGATTCACGCGCGACCTACGCTGTGGCACAGTTTGGACGAATTGTTACGGCGTACTTGACCCAGCGATACCGTTTGGAGGAATCGGCTTATCTGGGTATAGCCGTGAATTTGGCGAGAACAGTCTATCGCAATTCTGTTATGAAAAATCGGTTTTCGTTCAATCGAAATAGCGCAAGCATCCGACCACAGTCCGTTTGCAGCAAGCTTTTCAGCACAAATGTGCCGAATATCCCGGACTCTATCGAGATTTTTGGTAAAACGAAGCACCATTATGCTGGCGCTGAATGGTCGTTAAGGCTAGCTTCCAGCCATGCGCACTTGTAAGCTCAGCCTAAGTCTATTACTCGCTGCCTTCGCCTCATCACATGCATTGGCGGAACCACCGTCCAAAAAGACAGAAGAGAAACCGAAGCCGGTGACCATTCTCGTCGCGCCTTTTGACGGAGTTGTTAGCGACATGGCGTACTCGGGGATGCTGAAAGTACTCGGCACGCTTCGAGCAACGGGAAAAGTGAATCTTATCCATCCCAAACAACTCAACGCAGTTGCCAAGAACTACGTCTCCGCGAGCGAGAGCGAGAGTCGAAAGAAGAAACTTATTGGGTACGCTCGTTCTCTCGGGGCAAACTGGATCATTCAAACTTCTGTAGAAATAGAGAACGAGAAGTTTACGACCACCATAAATATCTTCGATAGCAAAAATTCCCGATATGGGAACACAACAATCAAACCAAGCAATGCGATGGAAGTGCTCAACTCTGTCGGAGGGCATGTGATTGATCTGCTCAAGGAAGTAGGCGCAATTACGCTGACCAAGCCAAGCCAAGAAATCGTTTCGCCGAAATCAGAGAACCTTGAAGCTTTCTTGGCTTATGCCCACTGCTATCAAGTGCTCATTCAACAATCTATCGGTATTCGACAACCTGTCATGCTCGATGAACGGCTAGTCAACGAAGCGATTGAGCTATGCGAGGAATCGAAACGACTTGACACAAAGTTTGAAGCGCCACGGGCGGCTCTTGGCCTTGCATATGCACTCAAAGGCAGCCGTAAAAAAGCTGAATTGTACTTGGGAAGCGTCAAGAGCTCGAGAGCAATGCTTCCACTTTACTGGATTGGTAAATTTTGGGTTCTAAGTCGCTATTACAACACCGACCAAGCCGTTGAAGTTCTGGAAGATGCAATTGATATTTATCCTGGATTTCTTCTAGCCAGGGGTTATCTTGGAGAATCTCTCAATGCCATGAGACGAAGTGACGATGCCCTAAAAGTCTTCGAAGCTTATCTTGCTCAAGTTCCTGACCAACCTTGGGTTATGGGCCAAATCGGCTATACCTTCGCAAAACTTCGAAATAGTCAGGCCGCCATTGAGTGGACTCAAAAGGGATTGCGAGCCAATCCTGGTGACAATGTTCTTCAACTCATGCTTGCGAGCCGTTTGGTTGACTCAAACCGCCTCAAAGACAGCGTGTCCATCCTTCGAAAAATTGTGAACGAGGGAAATCGACGGGGAGAAGTCTATCTCAGGCTAGGATATTCCTTGCTGCTACTCGAAGAGTACAACGAAGCAGAACGTTTCTTTCAAACCGCCTTGCAGCAATCTAAGGATGCGAGCGAGTGGAGAACTCGTGGACGCGCGCGATACGACTTAGCAAAACTTTGGATGCGAATGGACAATCCAAACAATGCGCTCCGACAACTCCGAATGGCAATCTCTGAAGGCTTTAGAAATCTGAGATATTTCGAACTCGACCCAGATTTTGAGCCTCTTCAAAAGGACAAGCGCTTCCGAAAAATGATTCGAAACGTCAAGCTCAGCGCTCGTAAAGACATTCGGTTTCTCAGCCCATTCCTCGTGAATCGAGAAACCGGCCACTTTCAGAAACAACCATTTACCACGCGTTCTAAGCGCAAAGTCCGCTTTTAGTCTGAGCTCTGGTCAGTCATTCTTTCGTCTTTACTTGAGTAATTCGAACGACAGTCTCGACATGACGAGTTTGTGGAAACATATCTACGGGAACAACTTTCTCGATAGACAATGAAGTACCTCGGGTGAGCTCTTCAATATCTCGCGCCAGACTTTTAGGATTGCAACTCACATAGATGAGTTCCAGGTTTTCCAATTCTCTTATCGCGGTCACAACTCCTTTTGAGAGTCCTTTACGAGGTGGATTTACAACGATCACGTCATAGTCTTTGAACTGGTTCAGCGCCGCTTCAACGGGCACTGCCTCAAACGTGAGTGATGGCTTCGTAGTGCTTTTTTCGGCCGCTTCAACGGCACGAGCGTTAGCTTCTATACCGTGTACCTTACTTGCCCCGGCTTCTATCAATGCACGCGAGATGCCTCCCGAACCACAGTACAGATCGAGCACTTTTCTGTTGTTAGGCTCGGCAAATTGCACAACTTGTTCGTAAAGCTTCTCCGCTGCAGCGGGATTTATCTGGGAGAATGCGCCAGATTCTAGACTTTGTTGTATGCCGCCTACCCTTTCAGATAGTTCAGGCCCATCGTAAAGAACAGTGTAAGAATCGTCTGCAAACAGAGCATCACCGTCAGTATCATTGATCGCCATAACGACCTGACTAACTTCGTCAAGTGCGCTGAGTTTTTCGACTAAAGCGTTCAATAATTGCCCGACATCTTTGCGAACGATGAGCGTAACGATAACTCGCGCTTGTTCGATAGAAGCTCGAACAACAACATATCTAAGGAGAAGATTGGGCGAATATTCGCTTCGAACCAAGTGGGAAACTTGCTCGATCACCGGAGCATGAACCAAGCACCCACTCATGTCGATTACATCGTGAGTTCGAGGCTTGTAAGAACCAAGTTCGCCGTTTGGTCCAACCACAAATTTTGCAAGGGCTCGATAACCTAAGGTTTTCGGAGATGCGATAATAGGCAGCAAACGGTCATCATCAATCCCCAGAAAGTTTGCAACTTGTTCACTCTTGTAACGATGCTGGAATTCCAAATTCGCATGAAGAAAATCGCAACCGCCACATTCGAGAAAATGTTTGCAAGGAGATGGGACACGAGCGTCGGAGGCAATAATAACTTCCTCGACCGCTCCAAAAATTCTTCCAGGTTTGGAAACATGATGAACGTCAAGTATGACCTCTTCGTCCGGTAGGCCGCCTGTCACAAAGGCTTCACGTCCGTCACTTGTTTCTCCACGTACGCGGGCCTGCTCATCAAGGCTGCCCACCGTTTTTACTCGCACCTGTTCTTGTTGTGACATAGTTCAGCTCCCTACACCGACCCAAACGGAACCGTCAGCTCGAAACTCTTTCTTCCAAATAGGGACATCTTTTTTGAGATTCTCGATCGCGTAGCGACACCCATCGAAAGCTTCAGCCCTGTGAGGGTGGCTAACGGCAATCACCACGGACACCTGACCTACTTCGACGCGGCCGCTACGATGAATAATCGAACACGCTGCCCCCGGCCATCGTTCGATGACCTCACTGCCGATCTTTTGCAGATAGGCTTCCGCCATGGGTACATACGCTTCATACTCAAGTGCAGATACCTCATGTTCTTTTGTTTTATTGCGCACCGTGCCTGTGAAAGTGACAATGGCTCCTGCCCCATCACCGCGAACCTGAGATTCGGCCATTTCGAGGGTAATGGGTTGATCGCGGACAGAAAAAAGCTTGCTCGGTTTACCGCCGGACACCGGAGGGATCAGAGCAATTTCATCGGCCTCGCTCAATATCGTATCATCCGCAGCAAAAGCCTGATTCACGGCGAAACGGGTCACGCTGAGAACACCTGCTAAATCAGGGTATTCTGCGACCAACTGAGCTCTAAGCTGTCCCAGATTAATGGTTTCCCCGGAAATATCCATCAGAAGTTCATCAGAGCCGAGGCGTTCTCGATAAATTGCGAAAAGAAGCAGTTTCACGCGCATAGGTGTTATGAACGTCGTTTTGCTGAATTGTAGAGTCAACCACCAAATGACCACTGGCGGAATGGGCGCAAGATGCGGTAGACGAAGATAGATATGCGATACGTACAAGTCTTGAAAATCGCGCTGCTTTCCTTGTTTGTGGCTGGCTTTATTGGCTGCAAGGACGACGGTGACGGCGACAACATGATGAACGGTCCCGCGGACAGCGGAATACAAATGTGCCCAACAGGTAAGACAGGTGCGAATTGCGAAGAATGCATAGACCCCCTGAAAACGGGAACGAACTGCGACGAATGTGTCGACCCAAAGAAGACCGGCTCGGACTGTAGTCGGTGCAAAGATCCCGACGCCATCGGGGACGATTGTGAAATCCCGTGTGTTCGGGACCAAGACTGCGAGTCGGGGTTCGTATGTCAACTCGACATCAGTCCTCGTATGTGTGTCAAAGGAACAGACTGCAGCACCAATCCAAATATCTGCGACAGTTGCTTCACACTCACGGGGCAACAAATTGAATGTGGACACGGCTTCCACATCCAAGCGTACTGCAGTGCAGAACATGGAAATGTTTGCGTCCGCGACCTAAGTGCTTGCGAGCCCTGCCAAACCGACGCCGAATGCGGCGAACTGAGCATCTTACTCGGGGGAGCCGAGAACAAATGTATCGAATATCCCGATGGAAATAAATATTGCGGACGTGCTTCTACCGGCGCCGCCTGTCCTCGCGGCTTCGTCGCAAACGACCAAAATCAATGCATCAGAACCGCCGGATGCCCAGCACGAACCGTCGTCTGTCCTGAAGGAATGACTGGGCAGGCTTGCACCGGAACAGACCAAATTTGCCCGGGTGTTGAATGTCCTGGAACCGAAGGCGCAAAGTGCTCCAATAACGAGGTCCCTGGTGCCATGGGTGTTTGTGTCAATTACTGCTCGACAAATGCGGACTGCCCAGCGGCCACTCCAATCTGCAACGTCAACAGTGGTATTTGCATCGCAGGATGCACAAAAGACAGCTGTGCAGGAAACGAAGTCTGTCACGCAGACGGTTTCTGCGGACCACCTTGCGATGAAAATACCTTCTGCGAAATGGAAACCAAATTTGGGGATGACTACTACTGCAACAAGCCAGGTCAACCACCACCCCGCATTTTTAAAGGCTACTACGACCGTAACTCTTGCCAACGAAAGGGCTGCGAAAAACCTGAAGACTGTGGCTCTGCTGGACGCGTTTGCGATCCGAAACAAACGCCATACCCAGCTTGCGTAGAAGGTTGCTACACAGCCGGAGACTGTCTCTCTGGATACATCTGTCGTGACCCAGGGCCAGGAGGACCAAAACCATCGTATAGCCGTGCGGAATGTCGTGGCTTAGCAGAAAAAGGCAGCGATGAAGATGTCGGCGTGTGCTGCAATCCAGGCTGTACGAACCGAAACCTACAGTGCGGATTCAACCAATTCTGCTGCGGGGAAGAAGGTTCCCCTTACGAAGATCCCACAACGTGCTTTACTAAATCATCAACGGGAACCCGTCAGGCTGAGCCTGGTGAGTGTTTTGATATTCAACCGGGGCCGGGGAACATGATCGGCGCCGCGACAGATTCACCTTGGTGCGTCCAATGCGCAGATAACCCCGATTGCAACTCGAACTTCACCTTTGGTTTCAATAGTGACCCAGATATCGATGGTGGCGCTCCGTTCCAAGAACAAGAATGGTGTCAACCAGTGGCAATGGGCGGACCGAACTTCTGTACAGTCACCTGTAACCCAAACAACAAAGAGGGTGGTACAGCAGGATGTCCTCGACTTTGGAACTGCGTGCCCAACACGCCACCGTGCTTTCAAGATGCTGACTGCAATGGATTGGAATGTATCGGTGAAGACACCAGCCAAGATCCTCCAATTCCTGGACAATGCTTGTGCGGTATGGGTGGTCAGGTCACTGCAGCTTGCCCGCAAAGCTACTCACAGCTTCCAGATGCGGTAGAACGACCACGTTGTGTCGAGCTTGGGGCTAACGGCGAAATGTTCTGTTTATCAAACTATCATTGCGCGCCTCCGCAACTCAGCCAAGACGCACAAGGAAACGCAAATTACCCAGCTGCTTGCTTGCAATAGTCGAAACACTTGAGCACCGCTGAATCGCGCAAGATCCGGAGCTATTTCCGGGAGTATCGATACGCCTTCAGCGGTGGGATTCTCTTCCTTATCCTCACCCAGGGCTTTGCTCTCTCCGTACCGCAGTTTTTGCGTATAGGTACTGATGCGCTCATTGCGAACGACTCCGACCAGGTTCGGTTCGCAGCATTTGGGCTGATGGGTGCAGCTTTGGGAGGTGCCCTTGCTCGAGTTTTATCCAGAATTCTTATTTTTAACAGCGGTCGCAAAGTTGAATGTGACTTGCGGGACGACCTCTATGCCCACCTAATCGGCCTTTCCGCCTCTTTTTTTCAGAAGATGCCGACAGGACAAATTATGAGTCGCTCAGTCAATGATCTGACTCAGGTTCGACTACTACTCGGCCCCGGGCTTCTAAACGTTACAAATACTTTGCTGATATACACAGTAGTCATTCCATTACTCCTATGGAGTGATTTTGAACTGGCCGCGCTTTCGCTTTTGAGTCTTCCATTATTACTACTTTCTGGCCGCTGGATGGGACGTCGAATCTATGAGCTCAGTCGGCTCACGCAAGATCGACTAGGAAAGCTCTCTGATCGGGTGCAAGAAAATCTCGGTGGCGTTTCAACGATTCGAACGTACCAAAGAGAAGAATTCGAAATCGAACGATTTGAGAAAAAAAACCAGGAATACTTTGAAGCCAACGTTCACCTCGCGAAAATTCGCGGAGTATTGTTCCCAGTCATGGGTCTATTCGGTTCCTTTGGCAGTGTTATTCTTCTGTACTTGGGCGGGCAAAGGGTCATCTCTGGCCAAATGACCGTGGGTGAGTTTGTAGAGTTTGGTGCCTACCTCAATATTCTTATTTGGCCGACGATTGCGCTCGGTTGGATGATAGCCCTGTGGCAGCGCGGAATGGCCGCTATGGAACGAATCAATGAAATCTTCATGACTCAACCAGACATGCAGAACGGCGGCGAGAACGAAATTAAAGCGAATGTGGAT
>JAYZDF010000119.1:0-27311 GCA_036337945.1 Myxococcota bacterium
GGCTTCATTGATGACTTGGGTGAGAACCGGGGCGTGAGGCAAAGGCATAAGTCGATATCAGTCATATCGTGTTAAGGATCGAGTTGCGAGTCCGAACTTCATTTAGTCGATTTTAGGTTCGATTGTGTCGCTGCCAGGCGACATCAAACTGATTTTGGAGTTCAATACGGTTTGCTATGGAAGAAGCGGACATGGCGACAGCTCGTCCCGCTGAAAATTCGACCCCCCAGGGTCGCAAAGGTTTTTCCACAGCTTCTAGAAGTTCTTCAGCCGGTCGATCGTGGAGTGCAACGTGTTCAGCGATGTATTGATTCACGATTTTGGCTAATGCAGCCGGTATTTCGTCTGCGCTCGTCACCCCTCCAAACATGATTGAAGCATCTGTCCACTTCCCCGACTGCATGGTTCCGTCTAGAAAGTTCGTTAGAGTGTCACTGGATAACTGATAGATAAGTTCACTGGGTAGGTTTTGCCTACGATTTAGATACTCGCACCGCCAATCTGACCACTCTTTCGAATCAGGAACTAATCCTCCCAAAAAAGGCAGGACCCATTCCGGGTTGAATTGCGCGCAAACTGTATAGAACTTGTTGGCTTCAGCAATCGTGTAGCTGTCATAACCAGCTTGTTCATACAATTCTTCGAGAACGATCGCGTAGTTTCGTGCGCGAGCGAGAACGAAAGCTGAACTGGGTCCGTGTTGGGATTGAACCACCATTTTCGCAAATTCCTTCTCTACATCTGCGGCGCTCGCATCGGGGAGTGTCGCTCGAATAAAAGTTTTGGCCGAATCCGTCATTTCCGCGTCACCATAAGCGACCATGGTATGGGCAACTAACATCTTATCCGCGGGGTTGAGTTTTTCTAGGTCGGCCGCAGTCCCAAATACTTGTCCTGAATCTAAAGCACGAATCTTTGGAAATAATTTCGCGTCACTGTCTAATGGAACGACCTTGATGGAATCAGCCAAGACTTGAGCGTAGGCCCGAATCGGACTTTTTGTGTCTTCTAGAGTGTAGCAAAACAGATCCTGGAGGTTTCCGGTATTGGCTGCATTTCTACCTCGCTCTCCGAGACGAATAATATGTTCGTGGACGATACCATGTTGTATTTGGTTCAGTTGCCCATCATTCACTGCAGAAGACAGCTTTTGCTCAAACCTTTGAATCGCAAGCTGGTGGACCGGATCAAGCACCGCAATTCTTGCCTCTTTGCTCCTTGTTTCCGGCTCCAACATAGGCCCGAAGATGGTAGATCGGCTTGGACCTCAAAGTCGAACAAACTTCCGAAATTTCTGCTATTTTTGCTTAGATCTATGACTCAGCTCACACGAGAAAAACGAAACGTCTGACAATGTGTGATCTTGCGCACGAAATCCTAAATATTGTCTCATTTTGACACCATAAGTTCTGAAGAAATGAGGTGTTCGGCGAAGTAGCCGGTGAGTTCTTCTCGGTCATATCCGTTGCATATGTTAGCGTCTGAATGTGAGAGACCGGAACATCCTTCTTGGCGTAGCTGGGAGCATTTCTGCGTACAAGGCCGCCCATTTAGCAAGACTGTTGATCAAGTCGGGGTATCGAGTCCAAGTAGCCATGACTCAAGGCGGACAAAGGTTTATTCAGCCGGTGACATTTGAAGCGATTACCGGTCGTCCTGTTTTGACCTCGTTATGGAACACGCCCTCCGACTCGATTGAACATGTCGAGCAGTCTCATCAAGTCGATCTTATTTTGATTGCCCCAGCCAGCGCTAATTTGCTCGCGCGACTCGCAGCTGGAATGGCCGATGACGTTCTTACAGCAACCTGTTTATCAACAACCTCACCGATCATCGTTGCGCCAGCCATGGAAACTGGTATGTGGTTGAATCCGGCGACACAAGAAAACGTCGCGAAGCTCAAAGCCAGAGGATATCAGGTACTCGATCCCGAGCCTGGCGAACTAGCATCGGGTCGGAGCGGACTCGGTCGCTTACCAGAGCCAGAGTTTATCGCTGATTTTATCATTAATTTCCCCCAAAAACGTGACCTCGAAAACCGCCGAATTGTGATTACCGCCGGCCCAACCCACGAAAGTCTGGACCCTGTTAGGATACTCAGCAATCGATCCACTGGAGCAATGGGAATTGCCTTTGCAGATCGCGCGTACAGCAGAGGTGCGATTGTCGATCTCATCCTTGGTCCTACGCATCATCTTCCCGCTCAGCCCATAAATGTGCATCGAGTAGAATCAGCACAAGAAATGCTCGCCGCGGTAAAAGGCGTTGTAGATGGAGCCGACGTCTTTATTTCAGCCGCGGCCGTGAGTGATTTTCGTTTGCGTCAAGTATCTGAGCACAAACTCAAACGCAGCCACCAAGGTTCGCAGACACTTGAACTGATAGAGAACCCCGATATCCTAGCGACAGTAGCTCCTCAATTGTCGAACGGCTTGGTCATTGGTTTTGCCGCTGAAACAGAGAATGTAGAGCAAAACGCAAGGGAAAAGATGCAGCGTAAAGGATGCGATATGATCGTTGCGAACCAAGTGGGTCGCGAGCAAGGTTTTGGTCCAGGCGAAACGTCGATTACACTTATTCAAAAGTCTCGAGATACGCTTTCTTTTGGGCCTGCCACCAAATCAGCCGTCGCAAATTTCGTACTTGACCAAGTGGCACAGACGTTGCGCCAATAGTGAGGGCACATCATGAATACAGACGCAGAAATTATCGATATCGTCCGACAACTAAAGACAGAACTCCAGTGGGCTGCGCGTACGGGTATGGTTGTCGAAGATCCTACGCCCAAAGCGGTAACTCCTCCACAAAATCCACCCGAAATTACATCGTTGGCTCCTCAATCACCGGCTGCATCAAATGTGTTGTCGATGAGCCCGCGAACTCTTCCTGAGGTGCGGGAAGAACTAGGGGACTGTACGCGTTGTAAACTCCATACAGGCCGAAAGAATATCGTGTTTGGCGTTGGGAACCCTCAAGCTGATTTGATGTTTATTGGTGAAGGTCCAGGAGCCGAGGAGGACCGTAGCGGAGAACCCTTTGTAGGTCCAGCCGGACAGCTTCTGACGAAGATCATTCAAGCTATGGGTTTCTCCAGAGAAGAGGTTTACATCGCCAATATCGTGAAATGTCGCCCGCCTAAAAATCGGGATCCCGAACCTGATGAAATCAGCGCGTGTATTGGTTTTCTCAAAGGGCAGGTCTCAGCGATACAGCCCAAAGTGATCGTATGCTTAGGCCGACCTGCTTCCCAAACACTTCTAAACTCTCGTACCGCGATTTCTCGCTTGCGGGGTCGTTGGAGTCAATTCGAAGGGATTGATGTTATGCCAACTTTCCATCCATCTTATCTTCTTCGTAGTCCCGAACAGAAACGACCCGTTTGGGATGATATGCAGGCAGTCGTCAAAAAAATGGGGCGAGAGCTGCCGAAAAGAAAATAAGGAGAACACTGTGACCCAAATTTTTCGTTCTAATTTCATATTCTGCTTGTTGCTCGCTCTCATTCCAGTATCAGCGAATGCGCAATTTCCTATTCCGCTGCCGGGTCAAACACCAGCAACGAATAAACCGAAAAATACAAAACCAGCTTCGCCAAAGAAAGCGAAGGAATCTGATAGTAACGTTCTCGATAAAGAGTACGCAAAACCTGAACCAAAACCGCTACCAGAGGGTGAAGTAAAAGACTTAAAAGGCTCGATTGTATTGGTCGATTTTCGGGCCATCGTGAACCCCGGTATGGGAGAATTTACAAACAGCTCGATTGAACGTGCCGAGAAAGAAAATGCCCAAGCGGTATTGATTGAAATGGATACACCTGGAGGTCTGGTCTCTACGACTCAGAAGATGGTTCAAGCCATTATGGCTTCGAAGATCCCGGTTATTGTTTTTGTATCGCCGAGTGGGGCTCATGCTGCGAGTGCGGGAACAATTATTACCATGGCGGCACACGTTGCGGCGATGGCACCGGCGACTCGAATTGGTGCTGCTCATCCCGTAACCGGTGGCGGCAAAGACCCTGAAGAATCCGGTGGCAAACACATGGGGAAAAAAATCGAGAACGATTTGGCGGCGATGATTGAAGGAATCGCCAACGAACGAGGTCGAAACGAAGAATGGGCGATAGATGCGGTTAGAGAATCTGTTTCGGTCCATGCACAAAAGGCACTGGAAATCGGCGTCATTGATCTGGTTGCAAATGATCGAGATGATTTATTTGAGCAGTTAGAGGGTCGGGTGATCGCTCTGAATGGTCAGAAAGTCCGATTGCACCCGAAAGGCGCAGAAATTGTCGAGTATGAACTGTCCATGCGTGAGCGGATGGTCAATATGCTCGCGAATCCAGGAATTGCGATGATTTTGGGGATTCTTGGTCTCATTGGAATTATGGTTGAGGTCTACAACCCCGGTATGATTGCGCCTGGTGTCATGGGTGTGCTTGCTGTCATCTGTTCTCTCATTGCGGTTGAACAACTTCCCATCGACTTAGGCGCTGCCATCCTGGTTATTGCCGGCATTGGCCTCTTGATTGCAGAACTTTATACCCCCACCTACGGAGCACTCGGTATCTTAGGAGCGATTGGTCTGACGATTGGTTTATTACTGTTGGTTGACCCCTCTAATCCTGACTTTGCTATCGATCCCAGTGTGCGTTTAGGTCCCAAAGAAGTCCTTCCAGCAGTACTTAGTATGGTGTTGTTCATGGTCTATGTTTCTTACACCGTCTTATCTGCGCAGAAGACAGAGATCTTTACAGGTAGCGAGGGGCTCGTAGGGAAAGCTGGTGTGGTTCTAAAGTCGGTCAGTCCCTCCGGAGGCATGGTTCTTATTGAAGGTGAATACTGGAAAGCCACTGCAAGTCACGAACTCGCTGTTGATGCTTCTATTCGCGTATCTTCGGTGAGCGGCCTTGAATTGCGAGTAGAAGCGGACGAAGATGCCCAGGATGCTGGCTAAATACACCTCGAAAGTAGTTTTTGCTTCGCTTTTTGCCGCGAGCGTGGGCTGCGACTCATCGACAGAAGATGCCATGCCGGTCCCTGATCCGGTTCCCACGGAAGTCTCGCTCTCTGAGCTTTGCGACGTGTTGGCCAAAGCAGAATGTGAGCGCTTGGATCGCTGCGGCAAACTTTACGCGCCGTGGTCGATGGCAACTTGTCAGGTATGGCAGAAGGAGTCAAAGTGTAGTGCCTTGGCTGGACAGTACGCAAAAGTCGAAGGACTTGGCCATATTCAATATGAACCTAAACAAGCTGCAATATGTCGGGACGCCATCTCTGGTGGAGAATGCTCCTTAGGGTTCGAAAGAGAGCTTTGGTCCGAATCAGCCTGTACAACGGTCGTGACAGGACTCGGTCAGGAAGGTTCTGAGTGCACACTTTCGCAAGCCTGTCAGGACGGTCTGGTTTGTGACGCCTCTGCTCGAGTTTGTCCGGGGATCTGTCGCCTCTTTAAAGAGAATAATGAGTCGTGTGGTGGTGATGACCGATGCTCTGACGGGCTCTTTTGTTCCGTGACTGCGCGAGTATGCCGAGTCGCTGTGAGTTTAGGGTCCCCCTGCGAATTATCATCACAAGGAAATAGCTGCGTTGATGGAACTTTTTGCGATGCTTCAGTTTTGACAGGAAACACTTGTGTATTGTCTCGAGGACGCAATACAGGTTGCAGCTCTCCCTACGAATGTGCAAGCGGTCTGTCATGTATTCGAAACCTTTGCTCCGGAGGTAAAGTTGGCGACACCTGCTTTTCTGATATCAACTGCGACCTTGGTCTTAGTTGTAATCCAACCGGGCAATGTGCAGTGCCGGTGGATGCAGGAGCGAGTTGCTCCGATGCTGTTCCTTGTTTAGCAGGATTATCGTGTTTTGCTGAAGAGATGGAGAGCCGTTGTGTACCGCGACCGGTGCTTGGTGAATCGTGTGCCGGGAACCAGCCGTGTCTCATTGGGAGCTGTGCGAATGAGACATGCGTCGATGCCGTGGTTGATGGCGGTGCGTGTATGAGTTCCGATGAATGTTTGCCTGGCCGAATTTGTAATGATGGCTTGTGCGCGCCATCTTTTGCGTGCCGGTTGTAGTCTAAGACTTGGATTTCGTGGGTCGCTGTGATCCGGTTGGATTTCCTTCTTGGTATTTGGCGGGCTTAGATCGAGACAGCCGTTCTCGAGTTCCGTCGGGCTTCTCGACGTAGAGCTCTACAACGTAGCTTGGATGAGGATTGGTGAGCGTGAAGTAGTGCTTGCCTTGCTGTGCTGACACCGTCGCCTCGCTGATCACCGCATTCGTTTCCTCGTTTATGAGTTCCAGTCCACAGTATTTCGTTTCCGGGATGCGTTCTTCATCAATTTCCCAATACGCGAAGGCTTGATCTGGGCGCCGAATAAGAAGGACAGCACGATTGATTCCATACTTTTTTTCTGGGATCTGAGATCCGCTCTCGTCTTTAGGAATCTCACGACTTTTGGAATGCTCGGTACGATTACGCGCGACAGACGCTTTGAAGTTTGAAGTGTCCTCGTCAGATTTTCGAGATTCTTCGATGGTTGTTGATTTATTGGCGCCCGCTGACTGGGCAAAGTGTCTGGCTGCGTATTCTCGTGAGGAAACAGGTTTTGAAATAGAGGGTTTTATCTCGGGATCGAAAGGGTTGGCTTCTGACGAGCTTATTCGATCAGCAATATCACTAAGCAATCGAAACCCAACGGTTTTTACCTCTTTGGCTACTCGTCCGCCTAGCTGTAGCGCACGTTCACGGTTTCGTTTTGAGGTTGCAGTTTTGGTGACCGCTTCCAAAATGAGCTTGGCTTCGTCCTCAAATTTCATGTCCTTATGACCCATGGCGGATGTTGCACGAACTGGCAAGCGTGGCGCGGCTCGTGGCAGCAACCAAATCAATCGTGGACGTGATTATGTCTTTTGTGAAATTGTTCCACCTGCATGGACCTGTTTCAACTTGTCAGCATCGTAGCTTTGGCGGGCGTAAGCGCCTATTTCATTTCGTTTCTTATGCGCTCTGAAGGTCTCTTCCATGGGGGATCGAGTAGCAGAATACCCAAGAAGTTCGAGGTTTTTGACGTTTCTGAGTCGGAAATCCCCTTTGATGCCCGTCAGCCTCTTCGATATCTCGGCGAAAAACTTGGTTCGCTCGGGTTTGAAAGAATTCACTCAACGGTTCGCCTGCCGACCCGCAAATACAGAGGCCGACATCTACTGCTTGTCCCGTTCGTACATGCTCGTGAATCTGCGTTGTTCTTGATGGGGATTGAGCCGGGATGGCCTCCACGTTCTGAGCTGATGCTTCACATTATCACGCCGATGACCGAAGAGCGCAGAGTCGAAACCTCTACCCTAGGTGGCCTGCTTGAGATTACGCCTCCGGTATCTGTGGCTCTCAATGTGGTCCTTGATGCGGACTCGATAGAGGAAATATGGAGTCGGCATCGTCGGTCTTTGACCGAGTTTCAGCGCGCTGAACGGCTCTCCATTCCTCAGTCCGACTGGTTAGGCTTAGTATCAGATGCCTATTCTGCTTGGGTAGCCGCGGGCTTACACGCGAATCGATTGTCCCCGCTCAAGAATCAGGCGGCTTACCGGTTTCGTCATTCCTAGAAGTCACCAGTAATCGTAGCTCCTGGTCACCTCTGTGTAGGCAATCTTCGATAGCTCTGCTAAGTGAAACGACAGCATGAGCGTTCCGCCGCAAGAGTTAGAAAAAGACTTCTCGCCCCTATCCGCACTGGCGGGCAAAAACATTCTGATCATCGGTACGACCGGGTTCCTGGCAAAAGTCATGCTCTCAATGTTGGTCGAGAGATTCTCTCTCGATAAAATCTTTTGTCTAATTCGGGCTCAAAGGAGTCGCAGCGCTGAAGAACGATTCTGGGAGGACGTGATTGGTGCGGAAATGATGGACCCAGTCCGCCAGAAGCTAGGTGTCAGCTTTGAGCATACGCTGCGTGAAAAAATTCATATTTTGTCGGGTGACATCTCTAAACCTGGGCTCGGGTTGAATGAAGAAGAAGCTGAGCTTGTGAGGCGTGAAGTCGATGTAGTGATTAATTCCGCGGGTCTTGTAAATTTCAATCCACCTCTCGATGACGCAATCAAAGTCAATGCATGCGGAGCGCTTGAGCTCGCCAAGTTCGTTGCAAGTTGCGACCGTTCACGACTTGTTCATATTTCGACATGCTTTGTTGCGGGAAATCGTTCCGGACTGATCCGCGAGGACGAAGAACTTTTGGGATACTTTCCGAATAAGTCCAAACATCCCAATATCGAATTTGACTGGAAACGTGAGCTTCAAGATCTCGACCGTTTGATTTCTCAGATTGAATCGAGAACTGATGACGGAGCCCTAGAAGCAAGGTTTCAAACCGAGGCTCTTGAACGCCTCAAGCAAGAAGGGAGAGAACCGCATGCGAGAACTGTGCGTGCAGCCATCATCAATCAACGCCGTCGATGGGTAGCAGAACAACTGATTCAGTCTGGAATCGACCGCGCACAATATTGGGGCTGGCCAAATATCTATACTTACTCCAAGTCAATAGGTGAACAAGCAGTTGCGGGGACTGAAGGTTTGTCTTGGACAATCGTACGACCCGCCATCGTCGAAAGCGCGAACGAATATCCTATGCCCGGCTGGAATGAAGGGATGAACACCACCGCACCGTTAGCGTATCTAGGAACACACGGGCAACTCATGTTGCCGTCTGGTGAAGACCTTATTCTTGATGTGGTTCCTGTAGACGCAGTCGCTTCCGCGACCATCGCGGCTTGTGCTGCAATTTTAGAAGACCGCCATGAGCCTGTGTATCAAGTTGCAGCAGGTGACGTGAACCCGGCTACTATGGCTCGAACAGTAAACCTTGTTTCCCTTTATCGTCGTCGAATGACTAAACGCGAAGAAGAAGCAGGTGAGATTTCGTGGTGGGAAGCTCGAGTAAAAGAAAGAGCCGGTCCTGTTCCTGGCTCTTTTGAAAAGTTTGAGAAAGTTTCGTCTCCGGCATTCAAGCGTCTTGTAGGAGGATTTCGAAAGGCTCTCGCAGACAAAGAGCCAGAACGCTATGGACCTTTGAGCGGCTTACTGTCTCAAGTACAGCGAGTTACAAAAGAGATAGAAACTGACCTTGACCGAGTCGTCGATGCGATTGATTTATTCAAACCATTTATCGTTGAAAACCGATATGTCTTCAGGACCAAGAATACTCGCAAACTGTTTGCTATGATGAACGATGCAGACAGGTTGCTGCTTCCTTATACCGTCGAGACTATGGACTGGAGAAAATATTGGCTCGACGTTCATATGCCGGGTCTTGAGAAATGGGTGTTCCCAAAAATGGACCTCTCAGCAACCAAGAAGACGATTATTCCGAGAGGCTATCGTGATCTTAGCGAGATGTTTCTTTCAAGAACTTCGGAGCACGGTCGCCGAGTTGCGTATCGTATTCTCAAGGACGATAATGTGGCGGACTCATTCACGTATGATGATCTTCGAGCTGCGGCGTTTTCTGCAGCGGCCCACCTTAGCGCGCAAGGCATTTCTCGAGGAGATTACGTAGCTCTAGTGTCAGAAAGTCGTCCCGAATGGGGTATGACGTACTTTGGAATTTTGCTATGTGGGGCAACTGCTGTTCCCGTAGACACGGAACTCTCATCTGCCGAGATGAACGCAATTTTTCAGGCTTCTAAACCCAAAGCAGTGATTGCCAGTCAAAAGTGTGCTGAGAAGCTGCAGGATGTTGCTGCGACATTTCCAATGACATCATTTGAGCAGCTTTTCGAGAATGCACATCTTGAAGAAGTCAGTGAGTCCTTCAAACCGGTGAAGCGGAAACCGGAAGACGTAGCCTCCGTTTTGTTTACATCCGGAACAACCGGAGAACCAAAAGGTGTCATGCTTACGGACCGAAACTTTACGGCCCTCAACGCACGCATTTCATCTATTTTTAATCTTCATCGAGCCGATTCGTTGCTCTCGGTACTTCCTCTGCACCACACTTTTGAGTTCAGCGCGGGCTTTTTGCTTCCTCTCAATGCTGGTGCTTCTATCACTTATCTTGAGGAGCGAAGTCCGGAACTTCTCCGTCGTGCGTTCAAAGAGACTCCGGTGACTGCGATGATCGGTGTACCCGCATTATGGGAGACCTTGCATCGAAAGATCTTTTCTGGGGTTGAGGATTACGGAAAAGCGACCGAATCCTTGATTCGTGCTCTTGCGGAAGTCAACCGAGTCGTTCGCGACCACTCGCCTTGGAACTTCGGCCAGTGGGTTTTTCGCCCGATGCATAACGCTCTTGGTGGTCGAGTTCGTTATCTCATTAGCGGTGGTGCACCGTTGGACTCCAAGATTTACAACGACTTTCGTGGTCTAGGGTTTTCAATCTACGAAGGATACGGTCTCACCGAAGCGGCGCCCGTCGTAAGCGTCGGACGGCCGCGACAAAAAGGGCTGTCTGGAACTGTCGGTATGCCTATCCCCGGAATTGACGTCAAAATTTTCGAGCCCGATGAAGAAGGAATCGGCGAGGTAATCGCTCGAGGTCCGACAATTATGGCGGGTTACATCAATAATCCAGAGGCAACGGCTGAGGCGATTCGAGACAACTGGCTTTTCACCGGTGACCAAGGTCGACTCGATGATGAGGGACGCCTAACCATCGTGGGGCGCCAGAAGGATGTCATCATTGATACGGGCGGCAAGAATGTCTACCCTGATGAAATCGAAACTTTGTATTCGGAAAACGATTTTATCAAGGAATTATCGGTGGTCGGGATTCCTGCCTCTCAAGGAACAGGTGAACGTGTCGCCTGCCTTGTTGTTCCTGATTTAGAAAAGGCCGATGAAATTGAACCCGGGATTGACTTGGCCTCGGTCCGACAGCGAATCCAACAACACTTCCGAGATGTTGGTAGTCAGCAGACTATTGCGCGGCGAGTAAAAGTTTTGCACTTTTGGGAAGATGACTTACCTAAGACATCGACTCGAAAAGTTAAGCGGCCGTTCGTTAGGGATGTACTGATTCGAAAAGAAAAGGCGCGACGAAGTCTAACGTCCTCTGCTCCAAAAGGGCCACAGAAGCAAAACACATGGGTCATTGATACCATTGCGAAGCTGGCCCAAACCAAATCAACTGAGGTTTCAGAGACCCAAACCTTAGTCGGTGACCTTGGCTTTGACTCTCTTATGCAGCTCGAACTTGTAACTTCAATTGAGAGTCAATTCCCTGGAACAGCATTTACCCAAGAAGAACTCAATGCAGTCGAGAGCGTCGGAGATGTCATTCATCTGCTTCAAACAGCGGGTAAGTCGACGCGAGATCGAACGGTTGAAGTCGGAGAGCAAGATCAAGCATCGGTGCAGGTGCCGAGTGCTTTGGCGAACATCGGAAAATCTGTACTTGGTTGGGCTCGTAAAAAAGCCTACGAAACCGCATTTGAGATTGAAGTAGACGGTCAAGGTAACATCCCAGCGAATACCAACTTTATAATCGCAGCAAATCACACTTCACATTTGGATACCGGACTTATTGCCTATGCGCTTGAAGGTCTTGCTGGCGATATTGCGGCCCTTGCTGCAAAAGACTATTTTTTCGATGACCCGAAACGCCGCTTTTATTTTGAGAACTTTACAAATCTCATTCCCATGGACCGACACGGGTCTCTCAAGAAATCAATGAAATTGGCGGAGCAGGTCGTAAATCAGGGTTCAAATCTCCTTATTTATCCTGAAGGTACTCGCGCCCGTGATGGACAACTTGCGCCGTTTAAACCGGCATTAGGATACCTAAGTTTGCATTGTCGAGTTCCAATATTGCCTGTCTATTTAGGTGGGACATTTGAAGCGTTGCCTGTCGGAAGCGTCATGCCAAAAGAAAAGAATCTCTATGTTCGAATCGGTCAACCGATTCATTTTGAAGATCTACAGAGAAAGACGGAGTCGTGGGCTCGTTCGGAAGCATATCGTTATATTTCCGACTTGACTCATGATGCAATAAAGCGACTGGGAGGACTTGAGGAGCCCCTTGAGTCGCCGAATTCCTCTCAAGATTCATTCATGTCGTTTGAATCAGAAATTTCCATCGGGAAATCGAGGACCTAACTTATGAAGGTGTTTGTAACGGGCAGTACTGGGTTCTTAGGTCAGGCTGTCACTCAAGTGTTCATGAAGGCAGGTCATGATGTGACCGCGATGGTGCGCAGTTCGCGTCATCGGCTTATTGATGGTGTGATACCGGTCGAATCAAATCTTTCATCGGTCGACAAACTTTCTCAAATTTTGAAAGGTTTCGATGTTGTGATTCATCTTGCTGGCAAAGTATCGAGAGATCCACAAGACGGACCTGAGATGCATGATATTCATGTCAACGGGACTCGTGTTCTTCTTCAGGCCATGCAGCAAGCTAAGGTCCGAAAACTGATTCTTTCGTCGACTTCCGGGACTATCGCAGTGTCAAAAGAGTCGGGATACATCGCAACCGAAGCCGACACTGCTCCTATCGAGTTGATTGGCCGCTGGCCCTATTACATGTCTAAGTTTTTGCAGGAGAAAGAGGTATTGAGTTGGGACGCTCAGGATAAAATCGAATCAGTTATCCTTAATCCAAGCTTACTCCTGGGGCCAGGCGATGAACGGCTTTCATCAACGGGTGACGTCTTAAAGATCCTAGAAGGACGACTGCCCGCAATAACCAAAGGAACGGTTGCGTTTGTTGATGTGAGAGATTGTGCGAGCGCGTTTCTCTCGGCGTTGGAAAATGGGAAAAGAGGTCACCGGTACTTATTGAATGGAGTAAATCTCAGCGTATCCTCTTTCGTAGAGCGTGTCGCCCGTGCTGGTGATGTTCCGATGCCTCTCTTCAAATTACCATCTCGATTTGCAAAACTGAGCTCAAAATTTATTGAAGGTGCTTATCAGGCCATGGACCGAATCCCTCCCGTTGATTCTGTGTCTGTAGAAATGGGCTGCTACCATTGGGGTTGTTCATGGAGTAAAGCAGAGTCTGAACTCGATTTTTGTCCGCGTGATCCTCAACAAACTGTGAATGATACGGTTCGGGATCTTGCGAATAGAGGAATATTTAGGAAGTCTTGAAAAATCGAAACGAAAAACACGTGGATGATGCAATCGTTGGTGGCGCCAAAAAAGGCCGCCTTGGTCGCATTACAGATCGAGCTCTCAATACGATTGCTGTAGCCGACGATGGCATGCCAGTTGACCGTGCGCTTTCACATACCATCAAAACGGCTCGCGACCTGGGTTCCAATGAACGCAGACAGCTAAGCGAGCTTGTTTACACCGTCGTCAAGAATCGGCGGAAAATCCAATATCGTTTGCATAAAGCACTCAAAGCTTGCGGAAAGACAGCTAAGGTTTTCGACGAAACAATGCTGATTCGGTTCGAGGTTCTTATTGCGTTACTCGAAATGGGTGCTGAGGTTAAGTCATTAGAAAACTGGGATAAATATGCCTATAAGCGCGTTCCCAAACTTTTTGAGAAGCTGAGTCGGACGACCTTCAAGCATAAGGATTTTGCGGTCACCTACTCGCTACCAGCGTGGATTGCCGACCGTTGGTCTGATGCCCATGGTGATTCTACGGCAGAAAAGTGGGCTCAATCATTGTTGACGCGCGGTCCTCTGACTTTGAGAGTTAATACAATGAAAGCCAATCGAGAGGAGATTCTTGAAAGGCTGATCACAGACCACAATATTGAATGTGAACCAACGCCTCGAGCGCCTCATGGAATTATTGTGAGGCAACCCGCAGACATTGAAAACTTATCATTGTATCGCGAAGGGATTGTCGAGATTCAAGATGAAGGAAGCCAACTGATTGTTGAAGCAGTCGCTCCGAAACCGGGCGATAAAGTCCTTGATGCTTGTGCAGGTGCCGGTGGTAAAACCTTGGGTTTATTAGCCTGTGCCCAGGGCAAGGGCGAGTTTGTTGCGGTTGATATAAATAAGAAAAAACTCTCGGAATTGCAAAGAAGAGCAAAGCGTGCCGGATACAATCAAGTAAAGACGCTTGACTTCGATATGATTGATCTTCCCAAGAAATATCTCGCATGGGCGGACCGTGTTTTAGTTGATACACCCTGTTCTGGGTCTGGAAGGTTGCGCAGACAACCCGATACAAAATGGAGACTTACGGAAGCTGAATTACTTGGATTTGCAGGAAAGCAGTTTGCGATTCTTTCTCGTGGAGTTGATGCTGCGAAAGTTGGGGGCATTATCATTTATGCTACCTGTTCCTTGTTTCGAGAGGAAAACGAAGCCATTGTGCAGCGGCTTTTAGAGGAGAACAGTAAGGTACGTTCTATTCGCTTATCTGATATGTCTCCAAACTTGCCTGATGAACCATGGCACTATGTTGAACCTGGTCCTGACGAGTCAGGGCCAGACGGTTTCTTTATTAGTGGTTTTCAAAAGATCGCCTAGGAATCTTCCCGGGTGTTTTATATAAACGACTTGTGAATAATTTTGCCTTCACCGCATTTTTCTCAGCTTCCTTTTTATTGACGACTGCCGCGCATAGCACATCGCTCCCGCCGATAAAGGGTGTTCAGGATGCAGTCATTCAACTTCGAATGAAGAGCGACACAACCAAACTTTTGGCTTTAAAAAACCTTCAGAAAGCATGCACGGGTCGCTATCGTCGGGCTCTCAAAGATTCTCCTATGATTTTGAAGCTTCTTCAGACCGCCGCGAAAGCAGAAAATACGAAAATTAAGAAGGCTGTCATCGAGTCATATCGATGTTTCTCTCCTGAAAAATTTCAAACGTTATTGATGATCCAGCTCGCCGATAAAGACCCATCCGTCTCAAATTTTGCGGCAGAAATTTCCGCCAGAGTAAGTGATCCCGCAATGGTTGAGCCCTTGCTTGAAGCCTGGACCAAGCTTGGTAATTCATGTCTTCAAGATGGTTTATCAAAGTCACAGATTGATACTTGCGTTTGGCTGACCTACGCACCTGGCGCGTCTGTCGCAAGAGCGTCCGAAGCCCTCAAAAGGCAGACCGTTTCTTTGGTGATCTCTCACTTTGAGTCTCCTTATCCGAAAGTCCGCGAAGTCGCCGTGGAGACATTAACGGCTGCGGGAAATGCTAAACACGCAAAGGCATTATCTGAGCTCATCAAGAAAGAGAAAGGAGGACATTTTGCGTCCGCTAATGAATCCGCTTTATTGACTCGTTTCAACAAACGACTGAAGACCCTTAAATCCCGAAAATAACTCCGTTAGAAATTCCTGTGGTATTATTCACCACAGGCAAGTGAGTAAAATAAGGGAATAAAAGCCGCGAGGAGCTCAATTCTTCGACCTTGGGACTTGGTATGCATCTTGAATTGTAGACCGAGTATATGCCTAACAATATCTATTTCTATTTTTTCCACGGTATATTACTGGGAGTCCTTTGGCTAAATTTTCAAGCGAGTCCGCCTCCCTTTCAGCCCCCGTGTTCTTCGTCACAGCCATTGATTGTTCGTAACTCAGGAAGCGAAATCGCGATTCGTCAGCTGTCTGGCGAAGTACGAAGCCTAGGTCAACAGCTTCACACTCTGCGACGTGTTCTTCCGAATTCAATGAATCGTCGTGATCCCTTCAGTCATCCTTCACTGTTCGTCTCTGTGTCACCGAGTCCTACAGCGCTGAAGACTGAATCTAAAGTCACCGAGAGAACTTTTGAATCTGCTTCGAAAGTAACGAATGATCCTCTCGCTAAAATTGCAAAAAATGATAAACAGCCCGAGGCAGAGTCTTCGGTCTCTGTAGAAGAGTTACCGACGACACACATGAAACCAAAAAACCAGCTTCACGTTCGCACAGCCTTGGAAAAACCGAAGTCGAAAAGTATCGAGCTTGATGGTTACCAGTTCTCGCTTACTGCGCTCACCGGTCAGCAAGAAAGACTCTTACGTACCATTGCCAAGATTCCGTCTATGCCTACAGAATATATTCGTGGGCTGCGTTACGTGCGCGTGGGTTCCAAACGATACCTTGATGATTGCTCCAATGTTCTTCGAATAGCATATGACGATTTAGGCATCGACTTGTTTTCAGAGCGTTATCACTATCCTAAGGCTAATGGTGTTCGACTGATTCGAATGAAAGGACTGACTTCTGCCGCATCTACCTCCTCTACAACCGTCGCGGTTGGTGATTTGGTGATTTTCGATAACACGTATGATCGTAATAAGAATAACCGTTTGGATGACCGAGACACGCATGCGGCGATTGTTGTTGGTTTCGAGGATTCAGACACCGCCGTCATCTATCACCGCGTTCGTTCAGGTCATAAAATAGGAAGACTTAATCTACGAGAAAGTCATCGAGTCTTCTCTAGGAAAGGTCGTCGTCGCTTCAATGATGTTCTTCGTCGGGTTGCAAAAAGGGATCGACATAAAGTACCGAGACTTACGGGGCAACTATTTGCGACATACGTTCGCGTCATTCCTCCAGAGACAATGCCTTTGTCCTACGTTTCAAAATAGTGTGCAAGTGAACTTGCAGGAAGTTTTTTTACGGGGTCGACCACCGAACGAACAAATGCGAGTTCGGAGACTTCTCCCTTGGTTATTTGCCCCATAACATCTGCACCGGGAAAGATGCTTTTACGTAGAGATAGCAGGTCATCTTTTCGAAACCGATCTGAGTTGGCAATTATTTGTTCGGCGGCATTCTCAAGTTGAAGAGCAGAATGGAGGAGTACCTCTTTGCCATCTGCTCGTGTTTTTCCATGGGTGGGAAGCATATAGACCTTATTTGCAAGTCCAGCGATCAGTCTTCGCGAGCGGATCAAGTCATCCGTTGCTGACTCAAAAAATGCAGGAATGAAACGACTACCAAAATAGAGATCTCCGGTGCATGCAAATAGCTTATCTCCCCACTCCAGAGTTAGGCTGATGTGTCCAGGCGTATGCCCCGGAGTATCGTATGTCTTGAGTGTCAGTCCGCCTATATAGAATTCATGCCCCGCCTCGTAGCTAGAAAGCTGATTGGGTTTTTCCGCGATGCCCCAAAACTTTGCCCGATAATCAGCAAGAGGTTCGTGTGCCTCGATGATAGCAAGGTGCGCCTTCGGAACAAAAACTGGGATGTTCCCGAAGGCTTTTCTGAGTGGGTTTATGCCACCAATATGGTCTTCGTGTTGATGAGTAAGAATGATTTGGTGAGGTGGATTATCGCGAAGTGCTTCGATCAGACTTTGCGCGGTTGGACTCGAGCCTGAATCAATGAGAACGTTTCCCAGACGATAGACCGACACTTCAGCCTGAGGTCCATTGGGTTTGGTTTTCTCTAAAAGATTGTATCGAAATAAGATCCGCTCAAAGGGTCCGTGAAATGAGCGCTGAACTTCGACCGCAACCACGTGACTTTGGTTACACTTGGAATCCGAGCACTCGATTGGTGCTGATCGATGCTGCGGCTTGGCAGGCACCTCGCGCGGATGCAAGCAGCCCGTTTCCGTTCATGGTGTCAGTCGGGATAGAGGCATACCCGATTGTAACAGTGACTTTTACCTTTTCGTTGTTCCAAACAGCCCCAGCGCTCTCCACCGCGTTACGGACTCGTTCGCACGCAATATAGGCATCTGACTTGTCGGTTTCAGGTAGAATAAATCCTATTTCTCCCCCGCCAAATGCGCCTACAAGATCGATATCTCTCAGGCACTCCATTACGGCAGCGCCTACCGCGTGTTTTGTGGCTTCCGCAATCTCTTCTCCGAATCTGCTAGCGATGGTTGTATAGCCGTCGATATGTATAATTCCTGTGGCTACGGGTCTTGAGTATCTTAATGCTCTAGCTGCTTCACTTTTGAGTCTTTGCATAAAAGCATCTTCACTTAAGAGTCCGGTCGCAGGATCTATTCCAGCCGCGCGCAATGCTCTGAGTTGCTCCAGTTCTTGCGATGTTTCTGCGAGTTGCTCTTGGAGTTGAGTGGTCGCTGAGAGCTTCTTGTTCAGGTCCGCGATAACAAAATCTCTTTCACGAAGTGCTCGACTCGTCTGAATTGAAATATTCAGCCTAGTACTCAACAACGCTGAGTCTCGAAACGGTTTCACCAGCACATCGAAAGCTCCGCTATCACGGGCAATTTTCTCCGCCTGTTGCGTCGAATCTGTTGTCGTAACAATAATTGGAGAGCTCGGTGATGCTTCGAATAACGCGGGAATCGCACCTATGCCCGCCCCAGTATGGGGGTTTGCGTCGAGAATGATGATCTCGGGCTGGGACTCTTTCGCAAAATTGAGGGCGACGTCTAACTCCGTAGCAATATGCCCCTGATGCCCAAGACTCAGAAGAGCCTGGTGCACGAAACGACCGGACTGCAGATCGGTATCAATGATTAGAATCTGCGCTGTTTCTCGAACTGACACAATGAATCTCGCTTTATTCTACGATGTGGAACTCAATACGGCGGTTTCTCTTTCGACCACGTGCTGTGAGATTTGGTACGCGAGGTCGCTTAGAGCCCACTCCTTCCCAAGAAACGCGATCGTCCGCGACACCTTTGCTCACGAGATAATTGGCGATATTTTCTGCACGTGCTCTTGTCACTCGAACATTGTCAGCTTCATCGTTTGCATTATCGACATGGCTTTCAACTCGAATCTTCTTCGCAACGTTGTTGTGCAATGCGTCCACAACGTAATCAAGATGAGCTTTTGCCTCTGTTGAAAGGTCAGCGGAGCCCTCTTCGAATTCAATTTTCTTCTTCATTGATAGCTTTTGCTTACGCACCTTTACGACAGGCGAGCTCTCCGTTCGAAGAAGAGTGAAATTAAGCGTGGAAGGCCCTTTCTTGACGGAGACCGATGCCCCAGTTTTGTAGAGCTCTATATCGCTCACGATCAGCCGATAATCACCGACTTCAAGAAGTGTTTGGTAAAGTCCGTCACGATCGGTTGTGAGCTTCGTGTTTTGTTTCCCGAATACTTGAATTTGTACGCCGCTCAGTGGCTGTCCGTCTGCGTCGACAACTTTACCTGAGAGCCGACCTCGTTCAATCGCAGGTTCGAGTTTCACAGCGGCTTCGACAGTTTGCCCAGCGACAACGGTGAGGTCGATTGTCTGAGGTTTGAAGCCTTCTTTTTGGACAGATACCTTCACTGGACCAGGCTCAATTTCATGAGACATAAACCGTCCGTCTTTCGCGCTTGCAACTGGTGATGAACGATCGGTTGTCACGATCACGTCCTTGAGCGGCTTGCCCCCTTCCACGTTGGTAACTTGCCCCATAAAATAGCCAAGTTTCTTAGGAGCTTCTACTACTTTTACTTCAGGAATAATGACCGGAATGGTGACCGGAGGTCCTGGAGGTGCAGCCGCTGTTGCGAAGGGATCAATCGCGTAAGATGCCTGCATGAAAACGGTGTATGGAAGAACGCTAGGAACTCCCGGTGCCTGCTCCGGTGTAAGCCCAATCGCAACGCCAAGGTCTAAAGCAAGGTTCGGCACCGCAGTCACTCGCAAGCCAGGGGTCAACGTTTGAGGCATCGTCCTTGGAATTGCTGCGCGAGCGAATCCAGTGCTTTCTACGACCTCTGTTGCGTCTTGCGCAGCTCGCAGCGCATTAGCACTTACGCTGTGGTTGTCGACCGACGTGAGCACGATACCGGGCGTGGCAAAGTAATCCCAAGGTATCTCTAGGGAGTATTCGAGGAACGGCGTGATGTATTTTACTGGAGCTTCTATAGCGAATCCTAGTGCTGCTCGATTATAGGCATTGATTCCGAGTGCGAAACGTTCAGGTTGAGACAGTTCGCTGTCTGTTAGGTTATCCGAGCCGTCAAAGATGGCGCCTGCGTTCACGTGAATTTTGACGGGTGCTTTTGCTTCGGTTTTCGAGAGGTCAAAACTGGCAATACCCGAAAGACGAAAGACAGCGGAATCAAAATTAGATCCACCGATACCACTCAGCAGGCTAACTTGCGCTGCCGCTGCGAGGTCTACCATGGGTGCGACCTCGACATAGCCCTTTGCACCAAGGCTAAAGTCGCCTTGTGCTTGCAGTAAATTTGGATTGGTCAAATTGCTCGTTGTAGACTGAGCTTTCGTATTAAACCATAACTCCAGATGCTCGATCGGAGAGCTTGCCACTGACAATGTAGCGCCAACCTTGGTGAGTTCATCACTACTCGTGAAAACGTTCGAGCCGCCAAACATATCGAGTCCGAAGCCCAAACGAAATGTTCCGACTGTTCCGCCGTCGGCACTGAGAATTCCGATGAGTCCGGCTGCACCTGATTGCGATGAAGCTGTTCGTGCCGATTTTTTAGGTGCTGATGCTGCAGGCAGTTCGACTTGACTTGTTGTCGGTGCCTCTACCGATGCTGAAGTAGAGCCGGGACTAGACGGAATCACACTCTCAGCCGGGGGAGGCGCTAAAGTTGCTGAAGATTCAGGCGCGGCTGGCGTTTCCGAAGACCCGCTTTCCGTTTCTTTTGCGGGTACTTTTTCTTCTGCCGCAGGGGCCGTCGGCGCGGGCGGAGGTGGAATATCGGGTGTGCCTTGAGCGAGAGCTGCGGACGGACCGACCGTAACTACAAGACAGAGGGCAAAAGCCATCGAGGTTTCAAGCGCGCGAAATTTATACATTTTGATGAACCACCACAGAAGAATCTGCTCGGATATAACGATCCTTCCAATCGGAAGTCAAAAGTCGCCAGGAGACTTAACAAAGTGCTATCCTTTGCAAGGTCCAAGAACAATTAGAATGAAAACCACAGGCGTCGATAAAAAAGGGTATTCACCCAAAAAACACAGATGGAGTCGCTCTATTTTTATGTTGGGGTTTATACTGATTGTGGCGCAATCCTTAGGGCTTTCAGCGGCCTTCGCGAAGGCCAGACCTTCATATGTGAGTGCTCGCGCGTACTGGCACTTACTCAAGGCTAATCTCGCTTGGCATGAAGGCGACCTTTCGACGGCCGGAGAAAGTTTTCGGGTAGCGCTTATCTATGATCCGGGTAACCGACTGGTTCGCGCTCGGCTCACCGAGTTCCTCTGGCGCACTCAGTCTCATTATTCCGAAAAAAATCTTCGCAGGCAGCAGAGGAGATTGCGCAAGGACCCTCGTATCTATCGCCTTCTCGGTCTCGAAAAATGGAGTCGCGGGCAAATTGAATCTGCGAGTAAGTATTTCCGTGCAGCGCTTTCCCAACTGAGTCAGACTCAGCCTGAGTTTCGTTATGTCCTCGTCAGGGATTATGTACTCTTTTTGAACACGACGGGCCGCCGTCAGGCTGCTCTTCGAGCCGCCAAGAAAATTCGAGATTGGGAACTTCGTGCTGAGTTGATTTCTCGCTTAGAAGGGTTTTGTGATTTTGGCACCAAGCGGGATGATGGCGAACACATTTGTACAGGGGCTGTCTCTTCGGACGTCAAAGCGCTACAACCAACAAAAGAAGGAAGTTCGCAACATTGGTTAGCACCGATTCAAAATCCAAACGATTATGTTCAGTCGACACAAGCGTGTTTGAAATCCCGAAAGAACTGCCGTGCTCTTCGCAACCATCTCAAGAAGTTGGTTCATCCTTTGCCGCTTCTTCAAGAGTTCGTCTACCAGTGAAAAATTCAACGTTTCGTCGAGTAATGCTTATCGGCTTCTTATTGGCTCCCTCGGGTTGTCGCACAACTTCCTCTACGACTGCCAAGCCAACGTTGATTCCCGGAGCCCAGGTTGTATTAGAGAATTTGCAAACTCGAGCCAAGAAGTTGCAGTCTGCGCAACTGGTTGGACGGTTGACTTACTTCGGCGAAAAAGGACGGTTGAGACTAAAGACTATTTTGGTGGCCGAGCGGGAGGCAAAATTCCGAGTTGAGACGCTGTCCCCTATGGAGCAACCCCTGCAGGTTATGGTTAGCGACGGGCAAAAGATCCGTCTCCTTACTGATGGGCAGGTCTTTGAAGGCTCTGCGTCCGCGACAAACATTTCTCAGATTCTGCCAGTTCCCCTCGCTCCTCCGGACCTTGTCGATGCCATGCTATCGGGGGTTCCTATGGCCACCGATTTTGAAACTCGCGGTCTGGCTTGGCACGATGACTCAAAGTCTTTACAAATACTCACACTATGGAGTCCGACGCGCGGTGCGGTCGAGCTTTTGCTTAATCCAAAAACTTTGGAAATCTATCGGGTTCGTCTTCCCTCGAGAAAGGGACATCCCGCCATTGAAATTCAGTTCGATAGGTTTCAATCAATTGAAGAATTGCCGGAAATCACGATTGCGAAACGGATCAGGATTAAACTAGAAGGACAGGACCACGATCTGAGTCTGCGGCTCAAGGAAATGTATGTAAACGGTGCAATCAACCCCAATTTATTTACGTTAGAGACTCCCAACGGCGTTTCTCCTATCCCGCTTCTGGATTGATAATGCGGTCGATGTCTTCCGTAGAGGCCTTTCACAGACTCACTTTGAAAAAAGTACACTCTATTAATGGTCAGTTGGTAGCTAACCTGCACTAAACCCATTAGAGTCCGGTTGGTGAGGCTCTCTAAGTCATGACTGCAAGGAAAAAACTCGGTGAGTTACTTTTGGAAGCTGGAGTAATTGATCAACAGCGTCTGGACGCTGCTCTTGCTGAGCAACAGCGATGGGGAGGTCGTCTTGGCCGAATTATTGTGAGTATGAAGATACTCAGCGAAGAAGATATCGTGCAGGCTTTGTCTCGACAGCTCGCAATTCCCATCACGGACTTTCAGTCACTTGAAGTTCCATTATGGGTCACTCAAAAAGTCGATATGGCTTTTGCTCGCGCTAACAGTCTTTGCCCTGAGCGGCTTTCAGCAGATGGAAAGTCTCTGGTGGTAGCAATGTCTGACCCTATCAATGTGTTTGCGATTGACGAAATCATTCATCGAACCGGTCTTAGAGTGAAAACAACAATCGCAGGTGAGCGGGCGATTGAGCGCGCCATAGGAATGGCCTACGGCGAAGCTTTTTCAGAATCCTCAGAAGCGAGTTTTTCCAACGTATATCTAAACAATCAAGGGCACACTCACAACGGGTTGAGTCCGTTGAGTCGCCAAAACCGAGAAGAAACAGTAGCTCAAGGACAGACAGAAATGTCGTGGGAAACAGTTGATCCAGCAACGGCACTTCAGGTGATGGTTGACCTGCTCATAGAAAAAGGCGTCTTCACTCAACAAGAGTACCTTGTTCACTTAGGGAAAAATTAAGAGGTACATACGTGAATACTCGCCGTGCAAAGACACTCCCAGAGTTGTTGTTAGAACTTCGTCTTTTGGACCCTGCGACACTCAGTCGGGCGAAAGACGCTATGAAGCACCAAAGGAAACGCTTGCTCACCGTTCTTGTAGAATCAGGAGTCATCGATGAAAAACGACTTGTCCTCACACTGAGTAACGCCCTTGGCATTGAATCGATCGACCTTTCTGCAATGCAGGTCCATAAGAATACCCTTGCTCGCTTGCCGGCTAACTTGGCTCATACCTACGGTGCACTTCCTGTGGCAGCAAAGCGTGCGAATGGAGAAGAATACCTTTACGTTGCACTGGCGAATCCTCTTGATTATCGAGGAGCCCAAGAGATTCGAAGAGTAACGGGATGCGCACTAAGTGTTTTGATGGCTTATCCTACTCAACTTGATCGGGCGATTCTCAAATATTACCCGAGCAGTTCTGAGCCCGCCAAGCCAAAGATTCCTTCTGCCCCGCCAGTGATCGGCAAGCCATCCTCTTCTAGTACTTTACCCGTTGGTATCGATGAGTTTCAGTCAGACTTATTTACGCATACATCCGATCCAGATATTTCTGATATTGTGATCACGCCTGCATCGTCCGCCGCAGCCGAGTCTTCAACGAACAGTGCTTCAACTAGTGCGGCAGGAAATCAAGTTCCACTGCAATTTCTCAATCTTGATTTACCAGATTCTTTAGGACAGGCCTGGGATGATGGAAAGACTTTAGATGTTGATTTAGACGAAGTCTCCAGCGACCAGTTTCGGCCCATCTCATCTCATACAAACGATCGACAACTTACGCCGACACAAACACCAGGGCTGCCCTCAAGGGAACCAAATCGTGCTTCAGCCACTCCGTACGATCTAGCTGCTGCATTAGAACTTCCAGTAGAGATGGGTGACTCTGCAAGCCCCTTTGATGGAATTGCGCCCGTTAATCTCCCTACTGGATTAGAAAGAACCGGAATAATTCCGATCGGAGACTTCGATTCTGATGAGTTTGCGCCTCCTCCACTTGAAGAAGAGCAACAGCAAAACTCTGGAGGCTTAGTTGGTTTCACCGATATTCCTGAATCCGCAACGCAAGTTGCATTTAGATCTTCGGACTCTCAATCGACGACTGACCAGGGAGAAAACTCTCCGCTACCTGAGAAATCGAGTGTTCCTCCAGAGCAATTCGATTCGGTCGAACTTGAAGAGATTCAGCCAGACTTTGTGATTGAGCAGCCAGAGAGCGAGTTCGAAGCGACTCCGGCCTCAAATCATGAGGTTGCACTCAAGATTGAGTCCGTCGATACGAAATCAGATCGTCCGGGTGTTCAGCCAGATTCATCTACTGAGAAAGGAAAAGGAAATACGACAGCGAATGATAATGCACATCGCTTGATCCGGGATTTGAGAAATGGAGAGACACTTACCTCTTCGGACCGCATTCAGGTTTTCTTGGCGATCACGAGATTTATGCTGGATCAGGGTATAGTGAGCGAGGAGCAGCTTGCTCACTATCTCTCAGTCATTGATGCTTCTTAGTCTGATATTATGACGAGCATTCCTTCACAATTGTGGCTCCGCCGCTGGTTCCGCTGCGCGAACCCGCGGATTGAAAAGTGTTCTTCGGCTTTTTGCAGTTCGTCTTACTCGCTTCAGAGGCAAGGTATGCGTGTATGACGAAAACCTCGAAAGAGCGCGATAGCCGAGATCAGCAGGACGCGGTCTGGATGACAGAATTTCAGCAAGGGAATTCTCATTCATTTGAGAAACTGCTCCGGAGGCATCGATCGGGGGTTTTCTCATTTTGTCTAAAGATGCTCGGCGACAAAACGGCGGCAGAAGACGCACTTCAGGAAGTTTTTTTACGCGTCGTAAAATCTGCTCCAAATTGGAAAAAGCAAGCAAAAATAAGGACTTGGATCTATACTATTGCTCGTAATCACTGTATCGATGCGCTGCGAAAAGCAACGCACCGAAAGACCGCATCTCTCGATCAAACGTTAGGAAAGGAAGAGACCGAAGGTGTGACTTTGTCTGATCGGATAGCTGACCAAAAAGAGGCGCTTCCCGACCGTGGAACTGCGAATGTTCGGCTGCGAGCAGTTCTTTTGGAGGCAATAGAAAGTCTGTCAGAGGAGCAGCGTGAAGTGTTTGTGATGAGAGAGTACTCGGGTATGCCCTTTAAAGAAATTGCCAGTATTGTTGGGGTGTCTGAAAATACTGTCAAAAGCCGAATGCGATATGCCTTAGAACATATGCGTAATCATTTGGCCAAAGCCGGGATTACGCCGGAAGGAAAAGATAGAAATCGTGAGTGAGTTAGAAGACAATCGCCTAGTCGACTATCTGTACGGTGAGATGGATCCTTCAGAGCGACAGGCCTTTCAGGAGGATATGGAAGCCGACCAAGCTTTGGCAAAAACCGTAGAAGAGATGCAGTCTATGTTGGGTTCTCTTCGGGCCTTGGAGGTGGAAGAAGCTCCGTCCGACCATTTGGATTCATTAATACTCGCTCAGGCAAAGCAAACCATCGAAAGTCAGGAAGAGTCCTGGATCCAAAAACTTTTTGGTCGACCCGGACTAGCCCTGGCATTTTCTGGCGCCTTTGCTTTGGTCATCGCAGTGATCGTACTACCGAATATGCAAACGCAGGCACCAGTGAACGACTTCTCTGGCGTCGAAGTCACACAGCAACCGCAGCAGTCAGCCTCGAAGAAGGCTCCAAATACTTCACCTCCGCCAAAGAACGACACGATTGTAACGCGCGCTGAGGAAGAGGCGCCTCCTCAAGTCGCGAGAAAAGCGATAAAGACTGAGCAAGTTAGGAGGAAGTCAAAACAAGAGACTCAGATGCGGTCGACATTTTCAGGAAAACGAAAGAGGGCCAAGAAAAGTCAGTCTATTGCTGCAGGTCCTCTTGGGGCGAAAATGAAAAATGAACCTTCACCGAAAGGTGGGTCGCAAGATTTGGAAATAGCTATTTCTCAGCTGGGCGCGCGAGGAAACAAGTCGGCACTGGAGATTGGTACTGTGGGTGCCCTTGATGGTGCGCTTTCGCCCAATCGCTCAAAAATGAGGTCGAAGCCGCAAGGCCGCATCAAAGAACGAGCCTTGCCAGGTCCTGATCCTCGAACCAAACGAACCCGTTCTCTCGCTCTCGCTGATGTATCTACTTCTATCCCAGAAGACCCAGCACAAAGAGAAGCATGGGCACGTAAACAAGCGAGAAACGCCCAAAAAATCGCCCGAAAATTCCTCAAGAGTGGGGATGTCCGAGCGGCGCGAAAAACGTATCTCAAAACTCGTACCTGGGTTCGCGGAACCGTAGCATTTTTTGAAGTGTCGCTCTGGTTAGCGCAGCTCGAATATTCTCAGGGACGCTTTGCCGAGGCGAGGCAGTTTGCGGCTGAAGCTGGCCGCAGTCGCGATCAATCGATTCAGGAGAAAGCGCGAGAAGTCGTTGCGAGAGTCCGTGAGGACCAAAGCCAATCGGACTCCGTTCCAGCCTCGACCGAGTAATTCTCTAAAGAACTCGTTCAAACCCGACCATTCGGTCAGCTCGATTGTATTCAAAGGTACGAATGATGGCCTAATATCTTTGTCCCGGAGGTCGTCCACATGGTAGTCATATAACTAGGCAAAGTTGTCGGCTTTTGCCGTAAAAGTGTCAGCCATCTCCAATTTGGATTGCTTATGGAGATCCTGCCTTTTTGCGGCGCCCGATTTCAAAGGAACACGAGATTTGCGAACGATCCATCTGAACTTAGCATACGTTTTGGCCCTTACAATTTCCCTGACTGGATTGGGTTGTGGTGAGGAGGCACCTGTCGGTGGTCAGATACCTGATCGGCGGGTCATCATTGATGTCGGAAATCGAACTCCAGACGGCGGTCCTCAAGAGCCTACAGATTCTGGGGAATCGCGTCCCGATGCCAACGATGACGACGCAGGCTCAGTCACTCCCGACACCGGCGTGGTCGAAGATGGAGGCGGGACAAATGTTGACGCGGGTCCTACACCAACCCGTCTCGATAATGAGCGGCGTGATTCTGATTGCGACGGTCTGTCTGATGCTTACGAGTTTGCGACCGTTTATCCAGGCGGACAGAAGACGAACCC
>JAYZDF010000120.1:0-4197 GCA_036337945.1 Myxococcota bacterium
GGGAACTATTTGCCGCTTTGGCGGAAGCTTCTTCTTTCGTGCCTGAATTAGAAGACTAGACGCTGCGAATCGGTGATTAGAGTGTCACTACGCTACGTCGGCGAGGAGGTGTAAAAGTATGAATCTAGAGAAATTTACCAACAATTCCAAGGCGGCCGTCCGTGATTCCCATGCACTGACTCTTCGTCGAAACCATCAGTTGGTGGAGCCAGAGCACATGTTTCGTGCTTTGGTTGATGATTCTGCGGGTCTCATCTCTCGATTATTTGAGAAAATGGAGGTTCCGGTTTCTGAACTCGTTAAAGCCATCGATTTGGCCCTCGACAAGATTCCTGCCGTAACTGGGAGCGGAGCCGCCAGCAAGGAGATTGGCGTAACTACTCGATACGCCCAAGTATTGATTCGAGCGGAAGATGAAGCTGAACGCCTAAAGGACGAGTACGTGTCGGTTGAGCATTTGATGCTTGCGTTGCTTGGTGAAGAAAAAACAACGGTTGTAGGGAAGATCGTCGCGCAATTCAACCTCGAACGCGATCGCTTCTTGAAGTCTCTGATCGATGTTCGTGGCAATCAACGAGTAACTACAGCTGATCCTGAAGCCTCCTATGACGCACTTTCAAAATACGGCACGGATCTTGTCGCTCTTGCTCGTGAGAATAAACTAGACCCAGTCATCGGGAGAGATTCAGAAATTCGAAGAACCATCCGAATCCTCTCTCGAAAGACCAAAAATAACCCGGTGCTCATTGGAGAGCCGGGCGTAGGTAAAACTGCGATTGTCGAAGGCTTTGCCCAGCGCATCGTCAACGGTGACGTGCCTGAGTGGCTCAAGGACCGAACTATTTTTTCACTGGACTTAGGTGCTCTAATGGCCGGCGCCAAATACCGAGGTGAATTCGAAGAGCGTCTCAAAGCGGTCTTGACCGAAATCAAGAACAGCGAAGGTCGAGTTATTCTTTTTATCGATGAGATTCATACGATTGTTGGAGCCGGGAAAACAGAAGGCTCAACAGACGCAGGAAATATGCTGAAACCGATGCTCGCTCGAGGCGAACTGCACTGCATCGGAGCGACGACGCTTGATGAGCACCGCCAATATATCGAAAAGGATGCTGCTCTTGAACGTCGGTTTCAACCAGTTATGGTTGACCCACCAAATGTTGAAGATACCATCTCCATTCTTCGCGGGCTGAAAGAACGTTACGAGCTCCATCATGGTGTAGGAATTCAAGATAATGCTCTTGTGAGTGCAGCAGTCTTATCGAATCGATACATTACAGACAGGTTTCTGCCAGACAAAGCCATTGATCTAATGGATGAAGCCTGCGCTATGCTCAGAACTGAAATCGATTCTATGCCCGCGGAACTCGACGAGGTGACACGCCGAGTGATGCAGCTAGAAATTGAGGAAGCTGCGCTGCAAAAAGAGAAAGATAAAAGTTCAAGAGAGCGACTAGAAGCGCTGCGCAAAGAATTGGCGGAATTAAACGATCAGGCCAGCGCTATGCGGGCGCAGTGGCAAGCTGAAAAAGACGGCATCGACCAACTTCGTACTTATCGAGAAAAAATAGAGGTCGCCAAACGAGAACTTGAAGATGCGAAACGAGATTACGACCTCAACCGAATGGCTGAAATCCAGCACGGCTTGTTACCGGCTCTAGAGAAGAAACTACAAGCTGAGGAGATGAAAGCCAATGAGGCGAAAAAGGGTCAAGAACTTCTCAGTGAGGAGGTGACTGACTCAGAGATTGCAGAAATAGTCTCTAAATGGACCGGAATTCCAGTGACGCGACTGGTGGAAGGTGAGCGAGAAAAACTTCTTCGCTTAGATGAGATTTTACATCAGCGAGTTGTGGGTCAACACGAAGCGGTTCAACTGGTTGCGGATGCGGTTATTCGCGCGCGGTCTGGAATTAAAGATCCGAAACGCCCGATTGGCTCATTCATCTTTTTGGGGCCAACCGGCGTCGGGAAGACCGAGCTTGCGAAGACTCTTGCGGCCTCACTTTTTGACTCTGAGGACAACATGATTAGGGTCGATATGAGCGAATATATGGAACGCCACGCGGTTTCACGACTCGTAGGAGCTCCTCCAGGCTACGTGGGCTACGAAGAAGGTGGTCAACTCACCGAAGCGGTCCGCCGCAAGCCCTACAGTGTTATTCTTTTCGACGAGATTGAAAAGGCGCATGGAGATGTCTTCAATATTATGCTGCAGATCCTGGACGATGGACGGGTGACAGATTCGCAAGGTCACGTTGTGGATTTCAAAAACACCGTGATCATTATGACGTCGAATATTGGTAGTCCTGATTTACTTGAAGGGGTTCAAGAAAATGGAACTATCTCCGAGACGGCGAGGGCTTCAGTGATGAAGCAGCTTCAGGGACACTTCCGTCCTGAGTTTCTAAACCGCGTGGATGATACGGTGCTATTTACGCCACTATCTTTGGAGCATATAAAACGTATTGTTAGTCTGATGACGTCCGACTTAGCGAAACGCCTCGAAGAGCGGGGCTTGCAACTGGTTCTCAGTGATGAGGCATTGGAATATATCGCGGATGCCGGCTTCGATCCTGTTTACGGCGCTCGGCCATTAAAACGCTTTATACAGCATGCGTTGGAGACCAAAATAGGCCGAGCACTTATCTCTGGAGACGCGGTTGAAGGCGCGGTAATACACGCAGAGGTCAAAGATGGAGAACTTATGGTTCGTACTGAGGCCGGCGGATAACCTAGTCTTCGGACAAACATGACTTTAATACCGACTCGATGTCGTTTTTTTTGATTGAAAAGTGCTTCTTAGGACTCATGGAGAGTGCTAAGATATCCAAGAGCAATCGGGCATATACGCGAACCTTTTGAATCCTTGGAGTGACCAGAAATAATGAACGTAAGTGCCGAAAATCTGTCGGACGCAGAAAAACAAGAAATTAGCGAAGCAGCGCGTGCCGCTGAAGCAGCGCAAGATCCCGCGCAAAATATAAAGAACTGGTTGTTGTCTACACATTCAGCAACGCTCTGTACAAGTGCAGCAAAGCCGGCAATAGAGGGCTATCCTTTCGGCTCTGTTGTGCCTTTTACCATCGATAAATTAGGTCGGCCTGTGATCCTGATCGCGGACATTGCTGCGCATACTATGAATTTGCGCAGAGACCCACGAGCCACATTGTTCGTGAGTGATCCGCATGCCGAAGGCGACCCGCAAGCAAGCTGGCGCGTCGGCCTTATAGGTGACATGCAACGCATTTTGCCCAAAGGTAAAGAGAGTAAATTTTTAGACAGTTCCGAAGTGATTGAGCCGGAAGAGTATAATGATATCCATGCTCGATACGTCGAGAGAGTCCCCAACGCCGCCGGCTATATCAGACAACACTCATTCGATTACTGGAGGATGAATTCTGTTGTCACAGCCAGATACATAGCGGGCTTTGGTCGGATATGTTGGGTCGAGGGAGAAAGGCTTCTGCGAACCGATGAAACGGCGCAATTTGGGCCAGCAGTGCAGGGCGCTATTGATCATATGAATGAAGACCATAGTTCTAATATGATCGAGATGTGTCAGGGGCTATATGGCGTTGAACCCAAAGGCGTTAGGATGACTAACCTGGACCCCACGGGATTTGTTGTGGAAGCTACTGAACCCGACGGGAAATACTTCTTCAGTTTTGGCCGAGAGATTCAAGAAAAAGAAATCCGTACCTCGGTGATTGACGTACTGAAAAGGGCAAGAGCGGCGCAAGTCAGCCCGTGATTCACTAAAAAGCATCTTAAGCTCTTTTGAGCACGCAAACGGTTGGATGAGTTAACTCGTCTATTTTGATGACCTTGCTCTTGAGCCCAAATGCATTCAACAGAAGCTGCTCGTCGACAACATCATCGACCGTCCCATGGCGTATGCACATTCCCGATTTCAAGACATAAATGCGGTCAGCGAAACGAGCTGCAAGGTTGATGTCGTGTAAGATTGCAAAAATCCCTAGGCCCTCACTGGCTAAATCGCGAACAACCTCAAGAACTCGAAGCTGATGATTTAGATCTAAACTTGATGTGGGTTCATCCAAGAGCAGAAATTTCGCAGGCCCACTATTGTAATCTAAGACTTGCGCAATCGTGCGTGCAAGGTGCACTCTGAGTTGTTCTCCTCCCGACAAAGTTAAGTAGCTGCGCTCTGAAAGGGCAAGAAGGCCAGTTCGT
>JAYZDF010000121.1:0-67576 GCA_036337945.1 Myxococcota bacterium
GCCGGTCGTCACAGAATCCGTAGAGGCTCCACGCTGCAGAGCGCGTCCTACTGCACCCTCTCCAGCATTGTAAGCAGACAATGTTGCTGTCATAAGCTCATTAGGTGTGAGCTGGGGGAACCTGTTGCGAAGATACTCGCGCTTATTCGCAAAAATTTCGGCGCCTTTTCTGAGGCCTTCCTCAAGAGGCATACCCGAAGCCCTCCAATTACGAGCCCATGGACCAAATGACCCGCTATCTACCTGAGCGAGTCCGTGGCCATGGCCATTGTCTCCAATGACGTTACGCCCTCGCGTTTCTCTACTCACAATCCCAGCGAGAATAGACGGAGGAATATCGTAGTGTTTGGCTATCCGGCCTATCGTCGTGGATAAATTTTGGATTCTCGGAAGGTCTTCGCTGGCCTCGCGCAAACCTCTCCCATGAGGCTGAGAAATGGGGATCTGAGTCGCCCTTTGGGTTCGTCTCGGCGTCCCTGAGGGCAAGAGATTCATATCGCTTTGATTCAAACCCCCGCCTCCGAGTGCTTGCTTCGTCCACGACGACTGGGTTTTTCTCATCGGCCCTGCAGATTGAGGCCACACGCCGTTTTGCTGCGCACGGCCAAAATTCCTATTCTGAGCCATTTGATAGGGAAAGCCGTTCAATGGACTCTGTTGATTCAATTGCCCCATTAGCGCTTGGATAAACTTCAGCAATATCTGAGTAAGAATGTGTATCTCCCGCTCAGATAGCTGGCGGACAGGATCCGCTACCAACGGATTTGCAGTGGGCGCAACACACTCAGACAAACAACTTTGATAACCAAGACGTGGATTCACATCTAAAAACGAACTGACTTGACCAACCCTCACAACTTTTATCCTCACTCACTTCAAGCGATGCCAACCCACACCATCATGGGAGTACTGATACGCCATGCGCTAAGAGCGCAGTGCAGACACTGCTATCACTTGAGTCATTTCGAGCGGTGCACCATTCACCGCAAACCCTCACGGGCAACGTCAGCAAGATTGAGGCCAAGTTAAATCCATATATTTTCAGTGACTTACAAGGATGGCGACTGCTATCACTGCACCTACCAGTGTGCAGATCTAATCTTATATAGTGGAATATGCACACAAAGCATTGGGAACTCAGAGGCTTATCGTTCTACACTCTGGCCAGTGAGTGACTTCAAAATTACCCGTCGCCAGCTTCTCGCAGCGACGGCCACGTCCGCTGTGTTCGTTCCCGCCGTTTCCGGATGCGGAACAGAGGAATCGTCCGACGCCGGTCCCAAAGTAGCCCCCCCAGAACCTCCTCCCAATGATAACGCTACAGCTCTCGTATTGAATCCAGATGCGATTGTAGAAGACCTGGAAACTTTTGAGATGGGCGTCCAGTCCGGTGCCATGACTTCGGATTCGGCTATTCTATGGACCTACGCGGCGGACAATCGCGACAAGGAACTTATTGTTTGGCGCGACTCTGGTTCAGAGGACTCTATTTTGGTTGCCTATCGAGCCAAGTTGGTCCCTGTCGAAGGATATATAAAAACGAGAGTAGAAGGCTTAGGTGTCGGGCGGTACTCCTTTGCTTTTTTCGACTTCAACGGTCAAGAACTCACAGCTCGAAGCACAATCGGTTCATTTCGTACGGCTTTCGCTGAAGGGGATCTAAGACCGCTGACCATAGCTGGAATGACTTGCAGCAGCATGCGCAATGCGCCCTTCACATCTCTCGGATTGACCGCCGGTCTTAATGCCGATGTGTACTGCCACCTCGGCGATATGACTTACAATGATGGCGCGAGGGACAAAGACGACTACCGTCGCTATTGGCGAGAAACACTGTCAGAAAAAGGATATTTACAAGCTCTGCCAAAAACCGGGATGTACAGCACCTGGGACGACCACGAGATCACAAACAATTTTGATCCAGAAAGAATGGCGCTCGAACAACCGGAGCGATTACTCGCAGCGAAGCAGGCATACTTTGAGCATTTACCCAATGATGAAGGTGAAAACTTTCGCGTATGGCACTCATACCGGTGGGGCCATACCGCCGAATTTTTTGTGCTCGATAGTCGCAGCGAAAGGCTTCCAAGTACTCGCCAAAGTGAAAAGCCGATCTACATCAGCGAAGAGCAAATGCAATGGCTCAAAGACGGTCTGAAGAACAGCCCGTGTAAATATAAAGTTCTTCTTAACTCTGTACCAATGACCGAATTACTCGGCGTGTGGGAAGCGGCCGACGCAGATAGATGGCAAGGCTACGAAGTTCAAAGACGTGAGTTATTGGATTTTCTTACCGACAACCGAATTCGAGGAGTTCTCTTTCTCAGTGGGGATTTTCACTTTGGATACATTGCGAAAGTCGAACGGCTCGGCCCGAACGAAAAGCAGCTAGAGATTGCGGTAGGCCCAACCGCGAACGGCCCGAATCCTCTCGCAGTTTTAGCTGAAACCGGAGACCTTTCAGCTGACGACCTCTTTCCTCCCGATCAATTCATACATTTCAGCGGCTCTTGGTCCGCTGCGACGCTTATTGAGCTCGACCCGCTCAACGAAAAGATAAGAGTTAAGCATATCGACGGCCGTGAAGACAGCTATAACGAGCTTCTCTACGATGGTGAAATAGATTTCGGATGATTCTTGATCAGCGCTGCCAGCGCCCACCTGGCAGTAAATATTTTAGAGCAGCTGAAAGATCTGCCTCTATTCGATCCGGATTAGCTTTAATTTGTAGTTCCTTTTTCCTGTGCCCGTTCTCTAGGAGCCACACCTCAAACCGGAGGGCACGAGCAGCTTGGACATCTGTTTCAGTGTCTCCAATGTAAACTACTTGAGTTGGCAGAATACGATACCTTTTGCGTATATGATCGGCTTTGGTTTTCCACCGGATATCTTTATCAGGGCGCCGCAACTTCGGAGGAGCGCCGCTGAGAACCGCAGCGAAGTATTTGCTTAGCTCGAGAGTTTCCAGTTGTTGTTCTAAGTTCTCATGATTCTTGCGGAGTGTTACCAAGCAAATAGGTGTCTTCGTGTATAACTTTCCTAGTGCGGTAGTGACTCCCTCGCGTACGTCGTCCATTGCCAGCATTTCCGGCGTTTCCACTCGTTCGTTAAAACGTTCCACGAATTTGTCAAATTTCGTCGGGAACAGACGGGATTTCTTGAGAATGTCTTTTACCGGTTTTCCTTCTGTTCTAAGACCCCAGTATTCAGCCTCTGGAATGGGTACTCCTCTCAAATCAGCTTGTGACAGAAGTTCGACATACGTGGCATAATGCCGACGCTTGCAATCTACCAGTGTGCCATCCAAATCAACATAAAGCATCGTAGGAAGACTGTATCAGGACTTTGATGTCGACCTCAAAGCCCTGTGTCCAATATCACGCCTAAACTGTAACCCAGGCCAACAAATTTTTTGCACCCCTTGGTATGCAAATGCCAAGGCATCTACCAGGCTTTGACCTATCCCTGTCACAGCCAGGACTCTTCCACCAGAGGTAATAATCTCGCCGCTATTCTCGCCGGGTGCAGTACCAGCGTGGAACAAAATTGTAGTCTCATTATCGACTTCCGGACATCCTTCAATCATATCCCCAACTCTTGGAGCCTTAGGATAGCCTTCTGCAGCGACGACAACGGTAGCTGCATACTCAGGTTTTAGTCGAATCGGCGTCGAACCCAGTTCTCCTTTCGCGGCCGCAAGGAAAATCTCGTATGCATCCTCATCCATTAGGGGCAATATGACTTGGGTTTCAGGATCACCAAGGCGTACGTTGTATTCGAGAACTCTTGGTCCGTTCGACGTAAGCATCAAGCCAACATAAAGGAAGCCGCAAAAAGGGATACCTCGGCTGCGCAGTTCTTCAATAACTGGTCGAAGACAAGTCTGCTCAACATCGCGCAGAAGCTCCTCCGTACCAAGCGGTGCTGGCGCGTATGCTCCCATACCCCCAGTATTTGGACCCGTGTCACCTTCTCCAATCCGTTTGTGGTCTTGAGACGGCGCTAATAAACGAAGGTTCTCACCATCAACAATTGCGATTACAGAAAGTTCTTCGCCCTCTAACTTCTCCTCAACGACTAAAGAGTCATGCTTGCCAAACAGCTCTGCAATAGCCTCCCGAGCAGATTCAATATTATCGCAGACGATGACACCCTTCCCGCCCGCGAGACCATCTGCTTTCACTGCAACCCGGCCAGCCATCGTTTCTGCGAAAGCTATTGCCTCTTCTAGATTTCCGCATTTCCTCCATGCTGCCGTCGGAACATTTGCAGCGTGCATAATTTCTTTTGCGAAGGCTTTACTTCCTTCCAAGCGAGCAGCTTCTTTACACGGACCGAGAACCGGAATTTGTTCACGTATTAACTCATCGGCTAATCCCGCGACGAGAGGAGCTTCAGGACCAACGATGACTAAATCAACTTGATGGGATTTTGCAGTTCTGACCAGCTGTTCAACATCGGTCGCTGAGACTTCAATATTCTCACCCAGTAAAGAAGTACCGTAATTTCCCGGCGCAATCAGAAGATCCGGTTTAGACTGAGACTTTTTTAGAACATGCGCAATGCAGTGTTCGCGTCCGCCACTGCCAACTACTAAAACTTTTGCCATTACGCTCTATGCTCAATAACCTGCGGCAAGAAGCAAGCGTCTTGTTGTACGAAATTTCGGGTACAAGCGATACGCCTCCAACAACTCTTTGATTGCCTCATTTTTTTTGCCTGCCTCGATTGCAATCGCAGCGAGTTCAACTTTAGCGATAGTCAACCCAGGCGAACTCAAGAGCGCTGTGTCATACGAAGCTTTGGCCTCAGCCGTTTTACCCATCGACTTCTGCACACGAGCAAGCATAAGTTGACCGATAATCGAAGAGCGATCAATTTCAAGCAGGGTTTGTGTATCCTTCAGGCAATCTTCAAACTTCTCCTGCTCAAAAGCTGAATAAACTTGATAAAGGCGGGCGAGTGTATTGTCCTTGTCCGCTTTCAATGCAGATTGATTTGTGCGCTGAAAACCTTTCGAATCCCCGGTAAAGTACAAAAGTACAGCTAATACACTGAATGCTTCCGCTACCTTCATTCTTGATTTAGAAGTTGGGCGCAAATATTTACGAACCATCTGCCACGTCTTTAACTTCGTTGCGTAGGGGTCCTGCACCATCCGTGCGCCGTTTTCCTTGGGGTCGATCGAGCCTATGGCTTTCGCAACCGTAGTGGCTTTCTCCGGCAAGTTCATCGCGAGGTAGGCGGCATATTGAACGGCGAGAATTCTCGGATCATCCAACCCGCTTTTCACTGCACCCTCAAGTAGTTTAGCAGCACGAGAAGGGAGCTTACTTTCGATATTGCCGATCGCATTAATAACGATCGCATCAACGGATTCTTTATTGCGATTGAGAACTATTTCAGACTGAGCGACCGCTTTGGTCGCATTTCCCGCAAGCAAAGCTGCTTCGGCGAGGATCAGACTGGAAGCGAGCATGTCAGATTCCTCTTCTCGATATTCCTTCGCACTTTTATACGCTTTCGCGAGGTTGCCAGACATGAGATGAGCATGAGCAGAGCCAAGATGTGCGACGCGTCGCAGCTCCGGTGTTGTGCCTCTTCCATAGATGACGGCATTGAAATGCTTTAGTGAAAGCTCTGGCTTCAGTTGCAGCAAATAAGTATTTCCAAGACGTATGTGCCCTGCCAAACGATTACCTCGACCCTGCACCGCATTTTCGTAGTGGATTTGTGCTTTGCGCAACTCGCCCAGCTCAACTTGTATATCCCCCGCTAAATTATGAAGAGCCGCATCTCGGGGCGCGCGTTCAATCCGCTTATTCAAAATCTTCAGCGAATACGCAAAGCGACCCTCTTTGAGCTGCGCGGCGGCCATCAAGCGCATCGCGCGAGCTAAGTTGGGGCGTTGAGTCAGGACGTTTGCAAGCTCTTCAATGGCGAGCTTACGGTTTACTTCAAGGTAGGTTTCAGCAAGCTGAACTCTTGCGCGAGCGTCTTTTGGATCTGTGGTGATAACTTGCTCCGCGAACTCTCGACTGCCTGAACTATTGCCGGCCGCGAAGGCTAATGCAGCCCTCGCTCGAGCAATATATGCATTTTCTTCGGGCAAGGGCTCGGCATAGTCTAAAGCTGAGCGACAGATTTTAAGTTCTTGTTCCGTCAGAGAATTACCACGCCATACGGCCAAGTTCTCTACGAACAAACCGATCGCTTTTGGAGATTGTGGATCGAGCACCAAAGCTCGTTTGAGCGAATCATCCGCCTCTTCATAGTCGGCCCAAGTATCAAGCTCATGCTTTTTCTCAGCTTTTGTAATGAACTCGGTGGGCAAACCTTGGACTTGGCCCAAAGCCAATCGCCAAACCTGTAACCATTCAGATAAGGGGTTTGGTTTCTGGTTTGGTTTACTCTTGTCGTTAGAGACGAGCTTCGCGACATCGGCAAGCGCGGGAACCTGCTTTTGGATTTCAACTCTGAAGTAATAAGCAGCCCCTGAGACCAAGATCAACGTCACGACAAATAAGAAAATAGGCATCCCGCGACTAGAGCTTTTTTGCGTAGTTGGGGCGACGCTGACTCGACGTGATGATTTTCGAGGAGCGACACTGACCGCTCGAGGCACCGCTGATACCGCTTCCTCTTTCAGGATACCGAGGAAGGCTTTGCGGCGAACCTGATGTTCCTCACAAAGCCCAATGGTCTGGTCAAAATCGTCCGTAAGCTTGCGACCACAATCTTGGCAAAGGGTTGCAACACCACTAACTGTAGTTCTCGCTTTACCACCACTTCGTGAAGAACCTGTAGTTACCCCAGCGGTAGATACTAAGGTCACATGCCCACAATGCGGGCATTGCGCGCCCACAGGTTCGTCAGATAAGACATCGTCTTTAACCGAAAAAGCCGATGAACATTTTTCACATTCAATTCGCATGCGCGACGAGACTGCTTATATCCTCATATGGACCTTAGGGCGACTTTCGAGGGCAGTGAGATCAAATAAATTTTGTGAGAGTCAATGACCATGTTCCGCTGAATTCAAGCCGAGAAACAGCTGAACCAGCCGACAAGCCTAGGGTTAACTCGACCATCTAAACGTTTAATGTCGAAAGTGTCGGAATCCGGTCATTAGCATCGCCAAACCGTGTTCATTGGCGGCCGCAATGACCTCTTCATCTCGCACACTTCCGCCCGGTTGCACGATGGCGGTCGCACCAGCTTCGGCGAGAGCATCTACACCGTCCCGAAATGGGAAGAAAGCGTCCGAAGCAACAACGCTTCCCTTCAGCGCGTCTCCACCTTTCAATTGGCAGAGTTTCACAGAATCAATTCGACTCATTTGTCCGGCCCCTACGGCAACTACTCGGTCAGCATGACCGAATACAATAGCGTTTGAGCGAACATGCTTTGCCACCAACCAATTCGTTTTCAATGCTTCAAGTTCAGCTTGAGAAGGCTGTCGACTGGTGACAACTTTCGCATCGGCAACTTCGGAAGCGGGATCATTTCTGAAGTCACGGTTCTGCATGAGAACACCACCGCTGACGCACCGTAGCTCCGGAGCGAGTCGTTTTGGCATCTCTGCAGAGCCCATTTCAAGCAACCGCAAGTTCTTTTTCTTCATCAAAATGGCTTTCGCTTCCTCTGAGAAACTTGGCGCCATAATCACTTCGATAAAGGTCTCCGCCAAAAACGTTGCGGCCGCTTCATTGACCGGTTTGCCTATCGCCACAACAGAGCCGAAAGCAGAAACCGGATCTACGGCTCGGGCTAGAGTTAGTGCCTGCAATAGGTCTGGATGTCTGGCCGCGCCACAGGGATTATTGTGCTTAATATAAACTGCCGAATCTGGGCCAAGATCTAATGCCAAGTTCCAGGCACTGTCAGCATCAAGAAGATTATTGTAAGACAGAGCTTTGCCATGCAATTGCTCCGTGTTTGCGAGAGGTCCAAGTTTGTCATCACTGCGAGTGTAAAACGCCGCTGACTGGTGTGGATTCTCGCCATACCGTAATGATTGAACTTTATCTAAACGCACAAGTTTCGTGCGCTCGAATTCCGTCGCGTCTTCGCTTTGAATATCTAAGTATTGTGAGACCGCATGATCATAAATGGAGGTATGCTTGAACACTTTGCGCGCAAACAACAATCGTTGTTCATCGCTCAAACCTTTATCATTATTTAGACCATCAAGTACGGTTGAGTAATCTTCAGGATCAGTCACTGGAAGGACGTGATGAAAGTTTTTGGCCGCTGCTCTTAGAAGCGTGGGCCCGCCAATATCGATTTGTTCAAGAACGTCACGCAATTCAAGCTCTGCATTCGCTGCAGCCTTTTCAAAGGCGTAGAGGTTCACGACGACCAGTTCAAATGGCGTGATTTCGTGCTCCTTTAGGGCGCTGACATCGGAATCAAGATGCATCCGGGCTAGAACACCACCGTGAATTTTCGGATGTAAGGTCTTAACTCTTCCATCTAGTATCTCTGGGAAACCAGTGACCGAGCTAACGTCGGTCACATCGATGTTCGCTTCTCGCAAAACGCGAGCCGTCCCGCCCGTCGAAATGATTTCGAAACCAATTTCAGCGAGGCCTTTCGCAAAATCTGCAATGCCGGATTTGTCTGTTACGCTTATAAGCGCACGTCTTGGAAAACTCACACCGGTCAGCTAACAAATAGGCCCACCGGGGTCATCGATAAAATCGATTATTCCTCGTCTTCCACTTCGTCGAGTTCTCGCTCATACGATTCGAGTTCACGGCCCTCAACAAAAGTGTGCAATGGGACATCGCCACCCCTCAGCTTGTCGAGACCGCTGACCTCAACCTGTCGAATACGTTCGCGCGTTAGATTCATAATATCGCCAACTTCTTCAAGGGTAATCCCGCCGCGTTCTGCGACGTCGAGCGCACAAGTTTCTTCGAGCTCCCACACTTTTTTGTCTGGGAAATTGAGTTTAATTGAGCCCGTCATTGGATTTACATCCAAATATAAATGATACCTGCAGGATACGTATAGGCAGGGGCGTTTTGCATCCCGGCATTCAGACCGACTTGTCGGACGGTCATAATCCATGATTTCCGGAACGGTCCCGGTGGCAAGCATTCTCCTTCGTTCCCGAAGCATCTGCTTTCGTGCAATGGTTTTGCTTCGGCGTCGACCGGCATTGGCGTCATCATCACCGTCTTCAGGACCTTCTTGTGGTGGAGAATCGGCCTGACCGCTAACTGACGGCTTATTTTCTGCGCTGCTCGCCTCTGCATTCTCTGGCTCAGCCTCGCCTTCAGCGGGCTCTATTTTTGAGTCTGACCATCCTTCTGGATCGTCATGCCATGAAGCAGTCGGGTCGCTATCTTTCCATTTTAGATTTTTCTCGTCACGTTTATCTTCCGGTGAACTCACAATGCACCTCTACGTATTATTCTTCTCTCTACCCGAACTAAAGAGACACTCACATCGTTGATACCAAGCCTATCCAACACCGTAATAACCTAACGCAACGTTATTGGGAGCCGAAATTCATGTCAAGCTGCGCGGGGTCTACATTTGCAATACAACGAACTAGTTTGCAGGTTCTAGAATGATATTCACGCTCGTCGTTTGTCCGGAGACAACTTCTATTCCTTCCGTACATCCCACCGCAAGGACAGAGCCTTTACCTTGAGTCTCAGAAACAACTCGGATGACGAGTAATCTTTCCGAGCCCGCATCGGCAAAAATGGTGGAAGGATAAACGAGGGCAGGATCTGCCCCGTCTCGCGACGCAAAGACCTTAAAGTTGGAGTTGCCTGTGTTGTAGGCAAAGTTATCTACGTAGTCTGTAGAACTTGTTAACTCAGCACATGTCGCACGAGTCCCATCTGCCTTCACCGGATTTATAGCGGCCTGCGTCCAGCTTTTTGCTCCTGTCGCACTGGGAGGAACACCCAGTACAAAGCTCAGAGATCCAGTCACGTCTATCTCTCTACACATGCCTGCTTCGCACACATGTGTATCTGGTCGCGCAAAGCAATGTTCACAGAATGAAACTGTCCGCGCGTTTGCTGTCCCTGCTCCACAACCGGTCAGATCCGGGCATTCTGTGCCGATCATAATCTCAGGCGTCACGGGCTCTACATCTTCACCACAGGCGCTCAAGAGTAGCCCGCACGCAATAACCATACTCGCTATTCTTTTCATCATTTGTCCAAACAGCGCTTACTGCCCCTGAAGGTTAAAGAAAAGTGAATCTGACTTTCCTTTCTCGATGGTCGTCTTGAGGCTTACGGGCGAAAAGCCCACTTTGCGAACAGTAACTCTCAACTCACGGCTCGCTGGCACATCATCCAACGTAACTGGTGTAATCCTATTTCGAATCTCGACACCGTTTATGGACACGATTCCCCCGGCCGGAGAAGAACGAATCTTCAAAGTCGCGGAAGGTAGCAGGGTGCTGTTAATCTCCCGGAGACCTTTTTGGACCTCCGGTGACAACTCTCGTCTATCGGTCGCAAAACCTTTCTTTTTGACCTCAATCGATTGTTTGATGTCAGGGAGCAGCTCCACAACAAGAGGCGTCATACCAACGCGTTTACCATCGACCGCGACCTCCGCTCCTGCAGGGCTCGAGGTGATACGGAACCGGGTATTCATTTCTTGGACAGGTGGTTTTTGCTGAAACGAGAGGACCTTTTCAAGCAGCAGTTCATTGTTGATACTCAGAAAGTATCCGAGTCCAATGGTAATCGTTATCGCTACAAAGACAGCAACAGGTCGAAAGCCTGAACTATCATCGACCCGCGGCAAGGCAGTTGCCGTATTCGAAGACGAACTCCTTGCAGGTTTTGTATGCGACGGGGAGGTTCTGGGTAAATCCAGTTCTAAAGATTCGGCAGGCTCACGATGAGCAGGTCCCGATTTCTTTCTCGGCTGGGTTTGAGGAGCTGAAAATTTGCTAACGGACTGCGGAGGCTTGGATGGTGAATTTAGTGAAGTCTTCTTTGGAGAAGTCTGTTCCGTTTTCCAGCTTTCGGGTGTGCGCTTCATTTGACGTGACGTTTTGCTCTGAGCGGTCTGCGTTCCAAAAACTTCCTCAAACTTCTGTACACCATTGAGCTGTGAAGATAACTCTTTCGAGCCTTTGGCCGTCTTCTTGGACGTTATAGGCTCAACCAGTCCGCCCGACGTTGACGCTTGGGGATTATCGAATTCTCCATCAACCAAGCGTCGAATGTAGCCCGCCAAGGCGGTACTCCCAGCGTAATGGGTCATCGCTGCCATGAACTTTTCTAGTTCTAAATGAAACTCTCGACACGTACTCAAACGCATAGAGGGCTCGATCGAAACTGCGCGGGCGATGATTTCGTCAAGCTTCTTGGGAATATCGCTTCGTAAAGAACTAGCAGTAAAAAGAGGTCGTGAAGCGTCGTAATTTGGAGGACTGCTCAAGTTCGGATTATGTAGCCTTTTGTTGGTCGTAAGCTCCCAGATGCAAACACCAAGAGAGAAAACATCGGTTCGTCCATCCACATCTAGTCCTTGCGACTGCTCCGGGCTCATATATCCGAATTTCCCGACTGCACCTTTAGCTTCCACTCGAGTTAGGCCAGCACGCGCTTTCGCTATCCCGAAGTCAACGATCTTGACGCTACCGTCCACTGTCACCATTACGTTGTGAGGAGATACGTCTCGATGAACAATCCCTAAGCTGACATTTTTAGCGTCAGATAAAGAATGAGCGTAATCCAGACCCTGACTCGCCTGACTAGCTATACACGCGATATGCTCGGTCGGCATGAGCTGTCCAATTTTCTCGTGTTTTCTTCTTAGCTCGTCGAGAGTGTAGCCAGCGACGTATTCCATCGCCATGAAATAGACACCGTCCACATGTCCAAAGTCATAGACCTGAGCAATATTTGGGTGATTGAGTAATGCTGCGACTCGCGCTTCATCTAAGAATAGTTCGACGAATGAACTATCCTTGGCCAACTGCGGTAAAACACACTTGAGGACGACTGGTTTAACAAACCCTTCCGGGCCGACTTTTTCAGCCAGATAAACCTCGCCCATCCCGCCTACCGCGAGACGACGGCGCAATTTATAATCTCCGAGACGGTTCACACAGCTCCTCAGGCCTCGACGCCTGACACTGCTGTTTGTACCACGTAAGCTAACCTGAAGCGACCGAAGATCTTGCTGGGTCATACATAAGCGAACCATCGCTGAGCACAACAACCACCCGCTCGTAACCCTTCGGTTCAAATAGCAGCGCCCTGCCCTTTGTACTCCCCGTTAGCAACCGGTCTTTCCATTCCTTGGCGTCAAGCAAAGTTGGAGGCTTTGAAAAAATCCGGAGCATATCCTTGGCTGCGACGACATTCCTGGAAGTCCCAATGAGATAGCTAGAGATACAGTGACGGCCGTAAAACAAAATAATATTGAGATCATAATCGGTAAAGCGAGCTTGAGCATCAGCGCGTATGTTAGCTATCCGGGCCCTGACAGTTTGAAGTGGTTGGCGTGGTGATGCCAGAATAGAAACAAGCTGCGACAATCCTGGCCCAAGCGGCCGATAGGTGTGATCTTTTAATTTCGCAGCGAGGTGGGCGTGATGACCGGCACACAGGCGATCGATTTGAATCAAAAGCTCTTCAACCCGCTGCGGTCCTTCTATAATAGCGCACGCTACGATCAGTCGAATGAGCGTCTCTGATTCATTTTTCGACGTACCCAGCGCGTCCAGAATTTCCCGCGGCGACCATTGAGAAAGGGACTCATTGATGACTTTGAGCTCTGTTGGATCATATTCGGGAGGAGGACTTATTTTCAGCAGCTCACTCAAAGAGTTTCTTCCGTATCCAAAGTCTATTGTTCTTTCGCTCGCTAACGATCACGCGAAAGCACTCTATTCCTCTTTTGAAAACTCTCCACGTCGCGCGGCGGCTAACGCTTCTTCGTGCCGTCTACGTCCGCTCCCCTTTTCTTCATCGAGCCCGAAAACGCTCAAGATGGTGTGATATACCCCAACCAAGCCGGCGTAGATACAGCACGCAACGATGGCGTACAGACTGTACTTTAGAGTTGGAGCCATAATCGCAATCCATTTTTCTGATTCGTAGGAGCGCGCTAGGAAGAAGCCCGCAGTGGCTACGATGAGAATAAAGGCAATGAGCGAAACTAGAACGGAGATCCAGCGAGGCATACTATGGTCCATATGCTCCGAAGAACCGAAACTGGCAAGTCAGAAGTACTGAAAGAGACGGGAAACACTAGCTAATTACAAATACTAGTTAGGAAGAGGGATAAGGTTGGTCTCGGGAAACTGACCCGAGACCTCATCCGTGATGCGCGGAGGACGCGGCTTATTGAATTTTACAGCCTTGGTCTGCCGCAGAGTCAGCAGCACAGTCCTGAATCACGAAAGACTCAAGCGTATCTGCGATGGCCGCAAGTGATTTATCCGAGCCAAGTGTAAACAGTTCTGTATAGGTAGCAGAGGTGTTCATGACCTGAAGAAGAACTTCCGGAATTCCACTCATCACTTCGGCTTTCACAGCAGCGACGTCTGGGAGAACAACCTCGGTCGCAGCACCAGTTGGTGCGTATACAAGCCATTCATCGTTCGTGCTTCCGTTCGTTACGACGATTCGCATAGATTGCGCGCCATCAACACCGCTTCCGGATGGTGTGAATTTTCCACCCGCAGTGTCGAATGTGCCTGTTGGGAATCCTAAGAAAGAACCTACAACTTTTTGTTTCTCATCGACCCGAGAGACTCGGTTGATCAGAGTAGAAAGCTGAGTACCACCGGATGAAGCAATTGAGTTTGGATCAAGCGCAATCGAGATCAAGCTGAGCTGCGCGGTTTCAATACCTGAGTGAAGTGGAGCCATTGCAAGAGCGACTTCGCCGTCATTGAGTTTTTCTGAATTCGGTCCAAATGGCTCGGAAGCACCGAATACAAAGCCATCAGCGTCTTCATCTTTTTCGACGTCAATACCCGCCGTTAGACCAAGCGGAAGGAGGCCTCGACCAGGGATCGAGGCACCTGCGATAACGAGCGTGCCCGCTGCGTAACCACCACTTGGTAATTTTGGCAATTGAGGCACTTCAACCGCAGAAAGAAGTCGCAGCCGCTGTGAAACAGCCAAAGAGATTTTCTCGTACTTTGTGAAGTCACCCTGACAGTTTTCGTCATATTTAGACAAACTTGGGTCGGTGCAATCGCCAGTTCCAGCGGGAGTGTTAACTTTCGCGTGATTTGTAGTGTTGATTCCTGCGTCAATGCCGTGGCTCAAAGAGCGAAGCAGCGGAAGAAGAGCGGTCAACAGGTCACCAATGGGTAATTCGTCGGTGCTACCGCCACCAAGAACGCTCGAAAGCTGTCCTGCAATGGCTGAAATAGCAGACAATTTGAGTTGCCCGCCGAGAACCCAAGCGGCACCCGGTCCTTCTGGTGAACGTGCCACGAAGCATCCGAGGCTACCTGATGCTGGAGCGTCTCCTTGGCAACGAAGATTCGTGCTCTCAGAGTCGTCCGTGAATGTCTGAGTACCAAGCGCCAACATAATGCCACCTGGAAGGTCCACTTTTTCGTCCGACAGACCAAGGTCAGGCGCGTTGATTACAGTTTCAATAGAATCACCGAGTAGTGATTCGAGCTCGAGATCGAGGACATTTAGGGGCAGAGAAGGCCCCGCAATGGCGAGCTTGATATCGGCTCGTTTCGTGGCCGAAAGATCTACAGAACCTCGGAAACCACCTGCTTGAGTTCGGTCCGGCTTCTTATTCGCTAAAACGAAAACATCTTTGGTGCCAGGGCTCAAAACCGAAACGGACTGCCAACCAGCTTTATGAACGGTCACGTGGGCGATGTCGTCGGTAACCCCGCTGAATACAGCGGAACCATCCGATTGAGTCATACCCATTTTGGTAGTTGACGTCGTTGTTAGCCAAACTGTGGCTCCGTCTACAGCAGTTCCATTGGACGTAGAACCGAGAATAACTCGCGCTTCTCCCGCAGCTAATGCCGCAAAATTAGTAACCGAGACAGCGCCGGTGCAAGCAACAGATTCGTTGCCACTCACTACTGCTGTAATGCTCGCGCTGCCGGATGCTGTGCCTCCCGTTGCTTTTTCTTCCGAGACGCTAGCAACGTCAGTCTTATCAGAAGTCCATTTGAACTCGATAGCACCTAAAACTGCACCATTCGCGTTCTTTGCTGTCGCGTTGAGAGCGATGGCCTGACCTTCTTTTAGAGAATGTGACTCAGGAATTACATCACAGCTAGCAACCTGGGTTGCATCGGGTCGCGACAAGCATTCACCACCACTACAGTAGTTACCTGCACTGCAATCTGCATCGCTCTGGCATAACGGAGATTCGCAAATCTTTTCTGGATTACATGTTTTACCATCCGCGCAATCTGAGTCGCTTGCACAGATAACCTTAATGCAAATGCCACTCTCCGCATCGGCGACGTAAAGAGGGTCACGGTCGTTATTGCAGATGCTGCCCGCCGCGCAGTTGATGCTGTAGACGCATGTCTGGCCGTCTGTGCGACAAGAGCGACATTCTTCACTAAACTCGGGGCCGTCATCCCCACCTTCGCTATCGCTACACCCCATTCCTAACGAAAGGGCTAAAGCAGTCAGGACCGTCGAGATAAATCTTGTTCCCCGACGCGTATCCATTGAATTAAATCTCATTGTTTTCTCCGTGGCAGCGTTCATAAATTTTTGCTTCAACGATCCTGTTCAGTCCGCGTAAGAAATAACGCGCCGGAACTAAAAAATCGTTCAATACTTGGGCACTTATCGCACCATCGATTCCGTAGTCAACCGACACACACGATGCCCAAGCTTGTTGCGGCGCGTTATCCCACATTGGATACAACTGACGCTTTGACACAAATAGTAAAGACCTTTACTGATGGGAAGGTCACCTGGGCTAGCTTTTTATGAGTACCACCAACCGAAAAACCAATGCCGCTCGCTTCCATGACGGCGTTTCGAGCCGTGGAAAAGTTTATCGAAAAAAGTTCACCGCGCTCGGCGACATTGTCGCTCGGGTGCTTGCAACGACAGAAGGTGCCCCGAAACGGAGAAAACCATCAAAAGCGCTGAAGGTCTTTGACGCTTTCAACCGCCTCGGGCCACCATTTACAACTCATGCGGAACCACGACTGTTCCGAAACAAAATCCTGACCCTCACAGTAGAGGAGAGTGCTTGGCTTACCGAAATGACCTTCTTCGGGCCGGAGATTGTCGAAAAACTCAATGTTGCCCTCGGCGCCGGCACAGTGAGCGAAGTTCGTGCTCGGCTGGGCGTATTTGAACGCACTCAAATCAACAAAGAGCCGCCGCAGGCGCCTAAGAAAAAAGTAGAACCACCCCGATTGTCTCCAGTAGGGGAAGAGCAGTTGGCCGAACTCGCGCTCGAAATCAAAAGTCCCGAGCTGCGAGACGTCGTTCAACGCGCTGCGCGCTGGTCCCTGGGAAAAAACAAGTACTAACCCTTATTACTGTCAAGGTATTTGACTAGACCATCAGAGACGGTCAGCAAGTTTGGAGTCAGTAGGCCGACGATAAACTTCTCGATGACTGGAGCGATTCTCCCAGCCAATAGCCGAGGAATGCCAGGTATACCCTTAGCGTCAATCTCTAGTTCTCCGCGAATTTGCAGCACGGTCTCATTGCCCTGCTGCACAAACTGGTTTTTTCCTGAGCAAGTGACGTTTTTCGTGAAAAACTTCGGGACGACTTTCCATTCACAGGTCCAATCGTCCTGATTCCATTGAGCGTGATCTTCCCAGCACACCATTTCGGGCTTGATGATCGACTGGGCCACTTTTGGGATGTCCCCTTTGGCGTGCCAAATATTTAGCATACGGGTAACACCTCCATTGTCCTCGCGATTCTTGACCTCGATCGCTTTTATGTTTGGCAGATGAGGGACCAATTCAACGAGTTTATCGCGATAGCTCGCAAACACTACGTCACGGGGATAGGAAAGTTTCGCATCTGCTTTAATTTTCATGCGGTTGGTCTAACCGGGCAGAATCTAAAAGCCAATCGCGAAAATCCATTGATTCGGCTTTGGTTTCGGCATATGGCCTGCCCTGTGGACAGTCATTCCCTCTACCTAACCTTACTCATCTTCGTTCCGACGATCGCGATGTTCGCAGTCTTCGCTGCGAAAGAAGAACACGCGAAATGGATCGGCATGGCCACACTGGTCTTCCAGTTCCTCGCTTGTATTGGCGTGTACGCCGTATTTGACCCAACCAAGCCAGGTATTGGCGCGGAAGGATTACAGTTGGTCAAGCAAGTAGGCTGGATCGACTCATTCTCAATTGAGTACTATGTCGGAATCGACCAGCTGTCATTTTGGATGGTCGTACTTACCGGTTTTGTCGCCCTCGTTGCTGGGGTCGCAAGCTTCCACTTCAAGTACAAAGACGAGCATGGTAGCGAGCAAGAATACGGTATCCGAAAACAGCAAAAAGGCTACTGGGCGATGTTTCTTTTGCTCAACACGGGAATGTACGGCGTTTTTTGTGCGATGGACTTCTTCCTTTTCTACGTCTTTTGGGAAGTCATGCTTCTACCTATGTACTTCCTTATCGGTATTTGGGGTGGCCCGAGGAAGGAATACGCTGCAATCAAATTCTTCCTGTATACGCTTGCAGGCTCAGTATTCCTACTTTTAGGAATGATTGCACTTTACTATGGTAGCGATGCAAGCGCTCTTGCTGGCACCGATGCTGTCGTCCAAGAAAACGGCAAATGGTTGTTCAAGAATGCCTCTGGAAACACAGAGCACACCTTCAACCTAATCTACTTACAGATGCTTTCTGCGAAAGGACACTGGGCCGGACAAGGTGCGATCCTCGGGATGGAATTCACCAAGATCATTTGGGTCTTCATGTTCGTCGCTTTCGCAATCAAAGTACCGATGTTCCCATTTCACACCTGGCTGCCGGACGCTCACGTTCAAGCGCCAACCGCAATTTCAGCAATTCTTGCTGGCGTACTTTTGAAGATGGGCTGCTACGGCATCTTGCGGTTCAATTTCCAACTACTCCCGGATGCGACCATTTGGGCAGCGGACTACATGGCCGCGTTCGGCATGATTAGTGTCGTGTATGCAGCGTTAGTTTGTCTCGCACAAAAAGATCTGAAGAAGATCATCGCGTACTCATCCGTTAGCCATATGGGCTTTGTATTGCTCGGATTCGCTGCAATGACCCCTCAAGGGATGGTTGGCGGATACTTTCAAATGGTATCCCACGGGATCGTCTCTCCGATGCTCTTTTTGCTCGTCGGTGTTGTCTACGACCGTGCACATACCCGTGACGTGAACAGCTTTGGTGGTTTGGCCTCCAAACTACCTGAATATGCAGGTCTCACCGGTCTGGCATTCTTCGCATCTCTGGGACTCCCTGGCCTCGCTGGATTCATTGGCGAAGCGTTGGTATTCCTAGGTGCCTTCCAGAAGTACCAAATATTCGTAATGGTGAGCGTGACTTCAGTGATCGTAACCGCTGCCTACTACCTCTGGACCATGCAGCGCGTTTTCCTCGGGAACTTCAATGCCAAATGGGACGGGCTATTGCCACCACTTCACAAGCATGAGCGTGCTACCCTCTACCCACTTGCCTTCCTCAGTATCGCGATGGGCATCGCACCGTTTTACATCTTCAAATACATGAACCAAGGCATCTACGACCTCATCGCTGCGACGACCAAAACAGCAGCAAAAGTCGCTGGACTCTAAAATACCGCTCACAAACCTTAGGCTTCACGTCCCACTTCTCTCTTATTCCTCGAAAACCCCCTCTAAACTTTCTAACCCCGGGGTCTAATTTGTCAGGTCAAAGCGTCCCTTTTCCAGTGAACGAGCGACGCGACCGCCTGCAAATATCGCCGATAACTAGCGGTTTCACGAAGAAAAGGAAATAAGAACAAAATTGCGAAAAGTTTCCCTTGATACGCGAGAACACATTGGATACGTGCTGCTCGAATCATGGAAACAGCTGCAACTGCTAATGCAAACGGAAGCATCTCACAAGTCATTGGACCGGTCGTGGACGTCGAGTTCCCACCCGGAAAACTGCCCGAGATCTACAACGCTCTTAAGGTTACCAACCCGGACATTGACGACCGCGAAGGAAACCTGATTTTGGAAGTGGCACAACACCTCGGTGAGAATGTTGTACGTGCTATCGCAATGGATACCACCGACGGATTGGTCCGCGGTGCACCCGTCGAGAACACAGGTAAGCCTATTGCTGCGCCTGTCGGTCGCGAAGTACTTGGGCGTATTCTCAATGTTGTTGGTGAACCTGTCGACGAACTAGGGCCTGTAAACGCGAGCTCGTACGAGCCAATTCATAAGCAACCACCGCCTCTCGTAGAACAATCTGTAGAGGTAGAAGCTTTCGAAACTGGTATTAAAGTCATCGACCTACTCGCTCCATACATGCGTGGTGGAAAGATTGGTCTGTTTGGCGGTGCTGGTGTTGGTAAAACAGTACTCTTGATGGAACTGATTCGAAACGTTGCTGTTCAGCGTGGCGGCTTCTCAGTTTTCGCTGGCGTTGGTGAACGTACTCGTGAAGGTCGAGACCTTTACGACGAAATGATTGAATCTAAGGTTATTGCAGTTGAACGTGACGATGACGGCCATCCTGTTTACGACGAAGAAGGCAACGTAACGTTGATTCCTGGCGAATCACAAGTTGCTTTGATCTACGGTCAAATGAACGAACCACCTGGTGCTCGTGCTCGTGTTGCGCTCACAGGATTGACCGTTGCTGAATATTTCCGTGATGAAGGTCGTGAAGTTTTGATGTTTATTGATAATATCTTCCGCTTCACCCAAGCGGGTTCCGAGGTATCCGCACTTCTCGGTCGTATCCCGTCCGCTGTAGGTTACCAACCAACCTTGGCGACTGAGATGGGTGGTCTTCAAGAACGAATTACAACGACGTCGAAAGGAGCGATTACATCGGTACAAGCGATTTACGTTCCTGCGGATGACTTGACTGACCCTGCGCCTGCGACAACCTTTGCTCACTTGGATGCGACAACTGTACTTTCTCGTGGAATCGCAGAGCTTGGTATCTACCCCGCGGTAGATCCTCTGGACTCAACGAGTCGTCTTCTCACTCCAGATGTTGTTGGCGATGAGCACTACCAAGTAGCGCGCGAGGTTCAGCGGATCCTTGCTCGGTACAAAGAGCTGCAGGACATCATCGCAATTCTTGGTTTGGACGAACTTTCTCCGGAAGACCGTGCGATCGTTGACCGTGCACGTCGCATACAAAAGTTCCTTTCACAGCCATTCTTCGTAGCGGAGCAATTTACCGGTGCTGCCGGTAAATACGTCAAACTCGAAGACACCGTTCGGTCCTTCAAAGAAGTTTGTGATGGCAAGTACGACCATATCCCTGAAAAATACTTTATGTACGCAGGATCTATCGATGAAGTCCTTGAACGTGCCAAGAAGGAAGGAGCTATCTAATGGCCCTGAAGCTCGCCATTGTAACGCCCGAATCAGCAGGCGTAACTGTTGAATGTGAGGAAGCCGTAGTTCCAAGCGTAAACGGCGAGGTCGGACTATTGTCCCAACATATAGCCATGATCTCTGCGATTCAGCCGGGCGTGCTCACCGTAATTTCTGGCGGGAAGCGAGACTACTACGTCGTCGGAACAGGGTTCGTTGAAATCGATGAGGATCAGGTCTCGATCCTAACGAGTACATTCGAAGCCGTAGAGGACATCGATGTTGAGCGCGCCAAAAAAGCTTTGGACAGCGCGACTGAGAAACTAAATACCCTCGGGCCGGATGAGCCAGGATACGTCAAAGCGGAGCAAAAGGCTCAGCGCGCACGTGCTCGGCTCGACGGAATTGCACGAATCAACTAGCCAATTCGCACAAAGCTACAATTCCTCGTCGAATTTTGGCATCCATCCCTGCACAAAACACATCACAATTTGATACGTGTACAATTGTGTCTAAAGCGCTGCTGTTCGCACTTTTCTCTTCGCTCCTGACAGCGAGCTGTGTCTTGATCGGGCAAGGCATTGCGGCTCAGCTCGCAGAGAGAGCACGACGTCGTAAAGCAATCGCAGCCAACTTTATTCTAGAGCTGGGCAGAGCTACTACGCCAAGTGAGCTCGCCAGTTCCTTGAAAATTAATTCCTTTCAAGCTCAGCGACTATTATCTTCAATGGTCGACGATTATTATTTTTCTCTTCGATACGACCGTAAAGCAGCAGAATTTCAATACGGGTTCACTGAAAAATACGAGCGAATGAAAGAAGATCAGCTTCTATCCGACTCCGCGATTGTGCCGATTTATGACCCTTCGGATGTTTAGGAATGCTCTGTCAGCTCGCTCGATTCAAATAATTTTGATCGCTCTTCGTCTACTAGGTCCTGCAGAGCGTAACAAAGCTCGTCTAAGCCGTCACCACGTACCGAAGAGATGACAAACAGAGGAATACCTTCACGTTCCGCGATTTCTTGGACTTCTTCAAGTGCGGCCTCGGTATCAGGGAGGTCTGCTTTGGTAAGTACGAGAACTTTCGGTTTGTCCAGCATCTGCGGGCTGTATGCCCCAAGCTCCCTCATCAGAATCTCGTAGTCAGTGACAGGGTGCCGAGACGCTTCGAATCCGACATCGAGCAGCACCGCGAATCCAGAGACTCGTTCGACGTGTTTCAGGAAGCGATGCCCCAAACCGACACCTTCGGAGGCCCCCTCAATGAGTCCTGGGATATCCGCGACACAAAAACTGCGCCCCGTTTCCGTACTCACAATCCCAAGATTTGGCGTGAGTGTGGTAAAAGGGTACTCTGCAATTTTCGGTTTTGCTGCTGAAATCCGGCTAATCAAAGTCGATTTACCGGCGTTTGGAAAGCCCACGAGTCCAACATCAGCAATCAATTTGAGCGTGAGGCGAATTCTTTTTTCGACGACAGGTTGCCCGAGTTCTCGTCGCTTTGGGGCTTGGTTGGTCGAGGACTTGAAATGCATATTCCCACGGCCGCCTTTCCCGCCGCGAGCGACCACAACTTCGGCCCCGACTTCATCCAGATCTCCCAATAACTCGGACGTCTCAGCATCGCTGACTACAGTCCCGACCGGTACAGGAATATGGAGATCATCTCCCCAACGCCCGTACATTTGTTTGCTCATTCCATCTTGACCGTGCTGAGCTCGATGATGCTGCTGGAATTGCAAGTGCAATAGAGTATTGTACCGTGCCTCTGCCCGGATAATCACGCTCCCGCCATTGCCGCCGTCTCCACCGTTTGGGCCGCCAAAGGGATTGAACTTCTCCCTCAGAAAGGAAGCACAACCATCTCCGCCCTTTCCAGAGCGGACGTAAATCGAGACTTCATCGACAAATTTCATGGTTTTGGTGAGGTTCTCGCAAAAGCGCGAGGGTCTAGAGGACGAAAAGAAGCGACCGTTGCATTAGGTCGCGTCCCCGCTGTGAGCTATTCTGCAGTTACAATGGTGCAGCGACGTTTGTCGCCTGCGAAGCGTTCAAACTTGACCACGCCATCAGTCAAAGCAAATAGCGTATGGTCACGCCCCAGGCCAACATTGCGGCCGGGATGAACTCTTGTACCACGTTGACGTACAATAATGTTCCCAGCGACAACCTTTTGCCCAGCGTGAACCTTCACACCAAGATATTTCGCATTAGAATCGCGGCCGTTTCTCGACGAGCCCTGTCCTTTCTTGTGAGCCATTTAGTTCACCTCAATTCCTTTGATCCGAATGTCCGTATATTGCTGACGGTGGCCTTGCTTCCGCGTGTAGCCCTTGTGCCGTTTTCTTTTGAACACGATAATCTTCTTAGATTGTCCGTGAATAACGACTTCAGCCTTCACTGAGGCTCCATCAACGGTCGGTGAACCAACTTTTGGCTCTCCCTCTCCCGCAATCAACAATACCTGGTCAAGTGCGATCTCCGCACCGACATCGGCGTTAAGTTTTTCGACCCTAAGTAGGTCACCTTCTTTTACGCGGTGTTGTTTCCCACCGCTTACGACAACAGCGTACATCGATATGTATCTCCGAGGTGGTGTTGGTAAGGGATGAATATCAGACTGTCAAGAACTAGAAGACACTGGATCACGGAAAGAATCCATGTCAGAAGAACCACATGAAGATTCGACCCATATTGGCCCTTATCTTACCCGTTTCACTCGCAGTGTTTGGTTGCTCTAAGGATAAACCCGGAACAACCGCCACCGCACCATCGGCTTCCAACGCTCAGCCAGCCACCGCCGCATCCAAGCCGGCAATGGCACGGGCAGGAAGTCAACCCGCTGTGGCGGCCTCCCAACCCGCAGCAAAGACAGATCCTTTTAGCGGACTCGTCAAGTTTGGAGAAGGTATCTCCGAAAAAGACATCAAACCGACAGACGTCTTGTACATCATGGCTCGGCAAGCCATGGGGCCGGGACAAGCAGGCCGCTTAGTCGCCGTTCAACGACATGCACCCGTAAAGCTTCCATTACGGTACGAAATGACATCAAAGAATCTGATGATGCCAGGAGTACCATTCGCTGGGCCATTTATCGTACGAGCGAGACTCGATCGGGATGGCGACCCGATGACCAAAGGAGCTGATGACCTATACGCCGAATTCAGCAAAAGCGTGGCGAATGGCGACGACACGGTCCACTTGACGCTCTCCAAACGAGCGATGCCAGCAAAAGGAGCAGCATCAAGCCGACCCGCTAGTCAGCCTGCCAAGTAACTCGTCGCTTACTGAACTTGGTAACCCTTTAGCTCGCTCGATATAAGGAGCAGCGGAGGCTCGAGCTCAAGGCTATAGACCTTCATCGAAATAGGTCCAACCCCTGGGGCGTAAACAATGTTCGCCCGTTGGCTACCGGGAATCTCTTCGGTGAGATGAATACAATTCTTAAACTTGCCGGCAGCAACGGTGGTCGTTTTTGATACCGCCGTAATCGTGACTACCCCATCCGCATCTCTCATTTTCCAAGAGGCGCCTGCTTTGATGGGGTCTTTCAAAATATAGTAACCAGACTGCGGCTTGAACAGGCCCTCAGCTCTCCTGGCAATCGCTACATTCTGAGCACCGGTAGTTAAAACGAATCCATCCGGGTCAACCTTTGCAATCCGTGACGTGACTAGCACCTGAGCATTAGTATCGTGCGACGTTACTAAATGCGCCCACGCATTTCCAAGCTTCACAGGGTAAAAGTCGCTGGCCTTTTCTGCTGGCGGAAGCTTTTCGCTGGTCTGAGTAGTTACACAGCCGGCAAAAATTCCGATCGCAAATATACTCCATAAAAATTTCATGTCTTGCTCTGTATCTAAGAATGAGTTCCTGCGCAGCTTTTTTCCGGGAGAAGAGCACGTATTATGGTGACGGAGCTCTGGCACCGGCACCTGCCTTCGGCATACCTAAGGAATAAAAAGGCAACCCGACACGAGAAGCTCCGAGTTTTTCTAAAATGGAGCGCCATTGCCCGCTAACCAAATACTCTTGAATCAAAAGTGCGTGTCCTTGTTTTGCTCTGGCTGGATGTGCGAATAGAATCCGAACCGGAAGCACCAACTGCGGCTCTCCTTGTTGATAAACGCGGTGAGGCTTGATTCCCTCTGATGCGGCAAGAACCAAAGAAGAGCGTCTTACCAGCCCAAATGCATTTCTACGAACAACTTCCTTTACAAATGCCGTGCCCGATAATGTCGTTTCAATTTGGCTACCAGAGCCTGGCCTATTACCTGTCTTCCTTTCCAAACGAGCGTGCGCTTCCTGTTCGAAGCTCGAAGGTCGTGCGACCAAATAGAGATAATTAGAGCGAATGACATTTTGCAAAAACTCCACGGGACCTTTGCTGCCATGACTGCGAAATTTGTCCTCCGCGGGACCGATGAATACAAATTCTTCGTGAGCTATAGCTTCCTCTTTAGAAACTATTCCTTCGACCAGAGTTTGGTCCGACCAGACTGCTCTAGATGTCAAGACAGCTTCCAATTGCCCGTCACGTAACGCCTTAGCGAGTATTTCAGGCTCTCTATATGAGAACTGGAGTCTTTTATGAGATGCCTGTTCAAATCCCGCTCTAAAGGCTTCTGCAATTCCAGTTTCGCGGAAAGAGATATCGACTCCGAGGATAACTTCTGTCGAAGCTTGGGGAGCGAGGAACTCGTCGCAACCAAAAGCTGAACTCAGAAGTAACGTGACCAACAGCTTTCGGTGGCGATGCATAATTGAACCCGTTATGCGCGAGAACGCATTGCTCGTATCTTACCGCACAGATTTATATTGAACACCTTCATTATTATTCCGTACATCATTCAGCATTTTGTTCAACAAGGCTTGGTTCAACGGACCAGAAATGCGAGCAGCGCGTGGATAAGTTCGGGTATAGAAAGGATCCGTAAAGAGTCCGATCGTTCCCTCTTTAAGAGGATGGTTGCTATAAACCAATGGGAAACCGTCCTCTAATACGACCCAATCCATTTGCTGGTTCACAACAAATGCATCGGGGTCGGTATTCGCGTCGAATCTAAATCCGACATTCTGGTTCACATTGACTGGCTGATTCGTATTATTCCTAAGAATGGTAAGGTTGTTCAACGCATTCAGATACGCAGATACATTCGCGAATCCGTTATCGTTGACTCCTAATCTTGCCTCAATCGCATCCTCATTATTATTGTTCGCGTTCAAGTGACATTGATTACAATCCATCATCGGGTGAGAGCGCTGCACCGAGTGAGGCATCATCTGGTTGAAGCCCTGCCCGGCATTTTCGTCCATACGAGCATCTTGCTCATAATTCGGTCCGTCCGAATTTGGCGGCAAGCCGACCCGCTCAGTGTCATACTGTCGTGTGCCATAACCGACACGGTCGCGATAGATGTTGTAAACAATATTGGCATCATTGTTTACAAGAACTCTATTCCCGAAATAATCATCATTATTCGAATCAATATGACGAATCGCTTGTTTCGTCTCAGGCAAGAAATGAGCGATCTTTCCTTCAGAGTTAATGCCAAACTGTATCGCTAGCGGATCAATATACGAGAAATCCGCCTGGGCGATTTGCCCATATGTCAATTCACCGGTACTCCGTGAGAAGTCTCGTAGAACCTGATTGCCGTCGTTATCTGCCAAGGTTAGATGACAGCCAAAACAACCATTCACCCAAGTTGAATGGCAAGTATAACACTCTAGCCCACCAGCATGCTGGTCAACTGCGTTTTGCGCTTGTGCACCCAAGTGTGAAAAGCCTTGGTCGACTTGCTGAACTTGATTGACTTGATCCTTATAGCAATTGTTTACGTCGCCATTCGGACATGGACCCGCACCATCTGCGAGATTATTTCCGTTGAAACGACCGTGGAATACAGAACCATTGAGAGAAGCGACGGGTGAACCATTCGGTCGAACAGCTCCGCCTCCGCCAACTACGTAGTTCGCTGTATCTTTCGTTTGAGTCACGTAATGATAGCGACCCGTAAATTTACTTTTCAACCAACGGCCAGAGCCAAGGCGATTACATTCTGCCGGCACTTGGTAGTCAGTAATGGTCTCACCGGGCTCAGGACACGCGATGAGATTCTTAATCGGGTTACGGTTATCCGCAAGATAGGGAAGCGCGCGATACTCGAGGTTACCGTGACAATGCACGCACTCAATCTCAGTCGCCTGGTCCATTTTCGACCATAATGCGCCAGACATGTCGGTGACCTGATTGGGGTCGTTCCAATCGGTAACTTTAGCAACCTTTACGAACTTCAATTCGTTGTGCATTTCCGCTGATGTATGGCAGTCCATACACTCTAGCCCCGCTACATAGTGAACATCAGCGGGCGAATCGTCGAGGCCGTCATTATTCCAATCCTCATACTTGAGAATCTGGTTTTGCGCCGCTCCATGGTATCGAGCGTCAGCGTTCGCATTATTATCAATCTCGTCTGTGAACTGAATCTGATCCGCGTTTAAGCGATTGTTATCCAGCGCAAGCACAGCATCGCGATTTGGATCGAATCGATATCCGCGAAATTGCCAATCGGTCCGGTTTGAACCTACGTGGCACGTCCCGCATCGCTGCGATGACATCGTCTTCGTAATTCGGTGGGTTCGCGGATGAGGTCTTTCAGGTCCAAGATAATTCGGGTCCTGAAAATTATTGACATTAAAGTCTGCGATATTTGCCCAGGCTTGCGGATACGTTGGTTCGTTCTTTGTCGACATGAAAGGATCTTGCGACTCGCTCCGACCGTCGAGTCGGTACGTCAGATGACATGAACCACAACCAGAAGAACGGAAATCAGCATACCGATTGTTAGCACCCGCATTTCCTAAATGGCAGTCACCGCACTGCTTATCGTAGACCTCTTTCATGATATCAATCTCGGTGTACGCACCATTGAATTCACGATTTGTCGTTTTAAACTCGTTGATCTTTTGCATCGAGCCGACAAATTCTGAGTTGTAGACTTTGGCTTCGAGTTCAGGCGCACCAAGAGTCATGCCCTCGGTGACATCCCATTTGTAGATACCGCCTTCTCCACGCAGTATACTTCTCGCGACTCCGTTTCGGGCAAGCGCTCCACCAGTAAGGCCAACCTCTGTTGCCATGACCGACAACTTTACGTTTTCCACACGATCTTGATGACAACCGCTGTTTTTACCGCAACTTTGGTCCGCAACTCGCAGATCGGATGGATTCCTAAACCGGAGCCATTCGAGACCTCCGGTGAAGTTCTCAACTCCGAAAAGAGTTAGATAATTGTAGTAATAGCGAACGCCGGGGCGAACTTCGCTAACTGCGTCTGCCTGCCACTCTGCCGGCAATGGTACATGTGCGTCTGTGCGGGATGTCGCGGTCGCGTTGCCACCATGACAACCGGTACAAGAAAGGTCTGGACCACCGATCCAAGGGTGGGGATCTTCGATACCTCCAGCTTCTGCCAATTTACCGTGGCATCCTTCGCAGCTCTCTTCTGGTGGAGGCGGATCCTCAATGCACAGAGGACGATTACCGGGCCCGATTTCTCCGCGAAGGTTCGGATACTCATCGCAACGAACCTGAATACATAAAGGAGAGTCTGCGCACTCAGCACAAGAAAGATCTTCGATGGCGACGCAGGCGCCTCCCTCGTTGCGAAAACCACAACCGAGAAGCTCTTCACAATTCACACCGGCGCTAACGCATCGACCGTTGTAAAGATTGTAATTCTCTTTGCAGGCCGTCGCTTCACAAGCACAGTTGTTTGGGCCGTAAACTTTAACTTCAACACTTGTGGTTGAGTCTTTCCAAGCTTCAGCTTGGGCCGCACAGTAATCGGGCTGCTCGTTGCAGATTCCGGGCATAGGTTCCACGCAAACACCGTCGACCAACATGCGAGGCGCATCGCAAACCACAGCGTCTGGATCCGGGACGCAGGTTTTGTTGCCATCCGCGTCTATGGCTAACTTTGTTCCCGCAGCACATTGTATGTCTTCTCCGCAGCCCGACACCCCACCGACGGTGACAAAGGTCACCACCAGCCCTAGTGCAGTTACGTGGCCTAACACGCTAATTTTATTCATCGTTCTTACCCTTTCCTATCCACAGTTCGCCTCCTACCAACCTAGAGGAACCGCAGCTACCCATTGCTATTCACACGACGTGCCAATAACGTTGACACAATATCCCGAAGCGGCCTGCAAAGCCAAGGGACGAGGTTAACCGCCAAATGTACCAACTGGTCAGGACACTAAGTTGCAATGATAGGACGTGGCTCGGTTGTCGATTGACATGTTTGGATTCAGGTCTATACTCCCAGCCCGATGAAGCCATTCTTGATTAGCGATATCCCTGACTCCGGAATCACATTGAATGAAAACCTCAGCACGGAATGGCTCGATACAAATTTGAATCACGGCGTTGGCCGCGAAGAACTTGCCACTATGGCTGTTTCCAATGGACAAGCGGACCTCAATCTCCGAAAAATCGCGCCTGAATCGACCTTAGACCCCGTCATCAGGGTGACAGGCAAAATTTCTGCTCAGATTAAGACTCATTGCGTGCGCTGTCTTGAGTTCGTCACTCTGAACATCAATTCAGAAATCGACCAAACGCTCTTTCCTTCTTCCGCTGGTTTACCCGACAATAACGAGACCCCAGAGTTGGCGGATGATGCAATGCTGGAGCAGGAACTTCATAACCTGAATGATGATATTTACTCAGGGCAAACCATAAATACTCCAGCTATCGTTCGTGAAGCTATACTACTTGAGTTGGACATGAATACAACCTGCGAAGACCGAGACCTGTGTGAAACCCGAACTCTTGCACTCATTGGTCAGGTCACTCAAGAGGAAAAAGTTGAAGAAATTGACCCCCGCTGGGCTGCTTTGAAGAAAATTCAGTTGAAATCTAAGTAACAACCAGTCCATAGGAAGCGCTCAAGATTTTCGCAAACGAGTTGGTCATGTTTTTGATTACGAAAACCCACTCCCGCGTACATCTAAAAAAGTAGAGGAAACGTCATGGCAGTACCTAGGCAGAAAAAATCGCGTTCACGTCGTCAGAACCAACGTTCACACGACGCCCTAAAAAAACCCAACAACAACACATGTCCAAATTGCGGAGCACCAAAGATGCCTCACCGCGTTTGTGGTGCTTGCGGTTGGTACAAAGACCGCACAGTCGTTGAAGTAGAAGCCGAATAGACCGCAAAAACCGCCCATGTCTATGCTCTCAAGCCTTTCAGCGGTTGATGTTGCCGTTGACGCTATGGGGGGAGATGGAGCACCCGCTGTTCCGGTGCAAGCTGCAATTCAAGCTGCACGAGATGGCGTACGCGTTGCACTTGTCGGCAACGAATCTATTATTGAATCAAAGCTACGGAAGTATGGCGGGAGAAATATCTCAACGCTAAGGATCGTTCATTCTGAACAAGTGATCCGCATGGACGAAAAACCTTCCCGAGCCGTGCGCCAAAAACAAAACTCATCAATTCGAGTCGCTGCCCGAATGGTGGCGGAAAGAGACGCACGCGCGATGTTATCTGCGGGCAATTCTGGAGCCGTGATGGCTTCCGGCCTTTTTGACATTGGCAGAATTGCGGGTGTTCAGCGTCCCGCAATCGCAGCCAGCATCCCAACAAGAAAAGAGCCTACTGTTCTGGTTGATTTAGGTGCGAATACAGACCCTACCCCGACTCAATTGGCCCAATTCGCAATTATGGGCAATGCCTACGCAAAGACGGTTCTGCGTCGAAGCCACCCTCGCGTCGCTCTTCTCGCAAACGGCAGCGAAGAAACAAAAGGGAACGAGCTCACGCGGGCTACCCATGAGCTCCTTTCGAAGACAAAAATGGATTATCTGGGATATTGCGAAGGCCGCGACATCTTTGAGGGCGATATCGATGTCATCGTTAGCGATGGTTTCACAGGAAATATATTGCTAAAGACGATGGAAGGGCTCATTTCGACTGTTCGTGACCTTCTAGAACGCCGCGCAAAAAAGAGCATGATCGCCAATGCGAGTGCATTATTGATGAAAGATATCCTTAGACGCGTATTGAAGGACCTCAATTATGAAACTGCGGGGGCTGCTCCTCTTCTAGGGCTTCGCCGGAGGTGCCTCGTGGCACACGGTGCCTCCACAGTTACGGCACTGACGAATGCTATCCATGCTGCTGACCAAATGGCTGGAACGAGGATTGTTGAAATGATCGAGGATGACATACTGCGACACGCAGAACTCGGGCTATGGCCAGAGGGTCGCTCTGATGAAGAATCCTCGGAAACCTAAAGCACTCTTCTGATTCTTCGCTCACATTCAAAAAATACGTGGGCGAGAGAGGCCGAATAAGCTAGGCAGCTTCTCGTATGAAATCATCACGGATCATCGGGACAGGTTCATATGCACCCGAGAAAATCCTAACCAACGAAGAGTTATCGAAACTTGTCGACACGTCAGATGAGTGGATCACTTCTCGCACTGGAATCAAGCAGCGCCACATCGCAAGAGAAGGCGAGCAAACGTCTGATATGGCGGCTGAAGCATCAAAAAAAGCTCTTGAAATGGCTGGTTTGACCGCAAGTGACCTCGATATGATCATCGTAGGTACAATTTCCGGGGACATGCCTATGCCCGCCTGCGCTGCGTTCGTACAGGCCAAACTCGGTGCGAAATGTCCTGCCTTCGACGTCTCGGCAGCATGTGCCGGTTCATTGTTCGGCCTATCTATCGCTGACCAATTCGTTAAAACAGGTGCAGCCAAAAATGTTTTGGTCTTAGGAGTAGAGTTGCTCAGTCGAATCCTCAATTGGGAGGACCGAAACACATGCGTTTTGTTTGGCGATGCAGCGGGAGCCATGATTCTAGCCCCGTCAGAAAATGAGTCCCGTGGAATACTTTCAACTCATATTCACACCGATGGTGACTATACGAATATCCTCACGATACCGGGCGGCGGCTCCATTTCACCCATGAACGAAGAAATGTTAGAGAAGAAGCTCAACTTCGTTCACATGAACGGACGCGAAGTCTACAAGTTCGCAGTGAGGTCCCTAACCTCCGTTATTAAGGAAGGCCTCAGCGCGCACGGATTTGAAAAAGAAGACGTCGACCATGTTGTCCCTCACCAGGCCAACATTCGAATTGTCGATGCGGTATTGAAGAACCTCAAAATCCCGAAAGAAAAAACAGTTCTAAATATTGACCGCTACGGTAACACGTCGAGCGCCTCAGTCCCTGTAACCCTCGATGAAGCCGTTCGCTCTGGAAGAATAAAGGAAGGAGAATTGGTCGCAATGATGGCAATTGGCGCTGGCATGTCCTGGGGCAGTGCCATGATTCGTTGGTAAAATCACTCATGAATTACCGAGAGAGAATAGTAGAATTCGTTGCCCGGCAAAGGATGACCTTTGCAGTCGTTGAGGAAGGCAACAAAACCACAGACCCAATTACTATCCTTGAGCACGGCTCAGGTAAGACGCTCAGTTTCAACCCGGGTGCTGTGATTCAGATAGAAGAAGCGCGTGATTCCATACGTGGTGGACGATACTTGCGCGTCGCCTTGGACGACGGACGCAACTTTGCACTCGCAGGAATGGGATTTGTTTTTGCCCCATCGTTCGTATCCACAGGAATTATTCCCGACTGCCCGCCTACGGCTTGTATGATGGACTTCGACAAGCTTTTTCGGCACCTGTGTTATCTCATCGAGGATACAGAAACCGATAGAGGTGCCGAGGCCATGCGAGTTATCATGGTTCTCCTGGCATATCTTGACGGTGCACGAGCGCTTGGCCTCGACATCGCCCGGGAAGAAGCCCGTGTTGAAAAGCAACTTACCCTTCTAGAAAAAGCCAAAGGGCCACTTGCATAATTGTCACTCTAATCGATCCAAGCTAAGGTTCGATCAACTATGAAACTCCAAGATAAAGTAGCTCTCGTCACCGGCGGTTCGCGCGGGATTGGAAAAGCTTGCGCGGTTCAAATCGCAGCTGAGGGTGCCACTACGATCATTTCTTATGCATCGAACAGCGCTGCCGCGGATGCAACCGTTGCTGAAATCACCGCGCAAGGTGGCAAAGCTGAGGCTCTGCAGTTCGACGTTGGAGACCCAGAATCGGTCAAAGCAGCATTCAAGCAAATCACAAAGGCCCATGGCGGACTTCACATTCTCATAGCAAACGCGGGCATTTCTGTAGACGGCCTCATCATGAGGTATTCCGAAGCAGATCTGGAGAAAATTTACAGAACAAACGTATTCGGCTCATTTTACTGTGCGAAAGCAGCCGTCAGACCAATGATGAAATCTAAGTGGGGGCGGATTATTTTCATGGGTTCGGTTGTTGGGGAATCAGGGAATGCGGGGCAAGTCGCTTATTCAGGAACGAAAGCTGCACTCGATGGTATGGCGAAGTCACTGGCGAAAGAACTGGCATCGCGAAACATCACCGTTAACGTTATCGCACCAGGATATATTGAAACCGACATGACAAACGCACTGAGCGAAGAGCAACAGGAACAAATTAGAAACACTATCCCCCTGGGCAGAGTCGGGTCACCGGAAGATATTGCAAACGCAAGCGTGTTCCTCGCATCAGATGATGCAAAATATATCACTGGCCAGGTGCTGAATGTAAACGGCGGCATGTACATGTAAATGGAACCTGTTACTTTCGGCATATTGGCTTTAGCGGGAGCAAGCGTTTATCGCTACATAAAGCGCGGGCAGCAGCATAAAAGCTGGGCGCATGTTCTCGATGAAGCAGCACAGATGCTACACGGGCAAGCATCGACGGGTACTCGATTCGATGCCCCACAGCTTCGAACAACGATAAATGGAACAAGCGTAACCATCACGCTTGATCGCCCTTATGGCAAACAGCGAAAGAGCACTGCAATTGCAGAAGCACAAGTTGCCGAAACCGCAAAAGACATACGTCTATACTTCGCTTGGAACATCACAGACATTCGAGAGGAGCTTAAGTATATTCCTGAATTAGATCTTCCTCATAATTACGGACTACCGTCACCCTATTTTGTGCGCTCGAGCGATTCAGATTTTGCTCATAAGCTTCTTAAACTTGCGGCTAACGACATCACCGGAATCCGCCGAGAATCAAGTGCGCACGGCATTGAGTTTTTACTTCGGGCGGGGAATCTACGTTTGGCCGTACACGGCCTTGAACGCTCAGAATGGGTATTAGAACGCCTGGCGACCTCCGCTGTACGCATCGTAAACGGAATAAACACCGCCACGAAGGCGAACCTTCCCTTAAAACTTACTGTCCCGCGCAAACGCGCCTCAGGAACGAAGTGTAGACTCTGTGGAGAGGTCTTTCTCGAATCAGAAACGGTCTTGAGGTGTGATCGTTGTAATACCTCCTATCACCAAACTTGCTGGCGACAAGCGACCGGCTGCATCGTAGAGGACTGCTATGAGACACGTGCAACTCCCGAATCATAGTCTCAACACAGGAACAATCAGTCTCATCAGAAGGGTTCGAAACCCATGAACGATAACTTCGATTTTGGTGTATTTCCAGACCCGCATGAGTTGTATCCTGACGAGTACGGACTCGTGGCACTTGGTGGACGCCTTACCCCAGAGACTGTCTGTGAAGCCTATAACAAGGGCATTTTTCCTTGGTCTGGAGAGGATCCTATACCTTGGTTTTCGCCAGACCCTCGACTTATTCTCATCCCTAGTGAGTTTCACCGTTCAAAGAGCCTTCGCAAACTTCTCAAGAAAGGCACTTTCCAGGTTGTTTTTGACAAAAATTTCGAAGCCATCCTCCGCGCTTGCGCCCTCACCTATCGCCGAGACCAAGATGGAACGTGGATTAATGGCCAAATCCCAAAAGTTTACGGAGAACTCTTCAATCGCGGACACGCTCATAGCGTCGAAGTTTATAGAAGCGGACAGTTGGTTGGAGGCTTATACGGGCTAAGCTTTGGTCGAGCATTTTTTGGCGAATCTATGTTCAGCAGCGAACCAAACACCTCAAAGTTAGCCCTCAGCGCACTTTGTTCGTTCTTAGTTTCCCACGATTTTGAGTTTGTAGATTGCCAACAAGAAACGGCGCACCTTTCAAGCCTTGGCGCGCGCTCCGTCTCAAGGCTCGATTTTCTGGAAAGACTTGAGAGTGCGCTCAGCAAGCCGAACCTGCCAGGGCCTTGGACGAATCTAGGGACTAGCGGGGTCTTATAGTCGAGTTCCGACGACTCAGTTTTTCAGAATGACTCTGCGAGTGGGTTAGCTTGATAAGCTCGCGCAAGCGCATTCCTAACTCTGAAAACAAACCATTAACCAACTCAGGACGATCAGCCATTAGATCAAGCATTGGTTGACGCGCAATGCTCATATAATCCACACCTTCATCACTTGCCCTCGCCATCACTGGACGTGTGCCACCATCAAGAATTGCCGTCTGCCCGAACGAGTCTCCAGCATGTAAATCAATGAGCGGCTCTCCGTCAGAAAATAAATGAATGCCACCTGAAATGATGACGTACATTTCCTCCCCACGTTCTCCTTGTTCATAGATAACCTCTCGCCTATCTGCGTGAGCTTCCTGACAAATTGCGGCGACTGCTGACAAGTCATCCACAGATAATGCACGAAAAAACTGTACGGACTGTAACAAGAATATTCTTTCTACAATAGATTTTGGCATAAGCGGTTCTCCTGAAGTGGGTTCTCTTACTGGTGGGGGCGCCTGGCCGAGCCGTCGTAACGTCTCGGCTGCGACCATCGCGAGTTGAACATCTCGCCCTTCCACCAATTTTATACAGACATCGAGTGCCTTATCAGCGTTGCCTTCCGGCCTACGCGGTTCAATATGTTGTAATACCTCTTTACGGATACGGCTTTGACCGAGTGCTACGTCAACCAACTCAACGCCATCTCCGTGAGATGCTTCATCGACGGCCAAAAGAGCGTGGTACGCATTGGTCATAGAGTTATAATCATAGATAAGCCCAAGAAGCCTTAGCCCTGCGTGAAGATTCTGGTGCACTCGGTCATCAAGTGCCCGAGATAAAAGTTCGAATGCAGAACCCGCGGCGGCAATATCTTCTGCGAGAGGAACGTAATGAGTAAATGCTCTCAAGCGTCGCAGTGCTGCACCTTGGGTTTGTTGTCGATCAAAGGTTATATCGGGGCAACGTCGCCTCATCCGGTCAAGCTCTTCGATAATTACGTATCTTAGATAAGCGTCGTCATGGCGGTTAGAAAAGAGCATGGCATTGGCAGATTCTGTTGTTCCAATCACTCTCAGAATAGCTGGAATTTGTACCCTAGCCTGAACCTCTTCCGTTCGGTCATCAAGAACCTTCGCCAATAAGTCCACGACAGCATTACCGTACGCTGCGAGAGATTTTCGGAGAGCCCGTTGTACATTTCTGTCGGGCAACAATTTAGTCATTGCCAGAGGCAAATCCGGATCGCGGGCCACGCCAGCAGAAATGACAGCCTCGTTTCGAACAGCCAAGCTACGATCTTGCAGGAACTCGGCAATTCGGCTTGCATAACGTCCGGGCCCAAGCTGACCGAGAACCTTCACGAGCTCTCGTCTCTCAGAGGTCGAACTTGTGTCTCTGGCGTCGATCATAGCGTCGAGCTTCTTACGCGCTAGGGCATAAATTCCGCCGTCACTTTCAGAGAGTCGTTCTCCTCCGAGTAATGCCACAATCGCAGCTACAACGAGTTTCCGATTCGCGGTTTGATCTGATTCGCGTAAAACAGGCTCAAGCACCCGTCTCGCAGTCACAGGATCAATCGTCACGAGCGCCCTCGCCGCCTGCGGTCGCGCTCGGTGGTTTTCACTCTTTACGACCTTCGCTAAAAACGGCACAAAGTCATCGCTTGGAGACCGATGAATTAGCTCAACGACTCTCGCTCTGACGTCTTCAGAGGGATGTGCAATTAAGATTTCCAGATGATTTCGAAAGTCGAAATCAGACGACTGTTCGAGCACAGTAATCGCGGAGAGGGTCGTCGCTCCATCGTCATCTTCTAGAGCCCTAATTAAATGCTTTCGCGTTTCGTTGTCGCCAGGGTCAATAACCGGGATAGGCCCCACCCCTCGGTTCCCAAGTTTGAAGCGAAGAGCGTCCAAGTAACGAGGCCTAAGCAGCATAATCCAAATAAGGAGCAAACAGCCTACAATGATAACAACGCTTAGCAGGACCTCCTCTGCAAGAGATGCACCGACAAGAAGAAGGACAATACCACCTACGGCACCCCCCAGTTTTTTCACGGCCCCATCAATCACCGCACGAACAGAACCACGAACTTTCGTGGGAATCGGATTGTAGAGAATTTGTAGGCCTGTCTGATTGAGTGAATAACTCGCCATCATTTCGAGAACCTTCATGACAAAAAGAGGCCAAAACAGGGCTGGAAAAACAAAGGCTATCAATGCTGCGATAATGGACAAAGCTGGAACAACAGACAAATACGTGAATACGCCCAGCCTTTTGAGTAGCTTATGGGTCAGGAACGCTTGGAACAAAATCGACAGCACCCCAACAACCGCATTGAGGACGCCGAACATCGCTGCCATTTCACCTTCATTTCCCTGCTCAAATCGATGCGTTCCGCTTCGAAAGACGAAATCGATAGCCGCAGCGTGAACGGCAAAGAAGAGAACAAGAGCACCAATTGCCAATGGAAACTTGGTTTCTGTTGCGTAACGGAGACCGTCTCGGAAAGTGACTTGTTCTCGGCGCATGGAACCCGGTGCTTGCTTAGAGCCGAGTAGTGGCCGCGTTGTGACCACCAAAATCGGGGTAATAAAACACCATACAATCGCAGGAACGTTCGCCTCAACCAAAGCGGCTACAACCAGTCCCCCGACCACCGCTCCCGCCATGCCGGTGGCTGCAATCGCTCCCGTCACACGTTTGGCCGCTCTCACGTCAAAGACTTCACCTAGGCGAGCCCAGTAAAGAATACTGAGGGAAGTCGCGAAAGCCTCTCCTGTCACGTAGAGAATCCCATAAGAAAACCGGACTCTAAAATAAGCCAGCAAGGCCAGAACGAAGAGCAAGGTGGCCCAAACAGCAACACTCCGTCTGAGTACGTAACGAGCAGAAACTTGGGCGAGTCTTCTGCCATAGAAAAACGTAATCAAAGTGACAATGAGAGCAGTGCCAAGGTAGAGCCACGGAAAATCTTCTGGGCCTCGACGTGCCAGATAAAGAGCGTTGGTCGCACTCTTGAGACCGGTAACGCCAGCAACGAATAAAAAGTTAAATATAGCCGCTCGTAGCGTCGAGCGCGCTCGCACCATTGATAAGTCGAACGTTTTGGCTATCAAACGTAGCATTGTACTTTATCTTCAAGCAGGCGATATTGACTGCTTCTCTGAGATAATCGTAAGCGGAGAGCTACCATTTTTCCACCATCGTCGGCGATTTGTAGGGCTTGGAGCGAGAGAAATCGACGATTTGGGCTCGATCCGCTCAGGTAACGGTGCCAGGGCCCTTTTCCATGCCCCCAAGGAGCCACCGGACTGTGCGGCAACAATTGCAGCCTGAGCGTGAGCAAAACCACCTTGTGCCAAGCGATACTCAACATATGCCTCTTTGGCACTGGGACCACGAATCTGAATTCGATGCCCAAGCCGCTTACGCAGAGTCGTGTTTAACGTCTGGGCTCTTTTCTCTCCCGCAAAGGGCGCATGCGCCAAGGGAGTATGAAACTTGGGCACAAACGGCGATACGCCAAGGACGATGGGTATGGTTTTAGAGAGTCGTTGTGTGAAATCAATAAGGGCTTCAATGTCCTCATCGGTCTCATCAGGAAGCACCGCGACCGTATAGACCTTGAGATGTTTCATACGAAATTGCTTCGCTAGCTCAGCTGTTTTTTCCAAATGTCGGTGACGAAGATTCTTCTCGATCTGATCCATGAGACGCTCACTCGGGGCATCCATGGCTACCGTCATGGAACGATAGCCTCCTTGCGTAAGCAGACTCACAAACTCCTCGTCTAATCGATCTGCGCGAAGACTTGAAATCCCTATCCTCTTCCCTTTCTCTTCAATCAGAGCGCGAAGAATATCCTTGATGCGTGGGTGGTCCGTTACTGCAGCACCGACCAAACCAACTTTCCCGACCTTTTCCGGTACTAAGTGCAGAAATTTATCGGGAGACACAAGTCTCATTCCGCCATTAGTGGAACGTCGCATGACACAGAAAGTACATCCTCGATGGCAACCACGCTCCGGCTCGATAAGAACCATATCTGACAATTCTGTATTCGGTGTGTAGATCTCGGATACTGCAGGCAAAGAATCATCATCTGCTTTAGCAATTGGCGGCAGATACTCCCCATGAAGACTAGGGACGAGGATGCCATCCTGCTCTGCGCACAACTCTAAAAACTTGGCACGCGCCTTTTTGCAACCTCGAGCGGCCTCCGGATTTTCCTCCAGATAATTGAGTATCCAATTTAGCTTTGTCTCACCTTCTCCAAGAACCACTAAGTCCGCGAACGGAGCCGCAGGCAGTGGGTTACTAAAAGTGAGTGGACCACCTAGAATAACGAGAGGATCTGCCTCATCTCGCTCGGCGGCCAAAGGCGCTAATCCTGATAGCTCTAGTGCTGTGACGAGTCCTGCAAGCTCCAGCTCATATGCGATAGATATACCAATGAGATCCGAATCGTTCACTGGCCTGAGAGACTCTAAGCACATAAGACCGGTTCTCGTACGACGGTGGATTTCGACGGCTCGCTTTTCAGGTAAAAAAGCTCGCTCACACACCGTGCCTGGTCGTGCATTCGCCAATCGATGAATTTGTAAGAAGCCAAGACTGGACATCGCCACGTGATAAGGGCTTGGATAAAGTAGACACATCCGAAGAGGCGCGTGCTTGTTCACCACGCCCGCGCCATACTCTTCTGCCCGCAGAGCGCGCAGCTGTTTTTCGAGGCCCACGTCCATTCGAGTTCTAAACTAGCTAACACGTGAAAGAGCGGTCAACGAACAAGCGGATTTCAGAGCCCGAAGACGTGAAAAAATGGTACCTTTGGCGCACGGTGACCAAACCTAGACACATTTTTCGATGGGACCTAGATAAGACCTACCTAAAAACAGACTTCGATACCGTACGTGATCTTGTAAGGGTAGCTCGAATGACAGCAGAGGAGCGGGAGAATATTCCTGGGTCGGCAACACTGCTTAGGCAGATGCGAAATTCTAGTCCAAGTGCCCAGAATAACCTCATTTATTTCATTTCTGGCTCGCCCCGACAATTGCGTTCAGTGATTGAAAAAAAGTTTGCTCTCGACGGATTTGAACCAGATGGATTTGTCCTAAAACCCTCATTATCGATGCTTATGAAGGGCCGTTTTCGAGGGATTCGAAATCAAGTGCCTTATAAACTGAGCGCACTACTCGGCGGACGAAGCCACGCACCTATCGGCACCAAGGAGACACTTCTGGGCGACGACGCGGAGAGTGACGCGCTGATTTATTCGCTTTACGCAGACATACTGGCCGGGAATATCGAACGTAAATACCTCCTGAAGTTCCTGAAAAAAACGCACGCTTATAAAGATCAAGTCTCCGAAATTGAGTATCAGCTCGATGCCATTGTTCACGAACCCACCGTTCAGAGGATCATCATCAACTTAGATAAGAATACCGCACCAGGAGAATTCATGGATTATTTTCCGAGAGTTGTTCCTGTACACAATCATCTACAAACGGCGGTTGTTCTTTGCCTTGACCAGTCCGTAGAAACCTCTGCCATCCAGGAAGTCGCTTTAGAGATGCTCTGGAAATTCGGTTACTCTAGCGGAAGTTTACTCCGGTCCGTCGAAGACATCTTACGACGCCAACGCACACAACACTCTGTCGAAGATTTTTTACATTTGCATCGCGGGCTGTCGGCACTAAGCCCTATCAAACCAGATAAATCTCTGACCAAAAGGGCTGAAAAATTCGTTGATGAGCTTCAGCGTTTACTCGAGCAAATCATTGAACGAATCGCTTATCTGAACTCGCGACCTATGCCACGTAATCGAAGTCGAACGGAACCATCCAATGATTATTTCGAGTTACTTGAAGCGGAAGAAAAAAGGCGAGAAGCGCGAAAACGTGTCCGAAAATAGGTAAAGCTTTGGAGTAAAATGGTCGATATCGTCAGCCGTGTAGGTCAGATAACTCATCGACGTTGACTGTTTTTTGCAAACGAAAGACGGAGATAATGATAGCGAGACCCACAGCAACTTCAGCTGCTGCGACTGCCATAACCAGAAAAACGTAGATGTGTCCTGACATATCTCCATGATGGCGAGCAAAAGAAACCAATGTCAGATTGGCAGCGTTCAACATAAGCTCGATGCACATGAACACGATGATGGCATTGCGTCGAATCAAGACACCGGCTGCACCGATTCCGAACAGAACGGTAGCCACGAGTAGGTAGTAATCAATCGAAAGCGTTGGCGTAATCATGCGGTCGTAGACTCCTCGTCTTCAGTCGTTTTATTTTGAGAAATCACGACAGCACCAACAATCGCCACCACCAGAAGAACACTCGCAAGTTCGAAATGGAAAACATAATTGGAGAAAAAAAGCTGTCCGGTTGCTTGAGGGCCGCCGAATCCAACGGGTAGTGTAGCACCGGTTCCTGTAAAGGAATTACGCAGTATTACAACGCAAAGGTTCAAGGTCACCAGTAAAACGGCAGCAATTTTCACGAAGAAACCAACTTGGGAGAGTGTACTCTGAGGAAGAATTGTTTCGTCGCGCTGCTCTACAAGCATAATCACGAACACAAACAGGACCATGATGGCGCCCGCGTAAACAAGCACCTCCAAAACGGCCATAAGCTCTGCTGCTTGTAAGAGGTAAAGACACGCAATGCAGAAAAAACAGCCCACCAAATTCAGCGCTGATTTGACCGGGTCCTTGGAGCAAACCACGCCCAGAGCCGAAGCCCAGGACAAAGCCGCAAAAAAACAAAACAGGATAATCTCTAGATTCACGCGCACTGAACAGCTCCTGAAAGCCTGACCGTCTTGAGAGGCAGTTCATCAAAGGGACAGCCCTTTTCAATAACATGACGCTCAAATTCTTCGCGAAACGCAGCTACGTAGCTTCTCGTCGGCCAAGCGGTCGCTTCTCCTAAAGCGCAAATCGTATGGCCTTCGATCTTACTGCCGATACTCTCGAGTAAATCGACATCCTCCATCGTACCGGAACCCGACTCGATTCGGTCCAGAATCTTAAAGAGCCAGTCTCCGCCCTCTCGGCAAGGAGTGCATTGTCCGCACGATTCATGCGCATAGAACCGTATCAATCGCCGCAAGAGTCTAACCATGCATGTCCCTTCTTCGATGACAGTAGGACAGCCAGTGCCCATGAGACTACCGACCGACTTCATATTGTCGAAGTCGAAAGTCACGTCGATTTTATCCGGAGTCACGATCTTACAGGATGAACCTCCTGGTACAACGGCTTTGAGTTTTTTATCGCTTGAGCGCATGCCCCCGCCAACATCATAGATAATCTCTCGAAGTGTGAGGCCGCCAGGCAATTCGTAAACTCCTGGCTTCGCCACATGTCCAGAGAGGCCTACCAGTTTTGTTCCACCTTCCGCTTCAGAATACGAAAGGCTTTTCCACCATTTCGCACCCTTCGCAATGATGGGCCCAACCGCGGTCAATGACTCCACGTTGTTGATCACCGTTGGGCAGCCGAACAAACCTTCGACAGCGGGGAATGGTGGTTTTAGACGAGGTTGACCTTTCTTGCCCTCTAGCGACTCGAGCAAGGCCGTTTCTTCGCCGCAAATATACGCGCCGGCACCGCGATGAACCACGATGTCCAAGGCGTAATCTTCGCCCATGGATTTTTCGCCGAGAATCCCAGCAGCATAAGCTTCGTCAACGGCAGCTTGAATGCGCTCATATGCCAAACCGAATTCGCCGCGTATGTAAATGAAGGCATGATGCGCTTCAATTGCTTTGCAACAAATTGCGACACCTTCGATGAGCATATGAGGATCTTTCTCTAAGATATAACGGTCTTTAAAGGTCCCAGGCTCAGATTCGTCCGCGTTGACACAGACGTATTTCGGTTTATCTCCGCCCTTCGGGACGAAACTCCACTTTCTTCCTACAGGGAAGCCAGCACCACCTCGTCCTCTCACATTCGAGTCGAGAACTTCCTTGATGATATCGTCAGATGACATTGAGAAAGCTTTTTTTAGCGCTTCGTAGCCGCCAGTTGATCTAAAGACATCTAACGTCCACGAATTTGGTTTTCCCCAGTTCTTGGTAAAGACCAGTTCTTTTGGTTCATGCCTAGGTCGCTCAGTCACTGTGCTCTCCTACTCTTCTTTCTCTGCAGAAGTTTCATCTGTCGCGGATTCATCTGCCGCTTGTTGGACAACAACCGGTTCAGGTGGTTCAAAGCCCGGTATTGGTCCTGTGTGCGGTCCACTCTCACGTTGGTAATAATTCTTTCCGTTTAGGCTCGGAGCAAGCTCTCGAAAGTCTTTCACCAGACTATCAAAGGCTTCCGTCGTAACATGTTCGTAATAGTCTTTGCCGACTCTTAGCATGGGGCCAGAGCCACAACTCGCGAGACATTCAGCCTCCATCAAACCGAATACACCGTCTTCAGTTTGGTGCCCAATATTGATCCCAAGTGTTTTTTTCGCATGAGTCATGAGGCAATCTGCTCCAGACAAATGGCAAGAAATATTCGTGCATATCTCAAGATGGAACTGCCCCTCAGCATGCTGATGATACATCTCGTAAAACGTTGTCACCTCATGCACGCGAACTGGCGAGATTCCGAGTGACTTCGCCACAAGCGCCTGCACGTCTATAGACAGATGATTAAATTCTTTCTGCGCAAGATGTAACGCAGGCAGCAAGGCTGCATCCTTACGCGGATATTTTGCAACGATTGCGTCGAGCTCTTTGCTCGCCGACTCTGAAAACTGAAGCCCCATCGACAACTGTGGTAATTAGGACGGCTGCGGGAGTTGGTCAACTGTTGGCCCTCACCAGAATGCTAATATTCCTGACTTCTCTTGGCTTATATTGGGTGGACCCGAGTGAAGAGAAGTCCTATGAATGCAGAAAGCCCTAGAAAATATAAGGTCGCAAATAGAAGGCGCCCCCGTGGGCTCGGTCGTCTACTCTGAACACTTGCAAAAGCGGTATGAGTGAGGGTGGCAACAACGATCAGGTCAAACCCTAGCAAGATTACATATTTCGGGCAAAACAAGTAGCCTAAGCCAACGACCACGATGCCTGAAGCCAGAAGGGAAATCGCCTGCTGCGAAGGTCGCAATAAATTACGGCCAGATGCCAAAATCAAGACCCCGAAAACTAAGGCCAGTAGGACTCCCCAGAATCCTTGAAATTCGAAGGAATCCTCATTTCGGCGGCGTTCCCATCGTCGAACACGCCTTGAACCGAAATTTTCCCAACCTTTTTGCTCGCTCAGAGCCTCAGCCATCCTTTTGGCGCCACTCCAATCGCGATTGAGAGCCCTCTTTAGCATCTCAAACCGCATAAAACGCGGGTCTCCGGGCTGATTCGACGCGAACTCAACTTCAGCCGCCACTAAAGCTGCCTCCTCAGCAGTTCGCAGAGTCTCAGCACCATCGTCTGCCAATAAAGTACAAACTAGAAATATTACGGCCGCGGGATTGGTCAGCACGGCTCAATAATATGCTAAGTTCTTCAGCAACGGTGGCAACTCGTACAAAAAAAGACGATGGAGGACTTTTCACTAATTCCAGCGATAGCTCGGGCGAGGAAGCTCGCAAGAAAGTCAAAGAGATTACGGACGACATCAAGCAGGTAGACCGAGACTTGGACCAATTACGTGCGCTGTATGAACTATACTTCATGGGCGTAGAACGAACTGAGCCGATAGTTAATCGCGATAAAGTGCGGCGGAAGATTCGCGACTTACGAGACCTCAAAATCAATAATAACGGCATCAAATTCAAACTTCAGACCCTTCAGGCGCGAATGATCTCATTCGAGAACTATTGGGGGCGAATCAAGAGGCAAAGAGAAGCTGGGACGTACCATCGAGATAAAGCCCGCGTGAAGAGGCGGATGAATCAAAGAGAACTCGAAGACCTCAGGGCTGCCGCCGGTCAAGAGCAGCCCAAAGCTAAAACTAGCCAAAAACCCGCCAAGAAATCATCTCGCCCCAGCGCTTCGTCTGCCGCCGACTTGACGGATAAAAAGCTGGAACAGATCTACAATGCCTATTCAACAGCGAAAAAACGCTGCGGGCAAAAAGTCGACGTGAGCCTGAATGATTTGTCTTCGAAACTCCGTCAACAAGTCCCTCGACTCCTAAAAAGTAGCGGGGCAAAACAGGTTGAATTCAAGATTGTCATCAAACAAGGCAAAGCTGTCCTCAAAGCAATTCCGAAGGGTTAGCGAGGAATACCCTCTCAAAAATGCACTTCTTTAAAGATTCACGGCATCCCGTGGGCCAGAAGTATCAAACGTCATTGACAGCGTCTCGTCCTGTGCCTAGGCTCTGGCCGTGGCTTACGTCATTGTAGAGGATTGTACCGGCTGTACCGCCTGCGTAAAACGCTGTCCCACCGACGCTATTCATGGGCGACGAAAGGGCTTGCACGACATCAACCCTGATCTGTGCATTGATTGTGGAGCTTGCGCGCCAGTCTGTTCCGATAACGCCATCTTCAACAACTTGGGCATGCGAGTGATGTTCAAGAAGAAGAAAGAATGGCCATTGGCTTTCGTTGACGAAATCAATTGTGTTGGCTGCGAAAAATGTGTTGATGAATGTCCATTTGACGCAATTTGGATCGCGAACCACCCGGTAGACGCATCATTCCACGGCGTATGCATTGTGGAAGCCAAAAAATGCACAGGATGCCGGATTTGCGAATGGGCTTGCCCCTATGACGCTATCTTCATTTATCCGAAGAATGAGGTTCCTGATTGGCTCCAGTCTTCATTTCTCCCGAGAGATGACAGTCGAAGCGAAGAAATTGAATGGCGCAAATTCCGGACACCCGCCTTCGATTCCGATCAAGAAGAACAAGACGCAGCTGCTGCAGGCAACGAGTGACACCCCTTTGTGTGAGCGGTCTTATTGATCGCGATATTGCCGCGCTACTTACAGAACAGCTCAGCGCAATTCACCCTGCAGACCGAGTAACGACAATCGACTTTACAGAGGCCGATGTAGACGATGCAGTGGTTGTAACCACGCTAATTAAACTTCTTCGCGAGACGGCGAGTCGATTGACTCGACTTGAAGTTGTAGGTGCTCCTCAAACGATTGCTCATGGTCTGTATCGGGTCGGAGCCCTCGGACCAAATGCAAAACTAAAGCTTATCGACCCTCGAGAAGAAATAGGAACTTCCTCTTAGCACAAGAACTTATGGAATTATCGTTCGGTTCTTTCGCGATTCGAAACATCTGTGACAGAGACCGACGGATAAGCCGCCGTGAGTACAGGTTGAAGTCGAATCCAGTCATTTGGCGAGACAAAGGTTGCTATCATGACAATAACTTCACCTCTTTCTATCGTGACAATCTCACCATTTTCTCTACCTGTAATTTGAAACCGGGTGGCCCTCTCACCTCGATGAGGCTTGATCCCGTGAACGTCTATCGCCGAAGGCGGTGACGGAACAGACCCTGGATGTCTCTTCTTGAGACGTTGCAAAAAGACACCTAATTGAGACGGGTGAGACGCCAATCCTACGAAAATTTCGCCTTCACCTTTTGGACCAAACAAGAAAATCGAGCGACTGTTGTTTTCGGGGTCTCCAGTCCATCCCTTTGGAAGCGCGACCCGCACAATCTTGTTCATTGAAGGCAAATCCTTGGTTGCGCGATGCTTGATAGAGAGCTCAGTTAGTACAAGTTCTGGCGGGGCAGCCTGCGGAGATGCGATTACAAGTCCCGAAAATAAAAAAGCCAGTGCCAATTGCATATGACCACTTATGACACGCTACGCCGTATCATCTCAAGTTTTCTCACTTTCCTGGTGGTTCCAATTGGCCAATCAAGAGGAATTTTTGTATGTCTGGACTGTGGGCACCTTACACGAAAAAATATGTAATGAAGAGAACCGTGCATCCGTCGTCAGAGACGCAGCCGCACTCGTCAGCGACGAAGTGAAAAGCAAATCAGGTTTGAGTGGCGTTGCCATCAAAACCGCTTTCAAAGCGGTTAGCAAAGTCAGCCCTAGCCTCGTAGAAAGCGTGGTAGATAACCTCCTCGACAAATTTGTGGTCAAGCTCGAGCCGTTCTTCACCGAATGGGACGAGGGAGGTCGTCAAGGAAGTTTCGAGAGCTTTCTTTCCGGGCAAAGCAATAAAGTAGCCAATGCCCTACTTTCGGTGACCGATGACCGAGCAAGAACAGTCGACAATAAAGTACTAAAGAAATCTTACAGTTCTCTTAGACCTCAGGGAGAGAAGAACGTCCAAGCTGCTATCCCAGGCCTTGGCCGCCTTCTTGATAGATATCTCAAATAAACTTCACGTCATTATCCCAATCACGCAGGCCGTCATGAAAGCGGCCAATGTTCCACCTATCATCGCTCTCAATCCAATCTTGGCTAAATCGCTTCTTCTTTCCGGAGCCATTGGCGCTATGCCTCCAATCTGAACAGCAATCGATGAAAAATTAGCGAAACCACAGAGAGCATAAACAGAAATAACGAGGGAGCGGTGCTGAAGCTCTGCGGCCATTCCACCGAGTTGCAAATAGGCGAAGAACTCATTTAGGACCGTTTTCATTCCCAACAAAGAGCCTACAGCCTGGCAATCAATCCACGGAACCCCCATGACCCACGCGAGCGGTGCCAAAAGAAAACCTAATATTTGCTGAAGAGACACTCCGTCAAAGCCGATCAGAGAAAAGCCCCAGCCAACTAAGCCATTGAACATGGCGATGAGAGCGATAAACGCCAACAGCATTGCGCCTACATTCAGCGCAAGTTTCAGGCCCTCACCGGCACCGCGAGCGGCTGCATCTATGACGTTAGCATCCTCCGATTTGAGATCTAACTTTAGGGACCCGTAGGTTTCTGATTCTGTGGGGTCCACTTCTGGGATAATAATTTTGGCGATGACCAATGCTGCCGGCGCACTCATGATCGATGCACAGAGCAAATGACCCGCGATATCGGGGAAGACTCCCTGTAAAATCCCAACATACGCGACCATCACGCCGCCAGCAACGGTTGCAAAGCCACCCGTCATGATCGCCATCAGCTCACTCTCGGTCATTCCTTTTACAAATGGCCGGACAAGCAAAGGAGCCTCCGTTTGACCCACAAATATATTACCTGCCGCCGAAAGCGTTTCAGACCCACTCGTCTTCATCGTTCTCTGCATTACTTGGGCGATCACTCGCACCAGAAATTGCATGACACCAAGGTGATACAGAACAGCCATGAAGGAGGAAAAGAATATGATTGTCGGGAGTACACCGAACGCAAAATAAGCGCCGATTGGGGCCCACATCCATTGCCCATTGGGCGGTGCCACAGGACCCATCTTTGCATTACCAATCCACGTTGCGCTGGCCTCGTTACCCATAGGAATGACCGAAGGACCTACAGGAACATTATTTTGCACCGCTAGGTTTCCGAACAGGAACGTGGAACCTTCTGCGGTAAAGTTCAGCAGCTGGGTTACTATCGTATTGAAAAAATCGAAAAACACATACCCCGGAGGACTCAGCGCGATGAGCCCTAATGTCACTTGAATTGAGACGCCAATGAGAACGAGACGCCAGCTTACGTGCTTTTTCTTTTTAGATATCAGGAAGGCAATGAAGACCATGACGAAAAGCCCGAAAGCACTTCGAGCCCGGCCGAACCAGTCAGCTTCTGTATTCTTGCGTTTCAGTTCAGTCAAAGACACCGTTGCTGCAGCCTGATTACTTGCTTTTTGTGCCGCGACCGCTGCAGTCGAGCTGGTCGCAGTTGAGCTGCTCGAGGTCTGGGCGAAAGATGTGCCACCCAACGTCAACAACAGCGCCATCAAAGCAATCAGGAAACCAGGACGCATTCTCCTGAATCATAGAAGTCCAAGTTTTGGGCCCTACGTCAACGTCCCCATAAAGGAGTTACGCGTTTTCGAGCGCTTTTCTGAGTTTCTCGACCCTCTCAGCAAGTCTTCGACGTTTTGCACGAAATTCAGTTCGAGGAAGGGACTGATTAAAGCGAACCTGTTGGTATTCCGAGACGATTTCAGTGGCAAGCGGTTTAGCTGAAAGCGGCACGTTCGACAGAAGAACCTCTAAAGTGTCGCTGCTATATTTAGCTCCACCCAAAAGCAGTCTTAATTTTAGACCAATGTACTGAAGTTGCCGCCGTCGACGACGCAGGAGAATATAAACCAGGCTACAAATTGAAAGAAATAGAGCGACGGGTAAAAGCAGTAGAAACCGGGTTGATTTTTCAGACTCCTCCGAAAAAAATGATGCACTTTCATTTTCTCCTCGCGACCAGGCACGAGCATATTTTGCGGCCCGTATCGCTACGCTCACAACATTGTGTTTGCTCTCGTAATCAATCACGTTGTCGTACCAAAGACGATTTAGAGTATCGTAAATATCACTGATGACCGTAGCTAAGTCCCTCTTATTTGACCTTTGCCTCATATCTGCAGGCGTAGCATCGAACCATCTCCAGCCCTTCTCCGGGATATACGCTTCTACCCAAGCATGTGCATCACCGCCGGTAAAACCAAGATAGTTACCGATTTCGTTATAGTGGCCGCCATAATACCCGCTTGCTATTCGAGCTTGAACACCGGACAGCCGAAGCAATATTGCCACAGCCCCAGCATAGAGTTCACAATGACCTTTCTTCCCCTCAAAAAGAAATCGAACCAATGGGTCGTCGTGCTCCCCTTCGAGTGGCTCTAAGCTATACGTGAAGCCAGAATCGAAGTGAGCCAAGACTGCACGAACTTTTTCGAGTTCAGTCATTCTGTCTTCTGTAAGCTGTTTTGCAAGTTGTCTAACCCGAGGGCTAAGGGAGTCAGGTACAGACAACAATCGGTCCTTTTGAGATTCACGGTACCCTCTTGGGATTGAAGCTCGCGTCGATTCCTTTGCGAGGTCGACAGTAATCTCAAATTCGATTTCCTTTCCCGCCGAAGCAGTCCAAGACCCATTCAAGGTTTCAAAGATCTGTCGTTCCAAGACTCTTGCAGCTTATTGTCGTCCTAAGTGTGGCACTGCTGCTGCTACACCGATACGCGGGCGTTTCACAACGACCCTGACACCTTGCGTGGGGTCTCGTTGGTTTTTCGTTGGTGCGGGATGACGAAATACGCCCCGAACTTGATTCGACCACGATTTACCGTCAAACTCATCTAATGCGTACATTCGAGCATATAAGCCGGGAAGTTGATCTTGCTCAGACTCAGATAAGTGCTCTACTCGAACGACCACTTGGGTATCTGATTGTCCCGATACCCCTCCAGTCGTAAGACTCATACTGTCCGGGACCCCGCCAAATTGTACGAACGCGCCCGCGCCAAGCATCGGCAGGAACGTAAAACGAGGAAGGATGGAAACTGCAGTGAATCCGAGCCCCGTAAAGACCAATCCAGCCGCGGCGAGCTTACGTAGCCCTCGAGGTCTAGGAAGTTTGAGAACCGCCTGATAGGCATGTTCGTCGCGACTTTCTTCCGAAATTCCGATGATTGTGCTCATCCACATGGCCATCAATAATGACGGTACAAAAACAAACAGGAGTACGGCGAATTCAAACCCCGGAGTTACCGTGGTTGCAGCTGCAAATAAAATTGACGCCGAGACGAGCACGAAAAAATCATCACGGCGTCCAGCTCTCAATACGTATCGGTTAAAAATTCCCAGCATCAACACGAACAGCACGGAGTCAATCCGACTGGTTTTGAACAAACTGATAGCGAGTACGAGCCCAGCTACGGTGAGAACATGAACTGTAATGGTCTTAACTCGTCCATGAATACGTTCGTACAGAAAACGAACAAAAAACATCATGATCGTGATTAGTCCGGCACCCGCAGATAAGAGAAATGTCGAACCAGACATAATCCCAACAACACCAAGGCATGCAACCCCTGTAAGGCTGACCTCGTGGACGCGGCGAACCGTTAGCACAGAGAGACAGCTCCTTCCGCAGATACAACGCACGCGTCATACTCCTCAGATAAGACCGGACCTTGGGCAGGTAGCAACCAAAGACAGTCATGAGCTAAATTGTCACGGCTGCAAGAAAAAGTCTCGGGAGTGAGTAGTGCTATTTCGTCAAGTAATTGCTCTGTTTGGTAGACCGCTGGAGAAAAACGTTTATTTCCAATGTATAAGCCGACGCGGTAACCGCTCTTTGCCCAGTGTAGAATTGTCTCGCAGGCAATTTCCAGCACGCGTTCATTTGGTTCATGACTTGCTTTTGCTTTGAGAAGAACACCCAGCCACGCTTGAGGTCTTTCTTGTTTTTCCCTTTCAACTACGACGTCACGACCTAGGGTCTGACTCCGTTTTGCATGAACACGATTCGGTGCATCAAACTCCGTCTTCTCTCGAAGCCCGTATAGATCATCACCCTGTCCTTGTAATTGTGTTCTTCCAGCCTTCTTACTTTTGCCCGCCGGAGCAGCCAAAATGTCCGGAACATCGACCGCCTGCGGCCACACAATGACTCGATGCTCAAATTGAAGGGACTTAGATTTGGTAAGAAGTCCAAAAGGATAAATTGTGCTTAACTCTAAAGAATTGAGTTTTTTAAGTCCTCGTGAACTAAAAGTTCGTGATGCAACGACAGTTTCATGTTTATCCTCAATTCGAGGAAAGACAGCCGTCAGCAAGTTGGAGTGCGATAGGCGATCGGTCCAGCCACGCTCTTCCCTAATAACCAAACCAAAAGAAGGATTATCGCCGGGTTTGAACAGTTTGCGCTCAATTTGGATCCCAAAACGAGAGTTCTGACCAGCGCGCGCGTTTCCCAACAACTGAACACCGATTTTTATCCCTCGTAGCGCCCTCTCAGACATAATGCCAGAAATGACAATGGCGCCTAAGCATGCCCCCAAGAGCAAAAACAGAAGATTGTTCCCCGCATTGATCGCTGCCATCCCAAGAACAAAAGGAGCAAAAAAGGCGACCCAACCCGCTTTCGTCGGAAAAATCCGGCGTGGTGGACGTAAGCGTCGCACGACCTCAAAGAGCCACTTTCTCGCCGTGAGGATTCTAGCTCTCATACAGGCACAGATGCGTTAGATAAGATCTCACCCAGGATAGCATCTGCAACCATTCGTGCATTCGTCCCGGCAGTGTTTAACGTGATTCGATGAGAACATACTGGTAGAAACAGAGCTCTCACGTCTTCTGGAGTCGCATAGTCTCGGCCTTCTACGAAAGCTCTCGCTCGAACTGCAGCAGCGAAGGCAAGCACTCCACGCGTAGAAACTCCAGTCGAGATTTCCGCATGCTCACGCGTTGCTTGAACGAGAGATTGAATATAATCGGCGACATCTTGATGAATATTAGTTCGATCAACGTGATGAAACATTTGCTGAACTTGCTCCTCGTTCCAAATAGGTGAAAGAGAAGAAATCTTGTCATTCGCGAGTTCCGCTGCGCCACCAACAATCAGTGAGACTTCAGCTTCTGGTCCAGGATAACCGACACTAAGTCGTAGTAAGAACCGATCTAGTTGAGATTCAGGCAGTGGATAGACGCCATGATGCTCAAGCGGGTTTTGCGTCGCGATCACCATAAAGGGATTTGGAAGGCGATGTGTTTTTCCGTCTACCGTGACCGATCGTTCTGCCATCGCTTCTAACAAACCACTCTGGGTGCGCGGAGTCGCTCGGTTCAACTCATCTGCGAGAACAACGTTCGCAAAGATGGGGCCGCGCTTGAACTGAATCGTTTTACTCTCATTCTCGATAACCTGACCGCCAACAATGTCAACGGGGAGAAGATCAGAGGTAAGCTGGATCCGAGAAAAATCACCTCCCAGCACCGCAGCAAGGCAACGAGAGACTGTCGTTTTTCCGACACCTGGCACATCTTCTACGAGAACGTGTCCGCGAGCGAGAAAGCTAATGAAAAGCATTTTCATTACTTCCTCTTTGTCGCGAACAACCTCAGTCATAGTGTCAATCGCCGACTTTATTTGAGCAGCGTCCGCTGCGGAAGTTTGTTCTTGTTTTTTAGCTGCGATACTCATTCTAATGCTCGACCGAGATATTTGCGTCTCATCGCTCCTCTCAAACGGCGTTCGGCCTACGATTCATTCCCTCCTTATAATACCTCAAGTTGTTGAGGCAAAAGATACGGGAGAATCCCTTTGAAACTGGGAACTACAGGCAGAAAAGCGCTAAAATCCCAAAATATGCTGGTTCAACCCAACCGGCGGTGGCCCGGCAACATCGTCACTCGCTGCTACGGCAACGCTCGTCCCAACGGCTGCGGCACTAACGGTACCGGCAACAATTGCCCAAAACCACCACTTCTTCGTGAATTCTGGCCAGACAAATGGAGTCGAACTCGGCGCGAGATCGCTCACCTCTGCTTGCACGAGTGGAAGAGGTTTGATGAGCGTAAGGGCCGTAAGAATTTCGGTTGCAAAGCTCGCTGGGTTCGAAGAAGGCGGTAATCCCGTGTACTGACTAACGATTTTCCTTTCCTTTACATCAATCCAGAATCCGGACGTCGTTGAGACCTCATTACGACTCTTCTCTTGGACGAAAAGAAATTTAGAAACATCAGCAATTGCCCCCAATGTAATGAGAGAGTCTGAACTTCTGCCCCCTTCCGAAACAATCTCTTCTAGTCGTTTGACTGCATCGGTTGGCTCCAGATCAACCTGGATCCGGGAGTTCCTTCCGCCATTGACTGGCGTCAAAGTGCCATGAGGAATATAGCCCAGTTTCTTGAGCCGAACGACATGTTGCCCATCGACCAGGTCTTCCACCTTCAGCGGTGTAACACCTCGAAAACGTTCATCGACATAAACGAGCGCGCCTGAGGGGACCGATGTGATTTCAACCGAACCAGCTTCACGGGTCTCCACGTTTTTTTTGAGAGTGCGATATACAGAGACAAGATTCGCTGCGTATCCATCATCTGCTGGTGAGTATTCTGGAGCAGTTAGCGCCAGTGAGACAAATATAGCTTCAGCGGTGTCCTTCTTTCCTTCGAACATAGACACTGTCCCTAAGGCGAATACTGAACGGTAAAGCTGAGCGCTTTGCTCTTTCGTCAGAAACTCAGAATACCCAAGCAGAAGATTCACCGCGAGGTCCAGGTCACCCCCCGCATTATTCAGCTCCAGCTTATCGAGGGCTTGGAGTCCTGTTTTCGACGCCTCTAAAGCGTCCGCGATATCTTGATCGCGCAAAGTCTTGATCGAAGGCACCAACGCCTCATCAAGGGCGATGTATTGATGTTCGGTGATTTGTGCAACTCGATCTGCAATCGCGTCTTGCAATGGCAGGTTGATCTGGGTTCCTGATGCAGCACTGCGTAAAACCAGTACTGCAAAGCTCGACTCTGCCTTCACCGCGCCGGGTAGTCCAAAGGTGAGTAATACCCCGCAAGCGCAGAAGCAGGTTTTCAAGTTTTTCTGATAAGAATTCAATACTTTACCTTCAGATTCTTCTCTGCGAAGTCCACGATTTTGAACCCTCGGAATAGTACTCCTCCTTTCGGCTGTTATTCAAGTGCCGACAAAAGGATTGTGTAGTTTGATCTGCTACATATTGGGTCGGGTCTAGTCATGACTGTGAGACGAAGCAAAGTGGAGAAAGTGTTTCGAATCATGTGGCCCATCCGTGCCGCGTGCTTAGCAGCGATTACGTTCTGGGGCTTTCTCGCTTACCAGTCCTACGGCCTCCCCGACCTCAACATCAGCCAGCTTTTTGTCATTCTTTCCTTCATCGCATTTTTCGCGCTAACGCTGAGCTACTATTCAAATCTCAGTTACGTCACAGATGAGTATGGAATCGAGTTCGTGACCCACAAATCAAGTCACAAGATTAACTGGCATGAGATCGAAAAGATTTCTCCGAGCATTGTCCCGACAGGCGGTCACATTGTCACAACGAAAAGTGGCCAGTACGTGATCAACGGTTTCGTGAAAGGTCACCGAATGCTCGTAGACCTAGTAATCACCAAAGCGGGTTTGTTTCCAGAGCGATAGTTCGCAACCCCTCAAACTACTCAAAACTGGCAAGCATCTCCTTAAATTGAGCCTTGTGCTTATCGTAAGACAAACCGTCAATATTCGAAGCAATCAGAGTGTGAGCGACGTTATTTTTGATCGTTACGAGTTGGAGCTGCCGAACTCTCTCACCACCAGGACCAACGACCGAGCGTTCGGTAATTAGTCCTTCAAGACCAGACGATAATTTTATTGTCTCGGGCTTTGCCGTTTCCGTTCGCTGGACCCCTGCCTGAATCAACCCTTCCGTTTGCCTCTTCACATAAGATTCTGCCGTTTCTGAATCAGCGACAGGCTCCATAGTGGCAATCAAGTTCTGATTGAACGGCTTAGATTTCTTGGCCGTCAACATTCCTTTGCTCATATCATCCTCGACAGCCGGTCCCTGGAGAATAATCGTCGTCAAAGACCAGGTAGAGGGTGCATCTAATGAAAAGCTTCCGAAATTAATACGTGGCATGGGGAGGTCATATCATGACCTAGGGCAGGTAGCGAGCCGGTCAGCTCGCTTTAGAGATTGATTGCTGTTCGCTCCTTAGGAAGCAGGCGCAGCCGCAGCGCGGGCAGCGTCTTGCATCTTTGCGACTTCTTCAGCGAGATTTTCCTTTTTCTTTTCAATGCCCTCACCAAGGACGTATCGAACGAAACGGCGAATCTGAACGTTTTCTCCGGTTTTTTGAACGATGTTAATGCGAACTTGTTCAACAGTTTGCTTTCCGCCGTCTTCAGCTGGCTTTACAAACTCTTGGTCGAGCAAACAGATTTCTTTCATCCATTTATCGATCTTCCCGTCGACAATCTTTTGGATAATGTTTTCTGGTTTACCTTGTTCCCGAATTTCAGCTTCGAACAAAGTGCGCTCTTTCGCGATAGCATCTTCAGGAACCTCATCTCGGCTGACATAGGTTGGGTTCGCTGCAGCGATATGCATCCCGATATCCCGGCAGAAACCTTGGAAATCATCACCACGCGATACAAAGTCTGTCTCGCAATTCACTTCTAAAAGGACTCCGATTTTTCCGCCCATATGGATGTAGCTCAAAACAGAACCCTCGGCTGCAACGCGCGAAGCTTTCTTTCCCGCTTGAGCCAGTCCTTTTGTACGTAGCCATTCGCTAGCTTTATCAAGATCACCCTCGGTCGCGTCGAGCGCTTTTTTGCAGTCCATCATACCGGCGGATGTTCTTTCTCTAAGTTCTTTAACTAATTTTGCAGTTACTGCAGCCATTTTTTGCCTCTTCTATTGTGTGAATAGTGCGACCGAAAACATCGTATCGGTCACTAAAAATAAATTTTGGTCGTTTAGCGATTAAGCGACGGTTTGCGTCTTATGGGTTCGCGCTTGGTGCCGCTTCTTCTGCGGTCTCAGCGGTGCCTTCAGAAGCAGGTACCGGTGGTCGCATGACAACATCAACCTGCGGTCCTTTTGGCGCTTCTTCTTCGCTTTGCTCAGCATCCGCGGCCCCATCTTCTTTTTTCGCAGCAGCGTCTGGGGGTACGGAGCCCTGGCGAGCAGCCATGTTTTCTTCGTAACGGTTACGGCCCTCGATGCAAGCTTCCGCGATATTTGCCGTGAACAACTTGATGGAGCGAATTGCGTCATCGTTTCCGGGAATGACATAATCGATCATGTCCGGGTCGCAGTTTGTATCAACGATCGCAACGACAGGTATTTGAAGACGGTTCGCTTCAGTCACAGCAATGTGCTCTTTCTTCGGGTCAATAATGAATACAGCGCCAGGAAGGCGGGCCATATCTTTGATACCACCCAATGAGCGTTCGAGTTTTGCGCACTCTTTATTCAGCATCAGAACTTCTTTTTTTAGTAAACGTTCAAAAGTTCCGTCCGTAGCCATTTTTTCAATGCCTTTGAGACGTTCGATAGATTGTTTTACCGTCTTGAAATTGGTCAGAGTTCCACCGAGCCAACGGTTGTTCACGTAGTACATTCCTGAACGTGACGCTTCTTCAGCAACTACCTCTTGAGCTTGCTTTTTCGTACCGACAAACAAGATTTTTTCGCCTCGCGCTGCAAGGTCGCAAACGAAATCGTACGCTCTACGCCAATAGGTTACGGTTTGTTGGAGGTCGATAATGTAGACTCCATTACGAGCACCAAAAATGTAGGGCTTCATTTTCGGATTCCAACGTTTGGTTTGGTGACCGAAGTGAACGCCTGCTTCGAGCATTTGCTTCATAGTTACTGTGGACATGATATTCCTCTTTTAATTACTGCGGGATGTTCCTCCGCCCAGGCATAAGCTCCCGTGACCACTACCCAGACGTGTGTCGTTATATTCTCAACTTAGAGCCGCCCTGCTCCCAGTGAGAGCCCGGGGGTAGCATGCGGTTCCGGTTGGGCGCAAGCGTTTATGCAAGTCATCAATTGCCACGAAAAAACCCTACACTCAGAAGGGATAACTTTTTGACCGCTGTTCCAGCCAAACCATTGAAACAAGAGCGATTCCGTGAAAGTCTCGCTGCATGAAAGCCAAGCTTATGGCCTTTTTGGTCGGGAGCACCCTAACAGCGTTCTTCGCCGTTGAAAGCCATGCTCAAGAAGGGTCCGGTACAAAAGCCAAAACCAGCAGTGTCGCAACCGATTCGACTCCGGTAGATACTACCAAACAAGCCATCAAGCTCTTCAAGCAAGCAAAGGCTGAGTACCGATCCGGAAATTATTTGGGCGCACTCGAAAACTTCAAAAAAGCATACGAACTCAAACCAACACCTGCAATTCTGTACAACGTTGCCCGATGCTACGAAAAGCTCTCGAAAGTTCAAGAAGCCATCAAAACGTATGAGCAATATGTCGCCCAAACTACCGACCCCCGAGACAAAGCGGAAACTCTTGAAAAGATCGAATCCCTTCGCCGTAAAGACGCAAATGATCCGGACAGTCCCGATGCTCAGTACAAAGTAAACATCGCCAATGGAAAGTCCGCCTTCAGAAAAGGCGACTACGAAGGTGCAATAGCAGCTTTCAAAGCCGCTTATGACATCAAGCCAACTTCAGGAGCTCTCTTCAATATTGCAAAGAGCTACGAACGCATGGGTCGATTCGAGGAAGCGGTTGAATATCTGCAACAGTATCTTGAGGTAGACCCTAACGCGACGGACCGCGCTAATATTGAAGAAAATATTCGACGCCTGAAACGTTCAATTCGCGACCGTTTTCAAGAGTTATCCGTCTCATCAGACCCACCTGGCGCTGACATCTATCTGGATGACCGAACCACCGGACTTCAAGGGCAAACGAACTATAGAATGAAGGTAAAGCCAGGACCGCACACGATTTATCTGGATTTGAATGGCTATGAACCTTACCAAACTGATTTTGTCATGCCCGACGACAAACCACTCGCGCTTGAGTTCAAGCTGAAAAAGCTAACGAACGTCGGCTTCGCGGAGTTCAAGATCAATGTTGATGGAGCTCGAATATTTGTCGATGGTGCAATTGTAGGTTTATCGCCCTTTACCCAGCCCAAAGCATTACCAGCAGGTAAACATCAACTAACCATCGAGGCGTCTGGGTTTCCAAGATATACTCAAGCGTTCGTAGTCAATCGTGGAAAAACTTCCAATATCGACGTTACGTTGAAAGAATACGTTGAGCCAATAAAGGACGAAACGCTTTCGAAGCTTGGAAGATCATTTTTCATGATTGGTCTATTCGGAGGAGGCCTTGGTTTTGGGGGACCATGGCTTTACCAAGAATACTTACGTAAAAGACCGCTTTATGAAAACGTAGGTCCGGCTGCTGACGAAGTCAGTTCCACAAACTTTTACACCGGCCCCAACGGAACAGGTAACAGAACAAACTCAGAAGCGAAATTATTAACCCAAATCCAATTCTGGTCTGGGATAGGTGGCGGAGTCTTTATGGCTACTGGGATGACCTTTTTCATGATCAAGTGGTTTAGACCTGAAGAGAAAGTCGACTTGGTCGCTGACATTGGTCCAGAGGAAGAATCAAATTTTGCCAACGTCGAAGTCACTGGGCTGGGGCTAATCCCAACAGCTCAAGGTGCTGCTTTCGGGATGAGTGGGAGTTTCTAGAAACATGAGAACAACTATCGAAACCAAAGACGTCACGCGGAAACTTACCTGCGTTGTTTCTGCACTTTTGTGCGCGAGCTGTCTCGAGACCACATCAGCTCCTGAGCCCATTCATCAAACGGATATCACGCACCCCGATGTCACCGACCAGGTGTACCGCGTGTATCTCCAAGATAACGCCTCAGGTTTTCGAACGAAGCCTAACTCGGCCGAAGAATTGCCTTCGTGCAAGCACTTTGCTCAAACCGCGGATGAACTCTCAAAACTAGAAGACGGTGAAGCGTATAATTGCTTCATTCAAATCGAAAGTGCGCAAATAAAATCGGACGTCATTGAGACAACGAATGATCTTTTTCAGCTTTGCGTTGACTCGGGATACTGCCAGAAACCTAATCCCTACGATAATGACAAAGCGAGTTACTGCAATCCAGGCGAAGACTTCGCGAGCTGTCCTGTAGCGAATGTTGCGCAGGACGAGGCGTCCCGCTTTTGCACGTTCAGTGGACGCAGGTTGCCCACTGCACTTGAGCACGTGTTGATGCGACAAGTAGCACTTCCAACTGCGACCGTTGCAATAAGCCAAAGTATTGAAGGCTTTCCATCTGAACTTCCCCCGTTATACCCAGAAACAAATCCAGGGACTGACAATCCACCAAACTGTAATTCAGGAACCGTCGAAGGCTGTTCTGCCGCTCCGAAACCAAGCACAATCGCCGGGGAACAAACTGTAGGCTCTGTCTCAGGAGACAAAGTAAACGGCATTTACGACCTCACCGGAAACTTGACCGAATGGGCACTTGATCGAGTTCGTCCAACGCAAGTAGACAATGCGAGCTTACCGTGGTTTTGCGAAAGGTCCGTGGAAGAGTCTCCGTGCTCTTCTGACAACCCAGCTGATGCCAATGGTTGCGCCTACGTTATGGGCAACATCGTCGGAAAAGTTGGACTCCAACGTATATGTATTGCCTCACCACGCTTAGCTATTACCAACGGTAATATAGGCCTCACCGTAGGTGGCAATTACCGCGAAGGCACAGCGTCTGACCCAACTCGTAGTGGGATTTTTTCTAACGTGTTGCAACCCAACCCTGACTCTAATGAAAACAAGGATACGATTGGGTTTCGTTGCGTAAGTCCGGACAGCGCTCTCGTTCCTTTGTTAGAAGCCCCAGAGCCAACACTTCCTGCACTCGACGCAGGCGTTGCTGACACTGATGCAATGGCAAGCGTTGATGCCGGCATCCTCGCTACTGATGCAGCGCAACAAGTTGATAGTGGTAGCAGCAACCTGGATGCAGGTACTTCCACGACTACAAACGATGCAGGCGGTACTGGTAATCTGGATGCTTCAACAAGCACGACTGGAAGTGATGCGGGAATCTAATCTAGAAGTGATTTTCGAAGTCGGGCATCCGAGCTAATACAACGTCTAGAAATCCTTCAATTCATCCACTCGCTCATTAAGTGGATCTACGTCGTCTATGCGGTCTGAAGGTGCCGGCGGCTTGACCTTCGGCGCTTTATTCACGCTCTTCCTCTTTGGAGTCTTCTTCACGGTTTTCGATGGAGGTAACTTCTCAAGGGTGACTGATACAGTTCTATCTCTTGCTAGTGTCGTCGTTTCTTCGAATTTTCGATAACCCTTGAGAGAAAACTTGAAAGACACCGGTGTGATCTCTTTGGAGAAACTCGAGCGAAACGGCGTTGTTCCCAGTTGCTTACCATCGAGGGTAACCACAGCGCCTGCAGGTTGAGAGCTGAAAGATATATCAACCGTCTTGTTTTTTTCTTCGCGAGCATTGGCCGATGGATCCGAAATCTGCGTACCTTCTGTCTTATTATTTACAGCCCCCACAGACTGCTTTTTTGTCGGTCTCTTGGACCTGTTTGACTTAGTAGGGGGCTTGGCTGATTCTTTCACCAAAGGAGGCTTCTTAATTGATTCTCTCTTCGGTTTCGCCACCTTTGTCTCTGCCGGTTTGGGCTTATCCGGTTCCGGGTCTTTCGCGGGAACGAGCTCTTCCGGTTTCTCTCGAGAGATGGGTTCTGTCGTCGTTACGCTCTTTTCAGGTTGGGCGAGGACCAGCACGAGAACGCCGGCGAAAATAGCTAACAGTCCAACACTTCCAAGTAATAGGTTATTGGATTTCGGCTTATTTCGAGATTCAGCATCAAGAAACAGCTCATCTGAGGGCGACAACTGGGCCGTCTCCACAACAGGCGCTCGCTGAGTTCTACCTTCAACAAAGCCGGCCGGAGCAGATTGTCCTTGCTGGGTGGTCGCACTCAAAACAGATGCTTTCTCGGTAGCTCCTGCACCAACCTGAGGCTCTTCGTTCGTTTTAGCGTCGTTTGCATTAACGCCCAACGATAAATTGTCGGGAACAGCGTGCGGCGATTGAAGTCCGTTCGTGCTGTGGAACTCTTGATTAGGAACCATTTCAGTAGGCACTGGACTATTGATCGACACTTGATGTGTTGCTTCTCCCAATACAGGCATCGCTCCAGTTCTCATGGATGTCATGCATTGGTATAAATCATCCGCCAGTTGGTCGACAGTCGCGTAACGCTTCTCAACATCTTTCGCTAAAGCCTTCATTGTGACTTGCTCAAGTTGTTGAGGGACATTCAGATCAGACCGAATTTTTGCGAATTCTGGCGGTGGCGCAGAAATGTGCTTGAGAAGAAGAGCAACAGCTGTATCTGCCAAAAAAGGAGGTCGACCCGTCAATAACTCATAAAGCACCACTCCGATTGCATAGATATCTGCTCGGCTATCGATGGGACGACCTTCAGCCTGCTCAGGTGACATGTATTTTGGAGTTCCAAAAATCATTCCTGTCTGAGTCAGCGTTGCACCGGCTTCGTTGTCTGCTAATTTTGCTACACCAAAATCTAGGACCTTAACGAAGTTCTCATCATTCCCCACTGTCGTAAGAAAAATATTGTCCGGCTTGAGATCGCGGTGAATACTGCCTGTCAGATGCGCTTCACCAAGAGAGGCACAAACTTGACGAATGACATGACAGGCAAGGTGTGGTTCTACAGTTCCTCGACTTCTCAATAAGTCGGTCAAGGTCTTCCCTTTCAGAAACTCCATCACCAAATAAAAACGTCCATCGTCAGTCTGACCGTAATCATATATCGTGACTGTATTGGGATGCTGCATCTTGGATACAGCCCTAGCTTCTTGATCGAAACGACGAACCGCCATGTCGTCATCGACCAACTTGTTTAGTAGAACCTTGACCGCAACCATGCGTTCGATGGGTTGCTGGCTCGCTCGGTACACACTTCCCATGCCACCTTCACCAAGCTTATCAATGATTTGATATTTACCCGCTATCGTCGCGCCGATGAGCGGGTCACGACGTTTCTTTTTGGTAACCAACCGAGGTTTTGATGCATTATCTTGAGTCACAGTAGTCCGAGTATCCTTCTAAGCAGACCGTGACGTCTGCGAAATCCTCTTGGCGAAGACATCATCCCCTCACCTTCCTTCACTGTCAATGGATCCCCGCTTTCCCCCTACAAAATCCAAATTCGCTCCAGGTTCAGCAGCAAGAACAGTGAAAATAAGGGCTTCAGGCCCTGAATCGGCCATAAAACAACAAATTTTAGGAATGGGCGAAAGCATAGAGCTTATGTTCTCGAATATATTCGAGGACTGGTGGCTCCAAGCAAGCACTGAGATAGGCAAGGTCAGAGGAACTTCTCACTTTCGTCGAGCTGACATCTTGAAGATTCAAACGTTCTACAAGGGGATGAACATCCAATTCTACGCCATGCCGCGCACAAACAACAATCGGTAACAACTCTTGTAGCGAAAAACCACCTTTCCATTTCCCGAGCCTGAAATCCTGATAAGTATCTCCTCCCATAACGAAGGCGAATTGGTAGTGAGGAAAGTCAGCTTGCAGCATCCTTACGAGGTCGACACTACCCAATCGGCTTGCTGACTTTTTTGGACTCGAGATATTGGATAATTCCTGCTCACGTAAAAAGAGTTCTCGTTCTAATTCGCGAACCTGAACTTTTACAGTGTTTTCAGCAGGGCTTTCAAAGCACAGTTTCGCCATAGCTACTCGGTGTTCAAAAGAAAGAAGCGTGCTTTTTTCTGAAAAAGCATGTCTATACACCGGTAGCACCCATACCTCATCTACGGGCAAACCTTCGACAGCTTCTTCGGGGTTCGTGTCGTTTGGGGAGTCCACCGTCATCGAACCTGCACACCAATCAACAATTCCAGCATGCCCGCCTTTACCGGTCGGCGGATTTGCGGACAAACCAAATAACGCAACAGTATGCGGTCGGTTCTTAACCTCTCCAGCATTCAGTTCAACTTTCTTGTTCTCATCTGCAAAATACTGAAGCCTTTCAGGGATACTTTCGACAAACTTTCTCAGCGTTGAAATTTGCTGACGTTCTAGACTTCTTGATGAGAGATCAGAAGCTCGAATTTTCGCATTGTGCAGACGATACATTGCCAACCGGTATTTACCGGCTTGTCCATATTTTTCTGCCACCTCGGACAAATCATTGATTCGTCCCCATTCTTCCGAGAAGCTATCGCTCACTATTCGTCGCCTTTGCCAATTCTCTCACTTGGAAGTTAGTCTTTATACCAAAGCCGAAGTCCCATCACGTAAGTCGTGTCTGAATCTGCTCGAACAATAAGTTTATCTCCAGGCTTTGCTGTGAAGTTCTCCATCGTTGGTCCTCCAAAAAGAACGCCCTCAGGCGGCACTCCTTGTCGATCGATAAACCAATCGACCTTTGTACTCCCAGCACGTCGAATTCCCATAGAGAGTTTTGACCAACCTAGAGTTCCTACATGTCCGTCTTTGTTTCTTTTGCCATCTGGATGCGTATCCCCACAGGCGACCTCAACGCCCGTGAACTGCTTCGTGTTTGACAGCTCGATTTCGAGCTGACCGTTTTCCAATGCCCATCCAGGTTTCGATTGAACCTTATTGAGTACCTCAGAATCGTTATTTTTTCTGCCGCCTAAAGCCAACGCTCCCGGGTATTTTCCTTGGAATCTTGGGCCCCCACCATAAGCTCGCCCTTCCGCACTCCATGGATCTCCAAAAACAGTACCAGATGAAAATATTTGTTCATCGGTAGAGTCTGGCCGTTCCGGCAAAAACATCATATCAACCTGATGGACCCGAACCGGGTCTTTACCCACGCTCACTACTTTGATTGCATCGGCGAAGAGAGGTTCTTTCGAAACACCTGATGCACCGACAGCAGAATGGCCGTGACGTATCCAATCAAACATATTTTCTACTTCAGGGTCAGAAGCACTGCGATGTTCAGCATATTTTCCGCCAGCTTGGCCGCTTGAGCCCCAAGGTGCTTTCCAGTATCTCCAGGAATTATCACTATCAAATGATGGCGCATGCACTTGAAGTGAAGTCACGCCAGGATTCGCATCCCACTTACTATCGCCTTCAGGAGCAGTGGTCTCGTCTCTATCTTGTCGGTGCTTCAGGACCGCGAAACGGATTGGCCGATCTCGAAACTGTGGAGGAATTTCAAGAAGCATTTGCTCTCCCGGTTTAAGTTTGCGACCGCGTGAATCGCCTGTCCGATAAGAAAAACTAACGGATGTAGTCTTGTGCGGCTTCGACAGCATTTCTACCGATTTCACCTCGCTGCTCTCGTTTTGAGCGAGCGCCTTGATGACCTGCCCAGAGGAGTGAGAGGGTGCAGTCGTTGCGAGACCCGGTGAGATACTCGGAGCACCATTCGAGTCCACGGACACTCGATCATCTGGAGCAGAACTACTCGTATGGCTGGTATCCGCAATCTCTTCCGTAGCAGGATTCGGATTCGCCCCGGTCATGTGATTGAAAAACGTTCTGATCATGATTTTCTATTTACTCTTCTCTTTCAAACCTAAACTGGCGGATGCGGTTTCTTTTTCGGGGTTAGGCCGGCTCGATGCAACCTGATAATTCTCGCTGCATCGGCCGCATCATCGACGATATGAAACATGTCCATATCCTCGTCTGAAATTGTCTTTAGCCGCTGATCTTCCGGTAAATCAGAATCCTTGTCGAGCATAACGCGCGCCATCTCATCTAAGAATGGCTTCCAGAATTCGCTGCCAACCAAAACCAAAGGCCGCATAGGAATTTTCTCGCATTGCATCAAAGTTACGAGTTCAAAAATTTCGTCAAAGGTACCTACACCACCTGGGAGCGCCACTATGGCGTCGGTGTTCTCATATGTAAGAACTTTATGGGCGGCGCTGCTGTGTACGACCTCAAGCTTCTCTACTCGGTCATCCAAATCATCGAAAGAGTCGCCTTCTTCAGCCAATAAAATTCCTTGAATCTTACTATCGGGACGCCCGGCCGCAGCACCTTCGCTCACTGCATTCATTACGGCTCCTGCGGCGCCTGAACGAAGTGGAACCCCAGATTTTGCAAGCTTTTCGGCTATTTTTCGGGCGACAGGAATCTCCCGATCAGTATCTTTCAATCGTCGCCCGCCAATGAAGGTGACCGCACTAGGCAATTCAGACAAGGTCTCTAGACCTCTTTGGAGGTCAGACGCTAGTTGTTCAGCGCGCTCGAGACTGGGTTCGCTCGCTGGCGGAGAAGCTTTCGCTCGTTCTAGCAAATGCGGAAGCCCTTCTTCAGGCCCATCGACAACTTTCAAATTTTTAAAGATTTCAGGATCCACCAAATCCCTTTCTTTCCAGGCCTTAGTGAGCTCATTGAGCATTCCTCCGTAAAACTCGGTGGAACACAGAACAGTCGGACGACCGTAGCGGACGACCTCAAACAATTCGTTCAGCGTGCCAACTCCGCCCGGAAAAACAACAAAACCATTGGCCTGCTCCGTCAGCGCTAATCTTCGAGGCAAGAAGTGAGCGAACTCTCGCATCTTCTCGATATAAGGGTTTGGTTTTTGCTCGAACGGCAGTTCTATTCGCGAACCCTGGGTAACGAGTTCGTCAGTCATCGACACACCCACATCTGGCATCAAGCGCATTAGTTTTTGGCGCGCATCCAAATATCCAATTGGGACAGCCTCCATCATTCCTGGACCCGCGCCAGTCCGAGTCAGTGTCATAAGAAGGGCCATATCTTCTGCCTTTGTTTCTTCACAGCAAGCTTCGATGAGTGCATTCTTCAGCGACGCTGCGTCGGTACCGCCATTTTGACCGAGGAGTTGCACATTAACTTTCTCTGCTCCGTTAGAACCGACGGCGCAACCAAGAGCCACCGCCCTAGCCGCCTCAACAGCTTCTTCAGAGAAAACGCCTGAGTTCTCGGCGACCGCAACAACCTCAGGAACTTTGGCCGCGACATTTGTGAGCAATACAGCTTCACCCCACACTTTTCCCTCGCTAAAGTGCTCATCCTCCGGTCGAACTCGAGCTCCGCCAAAAAAGCTAAAAGCGTCTTTGAGGCCAGAAACGAATTCCTGGACTTCTAAAATCTCGGTTCGCAGAAGCGCGGCAAGCTTTTCAGGATTCGCTGAGAAGCCAGCCCAATGCGCCGAATCTTCGACAGCAGCGCGGACATCTACAGTTCGCATGCCTTTGCTCGCGGCAACAGGGGTTGAAACAGCAGACCTCTCCGAAAGCTGTGTCACGGCAGTTCGATCAAGCTGGTCTAGCGCATTTACGGGAGTGGATTGACTCTTAACCTGTTTGGTAGAAACATCGGGGCTTTCGTGCGGTTTGATCTGCTTCGCCCCGATTATGCCCTGCTTTGAAACTTTCACCCTGTACCGTTCCTGATATTTGAGCAAAAGGCTCAAATTGTGCTACTTATCCTACATTTTAATGCAGATAGAGTAAAGAGACGGTGGCCACATGCCGTATCAGGTCATAAGGCATCGATATTACGAAATGTTTGGGTGCTATCCTGCTCGAATAGAGTCTGGTACTAAGCTTGGATTTGGGCCTGCGCTTTCGCTTCGTCTTCACGCATGTGGCACTTCTTATATTTCTTACCACTTCCACACCAGCAGGGGTCGTTACGTCCCGGGCGCTTGACCTTTTTCGGCGCGGCTGCGCGGCCAGGACCATCATCGTTACCGAGTCCATCCGAGCCCTTGTTTCCACTACTACCTGCTAGCTGCGCTGCTCGCTGCAGCGCTTCTGCGGCTTGTCGTCGTTTGCGTTCTTGCTCTTCGATTTGGAGAGCCTCTTCGCGAGTTGCAAGCTCAATGTTGTAAAGCTTGGTCAAAACGTTGTGGTCAATATCACTCATCATCGCTTCGAATAGTTGATAACCTTCTCGCTTGTATTCGATCTTGGGATCACGTTGACCATAACCACGCAAATGAATCCCCTCTTTAAGATGATCCATATGAGTCAAATGTTCTCGCCAAAAGCTGTCAATCTCACGACTGTATAAGTTTCGAATGAAAAATCGCGAAACGGGCTCGACGACTTTATCCGTCACCTCAAGAGCATCCTTCGGTTTCAAGCCATCCTTGACCACCGCAAATCGTTCCTCGAACTCCTTAAATTTATCGTGCCAGCGTTTTTCCATCATCAGAAAAAGTTCGTCGAGGATATCTTCTGGCCGCATTTCGAAGATCTTCTTCGAATCAATCATCGATTGAATGGACGCGCCAAAAACCATTTGAACTTTCGTCTTTAGGCCTTCTAAGTTCCACTCATCAGCCGCCGAAAATTTTGGACATGTTGCTTCTATAGTTTGGGCGAGGACTCTTTCAACGATGTCCATTATATCTTCGTCCATTGGGTCATCGCCTAGAACTTTGCGGCGAAGCTCATATACCGTTTTACGCTGCGTATTCAT